>JAPPJY010000083.1 GCA_028874335.1 Gemmatimonadota bacterium | reverse complement strand
GTTTCCGCTTATTGAAAATCCAATTCGTTGCGATTCATGAATTAATCAGGTTAGAAGGACGTTTTTTCCCTTCACGTCCAGTGACCTGGTGTATCCTGGTAATCCGCCGTCTAATCGCCTTTATTTATAAGCACATATTCGAATTAACGTCCCCGAAGACTTACGAATCAAGGTTAATCCCGGGACCGTTTGCGGAAATACAACACCCGGTGCAGGGCGGTATAGTTGGACAGAAACGCAATGGCCCAGATCGCTATCGTCAGACCGATTTCGCCCACCAGCGCCCCCACGCCAATGGCGATGACCCGTTCAGGCCGCTGCATGAAACCGACCTTGCACTCCTCGCCCAGACCTTCCACACGCGCCCGGATATAGCTCACCATCAGCGAGCCGGCCAGCGCGAAAAATACGGCGGACGTGGTCCAGAGGGAGTCCGACCGTATGAAGCTGACCGCCACGCCGAACCAGATCACGATTTCCGAATACCGGTCTACGGTGGAATCCAGCAGGGCGCCGAACGTGGTTTCGCTCCGCCCCACGCGAGCCACCTGTCCGTCCAGAAAATCGAACACTCCCGCGAGCAGCACAGTCAGACCGGCCCACCGCAGGTAATCGAATCCGAAAAGCACCGCCGCGACGAGGTTCAGGAGGAACCCGACCAGGGTAAGCGCATTCGGCCGGAACCGCTTCTTGACAAGATACTGCGTGGAGGGTTCGAGCAGTTCGGCAACGTCGTCTTTAACCTTTTCGATCACGAGCCGGCATTCTCCATAGCAGTCCGTTGAGAAAGTCGCTCTGCAGGCGAGACCGAGCCATTGTGGCCGAAGACAAGGCGCGCGACCGAGTCCCATCCCTCGATTCGGCGAGGGAGCGCAACGCAGTATTTCGACCGCAAGGGCCGGCCGTAGCCCGGATGGGCTTTTTCAACGGGCTGTGAGGCCGCAAATACCCACTTCCAGGGTATAAATTTACCCACTGCAGATTTTCCGAAATATAGAATAATCGCAGGGAGGTAGCAAGGGAAATCTTCCAACCCGGACGCGCCGCGGATCGACCGATTTCCAACCGTCGACGGGAGGCGCGCTCTATGCCTCCGGAGTTATCCCGATGTTTTCCACATATCGCGGTTTCGGTGGTAGAGATTGTGAATTACTTCATATAAACTGAAAAATTACACTGATTTAATTATAAACACCAGCGACTGTCCGCGTTTTCAACAATGTGAATTCCCAATGCGTCAGATGCCCAATACGACACCCGTAGTCGACCCCCGCCGGGGCGTGCGGACGCCTGCTTCGTCGTCCTTATCCCTTGACATGCGCCGGCCGGCATGTTATTCTTCGCACCCTGTCCGGCAGGACATCGTAATCCAAAAAAGAAAGGGTGTCCAACTTATGCGACTGCTCACTTTTGAATACCAGGGTACACGACGCGTCGGCGTCCGTTCGGGAGATTCGGTCGTGGACGTGAGCTGCGTGGATCCGGACATTCCGCCGGATCTCGTGAGTCTGCTCGAGGCGGGTCCGGATGCGCTGGCCGCGGTGGGAGAAGCGGCAGCGCGGGGCGAGGGCATCGACGCCCGCGACGTCCGCGTGGCGGCGCCCGTCGGGAATCCGGAAAAGGTCCTCTGCATCGGCCTCAACTACGCAGACCACGCGGCTGAAAGCAATATGCCCATTCCATCGGAGCCGGTGGTGTTCTCCAAGTTCTCTTCCACCATCATCGGTCCCGGCGATGCAATCCGGCTCCCTTCGGTCACGCAGTCCGTCGACTATGAGGTGGAACTGGTGGTCGTTATCGGAACGGCCGGAAAGGATATATCGGAGTCCGACGCGCTGGATCACGTCGCAGGTTATACCGTGGGCCACGACGTGAGCGCACGGGACTTCCAGCTCGAGAAACCCGGAGGTCAATGGCTGCTGGGCAAGACCTTCGACACCTTCGCGCCGCTCGGCCCGGACATCGTCACGCCCGACGAGATCGGCGACCCGCACAACCTGGGCATTCGCTGTATTCTGAACGGTGAAACCGTGCAGGACTCGAATACGGCGCAGCTGATTTTCAGGATTGACCAGTTGGTCGCCTACCTGTCCCGGGTCGTCACCCTGCAGCCCGGCGACCTGATCTTCACGGGAACGCCGCCGGGAGTCGGAATGGCCCGGGATCCGCAACTC
Organism: Gemmatimonadota bacterium; assembly: GCA_028874335.1. Classification (GTDB taxonomy): domain Bacteria; phylum Latescibacterota; class UBA2968; order UBA2968; genus JAAXHE01. The sequence goes on along the minus strand of JAPPJY010000083.1, from coordinate 9,347 downwards.
TGGCTCAAGGCCGGCGACACCGTTGTCTGCGAAATCGACGGCGTCGGACGACTCGAGAATCCGGTTGTCTCGGGCTGACCGGTCGGAGGTCGAATAACCGGCGGGGCCGAATGCCTCTCGAGTCTCATCGCTCCGGCTCATCCCGAATCCTACGGCTTTTGTGTTTCAGACGCGACGGTATTTTATCAAATCTTTTAATAACAATATTTTGTATATAAACTATACACACACAAGCGTGTGTATATACTCCTCCCTAGCGCAGCATTCACTTTGCTCAGCCGCAACCAGATAGATGGAAGTCAACGCGCGAGCCCGTTTAACAGTCCAATCACTCCCCCCCTGAGGGGGAGTCGCAGAGGCCGAGCCGGTCCCTGAGCCTGTCGAAGGGCTGGCGACGGCTGATGCGGTGGGGGGATTCAACGCCTTACAATTTGCAAGCAGTATGGTTATACATGTGCGCATCTTGCGTTGAAGTCGTACTGAAAGAATCTAAAACGAAAATCAAAAACCCCTTTTCCCCAAATTCCCTGCCTACGGCGTGTTCCTTAAAAGCGGGGAGACGGAAGACGGGAGAGGGTAGAGATCGCATGCCGAAAAGGGGTTCTTCTCATGCCGTAGGCAAGCCGGAGGACCATATCGGCAAGGGCATCTTCTCCCGGCTAACCTCTACCGTCTAACCGCTTTTTTCCGACCTCTCTCCCCGGCCCTCTCTCCCGCGGGAGAGAGGGAGCACGGCCAGGTCTCTCGCAATAGAAGATTTTTCCGTTCGAGCGACCGGGGGTACGGGGGGAATTTTCCGTGTTAATCCGTTCCGCGCCGATGTTTTGGCACACGTCAGGGAGTCGCAGGCCACCGAGTTGCATTCGTGCCTCTGAGGCGGTTCACGGAAAAACCGGCCCCCTGCCGAATCGCGTGGAATGAAAAGATGACGTAAATAACAGTAAAACAAAGGATTTATGAGAAAAAAGCGGACTTGCAAATGACAGATCTTTTTTTGCCTTTCTGTTCAAAATCGTGCCTGCGACGTGTTCCTAAAAAGCGGGGAGACGGAAGACGGGAGAGGTTAGAGTACCACACTCCGCCCCACCACCTGGTGAGACGTAAGCCGGGAGAGGTTAGAGACGTCCTGCCTCGTGAGGATTCTTTTCGTGCCGAAGGCAGCGAGGAATTAAATATCGGGCGAGGATATCATCTACCGTCTACCCTCTCACCTCTACCCGCCTTTCTTCTACCGTCTTACGTCTTGCGTCTACCCGATTCTCTCACCGCTACCGTCTACCCGCATTTCTTCTATCTTCTTCCCGCCTTACAACGGAGACTCCGTAGATGAACCTGGGACAAATGATCGAGAGTGCGCGCAGGGGCAGGTTCAGCCAGCAGGCGTTGGGCGAAAAGATCGGGGTCTGGGGCACCTATATCGGGCAGATAGAAAGCGGAAAGCGCATTCCGTCCGATGAGCGATGCCGGGATCTGGCGGTCATGCTTGACCTGGACCCCCGGGCGCTATTGATTCAGGCTTACCGCCAGCGCGCCGGAACAAAAGAAGCCAGGCGCCTTTTCGACGACATGGCTGGATTGATTGCCGAACCTGAAGGGCGCGAGCATGGCGCCGGCCACCATCCCCCGGGGGCCGGGGAGGAAGAAAACCCCCCGGCCCGGATCGGCCGTGCGGGGGAGCCTCCCTTCACCCGCGGCGTCTATCCCTCCATGTATCGCGGCCGCCTCTGGACCATCCGCCAGTACGCGGGATTCTCCACCCCGGCGGAGACCAACGCCCGGTTTCGCGCTCTGATCGACAGTGGCCAGACCGGCCTGAGCGTGGCGTTTGATCTGCCCACGCAGATGGGTTACGACTCGGACCATCCGAATGCCGAGGGCGAAGTGGGCAGGGTGGGCGTGGCGGTGGACGGCCTGTGGGACCTCGAAACCCTGTTCGACAAGATCACGCTGGACCGTATCAGCACGTCCATGACGATCAATGCGACGGCGTGCATCCTGTTCGCCCTTTATGCGGCCCTCGGAAAACGGCGCGGGATGCCGGCTTCGGTGCTTGCCGGGACGGTCCAGAACGACATTCTCAAAGAATATGTTTCACGTGGAACATACGTCTTCCCGATCGGCGACTCGATGCGCCTCGTCGTGGACCTGATGGCCTATTGTCTCCGGGCAGCGCCAAAGTGGAATCCCATCAGCGTAAGCGGCTACCACATGAGAGAAGCGGGCGCAACCGCCGGACAGGAGCTTGGTTTCACGCTCGCCCACGCTCTGGCGTACGCCGATGCCGCCCGCGGGGCAGGCCTGGAAATGGAACGGGTTCTGCCGAAATTTTCCTTCTTTTTCGGGGTCCACAACGATTTTTTGGAGGAAATCGCTAAGTTCCGGGCGGCGAGGCGACTCTGGAGCCGACTCGTCGAGGAACGCCTGGGCGTAGAGGATCCCCGTTGCCGGCGCCTGAGATTTCACGCCCAGACCGCCGGCTCGACGCTCACGGCCCAACAGCCGTTGAACAACTGCGCGCGGACCACCCTGCAGGCGCTGGCGGCCGTCCTGGGCGGCGCGCAGTCGCTGCATGTCAACGCATACGATGAAGCGCTCGGTCTGCCGTCGGATACGGGTGCGCAGCTGGCGGTGCGCACCCAGCAGATCCTGGCAAACGAAAGCGGTATCCCCGACACCGTGGATCCGATGGGCGGATCATATGCAGTGGAAAAGATGACCGATAACCTGGAAGAAGAAGCCATTGCCGTTCTCGAGTCGGTCGACAGGGAGGGTGGGGCGACGCAGGCTGCCGCAAACGGCTTCACTGCGGCCTCCATCGCGGAATCCGCGTACGATGCGCAGAAGAAGATCGAATCGGGCGAGACCGTCGTGGTGGGGGTGAACAGGTATCAGGACACTCCTGAACCGCCGGTTTCGGTGTTCCAGCCCCCGGGGGAGACAGAGTACACACAGAAAGGCGGGCTGGAGAGGGCACGAGGCATGCGGAGTTCCGACGCCGCGAACGCCGCATTGGACTCTGTCGAGCGGCGGGCGAGGGGCGAGGGGTCGATCACGGAAGCGGTCGTGGCGGCCTGTTCGGCCGGCGCCACCGTGGGCGAGATATCGGACAGGCTGCGCGCTGTTTTCGGATCCTACAGACCGGGAGGGCAATCGTGAACGGTCGAGAACGCCGCAGAGCCGGAATCATGCACTATCAACGACGAATCAGGGGCATTGCCGCCTTCGTCGTGCCGGTAGCGCTTGCAGTCTGGGCCCCGGCGACGGCCCAGAGCCAGACCGGTGTAATCACGGGCCAGGTCCTGGACGCCTCATCCGGACGTCCCCTTTCCGATGCCCATGTCACTGTAGCGGGGACCGGAGTCGTCAAACTCACCAATGTAGCTGGCCGTTTCACGCTTTTCAATGTCCCCGTCGGCGAGCATGTCGTGCGCGCATCCTTTATCGGTTACGGTGAAGCCGAACAGATCGTGACCGTGGGTGCCGGGGAGACACACGACATCGACTTCGAGATGTTCTTGACGGCGATCGCGCTCGACGTGATCGTCGTGACCGGCGTGGGGGCCGAAACTGCCCGGCGCGCCCTCGGAACGTCGGTCGAAGTACTCACCACCGAAGAAATCGCGCAGGCGCCGGTCCAGTCCGTGGACCAGTTGCTTCAGGGCCGCGTCGCGGGCGCGACCGTAAACGCCACCTCGGCGCAGCCGGGAACGGGCTCGTTGATCAATTTCCGGGGCATTTCCTCGGTGTTCGGCGCCCAGACCCCAGTCATATACGTGGACGGGGTGCGCGTCGACAACGAACAGGCCACCGCCGCGGGCACTGGAGGCGAGCAGTCCTCCGCGCTCGCCGACCTGCTCACCAGCGATATAGACCGTATCGAGATCACCAGGGGTGGTGCCGCCTCCACGCTGTACGGTTCCGACGCCGCAACCGGGGTGATCCAGATCTTCACCAGGAAAGGCACTCCCGGGGCGCCGCGCATTACGGTCCGCGTAGAACAGGGCATCGAGGTGCCGGAACTCAAGTACATCTTCGACGCCGGCGCGATCTTCCCGGACCGGGTCGAGTCCGGCGAGGTCACGGCCACCTTCCTGGAAGATCAGTACTTCAAGAGCGGTCAGGCCAGGAGCTACTACCTGGGCGTCAGCGGAGGCACAGCGGACGTGACGTTCAACGTCAGCGGCCGCCTCGAGGACCGCACCGGAACCCAGCCCAAGGATGCCAGCACCAACTACAACCTGCGGGGCGGCTTGCAAGCGTCCCTCAGCGAGGATTTCACCCTGGAGTTTTCGGGAAGTTACGTCCACCACAACTTCCAAAGGCTCTTTAACGGTTCCTCCATCACGAATCCCATCACGACCTTCGAGGTCGGCGACGCCCTCTTCTTCTCGGGAGCCGCCACCCTCCTGGAGGCGTACAACGTCTTCCTGATGCCGGATATCGACGAATGGGTCAACCGGTTCATCTTCTCCGCCGGCGCCCGCTGGAACATCCGCGACGACCTGACCGCCAGGCTGACGGTGGGTAGCGACTACCGGAGCAACCAGCAGCGGATCTTCCAGCCGATCGGATTTACGCCGGGCGAACCCACCGGACAACTCAATCGGCGGGACCGCTCCTTCACATCAGTGTCGCTCGACGCGGGCGCGACCTACGCGTGGGAGAACTCAGGCGGGAGCATCGGGTCCTCGCTCACCGTCGGCGTGCAGGGCTTCCGCGAGGACGTAAGCATCATCAACGGCAACGGGCTGGGGTTCGCCCTGCCAGGTTCCTTCGACTTTGACGCGGCGGCGGAGATCACCGCCTTCGAGGGCAACGTCGAGGTGTTTAACGGCGGGTTGTACGTGGACGAACAGCTCAGCTTCTGGAACAAGCTCTACCTCGGTGGCGGGTTCCGCATCGACGCCGGCTCCAGCTTCGGAGATAATATCGACACGGAACTCTATCCAAAGGCGACCGGGTCGTACATCCTTTCCGACGACTTCAGCCTGCCTTTCGTGGACGAACTCAAGCTCAGAGCCGCCTACGGGCAGACCGGCCGGTTCCCGGGCGCCTTCCTGAAGGACCGGACCTTCTCGGCCATCTCCTTCCGCGGGGAGTCGGCCCCGAGGTTTGCCAATCCGGGCAACGCGGAAATTCGCCCGGAGAAGACTTCCACGATCGAGGCCGGTATCGACGCCGCTCTCTGGGACAACCGGATCGGGATCGACCTGACCGTATACGACGCCCGCACCACTGACGCGCTCTTCCAGGTGCCGCGCCAGCCGGTCACCGGGCAGGGCACCCAGCAGGAGAACGTAGGCCAGATCCTGAACCGCGGGATCGAATTGGGCGCCAGCGTCGACATTCTGAACACCAGGCAGGTGGCCTGGTGCCTGGGTGGAACGTTCCGCTACACTTACAATGAAGTCACCGACATGGGCGGCGTGGCGGACTTCGGCGCGGACGGTTCCCAGAAGCGTGTGACCGGCTGCTGGAGGATGGTCGACGGTGAGTGTCGCGGAGGTCCTGTAGGCGCCTGGTGGGTGACTACGCCCGTGGACACCAACGGTGACGGCTTGCCAGACGGCTCCGAGCGCCGGTTCACCGGCGGATTCCCGGTTCCGGACAAAAGCGGAAGCTTCAACACCTCGATCGCGATCGGCAACAACCTGACATTCAGCGCTCTGGCCGACTGGGCCGGCGGTCATCACGTGTTCGACTGGGGTTCGGTATGGGCTACTTTCAACGGCATATACCGTCGTGAGCTCGTTCGCTGCGGGATGGAAGAAGGCGCCGCCGAGGGCTGCGAGTACGCCTTCCCGGTCCGGTATGACGAGAACGGCTCCGCGCAGGGCAAGTACAGCCAGAACGCCGCGCGGAGCGCGTTCCTCTACGACGGCGACTTTTTCAAGCTAAGAGAGGTCTCGGTGCGGTACTTGCTGCCGGAGCGAGTTTCCGGCAGCATCAGCGCCAGCCGGGCTTCGCTGTTCGCCAGTGGCCGCAACATGTGGATCTGGTCCCGGAATGAGATCGTCGACGGCGAACTCAACGGGCTTTCCGGCGGCGGACTGCAGCTCGGAGGCGAGACGAGTACGACCCTTTCCCCAAACCGGCGGTTCAACCTCGGCCTGGAGGTGGTCTTCTAACCTTGATTCGTAAGTCTTCGGGGACGTTAATTCGAATATATGTTTGTAAATAAAGGCGATTAGACGGCGGATTACCAGGATACACCAGGTCACTGGACGTGAAGAGAAAATACGTCCTTCTATACGTCGATAACGCCCCGTTTCGGAGGGTTTTATCGTGTCGCCGCGTTGCTGTTTTTTCAGATTGACGCTAACGTCCGGCATGCAACGGAGAACAGACGAAATGAAGAACAAGGACATCTCGATCCTGAGACGGGGACGGTGGGCCATGGCCGGGATGCTTCTCGGCGTACTTGTCGCCGGTGGCTGTGACGCCATCAATCCCACCAGGGTGAAGAATCCGACGACAACCTACGAGGACCTGGCGCAGGCCACGAACGCGACCGAGGCGCTCCTGCCTGGGCTTAGGGCGCAGTTCGCCCGCCTGATCAATGCCTACGTCGTCGCCGAGGTCGTGACCGATAACTTTTCGATCCACGGTACCGGGCTCATTCAGACCCTGGACGCCCCCGACGAGATCACCCCGGACATCATGAACTCGACCGGGACCAGCGCCACCGGGGTGTACTGGAACGTACAGGAGCTACGGGCGCTGGCCGACTTTGTAATCAATGAGATCGCGCCGAGCGATGCCGGGGCACCGGCGGAACTGGTGGCGGAAGCCCGCTACTACCGTGGCATGGCCTACCTGACCATGGGCGAGGTCTTCTCCTTCGTGCCGCTCGAGGAGGACGGCGCCCCGCAACCTTCCGACGTTGCGCTTGGCCGGGCCGTGAGCGACCTGCAGGCGGCGCTGGGTTTTGGACCGCAGGCCAACGCGGCGCTTGCGCGGGCCTATCGTTTGCAGGGTGACAGGGCAGGGGCGGCGGCAGCGGCCAACGCGGTGCTTTCCGCCGACTCGGAGTTTCTTTTCGCACCTCCCTACGACGGGGGTTCGATCACCAACACGCCGGTGAACTTCCTGGTATTGAGGGCGTTGCAGGAGATGCAGCCGCTGCCCCGGCTGGATTTCCTGGACCCCAAGTACACGGATCGCGAGTCGGCAATACCCATTGCCAAAGCCGAGGAAATGCACCTGATCCTGGCCGAGGTCGCGCTGGCGTCGGGCGACCTCGCCGGGGCGAAGCGCCAGTTGGCCAGCGCCATTCGCCTTGCCGGATCCCGCGGCGCCGTTTCCTTCGACGATATCGACGAGCGCCGCAACGCCGACCTGAGCCTGCGTCCGCGCGACTCCGAAATCCTGGTGCGAGCCGATTCCGATAGTCCCTACCGGGCCGGCCTGGTGCTCGACCGGCCGGGCGTCGGGCTCACGATCCCCAACATCTCCGGGACATCGCTCGACGCCGACAGTGTCACGGCGTTGTCGGACGCATCCGATCTGTGGCACGCGCTGTGGCTCGCGCGGCAGGAGATCCTCTTCCTGGAAGGCAGGAGACTCGCCGATCTGGGGATCAAGCTGCCGATGATGCTGCGGGAAATCGACCAGAACCCCAACATCAGCGAAGGCGGACCAGGCACCGTGCCAGTCGTCCCCGGATTCGTCCCGCTGGCGCCGCGCTACGCGATGGATATCTACGCGCCTGTCGAGCTGTACGATGGCGACGGCCCCGAAGCGCGCCTGCTCCAGACGAAGGTAACGATCGGGGTAGACATGAACCGGTTGCTCGTGCAACACAACGCTTCACCCTTCAAATAGAAGGACCGGCAGTCCGTAGCCGCCTGTTTGGTAAACGCCACCGTGGGCGAGATATCGGACAGGCTGCGCGCTGTTTTTGGACCCCGCAGACCGGGAGGATAATCGTGGACGGACGCGTGGACCACGTGGGCATCGCAGTGGAGGAGATTGACCGGACCCTGGCCGTTTATTCCATGCTCGGGTTCGAAAGGATGGAGGAAGAGACCGTAGAATCAGAAGGCGTCCGGGCCCTATTTCTGGGCGGCGCCGGCCCGACCCGGCTCGAACTCCTCGAACCGCTGCACGATGGGAGTTCTCTTGCGCGATTCCTTTCGGGGCGGGGGCAGGGCCTGCACCACGTCGCGATCCGGGTCAGGGATATCGAAGCGGCCGTCTCAGCTTGCGAAGAAGAGGGACTCACGATGTCCGGCGCGATCAGGACGGGCGCGCTCGGAAGAAAAGTGGCCTTCGTCCATCCCAAAAGCGCATCGGGCGTCCTGATCGAGCTCGTTCAGGCCGATTAACCTTGATTCGTCATTTTTCGGGGAGGTTAATTCGAATATGTGCGAGTTAATAAAGGCGATTAGACGGCTGATTACCAGGATACACCGGGACACTGTACGTGAACGGAAAAAATGTCCTTCATGACGACCATTTCGGCCCGTTTCGATAGGTTTCGTCGCGGTGCCGCGTTGCGGCTCTTGCGGAATTGACGTTAATCAGTTACGACGTGCCGAGATCCGAACGAGCATCGTGTTACCGTGGCGCCTTCCGGTCGCCAGGGATTCTATGGACACGTCCGGGCCATCGGGTCCGAATTCCTCTACTTCCCGGAGCGCGCCGGGACCCTTCAGCGCAAGCAGTTCACCATCCTTCTTGAGAAATCCTGACGAAAGCCGCCACAGGACCGGCAGGGCGCCCACCGCCCGAGCCGTTACGATATCGTACCTCCCGCGATGTTCGGCACGCTCGCAGGCGGCCTCTGCCCGCTCAGCCAAAACCGACAGCCCGTCCAGATTGAGATCTCCCGCCAGGTGGTTCAGGAAAAGTCCCTTCATGCGCGCGGACTCCAGGAGTACGACTTTCACCTCCGGGCGGGCGATCTTGACCGGTACGCCCGGAAAACCCGCCCCCGATCCCAGATCCAGCAGCGTAATCTTCCCGCGGGGCAGAAAGGGCGTTACCCGCAGACTGTCGATGAAGTGGCGCTCTCTGATTCTGTCTCTGTCCCCTCGGGAAACCAGTCGTACGCGCAGGGACCAGGTCCGCAACAGCGCCTCATATCGATCGAACAGCGCGGCCTGCTCATTGGACAACCTGATCGACAAACCCTCCGCGGCTGCCAGGAATTCCTGATCGGTCACCGCTCCTCCACGCGCATCCGCAAAACCCAACGCGCCGCTTCCATAAACCGCACCCGATGTTTCACGTGGAACAATAAAAGAAGCTATCAGCCTTCAGCTATCAGCCTTCAGCAAAGATCAAAAACCACACCTGTCCAAAAACGGATTTTAAAAGTATTAGAATAAACCCTCCGAGGATGC
>JAPPJY010000013.1 GCA_028874335.1 Gemmatimonadota bacterium | reverse complement strand
TCAAATGCAAAACAACAAAAACCCTACTCCCCAAATTCCCTGCCTACGGCGTGTTACTTTTGAAGCGACCAAAAGGAACCAAAAGTCGCCGCTGGGCGCGGGGCCTGCCACAGGCATCGCGCGAATACCCTCACGGGATGCACCGGATCCAATGGCCTGCCAAACCCGGACGATAACGACGATCGGTGCTGGACGGAATAGCGCGCCCTGCTATGGAAGTGCTCGCGAGAGATTTCGCGTTCGCCAATCGAATGCCTGTCTGAAAGCGAGAACTCGCCCAGCGGACTCCTCAAAAGCGACAGATGGCACAGTTACCGCTGCTTCTTCCTTTTTCCTTCTTCCTTCTTCCTTCAGGAAGGGGGTAAGGGGTAGGTCCGTCTCCCCGATTCTACGGTTTTGACGCCATGTAGAGTGTGGCGATACCCAGGGTCAACCGGCGTTCCACAGGCTCCAGGAATCCCGCCTCTGTCAAACGCATTCGAAACGCTTCACCCTCCGGAAACCGCATGACGGACTCATAGAGATACCGATACGCCAGAGGATTTCGGGAAACAAGCCGGCCGATTCCGGGAAGGATGATTCTGAAATAGAAGAGGTAGACCCTGCTCAACAGAAACGCCCTGGGATGGGAAAACTCCAGAATCGCCAGCCGGCCGCCCGGGCGCAGCACACGGAGTATCTCGAGAAGGCCGGCGTTCAGGTCCAAAAAGTTCCGAACTCCGAAACCGATTGTTACCGCGTGAAACCGTGCATCGGGAAACGGCAGCCGTTGCGCGTCTCCCCGAAGCAGGTACAGCCTGCCGGATCTTCTCTTTCGCTTTCTGTTGCCGATCCGAAGCATTGGCAGGGAAAGGTCGGCGCCCACAACCCGCACCCCCGGGTCGCGAGAAGCCGCTTCGAGTCCCAGGTCGGCCGTTCCGGTTGCCAGATCCAGGATCCACCAGCCCGCTTCCGGATCCAGTGCGTCGACTGTCCACCGCCGCCACAGAATATCCACGCCGGCGCTCAACAGGTGATTCAGAAGATCGTACGTGCCGGCAATGCCGTCGAACATCTGGCGCACGAAGGTATGCCCGGCATTGCGTCCCTGATGGTCGGAACCGGCCACCGTTACTCCCGAAACCGGCCGATTATCGCGTGCTTCATCACGTCGATGGGCGGCTCGATGCCCGTCCAGATGGCAAACGAACGGGCTCCCTGGTACACAAGCATGTCCAGCCCTCCGAACGCCGGCGCTCCCGCGGATCGGAACTGACGCATCAGGAGCGTATCCAGCGGATTGAATACCGTATCGTATAGCACCAGCTGCGGGTGTATCGCGTCTGTATCCGCCAGGGGCGTCCGCTCCACGTCCGGAACCATCCCCAGCGACGTTCCGTTCACGACCAGGCCGGCATCGGCGAATCGACTCATCTGCGTGCCTTTCTTCAGATCACCCGCGTCGATTGCCTTACCCGTTATGCGTCGCATATCATGCGCGAGAGCCTCAGCCCGGGCAACGGTGCGGTTGAGTATGCTCACTCGCCTCACTTCTTTCCGCGAGGCCAGCGCGTAAACCGCCGCCCGCGCAACGCCGCCCGCGCCCAGGATCACGCAATGCTCCGGCAGCATGGCGAGACCCGCGGTGCGCTCCAGGGCGGTGACCAATCCGTACACGTCGGTATTCTGCCCGACCAGTTTGCCGTCCCTGAGAGAAATCGTGTTCACCGCGCCCACGGCCAGCGCTTCTTCCGAAATCCGGTCCAGGTGCGGCATCACCGCGGATTTGTGGGGAAGGGTAACGTTTAATCCCCGGATCTGCAGTGCGCGCATACCTTCAAGCGCCGGTTCAATCCCGTCCGGCAAGACGTGAAAGGCGACGTAACAGTAATCGATCTCAAGAACGCCTATGGCTGCATTGTGCATGTCCGGAGAAAACGAGTGGGCGATGGGGTCGCCTATCACGCCCAGCAATCGCGTGGTCGAGACAATACCCAAAACAGACTCCTCTGGCCTGGTGCTCTGTTCCGGTTATCGCGCATTGCCAGCCGGAGTTCCTCCAAACCGAAACTGGCAACGCGTTGCTCGTCAGCCCGTCGAAAAAGCCCAACCGGCCTCGCCTGCGGAGCGACGTTATCAACGGGTCAGGTCCGACACAAACTGGTCGGCAATGGCGAAACTCTCTTTCCACGAACAGTTGTAGGTGTACCGAATGAAGACCACGCCTCCCAGGAACACCAGCAGCGCCAGAAGGAATAACCTGACAACCAGTCTCATAAGGCTCTCCTCGTACCGAAGATTGACCCGCGCCGCCTGCAACGGCCGGCTGCCGCCGCAGCGCAAGGCGGGCATCTGAATGTTGCGCAGGAACTACGCTTTCTGTACTGACGCCAGCCGGTCCATCATCCCCTGATCCACGGGCCCGGGATTCCTGACGAGCGTGTCCCCCTCGCTGGCCAGCGCTGCCAGCCGGAGCGCCATGGACACGCGGGCGTCGCCGGCGGCATCGAGCTCGTCGCCTTGAGGTTGTCCCCCCTTCACAACCAGCCCGTCCGGCATCTCTCCCACTTGAATGTCCATCTTCCTCAGGTTCTCCACGAGAACCGAAATACAGTCAACCGGTCCATTCCTCAATGCCCCGGCATCCCGAATTATGGTTTCGCCCCGGGAAACGGCGCCTGCGACCGCCACGAGTGGGAGCACGTCCCGCATCAGTCGCGCGTTCGCGCCCGCGATTCTTATGCCGCGCAGGTCGGACCCCCTGATCCGTAAGTTCCGGGCAGGGAAACCGGAATCCGTCCGGAAATGGGTCACATCCATAGCCACGTTCATCCTGCGCAGTATGTCCACGATCCTGCGGCTTCTCGAGTCCATTCCGAAATGGCTTAACGTCAGATCGGACTGATTCAGCATCGCCGCAGCCAGGGCGAGAAACAACCCGGCGTCCGGACTTCCCGGCAGCTCATGGGTAGCGGCGCGGAGCCGCGCGGGTCCTTCCATCAACAACTGATAACCTCCGTCCTCCTTGATCCGCTTCTTCTTCAGATCGCATCCCGCGGCCCGGAGCAACACTTCCAGATCGTCGTCCCCGCCGGTGTCCTGAAGGAGTTCAACCGGCCCGTCCACACCCAGCCCTGCCATCAGTACGCCGCATTTCACCGCCAGGTCGGGACGTCCGACGCGGTAGGATCCGGGCGCCAACCTTGACCCGCCAACACCGGCCGATATCCCGTCCGTAACCGAAATATTCACGTGCGCGCCCAGCGATCGAAGCGCCTTGGCAACCCGGTCGACGCCGTCTTCCGTCTGAACCCCGGAGAGCCTCGTTACAAATGGGGCGCTCGACAGCAATCCCGCCAGACAGGAAAACAGGATAAGGGAACCGTCCACATTCAGCACATTGTCCGTCGCCCGGAACGGCGCGCCGGTTACCGTAGCGGTCTCACCGTCCCGCGCCACCATAATCCCGAGTTCCGACAGCAACTCACCGGTTCGCTCGACGTCGCGTCTTCGCGAACACCTGCGCACTTCGGAAATCCCGTCGGCCGTGGACGCAAGGGCGAGGGCGATTATCGAAAGTTCAGCATCGCCGGGGAGGTCGGTAACCCCCTTGAGCCCGGGCGATGGTTTGATGCTATCTTCGGAGATTCCCGACGCCGTGAGTTCCAATACGAGGCCTTCTTTATAATGCGGTCGCCAGCGGAGGGAAAGCGATCTTTCCGGTTCAATCGTCTCCGGATCTTACGCTTTAGAAGCTGTCTTAAAACCCCCAGCGGTCTTCGCGCGGCTGCAAACCCGTCGGTCTGCGTTGGTCAAAAGCACCCGTATACCCAAATATGGGCGCCTTTGCCCGCCTTGACCGACACATTTTCGCTCGCGCTCGGGACTCACCAGGAATTTTAAAACAGCTTCTTATCTCAATCTCACGCTGTAGCCCGCTTTCGCCAGTACGTCAACGGCTCGTTCCGCGCACGAACGTGAATCGAACCCCATCCGAATCGTGCCCCCTTCCCCCTCGCGCACGTTCAGCACCTCGATGTCGTTTATGTTGATATTCTCTCCGGCCAGTGTCCTGGCGACGTGGGCGATCACGCCCGGCCTGTCCTCCGCCAGGAGGAGGATTTCGTGCAGTGGATGCAGGAATCCCTTGGAGTCCTTCGGGATCTGTCCGCGTATTCGATTCGCATAGGCAAATGCCTGTTCCAGGCGTTCGCGGTCCACGGCCGAGCGAATTGCCGAAAGCGACTCTATATAAAGATCGATCATCTCCCGGATCGGGGCCGCGTTCGTATGGCAGATGTCCCGCCACATTTCATATGGACTGGAAGCAATGCGCGTCAGGTCCCGAAACCCCCCCGCCGCCATTCGAATCGGCAGCCCTTCGTCTTCCGTCATCCTTCCGACCATGGACACCAGGCTTGTGGCCATCATCTGCGGCAGGTGGCTTACCGCCGCCGCCGCGCGGTCGTGTTCCCGGGGCGTCATCTTCATCGGTCTGGCCCCGAACGCCCTTACGAGACGCGCGAGCTTTTCAACCACGATATCGGGCGTGTCCGGCGACGGCGTCAACACATAAATCGCATTCTGAAAAAGGAACGGGTCCGCCGCGCCCACCCCGCGATGCTCGGAACCGGCCATCGGGTGCCCGCCGACGAAATGCACGCCATCCCGTGCGTGGGCCGTCGCCGTGGAGACAATCGCATGCTTGGTGCTGCCGACATCCGTCACGAGCGCATCCTGCCGCGCCGCTCCCAGCACCTCAGGCAGCATGTCCAGAATACGGACGATGGGCGTGCACAGGAAAACCAGCGCCGCATCGCGAATCCCGGATTCGAGGTCCTCATAGCGATAGCCCGCGTCGATAACATCCAGCGCGAAGGCCGCGTCCAGGGTCTCCTGCCGGCTGATGCCGACGATACGACTTCCGATGCCCAGACCCTTGAGCGCCAGCCCGAGCGAACCGCCAATCAGCCCCACCCCGACAACTGCAATCGCATCGCGCGCAAAAGGAGGATCGTTGGCCATGCGGTCATCCTCGGAGGCGGAGGCGAAAGCTCCCGCGGGACGTTCGGGTCGGTTCCTGCCTTCCGGTCCCGTTCGCGATCATATCCCCTCGGCCAGTTCCTTTACGAACGCCTCGGTATCTTCCCACCCCAGGCATGGATCGGTAATGGATTTGCCGTACACGCCGTCATTGACGTCTTGCGCCCCCTCAACCAGATGGCTCTCCACCATCAATCCGCGGATCATGTCGTTCAGGAACGCCGAATTCTGCCGGCTGCGTATCACTTCCAACCCGATCCGCGGCTGTTCACTGAACTGCTTGCCCGAGTTATTGTGATTCGTATCCACGACGATCGCGGCGTTGGCGAGCGGCCGCTGCCGATACAGTTCCGCCGCGTACATGAGGTCCTCGAAATGGTAGTTCGGTATGCTGCGCCCGGTTACGTCCACGGCGCCGCGAAGCACGGCGTGCGTCATGGGATTGCCGTCGGTGCGTACCTCCCAGCCGTTATAGATGAAGACGTGCGGGATCTGGGAGGCATGAATCGCGTTCAGCATAACCGAAAGATCTCCTCCCGTCGGGTTCTTCATTCCAACGGGTACGTCTACGCCGCTGCAGGTCAATCGGTGTTGCTGGTTTTCTACCGACCGGGCGCCCACGGCTATATAGCTCAGCAGGTCCTCGACGTACGGCAGATTGCCCGGATAGAGCATTTCGTCGGCCGCCGTCAGGTGGGATTCCCGGACCGCCCGGATGTGCATCTGACGGACCGCGTAGATGCCCTCGGACATGTCTGGCGCCTTTCGCGGGTCCGGCTGATGTCCCATGCCTTTGTATCCCTCGCCGGTTGTGCGGGGTTTGTTGGTATAGAGTCGGGGCACGAGAATCAGCGTCTCCCGGACGGCCTCCTGCAGTTTCGCCAACCGGGAGACGTATTCACACACGGCGTCTTCATTGTGCGCGGAGCAGGGGCCGATCACAAGGAGAAACTTCCGGCTCCTGCGCGCGAAGACGTCGCTGATTTCCGCATCCCGCTGCTCCTTTATACCCTTCAGGTTCTTCGGAAGCGGCATCTTGTCCAGAACGGCTTCCGGCGTGGGTATCTTCATGTTTTTCGTGAATGCCATGCGCTGCCGACTCCGTGACTAACCTCGTTCTTCAAACGTGACGAAACGTCCCGACCGATCTCGAGCTAAGAAGCTGTTTTAATATTACCGGTGAGTTCCCGAGCACGAGCGAAAAAGCGGCGGTCAAGGCGGGAGAATCCGCCCATATTCAATGTATCGTGGCTGCGCGCCCCTCGCCACTCTTGGGTGGATTTGCCCAACGCCGACCGGCGCTTTTGCAGCCGTGCGAAGACCGCTGGGAATTTTAAGACAGCTTCTAAGGTTTAGAAAGGTTCGCCCCTGATTAGCTTTCCTGATTCTTCTGCATGAGGCGCCTGGACTCATCGATGATCTGCTGAAAGATCCGTCGCACCGCCTCGTCGTCCGTGGGCCCCTCGTTCAGTTCAAGTATCCGGTTCAGGATCGACTTCTCACGTTCCGGCACGAAGATCGGTTGTTCGATAGCCTGCTTGATCCTGCCGATTTCCATGGCGCATTCGGCTCGTCGATTCAGAAGCTCCAGCAGCTTCTGGTCCAGGATGTCGATTTCCCTGCGCCAGTCTTCAAGATCCATCGGATGCTCCCTTCAGCGGTTGCACCAGTTCTTCGACGAAATCCCCGATGTGGGAAACGAGATCCGGGTCGGACTGCCGCTGTGCGATCCGTCGCACGATTGCGCTGCCAACCACAACCGCATCCGCGTAACCCGCAACCTCACCGGACTGTTCGGGCGTCGAAATCCCGAATCCGACAGCTACCGGTTGCGAGGTGTGTCGCCGGATTGCCGCCACCCTTTCGCCCAGTGTTTCCTCCAGGCGGTCCCGCTCCCCGGTCACGCCGGTGCGGGACACGTAATACACGAATCCGCTGGTGTGAGACGCGATTCGTCGAATGCGGTCCTCGCGGCTGGTGGGCGCGATGAGAAAAATCGTATCCAGTCCCCGTTTCTCCATCAGACCCTTGTACTCCCCCGCCTCTTCCGGTGGAAGATCCAGCGCCAGAATGCCGTCCACCCCCGCTTCGGCCGCTCTGTCGACAAGCCGTTTGAGACCGAAGCGGTGCATCGGATTGAAATACGTAAACAGGACAATGGGTATCTCGGACTCCTGCCGCAGAACCGCCACCAGGTCCATGACGTCGCCGATGGAAACGCGATGCCTCAGCGCCCGCTGCGAGGCCGCCTGGATCTCAGGTCCGTCCGCCAGCGGATCGGAGAACGGAACGCCCAGCTCAAGTATGTCCACCCCGCGCCTTTCCAGCTCCGGTACGAATTTCCGGGTGGTTGCCATATCCGGGTCTCCGGCCGTGATATAGGCGACGAACCCGGTCGTTCCCGCTTTCTTCAACGCTTCGAACCGTCTCCCGATCCTCGTCATCAGTACAACTCCGTGATTCGACCCGGCCCGGTAAACCAAACGGGCTGTTAGCCTTAATTCCGCAAAAACCGCAACGCGGCACCGCGACGAAACTTTCCGAAACGGGCCGAAATGGTTGTCAGGTAGGCCATTTCTTCCGTTCACGTCCAGTGACCAGGTTTATCCTGGTAATCCGCAGTTTAATCGCCTTTATCTACTTGCACATATACGAATTAACGTACCCGAAAACATACGAATCATGGTCAGTCCAGGTACTTCGCCGCCTGCTGTACGTCCTTGTCGCCGCGGCCTGAGAGATTCGCCACGATTATAGCATCCCTGTCCATTGCCGGCGCCGCTTTCGACACGTGCGCGATCGCGTGCGCGCTTTCCAGTGCTGGAATGATACCCTCCGTGCGACTCAACAGTTGAAACCCCTTCAGGGCTTCGTCGTCGGTTGCATACGCATACTCGATCCGGCCCTCATCCCGCAGGAGACAGTGCTCGGGGCCCACGCCGGAATAGTCCAGGCCTGCCGATACCGAATGGGTCAGTGCGATCTGCCCGTCCTCGTCCTGCAGGAGGTAGATCCTCGCCCCGTGCAACACGCCGAGATCTCCTCCCTGAAACCGGGCGGCGTGGTCGCCGGAGGCAATGCCATGGCCTCCCGCTTCGACGCCGATCATGCGCACGTCCGCATCGTCCAGAAACGCGTGAAACAGCCCCATCGAATTGCTGCCGCCGCCGACACATGCGATCAGACAGTCCGGCAACCGGCCTTCGGCCCGCAGGATCTGCGCGCGGGTCTCCACCCCGATCACCCGTTGAAAATCCCGTACGATCATCGGATACGGGTGAGGTCCCAGGACGGATCCGAAAATATAGAACGTATCGTCCACGTTCGTCACCCAGTCCCGGATTGCCTCGTTGATCGCATCCTTGAGCGTCCTGCTTCCCGATTCCACGCCGGTTACTTTGGCGCCCAGGAGCCGCATCCGGAACACATTCAACGCCTGCCGGTCCATGTCCTCGGTGCCCATGTAAATCTCGCACTTCAGTCCGAACATCGCAGCTACGGTCGCCGTCGCCACACCGTGCTGCCCGGCGCCCGTTTCGGCGATGATCCGTGTTTTTCCCATGCGCCTGGCAAGCAGAATCTGCCCCATCGTGTTGTTTATCTTGTGCGCGCCGGTGTGGGCGAGGTCCTCCCGTTTCAGATAGATTCTGGCCCCGCCCAGTTCTTCGGTCAGTCGCTGTGCGAAATAGAGTGACGTGGGCCTTCCGACAAATTCCCTGAGATAACGGTCCAGTTCCTCGCGGAAATCCGGACGGTCACTCGCGTCGCGGTAGGCTGATTCCAGGTCCTCGAGCAACGGCATCAACGTCTCCGGCACATAGCGCCCGCCGTAGGGTCCGAAGTGTCCCCTGGCATCGGGCCACGTCCGTGCGGCTTCATCTCTGTTGAGCACTAGATATCCCTCATCACCTGATCGTAGAACGCCAGATAGCGGTCGCGGTCGTCCCCGTCCAGAAGCGCCATCGCCGAGCGGGGATGCTGGTTGTGCTGTCCCGTGATGTTGTACGGCACCAGAGGCCCCCACGTCAATTGCTCGCGCAATCCGACAAAGTGGGCTTCCAGCAGCTTGTAGACGGGTCGAATCTTGAATTTTGGATTGCGAAGGAAGCCGAGCAGCAGTTCGAGCGGGCAATTCCCGGCGCCGCGGCCAAGTCCGTCCACCGTGGCATCAACGCGGTTGGCGCCCAGGATAAGCGCTTCGATGGTATTGGCGAATGCCAGTTGCTGGTTGTTGTGCGCGTGAATGCCCACTTCCTTTCCCATTCCTTCGACGGCATCCATATACTTCCGGATGAGCATATCCACCTGCTCGCGGTACAATGCGCCGAAGCTGTCGACGACACATATTGTACCCACCGGCGTTTCGACAAGGACCTCCAGCGCCTGATCGATCTCCACTTCCTGCACGGTCGAAATGGCCATGATGTTGCAGCTGGTTTCATATCCTTTCTCGTGGGCGTCGCAGAGCATTTCAACGGTCTCGGGAATCTGCTCGACGTAGCAGGCCACCCGTACCATGCTGACCACGCTTTCGCTGGCCGGCAGGATATCTTCCGCCCAGTCGCTTTTGCCGGCATCGGCCATGATGGCAAGCTTCAGGCCGGTGGTTTCAGGGTCGTGGTCCCCCGTGATCCTGCGGATATCTTCTTCGTCGCTGTGCCGGAAGGCTCCGAATTGCTTTTTCGGAAACATCTCTTTGGAGTTCCGGTACCCGATTTCCATATAGTCGACGCCCGCGTCGACGCAGGTCTCATAAACGGCCTTTACGAAATCATTGGAAAACTGGTGGTCGTTCATCAATCCGCCGTCTCGAATCGTACAGTCCAATACCTTGAGTTCCGGCCGATAGGTGATCCAGGGTGCTTTCATTGAAAGGTTCCTCTCCTGATGACATTCACGATGGGTTTCGGCTGTTAATCATCTGCACCGCTCTTCGATACGCATCCGCGGCCGCGCGTCCTCAGAAGCTGTTTTAAAATTACCGGTGAGTTCCCGACCGCCGCTTTCGCAGCCGCGCGAAGACCGCGGGGAATTTAAAGACAGCTTCTCAGGTCAGAGATTCCAGCGCACGAGAAAGTAGCGGCGTTTGCCCCGGCGCACGACCACGTATCTGCCGGCGATTCTGTCCGAGGGTTCAAGCATCATGCCCGTATCGGCGCAACGCCGGCCATTGACGTATATCGCGCCGGACCGGATATCTTCCCGCGCCTGGCGCATGGAAGATGAAATGCCGACGTTGACCAGCAGATCCATCAGTCCCACGCCTGAAACGCCATTGAGCGCCTGAGACGGCACGTCGCTGAACCCTTCCTCGATCTCTCGCGCACTCAGGTCCCTCAGTTCCCCGTAGAACAACGCGTCGGAAATCCGCCGCGCCCTTTCGGTGGCGGATCTGTCATGTACGAGCGTGGTGACTTCCTCGGCCAGCACCCGCTGCGCCTCTCGCTTTTCGGGATGTTCTGTCACTTCCGTTTCCAGATTCCTGATTTCATTCCCGGAGAGAAAGGTAAACAGCTTCAGAAACGACACGACGTCCCGGTCGTCCGTATTGATCCAATGCTGGTAAAACTGGTAGGGCGTCGTTTTTCCAGCGTCGAGCCAGACGGTGCCGGATGCCGTCTTTCCGAACTTGGAGCCGTCTGCCTTCTCAAGCAGTGGAAACGTCAGGCCGTGCGCCTGTCCGCCCAGCCGGCGCCGGATCAGTTCGATTCCCGCTGTAATATTGCCCCATTGATCGCTCCCGCCAATCTGGAGCTCGCATCCGTGCGCCTGAAACAACTCCATGAAATCATAGGCCTGAATGACCATATAGCTGAACTCGGTGAATGAGATTCCGGTTTCCAGCCGGGAAGCCACGGACTCTTTCGCCAGCATATAGCCCATGGAGAAGTGCTTGCCCGTGTCCCTCAGGAAGTCGATCGCCTTCAGTTCGGAGAGCCATCCCAGATTGCTGACCACCCGGGCGGGATTGGCTCCGGTCTCAAAATCGAGAAACCTGGCGAGTTGCTCTGCGAGTCTTCCCGTATATTCCGCGATCAACTCGGGCGGGTTCAACGGACGTTCTTCCTTGCTGCCGCTCGGATCGCCTATCAGACCCGTGCCTCCCCCGATAAGCCCGATCGCATGATGCCCGGCCAGTTGAAACCGCCGCAATCCGAGAATGGGTATCAGGTTGCCCACGTGCAAACTGTCGGCCGTGGGGTCGAACCCTGAATAAAGCGTTATGGGCCCGCCGGCCAGCCGCGCTTCGAGTCCGTCGGGATCGGTTACCTGAAAGAGGTACCCCCGAAAATCCAGATCTTTCAAGATGTCCACTGTATTGGGCTCCGATAGTGGGTTCAGACATGCTGTTGGCGGCGATTCGCAAAGCGGAGCGCCCTCAAAAACTCGCGGATTCTGGCGTGGTCCTTCCGGCCGGGCGCGGCTTCAACGCCGCTGCCGCAGTCTACGGCGTACGGTTTCACCGTTCGGACAGCATCGGCCACGTTCGAAGGATCCATTCCCCCCGAGAGGATGATCCGCCCGTGTGCGGTCGCTGCCCTTGCGAACCGCCAGTCAAAGGTCTCTCCGGTGCCGCCGTACCGTCCCTTTTTGTCCGTATCCAGCAGAAACGTGTTTACCGGATAGTCGCTCAGGGAAGCAGGGTTGAATCCGTCGCCGACCCGCAATGCCCGGATGACCGGAGTCGGATAACCCAGACAGTCGGCCGGTGTCTCGTCGCCGTGCAACTGGACCGCCCGAATCCCGGTGGACCGCACGGTTTCCACGATCTCCTCCCTGGCCTTGTTCACGAAAACCCCTACGGGCGTCACGAACGGCGGTAACGCCGAGACAATATTGCTCACGCGTTCCGGGTGTACGTATCGCGGACTGGGCTTGTAGAAGATGAAACCGAGCGCGTCCACGCCGTGTGCGACAGAAAAGAGCGCATCTTCCGGATTTGTAATTCCGCAAATCTTCACGCGAACCATGCGTCGGATCAACCGCCTTCCCTGCCCAGCAGCGTTCGAAGCTTCCGGCCGACGTCGGGATGGCGCATCAGATGCTCCCCAACCAGCACCCCATCCACGCCGGCATCCCTCAACCGGACGACGTCGTCCCTGGTCTCGATCCCGCTCTCGCTTACAATGACCGGACCTCCCTGAAGATGTTCAATCAGTTCGAACGTGGTTCGCAAATCGGTTTCGAACGTCTTCAGGTTGCGGTTATTCACCCCGACAAGGTCTGCGCCCGCGTCCAGCGCCATGCTCGCTTCCTCCCTGGTGTGTACTTCCACCAGGGCGTCCAGGTCCGACTCCCTGCAGACGGTGAGCATCTCCGGAAGTTCACGTTTCGAGAGCGCTGAGACAATCAGCAGAACCGCGGCCGCACCGATTGTCCTGGCTTCGTGGATCTGATACGGATCGATCACAAAATCCTTGCGGAGCACCGGCAGTTGTACGGCTTCGCTTACGGCGCTCAGACTCGCGTCGGAGCCCTGGAAATACTTATCGTCCGTAAGCACGGAAATTGCCGCCGCGCCGTTCTTCTCGTAGGCCCGGCCGATTGCAACCGGATCGAAATCTTCCCTGATTACCCCTTTCGATGGAGATGCCTTTTTTATTTCCGCAATGAGCGCGATATCCTCTCCGGCGGTCAGGCTTTTCGTCAGGGAGCCCGGCGCCCGCGTCTGGCCCGCCCTTTCCCACAAAACCCCGGGCGAGACCCGTTGTTTTGCCTCGGCCACAACGCGCCGCTTGTATGCGATGATCTCATCCAGGATGGTAGCCATTTTATCCGTTCGAAACCAGTTTGAGTTCTTCCAGTTTATCCATTGCTCGCCCGGAATCCACGGCGTCTCTGGCCAGTTCCATAGCCGCCGGCAGATCATCCGCCGCGCCGCCCGCGACAATCGCGGCCGCCGCGTTCAGCAGAACGATGTCAAGCCGCGGACCAGGCTCGCCGTGCAGCACCCTGCGCAGGATCGCCGCATTGGTCTCGGCGCTTCCTCCCGCCAGG
Source organism: Gemmatimonadota bacterium (assembly GCA_028874335.1). GTDB lineage: Bacteria > Latescibacterota > UBA2968 > UBA2968 > JAAXHE01. The sequence continues at coordinate 59,284 of JAPPJY010000013.1, read as the reverse complement.
TCGCCTGGCGACGCCCTCGAGATGCCCAGCTCCTCGGGCGTGATTTCGTACGTGGAAACCGTCCCGTCGTTCAGCTCGCTCACCTGCGTTGGTCCGGTCGTGGTGATCTCATCAAGTCCGTCCAGCCCGTGTACCACAAACGCGCGTTCCGATTTCAATGTCCGCAATACCTCCGCGAGCGTGTGGGTCAGAGACCGGCTGTATACCCCGATCAGGTGCCGGGCGGCGCCTGCCGGATTGGTCAGCGGCCCCAGGGCGTTGAAAACCGTGCGCGCACCAAGCTCGCGTCTGGGTCCGATCGCATACTTCATGGCGCCGTGCAGAGCCGGAGCAAACAGAAACCCGATGCCTGCCTCGTCCAGACACCGCCCCATCGTTTCCGGCGACGCTTCGATGTTCACCCCCAGTGCCTTCAGAACGTCGGCGCTTCCACAGAGGCTGGACGCGGCGCGGTTTCCGTGTTTTGCTACACACAATCCGGCGCCGGCCACGACAAACGCCGCCGCCGTGGAGATATTGAACGTTCCCGAACCGTCGCCACCGGTACCGCACGTATCGACCACCGTCGCGTGCCGCGTGCCGACACGCGTGGCCTTTTCCCTCATCACGTCGGCGGCGCCGGCGATCTCCTCCACTGTCTCGCCCTTGACCCGGAGCGCCACAAGGAAGGCGCCGATCTGCGCGTCCGTGGCCCCACCCGACATGATCTGGTTCATCGCCCCGATCATCCGGTCGCGCGTCAGGTTCTCACCCTCAATCAGTTTCGCGATCGCATCCTGTATCGACATAGCCGTCTCCCCATCATGCAAGCTGAGAATGGGACGGGTTTTCAATCCCTGGATTTCAGCCTTCCAGAAAATTCCTCAACAACACTTTACCCTCGGCCGTCAATATGGACTCGGGATGAAACTGAACGCCTTCAACCGGGTATTTCCTGTGCCGCAGACCCATGATTATACCATCGTCTGTCTGCGCGGACACTTCGAGGCAGTCCGGAAGGCTCCCCCTTTCGACCATCAGCGAATGGTATCGCGTTGCGATGAAGGGATGGGACATATCCCGGAAAATCGTACGTCCGTCGTGATGAATCTCGGACACCTTCCCGTGAAGAATTGCCGGCGCCCTCACAACCTTGCCGCCAAAGGCCTGTCCGATGCACTGGTGCCCGAGACAGACTCCCAGCATTGGAATCCGCCCGCTGAATCGCCGGATAAGATCCACGGAGACACCCGCCTCGTTCGGTGTGCAGGGACCGGGCGAAATCACCACCTTCTCCGGCTGAGTTGCGTCGATCCGGTCAAGTTCGATCTGATCATTCCGGAACACATCCATCCGTGCGCCCAACTCGCCCAGATACTGGACCAGATTGTACGTGAACGAATCGTAATTGTCGATTACCAGGATCATGAGTCAACCCGACATTGTAGTTAAGAGTGGCAACGTACAATGCTGGCGCTAAACCGCACCCTCCGCCAGTTCCACCGCCCTGAACAGCGCCTTCGCTTTATTTACCGTTTCCAGGTGTTCGTTTTCCGGTACGGAATCGAACACAATCCCACCGCCGGCCTGGACGTACGCTCTCCGTCCCTGCAGCACCATCGTACGTATGGCGATGCACGTATCCATATTGCCCGAAAAATCTATATAACCCACGGCCCCCGAATAAGGCCCGCGGCGGGTCGGCTCCAGTTCGTCGATAATTTCCATCGCCCGGATCTTGGGCGCGCCGGAAACCGTACCTGCCGGATAACAGGCATACAGCGCATCCAGTGCATCCACGCCGTCCCTGAGGCGACCCCGAACGTTCGAGACGATATGCATCACGTGAGAATAACGCTCAATTGCCATCTGTTCGGTCACACGTACGGTATCGTATCTGGATACCCGACCGACGTCGTTCCGACCCAGGTCCAGCAGCATTATATGCTCCGCACGTTCCTTTTCGTCCGCCAGCAGGTCCGCCGCGAGGGTGGAATCCTCTTCTTCCGTAGCCCCTCTCCAGCGTGTGCCCGCAATGGGACGCACCTGCACGACGCCGTTTTCGACACGCACCAGCAGTTCCGGCGACGCGCCTACGAGTTGCACGTCCCTGAGGTCCAGATGAAACATGTACGGCGACGGATTCACCGTGCGCAGCGCACGGTATATGTCCAGAGATCCCACGGTAATCTCGGTCTCGAAGCGCTGCGAGAGTACAACCTGGAAAATATCGCCCGCGACGATGTATTCCTTGCAGCGGCGCACCTTGTCCAGAAAAACCGACCGTTCCGTGTTCGACCGGATTTCGCTCGCGCGGCTGCGGGACGTTTCCGCCGGGACGCCATTGGCGGGAATCGGCCCCCGCAATGCCGTTTCCAGCGCATCGATTCGCGCTTTCGCCTCCCGGTAATTCCGCTCGATATCTCCATCGGTATGCACGTTGGATATCAGATGGATCTTCTGCCTGACGTTGTCGAAGCCAAGTAGCGTATCGTAGAAGAGTAATACGACGTCGGGCAGACCGTGGTCGTCGCGCGTCCGGTCCGGGATGTTCTCAACCAGCCGGATTGCATCGTAGGACACGTAACCCACGGCTCCGCCGGTAAACCGGGGCAGCCCCTCCAGCTGCGCCGAACGGTATTTCCCCAGCAGACGCCTGAGCTCGGCGATGGGCGATCCCTCGAACGCCCTCACGCCGCCCCGCTTCAGATCCTCTATCTCAATCCGGGATTTCCACGACCGAAAGGCAAGGAACGGCTCCACGCCCAGGAAGGAATAACGGCCGATCTTCTCGCCTCCTTCCACGCTTTCGAAGAGAAAGCTGTAGGGACTCCCGGGCCGCAGCTTCAAATAGGCGGAAACCGGGGTTTCCGTATCCCCCAGGATTTCGCGGGAGATCGGAACGATTCCCCGGTCCCTGGCCAACGTTTTTGTCGTCTCCAAATCGGGTGTGTTCACGAGTTTCACCAGGCAGTTGGCCGGTTGTGCCGCCATTTCGCGGTACCGGCGTCCTGAGTCGGCCGAATCAAAAAAAAACCGTGAGCAGATGCCCACGGCCCGGTTTACGTCTTTTTCAGCAGCTTATTCGCGTGGGCAGACACAACAATCCGAGACCTCCCGGTAATACCACCGGTAGGAGCGATAAAAATACCCACGCCAGGAAAACCCGTTTCGATCACGATCTGTCACGTTCATTCCTCCACGATCCAGTGTCCTGCCGGTTTCGAACCTGGCGACGGCAATCAGCCGCTCCGACAGGAACGTTCTAACATTAAACAATCACATCGAGAGTGTCAAGGAAATTCCATATCCGGATCAATTCAGAAACATGGATGAACAGGAAAAGATCCGGAAAGCCGGAAGGAACGCATCATGTCTGAAAGCCGGTCGCGGATCCTCGTGGTCTTCGAGACATTTCGGTTGTCATTCAACCTCTACCAACGTACAGCTGTCCGACGGGCAACACGATCGCCTCCAGCATATTCACGTGGAGCGGCAGCGTCGCCATGGTTACCGCGGCCTGAGCCAATTCATCCACGGTCATCATCGGTTCGTCGTCCGTGGGCGCGTCCGATTCCTCGCGGCGTTCCACCAGCGTGTTGCCGGGGTGCAGGCAGGAGCAGACAATCCCGAAGTCCCGTCCGTCCAGCGCGGTGGCATGCGTAAGGCCGGTAATCCCGAATTTGCTGGTGCTGTAGGGAGCGGAATTCGGGCGGACGCGCTGTGCGGAAATGCTGCCGATGTTGATGATCCGGCCTCCGCCCTGTGCCTTCATGATGCGGAAAGCCGCCCGCGTGCAGAGAAAGGGTCCGCGCAGGTTCACCGCCATCGCCCAGTCCCATTCTGACAGGGAGAGTTCGTCGATTCGTCCCCCGTCAAAGGCCGCAGCGTTGTTCACCAGCACATCCACCCTCCCGAATCGATCCATCGTCTTCGCGAACACCGCCTGCACCTGCGATTCGTCGGTAACGTCTGCGGCGGCGGCGATCGCCTCCACGCCCTCCGCCCTTATTTCTTCGGCCGCTGATTCGAGTTTTCCGACCGTTCTGGCCGTCAACACCAGATTCGCGCCCTCTTTGGCCAGCGCGCGCGCAATTCCCTTCCCGATGCCCTGGTTCCCACCGGTTACCACCGCGACTTTCCCTTCGAGCTTCGACATATCTAACCTTGATTCCTCATTTTTCGAGGACGTTAATTCGAATATGTGTCAGTTAAAAAGGCGATTAAACTGCTGATTACCAGGATACACCGGGACACTGTACGTGAACTGAAAGAATGTCCTTCATGACGACCATTTCGGCCTGTTTCGAAGGGTTTCGTCGCGGTGCCGCGTTGCGGCTTTTGCGGAATTGAGGCTAATGCCTCCCGGAAACCCGTCACGGGTAAGGGATCGGAGATTGGCCGCCTGTCCCGGGTTTGTGTTCCTGTGTTACATCGGCCCAAGAATGGTGAGGAATTTATGGGACGGAACACCGTAATGTCAAGTTGGGTTTGCGCGGGGTTGATTCAGCCGGAGCATTGGGTATATTCTGTGTGTCCCGCGGTTCAGGCACTGACGGCGTCAGGAGGCGCCGGATCACGCCGGGCGGGGCAGGGCGGGCAAGGACTGATTCCATACGCTGCCGCCGATCGCGGTCTCATTCATTGAGGGTAAAGGGATGGATACCCCGACACACGGCCTGGTTGGCCGACTGGTTGCGCGGTCCGTGTGGCCGCGGAACCGGGGGTTTGTGAATCTGGTGACGGTTACCAGCGTATTGCCGGACCTGGATGTGTTCCTGCCCGGTGACGCACTCGAAAGCCTGCAGACGCACCGTGGGATGACACATTCGTTTTTCGGTGCCGCAATTGGCGCCGTCGCCGTGGCGTGGGTCGTCCGGCGATTCATACTCAGGGACGTCCCGTTTACAAAGCTATATGCGGTCGCCCTTTCCGGGTTGTTGCTGCACATTCTGTTCGACCTGGTGACCTCGTACGGGACGATGGTCTTCATGCCGTTTTCCAGGTACCGGGCGTTGTTCGACGTGCTGTTCGTTATCGACCCGTACCTGGATCTGATTCTTATCAGCGGACTGGTTCTCGGCTGGAAGGTCTGGCGGCCGGATGGGTACCGCCTGGGTGTGGCGGCGCTTGTGGCGTACATGACGTTCAATGTCGCCGTTTCGGGTATAACCTACCTGTACCTGGATCGCTGGGCATCGGAACGGGGGTTGACGCCTGCAGCGGCGGTTCCTGTGCCTTTTTCACCTCTGCATCGGCGTGGAATCGCGGTCGGGGAGGAAGAGTGGTACGAGGTGCCCGTGTCGTTGTATCAAGGGGTTGCAGACTCGCCCAATACCTACCGCTCGGCCCTTGCCGAACCCGGTCTTGAACGCCTGTGGGAACGGCGCGACGGTCGGATCTATCGCTGGTTCGCGCGTTTCCCCGCACTGGAGAAGCCCGGGGACGACGGGCGGGCGTTTCTGATTCACGATCTGCGGTTCGGGATTCGGTCCGACGCGCTGGGATGGCTGGGTTCGCTGGCCTTGCAAACGGCGCTCGATCACAATCCTCAATTCCTGAACCGGCGGGCGTTTACCCTTCGTGTTGAACTTGACGAACAAAATCGATTGAAGGAAGTGATCTATTCAGGTGGGGCGGTTAATCGCAATCAAAGGGATTGAGGTACGGAGTCGTTCAGGGTGATTCCGGCGAAGGCAGATTCTCGATTCGTGATACGGGCCGTGCTTCGAGCAGATTGTCCACAATTCGAAAACGGATGGGACGGGTCATCCAGACCGCGACGGGCTTGTCGTTCTGGAGAGCGGGCTTGAACACAAACTGGTAGACGGCCCCCAGTGCGGAAGCATGAAAGATCCGGGGGCCCTTCTGAACGGAGGCCTCTTTGACTCGCCCGTCCGTGCCGACCGCGAATTTGACGAACACAACCCCTTCCAGGCCTAAATCGTGGGCGTCCTTGGGATAGATGGGCAGGACCTCGTGCACCAGTACGGGTTCCTTCGACACGGCCCAGAAATCGACGGCTTCCTCGTTGAGCGTCCGGTCCATATTGCCAAGCGTGTCATCGATTTGAAGATTGGCAAGAAAGTCGATTTCGGATGCCTCGTCTTCCACGGTGTCAAGGACGGCTACGCCATCCGTGTCGCCTGCGCCAAGGATTACCTCTTCGGTTTCAGGCAGCTGCGCCTGCCGGGTTTCGGGAATGTCTTCGAGTGAGATGATCACCGGCGTGGCGTAGGATGGATAGCTGCGAAACTCGAACGCAGGAAAGAGAATGCAAATTGAGGTGAGGAGTATTGAGGAGAGGACAACCGAGGCGCAGAAAATCTTCGGGTAGTCGCGTTTCAGGTCTGCTGCAGGGTATTTGAAACGGACTACGGCGGGGACGATCCACGGCGGCGCGGAAGGGGCCGGATAACGGATACCCGCCCGGAGATGACCGAGTCTCGAGCGGTGCCAGGATATCGAGGACGCGGACGCCATACCGATTTCCTAAATATCAAAAATTCCGGCATGTTCGCGTGCGGAACACGGCCGGGATTTTCCTGTCTTCCTGATGTTGACCGTGCTTCCACCGTCAGTCCCGTTTGAGAAACGTCACTCCAGCCAGGCAGGCCTGAAGTAACCGGCAGGGAGACGCATGCCGACCAGGCGAGCGCCCGGCAGGGACAGGTCTCACAGCTTGATGAGGGCGGCGAGAATGCCCGCCAGCGCCACCATGGTCGTAATGAGCCAGGCGAATCGGGATCCAATGAGCTCATTTGTCCGGTCAATGCGCTTATTGGTCTCGGCGATCTGCTGGCGGAGGTCTTTGACGTCTTCGCGCAATTGGAGTCGCAGGTCCTGCAGATCTTCGCGCAGATATGCGACTCCCCAATGGGTGTTATCCGGGGCCGGAGCAGCTTGAGGATCGGTCGATTCGGCCATATTCCCGCACTCGATCGAAAGGTAGGTATCGACACGGCGTACCAGTGCGTCGTTGAATGCGCCTGATAAAATATACGGAATCGATCCTGAACGCGCAACCGGCTTTGCCGGGCAGTCAACGAACGGCTCCCTTTATTGGGCGAACCTCCGCGACCCGCGTCAAGGTTTCTCCGGGTAACGCCGCACCGTGTCCGGAGGGCGCCGGACGGGCTCCTCACCGCTGAACGGTTGCCCGATATAGGCGTCAGCTTCTTCGTGGACGCCCCAGACGTTTTCATATTTTCGCACGCGGCGGTAATGGCCGACTGCACGTTCGCGATCGTTCCGCAGGTCCGCCAGTTTGCCCAGAATGAGATGTGTGGGTCCAAGCAGCCAGCTCCTTTTTGTGGCTTCCGCGGCATAGATTTCCAGACGTTCGACCGCCGCGTCCGCGTTACCGGTGAGATAGAGGCCAAAGCCTTCGATAAAGTCCAACTTCGTACGCGACCAGCGGTTCAGGTTCCAGTTTCGTTCTTCAGCCAGGAAACGGATCGATCGCGCGGAGTCGATCAGGGCCTCGCGGTGATCCTTCCTGCCCTGGATGGTAAGCCCGAAGAGCGCGTCCAGGTAACGGATCCGGTAGTCCAGGCTGTGGGGATAGCGCAGGTGCAGGTGTGCAAAACGACGCCGCGCGTCGTCATAGTCCTTCTCGTAATAAAGGGCGATGTAGGCACGGCTGGAGACGGCGTGCCGTTGGGTGTAGATGCCCTCTCTTGCAACGCGTTCAAGGCGTTCGAGACCGCGTTTCCGGTCGCCGTCGGGAAGCGAAAGGAGCCGGCTGACCATCCTGAGGAAACGGGGCTGGCGGGCGGCCACGTACTCTGCCAGGCCCAGTCCGAATTGGGCGTCAGCGAGGTCTGGTTTCAATCGTATGGTTTCCTCGAGGAAGTCCCGGCATTTCAGTCCGTGGAGTACGCCGTCCAGGGGACTGCCGTGGATGAGCGCCAGGCCCGCGCGCAGGCCGTAGGCTTTTCCAAGAAGGAAGACCATCTCCGCGTCGTTGTTGTCGTTCTTGAGAGCGCGTTCGGAAAGTTTGATAGCCCGTCCGGTCAGGCGATCGACCGAATCGACAAAGCGTTCGCCGTCCGCGAGAAGCATGCTTTCGTTCCAGTAAGAAAGCGCCTTGCCCAGATAGCCCTCGGGTCTTTCAGGCTCTACGGAGATGAGTGAATCGAAAACGGCGTGGGAGCGGGCATAGCGTTCGTCGAGCATGTAGTCGATCCCCTGTCGGACGGCATGCTGCCTGGGGGTATGCGCGCGGGAAGCGTGGACGACGCCGCAGAGATTGAGAAATAGCATCGTCCATTTCAGAATTTTGAAGACCGGACGCGGAGACATAGCGCTAATCGGCGGAGAGAATCGACGGGGTGAGGTTCCACTCGAGACGGGATTCGCACCAGGCTGAGATGGAGAGCAGCCGGCTCTCGGCGAAGGGGCGAGCGACGAGCTGGATGCCGGCGGGCAGTCCGTCGGACGAACAGACGGCCGGCAGGACGATCGTGGGAAGGCCGGCGTAGCTCCAGGGGCTGTTGAAGGCGGGGTTGCCGGTGGATGCCAGTCCCGAAGGCGCCGGCGATGGCGTTGCAGGGGTGAGGAGCAGGTCCACGCCTTCGAATGCAGCGAGGATCTCCGACTTGAACGCAATCTGGTGGCGTCGCGCCATGGCGTAGTCGACCGCGGCTGCGGCGCGTCCCCTCTCCATGATCTCCCGAAGGCCGGTGGGGAAGGCGTCCGGCTGGGCGTCATATCGTTCCCGGTGGACGCTTGCCGCGCCGACGGCGAGCAGTAGCGCGTGATTGTCGTGTACATCAGCAAAGGATCCGGGCATATGCACGTCGGTGAATTGAGCGCCCGCTGAGGCGAGGCGCTCAATGGCGTCGCCGGTTGCCTCACGCATGGTTGCGTCGGCTTTATCCGGAAAGTACGTGCGAATGACGCCGACGCGGGGGAGACGCGCCAGGGGTTCGATCCGGCAGGTATCGACAGGAACCTCGGCGCTTAGCGGGTCCAGCGGGTCTCGACCCGCCAGGCACTGGAGTATGGCGGCAGCATCGGCGACTGAACGTGTGAACGGACCCGGATGGTCCAGTTCGTAGCTGACGGGCAGGATCCCGCGCAGGCTGATCCTGCCGAATGTGGGCTTGAGTCCCACCAGGCCGCAATACGCGGCGGGCCTGCTGATGGATCCGCCTGTCTGGGACCCCAGGGCCGCGGGACACATCCTCGCCGCGACGGCGGCGGCCGAACCGCTGCTGGAACCGCCGGGCGTATGGTCGGGGTTCCAGGGGTTCCTGGTTTCCGCCGGATCGAAACATGCAAACGGCGTGGTGACCGTTTTGCCGGGGATGACCGCGCCGGACCTCCGCAGCCGGGCGACCACCGCTGCATCTTCATCCGGTACCCGGTTGTAGAGATGGTTTGCTCCAGCGGCCGTGGGCAGGCCCTTCACTTCGATGATGTCCTTTATCCCAACCGGGATTCCGTGCAGGGGGCCGCGGTATAATCCGCGGGCGAGTTCCTCCTGAAGACCCCGGGCGGAACGCTCGGCGCCTTCCCGGTCAACGTGGACCCAGGCGTGAAGGCTGCCGTCCAGGGCTTCGATCTGCGAAAAACAGGCGTGAAGAAGATCCACGGGAGAGAGACGGCCGGACCGGATCAGTTCCGCCGCCTGGGTTATGGTAAGCGTATGCGGCATGGGTCGACACCGTTGGAAAAAGCAAAACCGCGCGCGGCGAATGGCAGAAGATGCGGATTCCGATGGATCGTCTCACGTAAATCTATATAATGTATAACACCACCGATGGACCACAAGATAATGTAAAACAGTATATTAGAGCAAACTTCCCCTTGACTATAAAAAAACATTGGCTTATCTTTCAATTGCTCTCAACACGTATACGATTGAGACATCCCTTCTTTCGGAACCCCGTGGCCGATACCCCTCCGGCCGTTCTCCGGGGTTGCCGGATCCGGAAATCCTCCGTTCCCCCGAAACTGTATATCCTGACATTTCGGTCCGCATTTAAAAGCCCGGAAACAGGAGACGTGCCCGGCAGCCGGATTCCAGTGGCGGAATCATCTCTCCACGGCTGTCGTATGAACCTGTTTTCCGGGCTTTTTCTTCCGCGGAGTCGCCGGATAAGCGCGCCTTCGGGATTTGCCAGAGTGTTGCGTGACCGGGTGCGGCAGCGTCTACCTGTGATACGGCTCGCGGCACATGATGGTAAACGCTCTGTAGATCTGCTCCAGTAGAACCAGACGCGCGATCTCGTGCGGAAAAGTGAACGAAGAGAGCGAAAGACGCCAGTCGGCGCGCCGGATGACCCGGGTGGACAGACCGGATGGACCGCCAACGACGAACGCGATTCGGCCAATGCCTTCCAGCCCGATTTTCAGGATGCGCCTGGCGAGGCCATCCGAACCGCAGGACTCTCCGCTCGGATCCAGGGCGACCATAAATGCGTTTTGCGGAAGGCGCCGAAGGATGCGTTCGCCTTCCCTGCAAAGGCTATCGGCAGCGGCGCCCTTACGTGGCGCGGGTTCTTCTCTGACTTCGATATGCTCCAGGCTGGCGTATCTCCGGATGCGATCGATGTAATCCGATACCCCTTCCCTCAGGTACGGCTTTCGGCATTTGCCAACCGCCAGCAGCGTGATTTGCATTGGAATATGATAAGGACAAGATCGGATTTGCACAAGGGGCTTGTTCCAACCTGCGAAAACGGGTATAATATCTGGGTAGATAAAGCAAGGTCTGATATTGATTTGCAAGTACTTAGAACGTTGCAGAGCTTGACTTTTCCGAGGTCGCGCCGTAGATTTCGAGGCTCCCGTACCGATCGACGAGAAAGGATCTGCGTCGTGATGCGTCTGCTGAAAATCTCACTGACCGCTTTGCTGTGGTGCACAGTTGCCGGCAATGCCAGGGCGACCGTGGAGACGATGCCCGTCGAGGAACTCCGGAGAGGGATGCGGGGCATCGGCCGGACGGTCTTCCAGGGTACGCGAATCGATACGTTTCACGTTGAAATCCTGGGTGTACTGCACAACGCGATCGGTCCGGGGAGCGACCTGATTCTGGCCAGGCTGTCCGGCGGTCCCCTGTCCAGCACTGGAGTGATTTCGGGGATGAGTGGAAGTCCGGTCTATGTTGATGGTAAGCTGATCGGCGCCGTATCGTATCGCATTGGCGCTTTTGCCAAGGAACCCATCGCCGGGATTACGCCAATTGCGGCAATGGTTGATCTCTTCAACCGGCCGCCGGCGACGGAAGGCGTCAGTTCGGCGGCCCGTCTGACGCAAGCCGGCGCACGCCGTCTGATCGATCTTACCGGGATGGATGCGGCTGAGCTGACGCCGATCAGCCTGCCGATCGTGATTTCCGGTTTTGCGCCGCAGGCGGTCGCCGATTTCCGACAGGCGTTTTCGAATACAGGTTGGACGCCGGTCCAGGGCGGTGGTGGCGAGGACCGGGGCCTGTCTGCCGGTGCGTTCGAACCGGGCGCAGCGCTTGGCGTGCAGCTGGTCCGTGGCGACCTCAGCGTTACGGGAATCGGAACGCTTACCCATCGCGAAGGGGACCGGGTGGTCGGGTTCGGTCATTCCATGATTTTTGGCGGTGCTACCGCGCTGCCGATGACGGGAGCCTACATTCACGAGGTCTTGCCAAGTCAATTTGCGTCGTTCAAGCTGGGTGTCGCCGGGCAGACCGTGGGCGCCATCGTTCAGGACCGTGCCCCCGGCATTGCCGGCACCATCGGTCTCGACGTTGACATGATGCCGGTGAGTATCAACCTGCGTTCTCCGGGGAAGGAGGCGCACTTCGGTATGGAGGTCCTGCGAGACCGCAACCTCAGCCCGACGCTCTTGCGAATCGCGGTTTTCAGCGCGATGGTTTCGTCCGAGAAACTGACGGGAGAGGTAACGGTGAAGTCCCGTGTGAGAATCGACCTGAACGGACGTCCCTCGGTGGAGGCGGAAAACGTCTATGCCGGCACGCTTGGGCTGGGAAATGCGGTACTGGGTGTCACCACGCCGTTTGCGAGCCTGATCCGGAATCCGTTCCAGCCGATCAGGATCGAGAAGGTCACCTTCGACCTGGACGTGGAAGCCGAACGGGCGCATACCGCCCACATCAAGTCCATCGGCTTACAGAAGACATCGTTCCAGCCGGGCGATACGGTGCGCGTCACGGTTTCATTAAGGACCTACCGGGGGGGACTGCGGCATGTGGATGAGGCCATGGTCATACCAAATCAGACGCCGGGCGGCCGGCTGATTCTCAGGGTTTCCAGCGCATCCGACCACGTGAAGCAGGAGGCCAAGCGGGCGCCGGGTGAATACAACGCCAGAGATCTGGATCATCTCATTCACCTGTTGGGGCGCGCCGGCCGGAACAACGAAATGGTTGTTGAATTGCTGTCCGGCGCCCCGGGCGTGACAATTGAGGGACGAGAGGTGTCAAGGCTGCCGTCGTCGGTGCTTTCGGCGCTTCAGTATTCCCGCTCGTCGGATGCGGTAAAACAGGTTCGGCAGACCGTCGTTCAGAGGGCGCGTATTCCCACGGACTATGTGCTGTCCGGAAGTCAGATCGTTGTACTGAATGTGAACCGGAAACGGAACGGCGTAATTTTCGCCGAGGGTGGGGGCGCAGGCGGTAAGGGGAAGTAGGTCATCCCGACAACGCCGTCTTCGGACTCTCGGGCCACGGGAACACGTCGCGGAAACGGCGGACGTTCCGGAATAATAGGAGACCGGGCTGTTGGATCGAGAAAATCGACATGCCGTTTATCGTATATTGCTGATGAGCCTGTGCTTTCTGCTCAACTGCCTTCTGATTCCAACGGACGGCGTTGAGCCTGTCGTATGGCGCGACCACACGCAGAAGGCCTTCGCCAGGGGCGAAGCCGACGGTGTCTCAATAACCAGAGACGGCGCGGTGTTGCTGGCGCCCGAGTTGCAGGTCGCGGCGAATACGGGAGAGGAATTCGTCTGGGCACTCGCGGAGGGGCGAGGCGGTCGCCTGTTTATTGCAACGGGCAACGGCGGGAAGATTTTCGCCTTTGATGGCGCGGGAGAGCCGACGCTCCTCTTCGATTCGCCCGAAGTGGCCATTTTCAGTCTCGCGGTGGGAACGGACGGGACACTCTATGCCGGCTCCTCCCCGGACGGTATTGTATACAGGATCGTTCAGGGCAAAGAACCCGAGACGTTTTGTCGAACCGGAGACGAACACGTCTGGGCGTTGGTTGTGGATGGAAACGGAGGCCTGTACGCGGCCACCGGCGGCAGACACGGACGAATCCTGCGCATCTCCGCGGCGGGAGAGGTCGACGAGGTATATAAAAGCGAAGACCACAATGTGGTGTCGCTGATCCGGGACGCCGGCGGCAGGGTGTACGCCGGCACGGACCAGAGCGGACTGGTCTACCGTGTCAACGTTGCGGGAAGGGTGGAAGTATTGTACGACGCCGCGGAAGATGAAATCCACGCGCTGGCGATGGGAACGGATGGGACCCTGTTCGCGGGCGCAATGTCCAAACGTTCGAAGGGGGGCGGAAAGGGCGCGTCTCAACAATCCGCCAAGGGCCAGGGGTCCGCTTCCTCCCGGCAGGCTTCCGTGCTGTATGCGATACGCCCTTCGGGTGCGGCGGTTCGTCTATGGACGGTGGACGAGCCGATGCTTCTGGCATTGCATGCGGACGATCGGGAGATTACGGTGCTGACTGGAGACAGGGGGAGCATCTATCGCGTGGACCTGTCCGGCAGGGCGACGCTGCTGACCCGGCTGAAAGACGTTCAACCATGGGTGTTCTGCCGGTCAAACTCCGGGGACTTCTGGTTGGGAACCGCTGGAGCCGGAAAAGTGTATCGGTTGGGAAAGGCGTTCGCGCGCGAAGGCAGGCTGGAATCCAGGGTGAGAGATTTCCACCTCGTGTCCAGATGGGGTAAAATCAGGTGGAATGCCGAACCTGCCCCGGATGCGTCCGTTCAATTCCAGACCCGTTCGGGAAACAGCGTAAAACCGGACAACACCTGGAGTGAATGGTCTTCGGTCTCCCAGGGAGGACAGGTATCCAGTCCGCCTGCGAGATTCCTCCAGTATCGGGCCGAGTTGAGATCCGTGGCGGGTACGACCACTCCGACGATTCGCGAAGTGAGTCTGGTGGGACTTCAGGAAAATCTGGGCCCGCGGGTCCTCGCACTCGTCGTCTCACCCATCGAGGCGCAGGGCAACGGCGCTGCGCCTAAGGACCCCGGAAAGGGCCGAAAGGCGCCAGATAACCAGAGGGGCGTCTGGCGGATCTCATGGAAAGCGGAAGACGCGAATAACGACGGGCTGGTATATGCGTTGTACTATCGGGGTCTGTCCGAGAAAAGATGGAAACTCCTGGAAGAAAACCTGCGTTCGAATTCCTTCGATTGGCACACGGAGTCCGCGCCCGAGGGTACGATGCTGGTCCGGTTGGTGGCGTCGGACAGGTTGACCAATCCGGAGGAGACCGCGCTGGCAGGCGAGATGGTCAGCCGGCCGTTCGATCTTGACCACACACCACCCTCCGTCGCGCTGCAGATACGGCAGGTTGCAGGCGGGGTACGTATCGAGGGATCGCTGAACGACGCCGCGAGCCCGCTCTGGAAAGCGGCCTATGCGGTGAATTCAGGAGCGTGGAAGGTGGTCTTTCCAGTCGATCGTATATTCGACTCCAGAACGGAATCCTTGCGTTTCGAAATTCAGGATCTGGCGGCGGGGGAATACACGGTCGTCGTCCGTGCGACCGATGCGCTGGGCAACGTGGGGGTAGGCACAGCGACGGTCGACCTCAAGTAACAGCCCGTTGAAAAAGCCCATCCGGGCTACGGCCGGCCCTTGCGGTCGAAATACTGCGTTGCGCGCCCTCGCCGAATCGCAGGATGGGACTCGGTTGCGCGCCTTGTCTTCGACCACAATGGCTCGGCCTCGCCTGCAGAGCGACTTTTCCAACGGACTGCTAAGCCTCGTCCACGCCTGGCCATTCATCTTCCCGGCGATACAGGGCGGTTTATGACGGATGCGGATTATATGCGGCTGGCGTTGTCGCTGGCCGAGAAGGGGCGCGGTCGGGTACGGGACGGTGCGCTTGTGGGTGCGGTGGCGGTTCGTGAAGGCCAGATTATCGGAAAAGGTTACTACCCTGAATCCGGAATGCCGCACGCGGAGGTCTACGCGCTTGAAGGAATGGCCGACGGAACCCCCGGCGTAACATTGTACGTGACCCTCGAACCATGCGCACATACCGGCCGTACGCCGCCGTGTGTGGATTTGTTGATCAGGAAAGGGGTTGCGCGGGTCGTTTGCGGCATGACGGACCCGGACAGACGGGTTTCCGGCAGAGGCATCGACCGGTTGCGGGAGGCAGGTGTGCGGGTGGAGGTTGGCGTACTCGAGGAAGAGGCGCGTCGACTGAACGAAATATTCGTAAAACACCGGACCACGGGCCTTCCTTTCGTCACCCTGAAGCTGGCGCAGACCCTCGACGGCCGCATTGCGACGGCTTCGGGCGAGTCGAGATGGATTTCCTCCCACGCGTCCAGGGTTAAGGCGCACGGGCTGCGTGCTGAAGCGTCCGCGGTCATGGTCGGAAGGGGGACTGTAGACGCGGACGATCCTGCGCTGACAGTGCGGCATCTCGACGGTCCGGATCCGGCCAAGATCGTGCTGGACAGTCGCCTCGAGATCTCACGGGACGCAAAGGTATTCAACGGGGCGGCGTTGATTCTCGCCGCAGCGCAAGGCGTCTCAAAAAAAAAAGTCGAAGCGATGGAGACGCGCGGCGCGCGCGTATGGGTCAGTCCGCCAAGGGATGGAAGGCCCATGCTCCGGGACGTGCTTTCCCGTGCCGGCGCCGAAGGGTTTACCCATGTGTTGATCGAAGGCGGAGGCGCAGTGGCTGCTTCCGCGATGCGCGAGCGGTTGATCGACCGGCTCGCGGTGTTTATCGCGCCGGCGATTCTGGGAAGAGGGGTTGATTCGGTTGGCGACCTGGGAATAACGAGAATGGCCGATGCGATTCACCTGAATCAGGTCGACGTGGATTGGACCGGCCCCGACTTGTTCTACACGGCACGGATGAAGGACGCGGCAGTTCCTGCACGGAAGGCGTGAACCCGGGACCGGGACGGCGGAGCCGGGTCCATTGTCCGGCGGTCTCTGATTCTCCATTCCGCGGGGCCCGCGAAAGGATATGCACGATGTTTACGGGGATTGTCGAGGAAGTGGGGCTGGTGCGTGCGGTTCAGAGGCGGACGGGGTATCAGCGCACGACGGTTGAAGCGACGCGCGTGCTGGAGGATGTCTCTGTTGGCGACAGCATATCGATCGACGGCGCCTGCCACACCGTTGTCGAAGCGGAGCGTCATGCGTTCTCGTTCGAGTCCGTCTCGGAGACCCTCGAACGAACCACCCTTGGGAGACTTGAAACGGGACACAGGGTGAACCTGGAACGTTCGGTGAAGCTGTCGGACCGCCTGGGCGGCCATCTGGTGGCCGGTCACGTGGATGGGATGGGCAGGGTGATGGAACGCCGGCGATGGGCCGACAACATGACATTCCGGATTGTAATGCCTGAGGAACTGTCCGCGTATCTGGCCGCCAAGGGATCGATCGCCGTGGACGGGATCAGCCTGACGGTTGTGGCAGCGGGCGCACGAGACTTCACGGTGACGGTCATTCCGCATACGGCGGAAGCCACGACGATCGGTGAACGCCGGGTCGGCGACGCGGTCAACCTGGAGGTCGATCTGGTGGCGCGGTACCTGGAAAGGCTGACCGGCGGATGTACGGATAACGGAAATCCGGGGACGTTGCGAAACGTCGGTATTGGAAGTGAAAGAGAAGGGGTTTCGTGAGAATCGCGCAAGCCGCGATCAGTTCGTTTCAACCCTCCACTTTGCCGGGAGCGGCATCTCATGTCTGAAGTCGACGTCGGGCTCCATATCGCGTCCATCGAGGAAGCACTGAACGACATCCGTGCGGGCAAGCTTGTGATCGTCGTGGACGATGAGGATCGGGAAAACGAGGGAGACCTGATCACGGCGGCGGAAAAAGTCACGCCTGAGATCATCAACTTCATGGCCCTTCACGGGCGCGGGCTGGTCTGCCTGCCGGCAATGCCGGAACGGTTGCAGGAGTTGGAACTGGAGATGATGGTGGGCAAGAATACCGCGTTGCATGGAACCCCCTTCACGGTCAGCATCGACGCGGTTGAGGGCACAACAACCGGAATCTCGGCGCAGGATCGTGCGGTGACAATTCAGCGATTTGCGGATCCGGACGCCCGCCCTCCCGATTTTGCCAGACCCGGCCACGTCTTTCCTTTATCCGCTCGTCCGGGAGGCGTGTTGAGGCGGGCAGGGCATACGGAGGCGACGGTGGACCTGGCGCGGCTTGCGGGCCTCTATCCTGCAGGCGTCCTGTGCGAAATCCTGAATCCCGACGGGACGATGGCACGGCTGCCGCAGCTCATGGAAATGGCCAGGAAGTTCAGCCTGAGGATCATTACGATCCGCGATCTGATCGCGTACCGGCGGCGTTCGGAAAAGCTGGTCGAGTGTCTGGAGACGGTCCGCCTCCCCACCCGGTTCGGGGAGTTCAAGCTTCATCTCTACGACAGCGAAGTCGACAGGCGGGATCACGTGGCGCTGACCAAGGGAGACCTCACGGCCGGCGATCCGGTGTTGGTGCGAATGCACTCCGAGTGTCTCACGGGCGACGCATTCGGGTCTCTGAGGTGCGACTGCTGCACCAATCTGCATTCGGCGATCGAGATGATCGAGCGGGAAGGCCGCGGCGCCGTTGTCTACATGCGGCAGGAGGGCCGCGGCATCGGCTTGCGTGCAAAGATCAACGCCTACCAGCTTCAGGAAGAAGGCTACGATACGGTAGAGGCGAATCTGAAGCTCGGTTTCAAGATGGACGAGCGGGATTACGGCATCGGCGCGCAGATTCTGTTGGACCTTGGCGTCAGGAAAGCCCGGCTGATCACCAACAACCCCGCCAAGCGCGTGGGGCTGGAGGCGTACGGAATCGAAATTGTGGAGCGGGTCCCCGTCAAGATTGTACCCACGCCGTGGAATCTCCGGTATCTGCGTACCAAACAAAAGAAGATGGGACACATTTTCGACGATGAAGATCTGAAGCTGGTGGATGGCTCCCCGGAGGAGACGTATGGCCAGAGTGATTGAAGGTGGACTGCGCGCGGAAGGCAAACGCTTCGGTATCGTGGTAAGTCGATTCAACAGTCCGGTCAGCAAGCAGTTGCTTGATGGCGCCGAGGATTGCCTGAAACGACATGGAGGCGAACCGGAAGACGTCGATGTGGCCTGGGTTCCGGGTTCGTTCGAGATTCCACTGGTGGCCGACAAGATGGCGCGCAGCGGACGTTACGACGCGGTGATCTGCCTGGGGGCCGTGATTCGCGGAAGTACGCCCCACTTCGACTATGTGGCCAACGAAGTCTCCAAGGGGATTGCATCGGTCGGACTTGAGTCGGGCGTGCCGTGCCTGTTTGGCGTATTGACAACCGATACGATTGAACAGGCGTTCGAAAGGGCGGGAACCAAGGCCGGAAACAAGGGATGGGAGGTCGCCCTTGCCGCTGTCGAGATGGTGAATCTGGTGGCATCCCTGGACGCGGAAGAGGCATGACGGGTTCGCGACGAAAAGCCCGCGAAGTTGCGCTGCAGGCGCTGTATTGGAGCGAGAGTTCGGGAGACCCCGTACAGCAGACGCTCCATGCCATGGCGCTTCGCGCCGGTTTGACGGATGAAGCCGCGGAATTCGCCCACGCGCTTGGTCGGGAAACCTGGACGCGCAAAGACGAACTGGACGGTCTGGTAGAAGGGATTTCACGGAACTGGGCGCTGGAACGGATCTCGAGGATCGACCGGATCCTGCTCTGGATGGCGCTTACGGAAATGCTCGCATTCGACAATATTCCGGTCAAGGTATCGATGAACGAAGCGATCGAGCTCGCCAGGCGGTACAGCGTGGAGAAGGCGCCGACGTTCATCAACGGAATCCTGGATGCGCTGGTCAGACAGAAAGGAATCCTTGCGGAAGCCGCGGATTGACAATGGGTTGAGAGAGCCGATCCGGGACGGGACACTGCCTCGCCTGCAGATCCGCATTGTCAACGGACTGTTAAGGTTTCGGCGATAATCGGTGGATACGCGCTTATGATGGGTGTGATCAAGAAAGTATTCGGGACCAAATACGATCGGGATCTGAAGAAACTCTGGCCGACGGTCGAAAGAATAAACGGGCTATGCGAGTCGTTTGCTTCGCTCTCCGAAGTGGACCTTCGCGGCAAGACGACCGAATTCAGGCAGAGGTTGCGGGACGCGACAGCCGAATACACGGAACAGCTCGATGAGATGCGGGAGGCGCTGAAGAGCGAGGAGGAGATGGACCGCTCCTCGCTGCTGGACGAAATCACGGAACTGGAGGGCGAGGTCAGGGAGGTCGAGGCGGAGGCTCTGGAGGAGATTCTGCCCGAGGCATACGCGATCTACAAGGAGACTTGCCGCCGGTTCAAAGCGGAAGGGAAGCAGTGGGAGCGCGCCGGTGAGTCCATCGTGTGGGATATGGTGCCCTACGACGTGCAGTTGCTCGGCGGCATCGTCTTACACCAGGGAAAAATCGCCGAGATGGCCACCGGCGAGGGCAAGACGCTGGTGGCGGGAATGCCGCTCTATCTGAATGGACTGACGGGACGGGGTGTTCACCTCGTCACGGTGAACTCCTATCTCGCAAAGCGGGACGCCATGTGGTTGGGCCCCGTCTATCTCTTTCTCGGGATGAGCGTCGGCATCATCCAGGACCGGTCCATGGAGGCGGAGGCATATCTCCTGGAGGAAGACCGGGAGGGCGTGTACCGTTTGCGGGAGTGCGATCATCAGGAGGCATACAGGGCCGACGTCGTCTATGGCACGAAGGACCAGTTCGGGTTCGATTATCTCTACGACAATATGGCGGTTCGTCCGGACGACCTCATGCAGCGCGAACACTATTTTGCGATCATCGACGAAGCCGACAGCATACTGATCGACGAGGCGAGGACCCCCCTGATCATTTCCGGCGCGGTGGCGGAGGCCGACAATCAGAGGTACGATGAAATGCGGCCGCTGGTGGAGCGGTTGGTCAGGGCGCAAACCCGGGTGGTCACCGGGACTTTGAACGAAGCGGAGGAACTCCTCGAAAAGGACGAATACGAGGCGGGTATCCGGCTGCTCCAGGTCCAGCGGGGGATGCCCAAGAACCGCCGGTTCATGAAATTGCTTCAGGAAGAGGGGACCAAACGTCTGATCGGCCGGGTTGAGGCCGATTACCTGCGCGACAAACGAATGGCCGAGATCGACGAAGACCTCTACTTCAGCGTGGACGAGAAGAGCCACGTTATCGACCTGACCGATAAGGGGAGGGTTGAGATCAGCCGGAGGCCGGACGATTTCGTGCTGCAGGACCTGGATGAAGTCCTGCACGAAATCGAAGCGGACGATGCGCTGGCGCCTGACGAAAAGGCCAGAGCCCAGGACGACGCGTACCAGGACTACGCCCGCAAGAGCGAGGCGATTCACAGCGTGCAACAGCTTCTGGTCGCCCATACGCTTTATGAGAAGGACGTAAGGTATATCGTGGACGGCGGCCAGGTGATTATCGTCGACGAATTCACGGGGCGTCCCCAGCCGGGTCGGCGATTTGCGGACGGCCTGCACCAGGCTCTGGAAGCAAAAGAGCGCGTCAAGGTGGAACGGGACACCCAGACGATTGCCACGATTACGCTGCAGAACTACTTCCGATTGTATCACAAGCTGGCGGGGATGACGGGAACCGCCGAAACCGAGGCTGCGGAACTGTTTCAGATCTACAAGCTGGACGTTGTCGTAATGCCTACGAACGAACCCGTGCGGCGGGTCGATTCGGAGGATCTGATCTTCAGGACCAAGCGGGAGAAGTACAACGCCATCGTGGACGAGATAGAACGGTTGAACGACAGGGGCCTGCCGGTTCTCGTGGGTACCATCAGCGTCGAAGTGTCGGAGTTGCTATCCCGAATGCTGAAGCGGAAGGGAATTAAACACTCGGTGCTCAACGCGCGTCACAACCAGCAGGAAGCCCAGATCGTTGCCAGAGCCGGACAACCGGGCGCCGTGACCATCGCCACCAATATGGCGGGTCGTGGTACGGATATCAAGCTGGGGGACGGGGTTGTCAAAGCGCCGCAGGACCATCAATGCGCGCTGATACCCGGCGCCGACGGCGGTCGCCCCCAGTGCCCGCACCTGGAGGAATACCGTTGCGAGGAAGAGGTGCCTTGCGGATTGCATATCATCGGTACCGAGCGGCACGAGGCAAGGCGGATAGACCGGCAGCTTCGCGGACGGGCCGGCCGGCAGGGCGACCCGGGAAATTCCCGGTTTTTCATCTCGCTGGAAGACGATCTCATGCGGCTCTTCGGCTCCGAAAGGATTGCCCGGATCATGGATCGTCTGGGCGCCGAAGAGGGTGAGGTGATCGAACACCGGATGGTTACCCGATCCATCGAACGGGCGCAGAAACGCGTGGAAGCCCGGAATTTCGAGGTGCGGAAGCATCTGCTTGAATACGACGACGTGATGAACCAGCAGCGGGAAGTCGTATACGACCGTCGCCGCCACGGGCTGGAGCAGCACAATATCTACGAGCAGATCGAAGAAGAGATGGAGGAGGTGGTGAACGCTTCGTTCCAGAGCCACCTGCCGGATGAAGGCACCCAGGAGGACTGGAACCTGGACGGACTCTACCGCGACCTGCGACAGATCTTCCTCCAGGTTCCGGAAGTGCCCCCCGAGTCGCTGCCCGAACTGAAAGAGGACGGATTCCGGGACGAGTTGTTCGATGGAATCCGGTCAGCCTACAGACGCCGGGAGAGCCTGATTGGCGCGGGAAGGATGCGGGACATCGAGCGAATGGTCTATCTGGGGGTGACCGACGAGAAGTGGAAGGACCACCTCAGGGAGATGGACGACCTCAAGGAGGGCATCGGCCTGCGGGGATATGGACAAAAGGACCCGCTGATCGAATACAAGCGCGAAGGATTTCAGATGTTCGTCGACCTGCTCGACGAGATCAACCGCGAAACATTGAAGACCCTTTTTCGCATTCCGGTGGAAGAGGACCTTTCCAGCCCGAGAGGCCGGCAGCCTCAGCGGGTCTCGCTCACGCACCAGGATGCCACCGGCATGGGGTTCGCCCCCGGCGTCGAAGCGTCGCCGACCTCGGATACCGTCGCAGCCACTTCGGAAGGTGGGCCGCCCCGGCAGCGCCCGATTCGGGTGCAGAAGGTGGGCAGAAACGACCCGTGTCCGTGCGGCAGCGGAAAAAAGTACAAGAAATGCCATGGTCTTGCGGGCCGGGTGCCGGCGTGAACAAACACGCCGGTCGACTCAACGTGAAACCCGGCCGACGCGACGAAAAGGAGTTCCGGATTGATGAAATCCCGAGATGACCTCTTGAGCGAGGCCCGCAGCGAGATACCGGAGATGACCGTGCAGGAGGTGCACGATCATCTGGAATGCGGTGCGAGTCCGGTCCTGCTGGATGTGCGCGAACAGGAAGAATGGGAATCGGGACATCTTCGGGGAGCGGTTCACGTTCCACGCGGCCGCCTCGAAGCTGAGGCTGAATCCCGCATTCCGGACAAGTCCAGGGAAGTGGTGGTGTATTGCGCTGGCGGGGTTCGTTCGCTGCTGGCTGCCGACTCATTGAAGGAATTGGGTTATGAGCGGGTGATTTCCATGGCCGGCGGGTACGAAGACTGGGCGGACGCGGACCTGCCTTCGGAACAGCCGCCGCCTCCGGAGGAATCCGACGACCTGGATCGTCCTGAACTGTTGGAAGCCGAAATAGAGCACCTGGAGAATCGGATCTCGCGGAAGAAACAGCAATTGAAGCGTTCGAAACAATAGCCAATTGTCGCGGACGGAACACGGGTCGACGCGGTTGATATAGCCGGAGGCGCATTACGATTCGTAATGCGCTTTTTTGTCGAATGCTGGAATTTGTCCTTGCGCCCGGAAGCCAAAGCTTTTATATTGGTCCCGTTAGCACTCGATTACAACGAGTGCTAATTGTCAGAAAAAATATTTATTATTAAACGGGTTAACGTAGAATCCATTCTATTCGAAGGAGGGGCTTATGACGGTGAAGCCTCTGGCCGACCGGGTTCTTCTCCGGCGGATTGAAGCCGACGATCAGGTCCATGGCGGCATCATCATTCCCGATACCGCCAAAGAAAAACCTCTGGAAGCCGAAGTCATCGCTGTGGGGCCCGGGAAAGTCAACGACAAGACGGGCGATCCCGTACCGGTGTCTGTAAACGCGGGCAACCGCGTTTTGATCGGCCAGTATGCAGGTACAGAGGTCGAGGTCGATGGAGACGAACTGGTGATCGCTTCTGAAGACGACATTCTGGGTATTCTCGAATAAGAGATACAGTACAGTTGGAAGTCGTGATTCAATCCCGTTGCAGGGATGGGCGATAGTGAACCGGAAACATCGCCCGTGGATCCGGAACCAACGGGTTTTCTTTCACTGGGGTTTACAGGAGGACAATTATGCCAGCCAAGCAATTGAGCTACGGGATAGAAGCCCGATCAAAGGTTCTGGACGGCGTGGACATTCTGAGCAAGGCAGTCAAGGCGACACTGGGACCGCGCGGGCGAAATGTCGTTCTGGGCAAGAAATGGGGTTCGCCCACGGTAACCAAAGACGGGGTAACGGTGGCCAAAGAGATCGAACTGCCCGATCCGTATGAGAATATGGGCGCTCAGATGGTGAAGGAGGTCGCCTCCAAGACCTCCGACGTGGCGGGCGACGGCACGACCACCGCAACGGTGCTGGCGGAGGCCATCTACCGCGAGGGCCTTAAGAATGTGACCGCCGGCGCCAACCCAATGGATATCAAGCGGGGCATCGATCAGGGTGTGTCCGCCGTGACCGCGGCTCTGAAGAATCAGTCACAGGAGGTCACGGGCCGCAAGGAGATCGCACAGGTTGCGTCAATCTCGGCCAACAACGACAGCGGGATTGGCGATATAATCGCGGATTCCATGGAAAAGGTGGGTAAGGACGGCACCATTACGGTCGAGGAGGCCAAGTCGATCGAGACGACGCTCGACGTTGTGGAAGGCATGCAGTTCGACCGGGGATATATTTCACCGTACTTCGTGACCGACCAGGACGACATGGAAGCGAATCTGGAAGACGCCTACCTCCTCATCCACGAGAAAAAACTGTCCAACATGAAGGATCTGCTCCCCTTGCTGGAAAAAACGGCGCAGACGGGAAAGGCGCTGCTGGTGATCGCCGAAGACGTTGAGGGTGAGGCGCTGGCGACCTTTGTCGTAAACAAGGTCCGGGGGACCATTAAGGCGGCGGCGGTGAAAGCTCCCGGATACGGAGACCGCCGGAAGGAGATGCTTGAGGATATCGCCATTCTCACCGGGGGCAGGGTGATTTCGGAAGATCTGGGCATCAAGCTGGAGAATATCCAGCTCGACGACCTCGGACAGGCCAAGCGGATCGTCATCGACAAGGACAATACCACAATCGTGGAAGGCGCCGGCTCTACCGACGACATACAGGGACGCGTCAGCCAGATTCGCATGCAGATCGAGGAAACGACCTCGGACTACGACAGGGAGAAACTCCAGGAGCGGCTCGCCAAGCTGGCCGGCGGCGTGGCCGTGGTGAACGTCGGCGCCGCAACCGAAACAGAGATGAAGGAGAAGAAGGCGAGGGTGGAAGACGCCCTGCACGCGACCCGCGCGGCGGTGGAGGAAGGCATCGTCCCTGGCGGCGGCGTGGCCCTCGTGCGTTGTATGGCGTCACTGGACACGGTGCGCAGCAGGGTTCGCGGAGATCAGAAGACCGGCGTGGACCTTTTGAACAAGGCACTGGAGGCGCCGCTGAGGAAGATCGCCGACAACGCGGGTCACGAAGGCAGCCTGGTCGTTCAGCGGGTGAAAGATGGAGACGGCGCCTTCGGTTTCAACGCGCTTACCGAAACCTACGAAGACCTGATCGAATCCGGTGTGGCGGATCCCACGAAGGTCGTGCGTTCCGCAGTTGAGAATGCGGCCAGCATTGCCGGGCTCTTGCTGACAACGGAGACGCTGGTAACGGAAGTTCCGGAAGAGGAAAAAGAGCCACAGGGTCACGGCCACGGTCACGACCACTATTAGTGTCCGAAACATCGGCCGGGAGTACAAGGGTCGGCCTTTACTGGCCGGCCTTTTTTCGTCTGGTTAATCGTCATCACATTTGCTTATATTAGTGCGTCGTCTTAATGTTTTCGGACAGGTTCAATGGTGAAGCGGATTGGAGACGAAACGACCGGTCGTGTTTCGTCTGCGGCTCGAAGGGAGGTATATGGACGTTATTCTAGATTCCCCATCCGAGGAGAACGATCAACCCGGCTCCGATGCCCCGGGCGGGGAGAAGAAGGAAGAAGGAAAAGACTCCGAAAGGCGCGTGGTGTCGCGGCGGCCCGCCAAGCGTACCCGGACCGGCAGCAAGAAGCCGGCAAGGACAACTCGAAGCCGGGCCGCATCGGCGGATGAAAAGAAGGAGAAGCCCGAAGCCGACGCCCCGGAAGATGCAGGTGAGCCAACCGGAAAGACAGCGGAGGTCCCGGAAAAGCGCGTGATATCGCGACGGCCCGGGAAACGGTCGCGG
This sequence comes from Gemmatimonadota bacterium, assembly GCA_028874335.1. Taxonomy (GTDB): domain Bacteria; phylum Latescibacterota; class UBA2968; order UBA2968; genus JAAXHE01. The sequence continues at coordinate 33,582 of JAPPJY010000013.1, read as the reverse complement.
GCATCTGCAAAGCCCGCGGCGCGCTCGACACGGGCCAAAGTCACAGACGAGCAACAGAATCAAACCGGGAATGAGGCTGAAGAAACCGCGGATTCGTCAACGACTGCAACAGTAGCGCCCGAGCCGGTGAACGCCGGTGAATCCGCTACGGAGCCGGTTGCGGAAACCACGGAGGCCGCAGGGGCTCCACCATCCGATTCTCCCGCGGGCGCGCCCGTGGAAGCCGCGGCTGAAAGGACGCAGGAGGCTCCCGCCAGGGGCGCTTCGCAGGACCAACGCCGAAATAGACGGCGCCGGCAGCCCCGCCGCCAGAACGACGGCGCGGGCTCGGCCGATAATCGGGGTAGGGCCGACCAGATCCCGCATTCCGTTGCGGACATCCTTTCAGACTCGTGGACGGAAGAAAAAGCCCGCAAATACCTCAGCGAAGGATTCCTTGCGACGCTATCCACCCGATTGGTCAGCCGGGGAAAGGTCGAGGAGATAGACGAAGAGGCGCTGCGTGAACGCCTGAAGGTGATCCGCCGCGTTCTGGCGGACGAGTGTATGGTGGAGGACGATGCGTCGGATCTCATCCTGCTCGATATGGTAATGAACGCGCTGGCGGACAGGCTTGAAGTCTATCGGTTAACCTCAAGGGGCGCGAGTCCCGAGAAACTCGTTCAGATTCTCGAACTCCGATACAATGCGGACCGGCGTCTGATCGAGGCTGTGACGGCATTGAAAAACGCCTAGCGCGTCCCGGATTTCGTCCAGTCGATGTCGATCTCGTAAGCCAGAGGATCGACGGCGCGATTGGCGCGAAAGGCGCTGATACGTTCCACGCAGGCGTCGCAGCGGCCGCAGGCGGGGCGTTTGCCCGCATAGCAGGTGTGGGTCTCGGCGTACGGCACCTCAAGGTTCAGGCCCAGCCTCACGATTTCGTCTTTCCATTTTTCCACGAACGGGGTGTGGATACGGTAGTCGTTGGGCCGTGTAGCGCCCAGGCACAGGGCCTTCTCCAGCATGTCGTAAAACTCGCGGCGGCAGTCCCGGTAGATCTGAAAGTCGTCCCGTACAGGCGAGAGAAAGAGATCGGTGCAACCCCTCGTCTCCGCCCAGGCGGCTGCCAGCGTGACGAAGAGCATGTTTCGGAAAGGCACAACGGTCAGCGCCTGGCGGTCCTGTTCCGCCACCGGAACGGGCCGCGCGATGTCCGTGAGCGGATTCCCGCCGATCTGCCGGAGATCGACTTTGAGGCAGCGGTGGGAGTCAGCGCCCGCCAGCCGGGAGAGCCGTGAGCTGGATTCGAGTTCAACCGCGTGGCGCTGGCCATAGTCGATCGAAACGGTGTGGATCTCTGAAAGTTCACGGTCTCGCATCCACCAGAGAAGTGTGGTGGAATCCATGCCGCCAGAGAGCAGGAGCACGGATTTCCGGGGCGGCGCGGTCATATTCAGGGCGGGACCTTTCTATACAAAAGTCAAGAGGGAGCCGCAAGGCTCCCTCTTGACTTTACGCAATCGAGTCTGAATTCTAGCGATTTTCCAGGAGCTGATCCACGACCGCCGGTTCAGCCAGCGTTGACGTGTCGCCGAGATCGCTGGTATCGTCGGCCGCAATCTTCCGCAGGATACGCCGCATAATCTTGCCGGAGCGGGTCTTGGGCAATCCCGGCGCCCAATGGATCACGTCGGGTGTGGCGATCGGGCCGATCTCTTTGCGAACCCACGCCTTCAGTTCGTCTTTCAATGCATCGATGTATTCCACGCCGACGTTCAGGGTTACGTAGGCGTAGATGCCCTGACCCTTGATATCGTGCGGGAAACCCACGACGGCCGCTTCGGCCACGCCCTCGTGCGAGACAAGGGCGGACTCGACTTCCGCCGTGCCCATGCGGTGCCCGGAAATGTTGATAACGTCGTCCACCCGGCCGGTGATCCAGTAATAGCCCTCTTCGTCCCTTCGGCAGCCGTCTCCGGTGAAATAGTACCCCTTGTATTGCTGGAAGTAAGTTTCCTCGAAGCGTTTGTGGTCGCCGTAGACGGTGCGCATCTGTCCGGGCCATGGCTCGGCGATGGCCAATACGCCGCTGACGTCGTTGCCAGGCAGCTCCTTGCCGGACTCCGGATCGAGTACGACGGGTCTTATGCCGAAGAAGGGAAAGGTCGCGGAGCCGGGCTTCGTGGCCGTTGCGCCCGGAAGCGGCGTGATCAGGATGCCGCCGGTTTCGGTCTGCCACCAGGTGTCGACGATCGGACACCGGCCTCGACCCACGTTGTTGTGGTACCACAGCCAGGCTTCGGGATTGATCGGCTCGCCAACGGTACCAAGAAGCTTCAGAGAGGAGAGGTTATATTTGGCCGGCCATGCTTCGCCCTCTTTGGCAACCGCCCGGATCGCCGTGGGCGCCGTATAGAACTGATTGACTTCGTATTTGTCAATTACCTGCCAGTAACGCCCCGGATCGGGATACACCGGGGTGCTTTCGAACATAACGGTCGTCGCGCCGTTTGCCAACGGACCGTAGATGATGTAGGAATGTCCGGTAACCCAGCCGATGTCCGCGGCGCAGAAGTAGATGTCGCCATCGTGATAGTCGAAGATGTTCTTGTGGGTGTAAGCGGTGTAAACCATATATCCGCCCACGTTGTGTTGCACGCCTTTGGGTTTCCCCGTTGATCCTGACGTATAGAGGATGTATAGCGGGTCTTCCGCGTCCATTTCTTCACAGGGACAATCCGGGCTGGCGTCTTCCATGGCGTCGTGCCACCAGAGATCCCTGCCCTCCTGCATGGGGCATGAAATATCCGCGTGTTCGCCCACCCGGCGGACGACGATGCAGGTATCTACGGTCCTGCCGTCCATGCGACTATCGGCATTTGCAATGGCGTGGTCGGCAAATGCCTTGCGCTCCATCGGCCTGTCGCCGCGAAACATGCCGTCGGTCGTAATCACGACCTGGCAGGTGGAATCGACGATACGTTCGGCAAGCGCATCCGCGGAAAAGCCGCCGAAGACGATGGAGTGAACAGCGCCGATCCTGGCGCACGCGAGCATCGCAACCGCCAGTTCGGGGATCATCGGCATGTAGATGGAAACGCGATCTCCTTTTCTCACCCCGCGTGACTTCAGTACGTTGGCGAATTTGCAGACCTGACTGTGGAGTTCGCGGTAGGTCAGCCTGCCGTCTTCGCCGGGTTCGTTGCCTTCCCAGATGATCGCAACCTGATCCCCGCGCGTTTCCAGGTGCCGGTCCAGACAATTGTAGACGATGCTGGTCTTCGCTCCTTCAAACCATCTGATGGAGACCGGACCCTCGTCGAGGTTGTAGTTGTATGCCCGAACATTGTCCCATTTTCTGAACCAGTGGAAGTCTTCCGCCACGTCCGCCCAGAATGCTTCGACGTCTTTTATGGAATCCTGATATTGCCGCTGGTATGCATCGAAACTGCCTACATGGGCCTGGGCGCTGAGATCCCCGGGCGGGAAATATCGGCCGCCCTGTTCGAAAGTCCGGTCTGGATGTGCCGCCATTGAAAACCCCTTATCTCGGAATTAACCTCAATTCGAAATAAAACAACCGCTGAATTTACCACAAAAAGCACAAAAGGCACAGAAGGTGTCGGTGCGAAACCGGGCATTGAGGTCGTTCGAATGGATGAAATTTCCCTTGACGTCCAGTGACCTCAATTATCTGGGACGCTTGACGCCAATTCGCCCTTGTTCTTCAGTATATATTCGACATTCTTGTCCCCGGATAATTGCGAATCGAGGTTAAACGGATGAAAAGGTACGTTCGATGCCGGTAAAAGCCGGTCTTGCAATTCCTGGATGGAGCGGCTATAATTATACCACATCAAAAGCGGTTGTCAAGCGGAGAAACCGGATCGAAAGCGTGGTTACCGGTGCTGATTTTTCGCTTTTCGGGAACTTTTCCAAGACCAGAGGGTTTAATTGGCGTTAGGAGGTTGTCCGGATTGCGGGTTTCGTATGCCCCATTCCCGAGGATGTAGCAGGTGAAAGGGGGGAAAGACCATGCTCATGGTGAACACGGAAAACGGAGCAGCGTCGGATGTCGAAATTTTAACTGATGTTGCCAACGGCGACATCGAAGCGTATGGAAAGATTGTAAATCGTTACAGAGGAAGGCTTTACAACTTTGTATTTCGATTTGTCGGAGACAGGGAAACAGCCGAGGATATCGTTCAGGAGGCTTTTCTCAGGGCTTACAGAAAGCGGAATGAATATCGCGCGATCGCGAATTTCTCCACCTGGCTGTTTACAATTGCCGGCAACCTGGCGAAAAGTGAGTTAAGACGTCGTAAACGCTGGCGGCTGTTTCCGCTTCACCGGGATGAAGAGAGCGATACGGGGCTGGAATTGCCGGACGAGTCCTACCGGCCCGATAGAATCACGGAATCTGCTATCGCGGATGTACAGATTCATCAGGCGATCATGTCGCTTTCGGAAAACTACCGGCAGGTCATCCTGCTTCGAGACGTTGAAGGGCTTTCCTACCAGGAGATAGCAGAGATCAGCCGGTGTCCGGTGGGTACGGTCAAGTCTCGCGTGAACAGGGCCCGCCTGAAACTGCAGCAGAAGCTGAAGAATGAGGGAAGAGACGTGGGGCTGGCGATCTGACAGCGTTACGCCGTCTTGCGGACCACACGGGAATTTGCAATTGAAATGGGACCAACGGAGGAGATTCATGGGTAAGGGTCACATAACTTGCGGTGAGTTTGCGGCCCGATTATCGGCCTATCTCGAAGACGAGGTAGCAGGCGTAAAGAAGGCGCAGATGGATCGCCACAGGGAAGAGTGCTCCACCTGCGCCGATTCGCTGGAAGGGGTCATGAGCCTTACGGGTCGGCTGGCGCGGATGTCGCGCGTACGGCCGTCCGCGGGGTTCGATTTTGCGCTTCGCAGCCGCCTGATGATGGAAGCGGCGCAAAAGACCTCGTTCTGGAACAGGCTGCCGGATGTGTTTATCCCGACGCTGCCGAGAGCGCTGGCAACGTGCGCGGCAGTCGTGCTGATCGCACTGGGCATGACCACGGGGCTGGACGAGGCGTCTTCAACACGCGCGGTCAACATGGACCGCGTTCACCAGATGACGATCGTTGCGCCGGCGTCTTCGACGTTTCCGGCCGCGGACCTGCGCGGGGCGCTGAAAATGCTGCCCCGTAATACGTCCTATCCGGTTTCGCGCCAGGTCTATCGCGCCGGGCGGGCGGATTCCGCAAAGGCCGCGTCGATGGTTCGCAAGCGCCCGGGCAGGCGCATGGCCAACGTACGCCGGGTGTCCTTTTAGTGAATGTAGCGGGAGAGAAAGCCTACGAGAACAATGAGAGCAAAACGGTTTAAAATGCTGTGGACGCTTCCCATAGCAATGGGGATACTGTTGTCAGTTCCGGGTGCGGCGTATTCTCGTCCAGGGAGCGTACTCAAGGGAATCGAAGAAGAAAGAGCCGAGATTCTGGAAAAGAACCGGGCCGGCGTTGTCCGCATTCATGCCAGCTATACCCAGACAGGGGCCGTGGATGGGCTTCAGTACGGCAAGGGATTCATGCACGGCACCGGATTTGTCCTGGATGACCGGGGCACCATTGTAACCGTCCATCGTGCCGTAAAAGATGCCGAGGAAATCTGGGTAACCCTGCATACGGGACGTCGTCTCCCTGCCCGATTCGTCGCTTCGGATCCGGTATCCGAGGTGGCGGTAATCCGCGTTGAAGCCGAGGGCCTGGAACCGATTGCAATCGGCGATTCCGACAGGGTCCGCATGGGCCACTATGCGTTTATCCTGGGCAACAGTTTCGGAAACCTGACCCCTTCGTTTGGTGTTGTTAACAAGGTCGACCGCGCCCAGGACCTGATACACGTTGAGGCACCCGTGCATCTCAGTTTTGGCGGCGCACCGGTATTCTGCAGTACTGGTAAGATTCTCGGCCTGGTCTGGGCGCTGCTCGATCCATGGTCCGGTATTCTGCCCGAAGGGGCACCGGACTCCCGAATGATGCAGGAGACAAACTTCGTATTCGTGGTACCTGTCAACCGCGTAGTTCGTGTTGCCCAACGCCTCTTGGACGGTTCACAGACGGTATACGGATGGCTGGGCGTAACCGGAGAATACGATGCCGACTATCACGGCGTACGCGTCGACAGCATTGCGCCGAACGGCCCCGCGGCGAGCAGCGGGATCGTGCGGGGGGACCTGATCATTTCGTTCCAGGAGCAACAGATTCAAAGCGCCGAGCATCTACAGAGCCTGGTCCTTTCCACAACTCCCGGAACCGAGGTCCGGATGAAGATCAAACGAGGTGAACAACCGGATACGCCGCGTGTCGAGGTGGGCAAACTTTCTGTTGAACACGGTCAATTTCCAGCGGCCGGTTATGACGCGTTGTCAGTCTCGTCACAGCTTTCCATGCAGGATGGCAACCAGGTCCTGTATCGGGAGTTTCTTCGTCTCCAGCGGGAGATTCAGTTGTTGAAGCAGCAATCGGCAAAGAAATGAGCCGGATCCACGGAGAGTAAGCGGTTAGATTCCGTACAAATAAAGCGGGCGGCCATGCAGGCCGCCCGCTTTATTTGTTGGTGCCGCTTTTTCTGTCTACGAAATCACGTTTTCCTGTACAAAATTGAGCCGGAGTCTGCCAAGCGCCCTGTCTTTGAGTTGCCGGACCCGCTCCCTGCTGATCTGCAGGCGCTTCCCGATACGTTCGAGTGGCTCCGGCTTATCCGAGTCAAGACCGAAATACAGACTCAATATCCTTGCTTCGCGCTGGGGCAATCGGTTCAGGCATTCCTTGAGCAGCTTCTTGATGCGGGCATCCTCAAACTGCTCGTCTGGTCGGGAATCCTGTGCCGGCAGTGTATCGGCGTATACTCCCGAGGAACCGTCGTGCGTGGGACTGTCGAGAGACACGGTGGTTCGGTTGGCCTCGAGGGCGCGTCGCAGCCTTCTGAGGGGCATGCCGGTTTTCTCGACCAGTTCGCCCAGATCGGGAATCCGGCCCAGCGACTGCGAAAGGGCGTTTTTGGCCCTGTTGATTACGTCGAGATCGTCGATTTGATTTACAGGGAACACAACAGGATGTACACACCGATTGAGCGCCGACAGAATGGCCTGCCGGATCCACCAGACCGCGTAGGTGATGAATTTGTGCCCACGCGCAAGATCGAATGTCCGTGTGGCCCGGATCAGGCCCAGATTGCCCTCTGCAATCAGGTCGGACAGCGGCAGCCCCCGTCCGCTGTATTCGCGGGCGATTCGGACCACGAATCGCAGGTTGGCGGTGATGAGACGATCGAGGGCTCTGCGGTTACCCCTCTGAGCGTCCGCGATCACGTCCGCTTCGTCTTCTTTGCTCAGCGGCGTGAATTTTCGGATGTCGCGCAGATAGATGTCCGCGTCGCCGTCCGAAATCCTGGCTTTCATGTCCCCAGTTCTCCATATGCGATGGTGTGTGCCTCAGGTACACCCGTTCTCTCAACAGGAAGCCTGTCGATGGTATTCGACGCCGGGAGTCCGCAAATGGGTCGCCCTATACTGCAAAAAAACAACCGCGTCGAGCGGTTAATATAATGCCCGTTCGCGCGGCGGTCAATGGAAAACCGTCGCATTTTGCGACAATTCGTCGTGATACGCTGAAGTCGCCTTCGGATAGACTGGCTTCCGTCCGGCGGCAGAAAATTGAAAAAAGTCTCTCATGGAAAATGGGCGCCCGGCTAATGATGGAAGAGCCTGATCCCGGTATTGACCATGACCATGCCGTATTGATCCGCGGCCGCGGTCACGACGTCGTCCTGTACGGAACCGCCGGTCTGGATGACGTATTCCACGCCGGTACGGGCGGCGCGGTCGATGTTGTCACGGAAGGGGATATACGCGTCGGAGCCCAGTGTTACACCCCCGAGACGCTGCAGCCACTCCCTTCTGGGCGCATCGCCGAAGGGCGGCGGCGCCTTGCGGAACGAAACGCGCCATGCACGTTGTTCTTCGGGAGTCATGTCTCCTTTGAGATACAGTTCGATGGCGTTTATCTTTTCCGGCCGCCGCGCGCCTTTTCTGAAATCCAGATTCAGCACGGCAGGGTGCTGGCGCAGAAACCAGGCTTCGGCTTTGCCGGCGGCAATATCCGTACACGCAAGCCGATTCTGCTGCCCGGCCCCCACGCCGATGGCCTGGCCCTGCAATGCGAAACAGATGGAATTCGACTGGGTGAACTTGAGCGTTATGGTGGCCACCAGCATATCCCGGGCTTTGTCCGGGGGGATTTCCTTTCGTCGGGTAACGACGTTCCCGAGCATCTCCGGGCCGGCATCCAGGTCATTGCATTGCTGTTCAAAGGTGAGTCCGAATACCTCACGACATTCTGTTTCCATGGGCTTGTAATCGGGATCGACTTCAAGGACCGGGTAGGCGCCTCCTTTTTTCTTTCTCAGTATATCCAGCGCTTCCGGATGATAGCCCGGCGCAATGACCCCGTCGGATACTTCGCGGCGAAGGAGTCTGGCGGTGGCCACGTCAACCGGGTCGCTCAGGGCCGCCCAATCCCCGTACGAAGAAAGCCGGTCGGCGCCCCTGGCGCGGGCGTACGCGACGGCCAGGGGCGAAAGGTCCATGCCCTCCACAAAATATGCCTTCTTGAGATCGTCGTTCAGTGGCACGCCTATGGCGGCGCCCGCGGGACTGACGTGTTTGAACGAAGCCGCGGCGGGTGTGTCGAGCGTCTCCCTCAGTTCCTTCACCAGCTGCCAGGAATTGAACGCATCCAGCAGATTGATATACCCGGGCGCACCGTTGAGGACGCTGAAGGGAAGCGGACCGTGCCGGTTGAATATCCTTGCGGGTTTCTGGTGCGGGTTACATCCGTATTTCAGAGCGAGTTCATCCATGATGAACGTCCTCACATGTCTCCTGAATTCCACGACGCTTCGAGTCGGGGAACCTTAGAGCGTCGAGCCCGGTTCTAACCCAATACTCCGTCGGCAAACAGTGAACCCAGATCGGTTTCACCCTGCCATTCGCGCAGCGCGGGATTTTCGGTGCTTAGGACCAGGTCGGTGGCGCCGGTTTCGGTCCTGGAGAAGCAGATGACCTGACTGCCCTCCGCCAGACTCACAATGACGGGCGAGTGCGTGGTCAAGAGGATCTGGACGTCTTCAACGGACGAGAGCGCCCTGAAAACCGTTTCGAGGGCCCGGGGATGGATTCCGTTTTCAGGCTCTTCAACGAGGAAAGCGCCTCCAGAGTCAGGCAGGTATGCAGGGAGAGTAAGCGCCATAAGGCGGAGGGTACCGTCTGAAATCTTCCAGGAGGGCGCTTCCAGTCCGTTTCGATCCTGGAAAACCAGATAACAGTGACGATCTTCAGGACGTTCCACTGTGCGGATGGATTTCAGGTCGGGTAGAACAGATTGCAGGGCTGTGACCCATGCCGCGAATCGGTCGGGCGCGCCAGACTGCAGTGAGGAGAGGACCCAGGGCAGATTGGAGCCGTCAGGCTGAAACGCCGCGGGACGACCGGGCGGGCTGGGACGGCGCATGTGTGCGCTGTTCAGTACCAGGCGCTGGATTCCCCTGTTGAGTACGCCTTTCAGCCAGGTCGCTACCGGATATCGGGTTTCGTCTTCGGGCAGATTGGCCAGAGCGGACCGCCTGGGACCCAGCATGAAAGAGTGGTCCCATCCGGTGCCGGTTTCGTAGTAGAAGTTGTCGTTGCTCCCGTGAACCTTGTGTACGATGGTCCTTGCGCCCCTGAGGCGGGGCAGGGCGAGCGTGTCCGGCATCGGGCGGTCCATGGGGAAGAGCGTCTGCTGTTCGGACTCGGGGTCTCTACGGGAATCGTCCGGAAGAAGCAGAACACGTTCGGCGAGAATGGCGGTCTCACCGGTATCGGATGTCGTCCCGATGGTGACTTCGTACCGGCATCGAACGTATTGCCGGTTTTCGAAAAGGTCTGCCTTCTGCGACGGTATGCTCAGTTCGATGGCGACTTCGAAAGGATCGAACGTACGACGCCAGACCAGATCGCGCAGATCCGCAGCCCGTTTTCCGACGGCCTCCTCCAGACCGTCGGAAACGAGGTCGCCTAGAAAGGCAATGGCGTCCAGAAAGGTCGTTTTTCCGCTCGCATTGGGTCCAACCAGTATGTGGAACGCATCCAGCGGTCGGCTGATGAAGCGCAGGCAGCCGTAGCGGAGGGCTTCGACTTTACGAATCATGGCAATGTCGGGTAACCTTGTTGTCCTTCTTCCCAGGTGTTAGCAGTCCGTTGATAAAGTCGCTCTGCAGGCGAGGTCGAAGACAGGACGCGCGACCGAGTCCCATCCTGCGATTCGGCTGCGATTCGGCGAGGGACCGCAACGCAGTATTTCGACCGCAAGGGCCGGCCGTAGCCAGGATGGACTTTTTCAACGGGCTGTTAGAGAGGCGTCTGCCAGACAGCTTTACCAACGAAGAACGGTCCGAGAGATTGCACGTATTGCGCGGTCTGCCGGGTCTTTCGCATTTCCTGCACGACGTGCGAGAGCGGGTGCAACTCGGGCCCCAGCAGTCCGATGACGAAGTCGTTGTCGTTGCGGTCCAGGCCATAGCAGGCCAGGCGGATGTCCTGGGCAAAACCTGCCTCGGCGTATGCCCGCCCGATTCTGGCATGTTCACCCATAATCCCGCGCAGATCCTCACCAGGCAGCAGTCCGAACTCGGGCTTGCGGCGCAACGGATACCATACGGCCCAGGGCCAGTCCGGGTTAAGGACCTTACTGCGTGGCTTTCGCAACAGCGTTTCCAAAAGATCGGGCTCGTAACCGTGGGCGTAGGTTCTCCCGAACATGGTGAGGTGGGGATTGCGTTGAAGTTCAGCGAACGGACCGGCATTCAGCAATGTGCGGATTTGCCCCGCGAACGCATCGGGAGATTCGGATAGCGCAAGAATGCCAACGCCGGATGGATTGTTCAGGTCCGCGTACAGGACGGCGTCGATCCCGGATTCGCGGAGTGCGTCCGCAAGCGTGTCCGGGCGCGGGCAGTTTTCATAGACGTGCAACTGCATGAAAAGCCGCCGGTTGCTGGCCTGTATCTGTCCGCTAATGGGTTTGCCTTTTTCACGCAGGTCCAGCGTCTGTTCTTTTGAAGCGGGACGCATCGATGAATCCGTCTGATGTGAAGATGAGTCTGAGGACGGCGCATTTTCTTCAATATACCACGCACCGGTGCTGTTTCAAGCGAAAGATGTGAACGCATCGAAATTGACGGTAAGGGCTCAGTCTTCCAGCCTTGCAAGAGACTCTGCAACCGTGGGTTCAAGACCGGCTTCGACGTCGCTTCGGCGCAGGGAATGGAATTCTCCCAGGACGGCGTTGGCTCTGGCGAGAATTTCGATGCGTGCTGCGTACTGGTTCACCTTGTCGCCGGGCAGCGCCCATATCGCGATGTCGTCCGTGAGGGCATCCAGGTATGCCCGTGCGCCGCAGCAGCCCAGGCTGAGCGCGGCCCCGCCTGTTCTGACGGCATGGGGAACCACTGCGCACGCCGGTCTGCCCATTGCGGGCGGAACGGCGGGTTCTACCTGCTGGACGGCTTCGGTAATGATCAGGCTCTGCGTGGAATGCGCGAAGAGCAGAACCACGGTCGGTTCGAGTGGCGTTTTACCCAGCGGGGCGTAAATTACGTATCTGGTTTCGTTCTCCAGCACCGGGATCTCCATGACGTCCCGTTCACGAACGTACTCCATGCCGGCCATCGTCTTCAGGACGTCGCCCAGTTCGACCTGGTACGAAGCAGGAGGGTTGGCCATATGGTGTGTATGTACGCCGATGGCGCACAGTTCGTGGTGCGCGGTCCGGGTGGCAAAGGGACCCTTCGCCGCTTCCTGCCAGAACAGGCAGCCGGCGGGCGCCCGGCCGTCGTATTCGGGCACACCGTCGGGAACCTCGTCCGATATGCAGACGGCAATGGGAGGGAGGGCAAGGTTGAGTGATTCCTGCAACGCGCCGGCAACGGCCGCATACGAGTTCATGGGATCCCGCCTTTCTGTGTACAAATGGGAACAGCGGTGACTGCCTCTTCGTGCTTACGACGTCGAGGCTGTCGAGGGATTTTTCCGTGAAGCGTTTACGAGCAGGGCGATGCCCAGGATGACAAGGGGGACGCTGAGCCATTGTCCCACGCTGAGAGGGAAGCCGTGGCCGTAAGCGGCCTGACGGACTTTGACGAATTCGACGACCACCCGGAACGAGAAGACGGAAACGAGGAACATGCCGAGAAGCAATCCCGATGGCGTCCGGTTGCGCTTTATTGACCAGACCGTATAGAGGAGAAGGAAGATCAGTCCGTAGGCGAGGGATTCATAGAGTTGCGCCGGATGCCTGGGGACGGTATCCACGTGCGAAAAGACAATTGCCCAGGGGAGGTCGGTCGGGGTGCCGTAAATCTCGGAATTGAAGAAGTTTCCAATTCGGATGAAGAAACCGCCAAGGGCTACCGTAACGACGATGCGATCGAGGGTCCAGATGTAGGACTGATCCGTCCGGTTTCGGGCGTACAGATAGAGCGCGCCAAAAATGCCGATGGCTGCGCCGTGGCTCGCAAGGCCGCCTCGCCAGATCTTGAAGATCTCAATTGGATTTGAAATGTAGAATGCAGGATCGTAGAACAGACAATGCCCCAGGCGCGCGCCGATGAGGGTGCCGAGAACCATATAATTCACCAGGCTGTCGAGGTCCTTCGCGGATTTTCCCTCGAACCGGAACATCCGGCGCATAATGAAGTAGCCGAGGACGAAGGTAACCAGAAAGCACAGGCTGTACCAGCGCAGGACGACCGGACCGATGCGGAAGATCTCGGGGTCGGCGCTCCAATGGATCTGGGCGATTCCGAACATGGAGGTTTGCACTAACGACTTTGCGGCGGGACGGGATCAATCCCGCCGGGATGGTAGGGATGGCACTTGAGAATTCGCAAGACCGACAGGTAGAGCGCGAACGGAAAGCGATGTTGTCGAAAGCAATCGCGGGCGTACCTGGCGCAGGTGGGATGAAACCGGCACCCGCTGCCGGGGCCGAAAACGACCTGGAGAAAAGGAGAGACAAGCCCACGGTAGATCCGCAGCAGGACTATTGCTGAACCGGCCAGAATGCGGTCGATGAAAGAAAGCATGTTCCGCCGAACCTTCGAACGGGAGTCGGGACTGGCTCTATTTGCAGATGAAGGAATGTCTTTAAGACAGCTTCTTGGTCCACAAGGGCAGGAAAAGATAGCAAAATGAAGCAATTACCGAAAGGAGAATTCATGGCGGAAGAGACAATCTTCAGCAAGATAATCCGGAAGGAGATCCCTTCGGAAATCACCTACCAGGACGAACTGGTCACGGCGTTTCGAGATATCAACCCTCAGGCGCCGACTCACATTCTGATTGTGCCCAACAGGGTGATTCCCACCGTCAGTGATGTGTCAGGAGAGGACGAGGCCGCACTCGGTCGGTTGTTCAGCGTGGCGGCCCGGCTCGCGGAAGCCGAAGGGCTTTCCGAGGACGGGTACCGGTTGATCGTGAATTGCCGGGACCACGGCGGCCAGGAGGTCTATCACCTGCATATGCATCTGCTCGGCGGCCGGCCGCTTGGGCCCATGCTCGCCCCGCGGCGATAAGCGCCGACCGCGGCCCGGCGGGATCGGGTTGGCTGCGTGTCAAGGGTCTCACAACCGGTGGGACAGTTCCGGCGGCGCGTTCCCATTGCCCGCCGGATCGCCATTACTTCCGGTCGGGCCACTTGTAGGCCGCTTTCGCGTTCCTCCAGAAGACCTTCTCGACCGCTTCCTTTCCAATGGCGCTGAAGTACTCCATGGGGATGCGTTGTACAGTCGCGTAGTCCGCGCCGTGTTCGCATACGGGCCAGTTGCTGGCATAGATGAGCCGATCCACGCCGAGTATTTCCCAGAGGTGGTCCAGGGTCGGCGCGTAGTAGATCAACTCGGGAGGCGCGGGTTTCTGCACGGCGGTTTCAACCAGGCCGGAGACCTTGCAGTAGACGTTTGGGTACCGCGAGACATTGTGAAGGCCGTCGATCCAATCGGGGTCCGGCGTCTTGCCGTCGACAGGGACATGGATAACGTGGTTGAGTACGATGCGTAAGTCCGGCAGCCCCTCGGCAATGCGGACGGCAGAGGGAAGCTGGTCGACGTCGATCAGAAGGTCCAGCGACAGATCGGACCGGGCAAGCAACTCGAGTCTGGAAAACAGCGCGTCGCTGACAGTTTGAACTTCGTTCCGGTGAAGGCGGATGCCGCGGAAGAGGGGATTCCCTGACAGACTCACAAGCCGATTCTCAAAGTCGTCCGATTCCGGGTCGAGATTACCCACGAAGCCGACGATGAAGGGTTCCGTTTCGGCCAGATCGAGGATCCAGCGGTTGTCTTCAACCCATTCACTGGCTTCCACGACCACGGTGCCGGTGACGCCCTCGGGAACGGCCACGGCCTTATAGTCATCAGGAAGCACACACCGGTACAGCAGGTTGTCGTCGTGCGGCGGCCAGGGTACGCCTTTGGGGCGGTATGGATCGTAGAAATGGGTATGGGTATCGATGATCATCCTCGCGCTCCTTGTGTTTTTCCAATGCTGAACCTTGATTCGTCATTTTTCGGGGATGTTAGTTCGAATATGTGCGAGTTAATAACGGCGATTAGACTGCTGATTACCAGGATACACCAGGACACTGGACGTGAACGGAAAAAACGTGCTTCATGATGACCATTTTGGCCCGTTTCGAAAGGTTTCGTCGCGGTGCCGCGTTACGGCTTTTGCGGAATTGAGGTGAATCCTTGACAGAGAAGGTGGATTGCGTATTTTCTATGGCATCTGTCAGCGATGAGCCGAAAAGAGAGACGAGCATCATGGCCAGGGGAAAAGGACGGTTTTCGTCCACCAAGACGTTTCACAACCTGCCGTGTTCGCACCGACAGGCGCATCACGACGGGCACTGTCAGTTTATCCACGGTTACAACCGGGACATTACGTTCCATTTTACCTGCGACGAGTTGGACGAGAATCACTTTGTGGTGGATTTCGGCAAGCTCAAGGACCTGAAGGCTTGGCTGGAACACATGTTCGACCACACGATGCTGATCAACGAAAACGACCCCGAGCGGGTGCTGTTCGAGGAGATGCACCGCAGGGGGATCGTCGACTTGCGCGTGATTCCCAACGTCGGGATGGAGGCATCCTCCAAATTCGTGTTCGACTATGCCGATCGGATGATACGCGAAAAGACGGACGGGCGTTGTTGGGTCTACCGGGTGGAGACGCGGGAGAATATGAACAATTCAGGGGCTTACGAGATTGTAGATTAGCGAACGGCGTGAACGCGCGGTCGTAACGAGCGACCGATTATCGTGATTCGGAGCCGTCAGTTCCGGTACCGTAGCCAGAGTCGCACATAGTGCCGTCGACGCGCAGGGTCGGCATCGTCCTCGAATGCGGTGCGATTGTGAAGTATCCAGCGGTTGTTCGTAAAAAGCATCTGCCCGGGTTGCAGACTGAACTCCACCCTGAATTCCGCGCGGCGAAGCAACGCTTCTACAACTTCCAGTGCGCCTCTCTGTTCGACGGTCAGCGGTTCGCCGGCGCGCTCGTGACCCACCAGGATGTAATAATACAGGTATCGGAGCGTCAATTCACCCTGGCTCCATCGAAAAACCGGGAAACGAGACGTGGGTAAGTCCCCGGACCTGAACTGTCCCCGACGATCGAAATAGAATCGCTGATAGAGCGTTTCGAGGGCGTCCGGGTGATTTTCCAGGAGTTCATTGTGGAGGGCGTAACCGCTGATCAACTGACTCTGTCCACCGGACTTCGCCGTACGCAGGCAGAGCAGTCCCACGATGTCGGGCAGCCGTGAACCGAAGGCATTGTCATTGTGAAACGTACTCTCCGCATTGGTCACAGAAAACCTGGCTCCCTGTGTCACATTCTTCCCCGTATCACGGACGTCGTACAATAGCGTTCCCTCTATATTTTGCTCCATAGGGGCGCCAATGCACTCGCCGGTCATCCAGTACATCGACTGCGCTTCTTCAGATGCATACCCGTTGACCGGTACGCGATTGACGATGGCAAATCCACGCCCGGACCTGAGAGCGTCGAGTACCGGTTGAAGGCAATCTCCGCCATCAGTCAACGACATGCCCTGGCGGGAAATCTCCGTAACAGGCAGGTCGCGACCCCGCACTTCGCGTACGATGCGCTCACAGCCGGAGAGATAATCCCCGGACAGCGGGTAGTTCCAGGCTGCGGAATCATCGATACTGCCCGCCCGCCAGGCCCGCTCGTCGTTCACTTCCTCGGTCAACATCTGCGAATCATTCATTGTCTGTTCTTTTTGCTCCAGGTCGACCATGACGCATAAGCCGCCCGGACGCCTCCTTTCTGTCATTTCGTGATCGAAACAAAAACATTAACTGCGGGATCCGGAACACCAGGTAAAGATAGGATTTCGACGGTCGCGGGGCAAGCCCTGGAGATGACGGTCGATAATGTACAGGTCCGAGCCGGAGGTGTTCGCGGAACTGCGGCTCGTTTACAGACGCGACGAAGGATGTATATGTCATGACGGGCGATAGGAAAACCGTGCTGATTACCGGCGCCACGGACGGCATCGGCCACGCGCTTGCGGAAATCTACCGTGCGCGCGACGTCAGGCTGGTACTGGTGGGCAGGCGACCGCTGGATTCGCTCAAAGGAGCACTCTACAGCGAAGAGACCTATTGCGAGGCGGATCTGTCCAGGGAGGATTGCACGGATCAGGTGCGATCGTTTTTGAGTTCGCGGGAGATCATTTCACTGGACCTCGCGATTCAGAACGCGGCAGTGGGATACTACGGTACCGTGGCCGATCAGCCCGTCTCCAGCATTCATGAGATCGTAGCCGTCAATCTTCTGGCGCCGTTACGACTGACCCATGCGCTGGTACCCTATGTAAACAATGCACGAGGCAAACACGTACTCATCGGGTCCATCGCCCATGCGTTCCCGTGTCCGGAATTCGCGGTTTATGCGGCAGCCAAAGAGGCGCTTGACGTCTTCGGGCGCAATCTGCGCGTCGAGGGCGACGTGAACGTCCAGGTCATACACCCGGGGGCAACGCAAACGGGCATTCATCGCAAGTCCGGATGGCAGGACGATCGTTCCAGAGCCTTCCCGCCGGCGGAACGCGTCGCCCGGCGGATTGCGCGGGCGATCGACGGACATGGATCGGTGGTGACAATCGGCTTGAGAAACAGATGGCTGCGGCTCTGCGGACGCTATTTCGACGGCGCGATCGAAGCCGTGATGCGATGGCGGGCGAAATGAAACACGCGGTCATAACGGGCGCGGCCAATGGAATCGGCGAGGCGCTCGCGCGCAGGCTTGTTCGCGCCGGGTATTCCGTAACCGGCGTTGACGTGGACGCAAACCGGGCCGCGGATCTCGAGCCGGAGCTGGGCGCGCGGTTTGTCATTGCCGATCTGAGTACCGATTCGGGCGTCGTACGCGTAAACGATCGACTGGCCTCGATGGATACGATCGACGTACTCATTCACAATGCGGGGATCAACGCCGTGCGGCGGTTTCCCCACGTGGGTATGACGGATCAGGAGAAGGTGGTTGCGATAAACTTCCAGGCGCCCATGGTGTTGACGGCGGGGCTGCTGGAGGCCGACCGCATTGCGCCCGGCGGATCCCTGGTCTTCGTCTCCTCACTCTCGCACTACGTGAGCTATCCAGGGGCAGCGGCGTACGCGGCAACCAAGAGCGGGCTGGCGTCCTACGCGCGAAGTCTCTCCGTCGCGCTCGCCCCGCGCGAGATTCACGTTATGACGGTCTTTCCGGGTCCCACTCGCACGGCTCATGCCCGCCGGTACAGCCCGGACAACTCGCGAGAGGAAAAACGCATGCCGCCGGAAGACCTGGCGGAGGCCATCCTTCGTGGCATTGAGAAGCGAAGACGTCTGCTCGTTCCGGGCTTCGGAAACCGAACGGCGGCCTTCCTGGGCGCCTGGTGTCCACGGGTTGTGGAACGGGTGATGCGGAGGGCGATGTTGGAAAAGAACTAAGGATGGGATCGGGGCCGGACAGAATCGAAACACATGCGAATCAAGGCACCGAGCTTCCCTGTAGTATGGAAGTTCCGGACGTTCGGTAAAGTTGGTGGGTATTTAGTCCTGAGGAAAGATGCATGTCGACGGGTTTCCGTTATTCAAAGTAACTGGAATAGAGGGTGGTTTTTCAGTGCACGGTCAAATGTGAATGTCTTGTTACATCCCGCCAGTCTGCTCTTATGGCCGAGTACGTAGTCAGAAAAATCACCTTTACTATTTCGATAATCGTACAGTGCTTTTTCCAACGACAACTTATCGTCAAAGGTGAATTGGCGCGTCTGAAGTATATCCCCTAGCGTGTCTGAAATTGTCGATCGATCATAGTCATAGGCCGTTTCCAGAACCCAGACAAGCTCGCACAAGCCAGTCGATGTGATGAAAAATGACTCGTTATCCGTTTCGATGTGTCGTGTTGCGATACTCGACTGTTCGGGGTCATCTTGCGTAAGATATCGAACGAGTACGTTGGTATCCAAACCCATCATTTCGTCTTGCTACCTCGCAACCGAATCGCCCGATTCATATCCGCAACAGAGACCCGCTTTGACGTACGTGGCAGAATTCCCTTCAAATCTCTAACGTCTCGCAGGTTCGATCTTAAGACCACATCCCCATTGTCCTGAATGACAAGATTCAATCGGTCTCCCGGATTCAGATGCAGATACTCCAGTACTTCCCTCGGCAACAGGAGATGGCCATCTTCATCAATCCTTGTTTCAGCCATGGAGGGCCTCCTCTGATTTCTATGCGGAGTGAATTCCTTCGGCCCCGAAATTGTTGTGATTCTCAACCTCTAAGATAAAGTGAAGCCTGCAAAGTTGCAAGCCCCGGATCCATTTTTGGATTCGGGGCTTAGTGTTGCAAGCGATCGTCCAACTTTGGGAAGACGGCACGCCAAGCGCTGGCGCATTCGCGGGCGACGCCAGGTGGAAACTAAAAGAAATACATCTTGTAGTTCAGTTTAAGGCTGCGGCCGGTTTCGGGCATCACGGATCGGATGCGCGACAGGTGGTTGCGGTATTCCGTGTCGAACAGATTCTCAAGGGAAAGGACAAAGCTGTGGCGGGCCTGATTCGTGAGGAAATCCCGCTGTACGTAGACGCCGAAGACCGAATAACCGTCGGTGGGGTCTTCGTAGGTATCCACCCGTTCCTGCCCTGCGGCCCACTCCATCGTTCCGCCACAGGTAAGCCACGGGTGCCTGTAGGTTGCGCTGCCCACTAACTTGAGCGGCGGCATTTCGGGCAGGGGCATACGGTCGTCCCGGTTTTCGCCGCGCACGTGGCTCAGGTTAATCTCCAGTTCCAGGCGCGCGTTCGGACGCCATTTCAGGTGGGATTCCACGCCCATCATTCTCGCGTCTATACCCTCCGCGGCGTAGATGGGAAGCAACTGAGCATAGTAGATTTCTCCCGTATTTCGCGGCGCGATGTAATTGTCGAATTCGTTCCAGAATCCCGTGAAGACCAGGTCGAATCCCGGCTGCAGGTAGTGGATGAATGCTTCCGCGCCGAGACTGCGTTCAGCATTGAGCTCGACGTTGCCCTTCTCGAAGGTGTAAGCGGCCAGGTGCGGTCCCTCGTTGTAGAGTTCCTCGATGGTGGGCGCGCGCTGGGAGCGGCTGAGGCTGAGGCCCGCGGTCAGCTGGTCGGTAAGCGGCACGAGCGGGCTGAAAGCCGCGGACCATGTATGGAACGTGCGGTTAACGTCCAGACTCGTGCTGGAGATCGCCTGGAGGCGCGGGTCAAAGGTGGCATAGGCGTAACGGCCCGCGGCCTGCAGTTCGATATTGCGCCAGGTTGTTTCGTGGTACAGCCCGAAGTTGACGTTCTGTTTCCGCGTGGGCGGGGTGAAGACAAAAGCGCCCAGCTTGAGATTGCGATGTTCGAAGCCGGCCGTGAGAACGGTGTTTTGCTCCTGGTTTCCCGTGTTCAGGTAGAGTTTGAGATCGCCGCTGTAGTCGTGAAAGAGGAACTCGGACCCGATCCTGCCGCTTGATTCGTACTCGACGTGGTAGTAATAGGCCTTTGTGAAGCCCGCTTCAAACCTGTCCGTCGTTCCTCCGTCGAACCGATAGACCGCCTTCCCGTCGAAGACCCGACGAACGATATCGAGGTCCGCGCCGTTGGGATGCGCGCCGATGAATCCGCCCGGAATGCCATACTGAGTGTCGAATTCATCGAAAGAAGCGCCGACGTATCCCCGGTCGCCCGCGTAGGACACGCCGATGGCATAGGTTCTGGTGTTGATGGGCGTATTGGCAAGCCGGCCGACCGGGGTCTGGATGTCTCGGGTATCCCGGTAGGTGGACTCGGCGTGCAACGCGAGCGGCCCCACGGGCGTGGTAAGAGCGGCGGACGAGAAATAACCCCGGTTCGCCGTTTCCCCGTAGGCGCCCACGCTCCCGAAGAAGCGCTCCGGCCGGGTTTCGGGGATCCTGTGCTTGACGACGTTGATCACGCCGCCGCCGGCAGTGGACGTGTGCAGCAGCGTGCGGGGCCCACGGATGATTTCCAGGCGTTCCGCGTTGAAGGTTTCGACCGTTACCGCATGGTCAGCCGACGTTGCGGAGAGGTCCTGAGACTGAATGCCGTCGACGTTGATCTGTACACGGTCGCCGCTGAGCCCGCGGATGACGGGGCGGGCCGGCGCCGGGCCCATGCTCTGGATGGCAACGCCGAGTTCATTCTTCATGGTCTCGGCCAACGTGATGCTGTATTTCTTCCTGAGTTCGTCGCCCGAAAGCACACGGGTGGCCTCATGCAGTTCTTCAAATCGGGTTTCAGCGCGTTCGGCCACAACGTCGATGGGGTCCAGCCGGTGGTCCAGCCGCGCCAGTTCCAGATAGACAACGGGATGCTTCGCTCCCGAGACATTCAGTTCGTGGCGCGTTTCCTGATAGCCGACGTGCGTAAGTGACAACCGATAGTCGCCCGGCGACAGGTGGAGCACGAATCGGCCTTTTTCGTCCGTCGACGCGCCGGTGGCGTGATTCAGGGTTTGCACGTTCACGTTCCAAACGGGCAGTCCGGTCACGCCGTCGAAGACGTACCCTTCGATTAAAGCGGCCCGATTTGCCGAACTGATACCCGCCGGAAAGCCCAGAAACAGCAACGTGAGCGCCGACAGGATGAAGGATATCCGGATGGCGAAACGGTGGCTGGAGCCGTCACCCGGGTGCAGATACGTTATCCTGAACAAGTGAGCCATCTGGAATGTGCTCCGACGTTGCAGATGGCGGGAGGGCGAGAACAACCCTCCCGCCGCGTTTCCTGCTACGGTGCGGTGATCGCCACCGAAATCGGCGCGAATTCGTCTTCCGCCTCGCCGTCGTGGAGAATGGAAAGGGTTATGGTGGTGGTGCCGGCCTTCTTGCCGATGAGTCTGAAGGCCCAGTATTCGGGCGCTACCGGTGGATCGATGGCGAGCAACGACGTGTCGGCCACCGCAATCCCAAGCGTCTCGTCGGGTGCTTCCGGCTGGAATTCCACGTCGTGCTCGTCGAAAAAGAACGCCGCAATGTGATCGGTCGTATCGCCTGCAGCAACGGTCAGGGCCTCGGTGGCTTCGCCTTCTCCCTTCAGGGGCGCCTGTGTGAGCAACTCACCGCTGTCTTCCTCTTTGAGACGAACGCCCACGGGTTCCTCGTGCTGGCCCTCCTGTGACTCCACGTGTACGGGAATGGGTTGTGTGCGGAAGTCAATGTGGCCTTCGTGTCTGACTCCAAATACAATGGTGGTTTCGCCCTCCTGCAAGCCGCGCAGGTGGAACTCGAATGAACCCTCGTCGCCCTCGTCCTGGTGGACTTCGAGCACGTCGGAGTCGGCAATGATCCAGGCGAACGAGAATTCCGGATCGTCCGGCGGGTCTATTTCCTCTCCGTGATCATCCAGAAACATGATGCGCCAGTGAGGCGTCAGGCCAATCGGCGCCGTAAGTTCAGATACCCGACCTTCGCCCGAGTCGATCTCGCCCTGGAAATAGCGGAAGAATCGAACGCCGGATTCGATGATGACGAGCCCTTCCGCCTCGAACTCGCCCACTACGTGCACCGGGAGCGGCTGTGTGGTGAAGTCCACGTGCCCTTCGTGCGAGATCTGAAGCTTGATGGTGGTTTCGCCATCTTCGAGGCCACGCAGGGCGAAGACGAATTTGCCCGCTTCGCCCGCGTCCTGGACGACTTCCACAATATCCTTATCCGCGATTTCCCACGTGAAACTGAAGCCCTCGCCGGTGGGGGGCGCCATTTCGTTTCCGTCTTTGTCCAGGAAGCGGATGCTCCACTTGCTGGTGACTTCGCCGTGATGGACTTCCAGGGCTTCCGCCCGGCCGTCGCCCGAGTCGATCCTGCCCTGGAAATAACGGAAGAATCGCTGTCCTCCGTCGAGGAGGACGAGGCCTTCGGCTTCGTAATGCTCTTCCTGTGGCGTGATGGGGTCTTCTTTTCCACAACCGGACGCGACCACGGCAAGAACCGCCGCCGCTGTAATCCAGTGCAGGGGTGTTTTCATCTTCAACATGCTGAACATTAACATCCTCCTGTGTACCGGAATCTCACTTCGCCCCGATTCTCGCGTGAGCATCCGCCGGCACGGTAGACGAACTGCGGATTTGCCGGCATGCTGGCGAAATGCCAAATCGCCGGGCTGGTTTTCCGCCATTGCGGATGTAGCCTAACCCGGGGGGGCGGGACTGCGCTATACGCGGTCCCGAGAGTGTATCCGCGTGCAGAACCGATCCACGTTCCTACATGCGCGGATTCGAGCCAGGGCCGACCTGGAACGACCTGTTTGAAAAAACCTGGAAGTACGAAGGACGTGTCAGGAAGACACGTGAGGATGGATCAGGACACGGGAGGCGCGCGTCCTTCTGGCAGAAGGAGGGAAGAGCGCGGGGAACGGAACGAGGAAAATCCCTGCCTGAAATACAGAAACCAGATTTGCAGCGCCAGTACTGCAGGCAGACCGATACTCAGATTGCTGAACCACGCACAGAAATCACACTGATGGTCGTGTTCATGTCCGGGAAAGGCGGCAAGCAGAAATAACGCAAGGTAGCCCGTGAAAATTGTCAGAGCGAAAACGACAAAAGGATGAATCCGTCTGCAGGAAAAAAACATCCCTACCGTCTCCGGAAGAGTACAGAACTTACCGGGATCCGTACGGAAATATACCGGAAACCGTCGGCTTC
Organism: Gemmatimonadota bacterium; assembly: GCA_028874335.1. Taxonomy (GTDB): domain Bacteria; phylum Latescibacterota; class UBA2968; order UBA2968; genus JAAXHE01. Next base: position 10,269 of record JAPPJY010000013.1, on the reverse strand, counting down.
GTCAAGTGACCGGAAGGCGGAAAGCTGCCGATGCGAGTCAGGTCTGTACCGAACGTCATTTAACCAGAAGCATGCGATTGGTGAGCGCGCCGCCCGGATGCGCCAGCCGATAGAAATAGACGCCGCTGGAAACGGTACGCCCGAACCCGTCCCTTCCGTCCCACAGGATCTCGTACCGGCCCCGACCCTGGTGATCCCGTACCAGAACCCGGACCTGCTGACCCAGTACATTGTAGATCGTGAGGTCGACCTGCCCCGGTTCAGGGATCCGGTAAACAATCCGGGTTGAGGGGTTGAACGGGTTGGGTGTATTCGGATAAAGCGCCAGCGTCTCCGGAGCCAGCGAACTATCGTCCTCCACGCGGGCGACGCCACCCACCGGCAGGAGGAGCGTGATTTCCCGCCCGCCGTTGATCGGGACGCTACCCCATTTGGAGATCTTATCGCCCGCGATGTCCACTGCGCGAACGGCGTAGTAGCCGGAGATGCTTCGACGGCTTTCAGGTCGGATTTCTATGGTGGCGCGGCCTTCGGCGTCTGTTGTGCCTCTCCACAGGTAGACGCTCGAGCGGCCGGAGACGGAACGTGAGAATTCAACCCGTGCTTCCGGGACCGGCACGTCGTCTCGCGTCAGGAAAACGTGTACGACAGAGCGGTTGCGTACATTCGGCTCGTCTGCCGGCGTCGGTTGTCCGGTCGTAATCCGGTCCTGTCCACCTTCCGGATAGGCCGCCGCCGTGATCCGGCCCTTGAGGGCTTTCCTGATGAAATTGACAAGCGCCTGCTGGTAGGTGACGCCCAGACGCGTGAAGCGGGCGCCCCGATAGGGGTATTGGTCACCACCCCTGGCAAGGAAGTCGACGGTTGCCACGTGAATGTCCGGCGCGCCGGATACGACGTTTCCGTTTTCGACGATGCCGGCGCCCGTATCGAGGGTAATCTCCACAATACGGCTGCCGGGTTGCGCGACGTTTCCACGCTCATCCAGTTCCTGAGCGACGGCGTCCGGATTCCAGACCATCGTAAAGCCCGATATCTGAGCGAATCGCCCTGAGGTGCGTTCTACCCTCGAGACCGCGTTCTCCATGATTTCCTTGAATTGTGCCGCAGGAACGGCGGGCACGACGGTGACGAAGTTGGGGAATGGCAGCATGTCGAAGGTCGTGAGTTCGGATATCACGCCGGCGGGAATCTCGCTGGCGTTGCGTATTCCCCCTCCGTTCGCGATGCCCACCTGTGGATCGGGAACGCCGAACGACGAGGCAAGTTGCGCGCTCTGCCACCGGAGGGCATCGGCCACCAGGTTGCCTTCGTTGGTCTCCCGGGTCCGAATTCGACTTCTCACGCCGTCGAGCGCAACTTCCGATGTTCCCACTGGATTGGAAGCCAGGGACGCAAGGGCATCAATGACCGGGGCCACGATCCGGTTCCGGACCTCCGGGTCGGGGGCCACGGCATCCGGCTGGCCGCCCCCGGCCACCCGCACCGGACCGCTGGCGTCCCGGTCGACTGCCGTAATGACGCCGGCAGCATTGAAACTGGCCACGAACCGGCCCACGTAGCGATAATTCCCCGCGGTGGTGACAACGTGGACGTCGTTTCCATCTGCGCCCTGTTCGACTATCGGGTACGGTCTGGAGATCTCGGTTTCGTCGCCGGGAACAAGAAGCGTTCCAGGATTCGCCAGGAGGTCGTCGCCGCCGCCCGCAATCACCACGTCCACGCCCCGCAATTCTCGCGCGAGCTCCAGATCGTCGTCAATGGACTGGAGGTGGCTGATCAGAACGATGATACTCACCCCACGCAGCGCCAGCCCGTTCACTTCGGACTGGATAGCTTCCCGCAGCCTGCCGTCGACCCTCACATTTCGCGGACTGGAGATGAACGCCAGGTCCGGGGTGGTGGCGCCTACGATGCCGATACGTTCGCCGCCGACTCTGACGACCGCGCTCCCCGCGATTCGGCCGGAATGGACGAGATCCGCCAGTTCCGGTTCGTCCCCGAAGTCCAGATTGGCGCTGAGATACGGCGGGCGCGTGAGGCTGTAACCGGAAATGAATCTGGCCAGGATGTCCGGTCCGAAGTCCAGGTCGTGGTTTCCGATGCATACTGCGTCGTACCCGATCAGGTCCATCGCCAGGGTGTCGTAGAAGGGGTCGGAATCCGCACGCCTGAGGCTGACGTTGAATTCGGGGCCTGCAAGGAAGTTGTCGCCCGATGAAACCATGAGTACGCCGCCGTCCAACCGCGCTTCGGCTCTGAGCTGATCTACCAGGGTCTTGAATCGGTCCACGCCGCCGAAGTCTTCCAGGCCCTCTCCGGCGTTTATCAACTGGGACTCGCCGTCGTTGTTGTGCAGAATCGTGAGCCTGAACTCGCCGGCGGACGCGGCGCCGGATGCCGTAAGCAGACAGATTAACAGGACGACAGTCGGCATCCATGACTGGATTTGATGAACCATCGGCTCCTCCGTGGGAAATTGTGGAAAGCGGGCCGCGGGAGTCCGGTGCTTTCGGGGAATTGACCTTGACACCTGATTCGTACCTGCGTATATCATGTGCTGCCTCGCGTTCATTAATATAGTGACGATGGAGTTTTCGATGCTTCCTGACACTCCGGATGAAATCCGGAAACACTACCGGAGCGCGCTGTCGTCTCTGGCCGGAAAACTCGAAACGGACCGGACGGTACTGGCTGCGATTCTGTTTGGCAGTCTGTCCTACGACGAAGTCTGGGTGAATTCGGACATCGATCTGTGGATCATCATGCAGGATGGGGTGAAAGAAGGACATGTAACGCTCTGTGAAGACGAAGTCAACATCCACGCGCAACGCATTCCCCGCAGCGTTTTCAAACGACGGATCGAGGGCGACCTCGCCGGAGGGTGGCTGGACTTTACGTTTTCGACGAGTACCCTTCTTTTCACGAAAGACGATTCCGTGGCGAGATGGTACGACGCCATCGATCAAATCGGAGCGAGAGACCGGGCATACCAACTGTTGAGACACGCAAGCTTTCTGATACCGTCGCTCAACAAAGCCGAAAAGTACTTCTACCTGAAAATGGACTACGAATACAGCTTCTGGTGGCTCATGCAGGTTGTGCGCGACCTGGCATCGATCCAGGTGATCCTGCACAACGAAGCGCCCGGCCGGGAAGTGGTCCATCAGGCGCTGAAATACAATCCACAGCTATTCGACGCGGTCTACACGGACTTCGTGAGTCAGTCCAAGACGCGCGAGTCCGTCAAACGCGTACTCGATCTGGTCAACAATTTTCTGGAGGAAGGGACGCCGGATCTCTTTCGCCCGCTGCTGAATTACCTGGAGGAATCGTCTGAAGTGCGTAGACTCTCGGAAATCAGCGATTATTTCGAAAAAAAGATCCAAGGCGGCGGCCTTGAAGCGGCCTGTGAATGGCTCGTTCAGCAGGAAGTCATTCAGAAGTTGTCGAGTCCGATCCACCTGACCGAGAAGAGCCGAATTGAAGTTGAAGAACCCGCGTATTACTACGATGGCGAATAGGCGAGAATGCGAATAGACGAATAGGCGAGAATACGAATAGGCGAGAATACGAGAATACGAACAAACGAAGGGCAACAACATAACTACGAAAAGACGAAACTGCGAAAAACGCGAATAGACACGAAAAAAAGGCGAAAGGCGAAACCGTGAAGAGCGAAACGGCGAGAATACGATAAAAAAGGCGGAAAACACGAAACGACAAAAAAACGGAAAGGCGACACCATAACTACAAAAAGTCGAAACTACGCAAGACGCGAAAAAGGCTGAAAGGCAAAGACATAACTACGAACAGCGCGAATGGACGAGAATACGAATAGGCGAGAATACGAAAAGGCGAAAAGACGAGAAAACCAGCAGACGAATGATGTATTCCCGCTTTCTCGTAGTTTCGTCCTTTCGTAGTTTCGCTCGGTTTTTTTAAAGGGCCACCGATGAGATCGACCATAGAGGTCAAGGGCGCCCGCGAAAACAACCTGCGGAATATCCACCTCGAAATCCCCCGCGACAAGCTGGTTGTTGTCACCGGCGTGAGCGGCTCCGGGAAATCCTCCCTCGCGTTCGATACGGTGTATGCCGAAGGGCAGCGGCGATTCATGGAGTCGCTTTCCACCTTTGCCCGGCGATTCGTCTCACAACTCAGGAAGCCGGACGTCGACTTCGTGAACGGACTCTCTCCTGTCGTCTCGATAGAACAGAAGACCGTGATGAAGAATCCCCGCTCGACCGTGGGGACGATGACGGACCTGTCGGACTACCTGCGCATGCTCTATGCCAATATCGGGCAGCCCCGTTGCCCGGTTACCGGAGAGAAAGTCAGCGTCTGGACCCCGCATCAGATGATGGAACATCTGCTCGCCCTGCCGGACGGCGCCGAGGTCGAAGTTCTGGCGCCGGTGCTCAAGATCTATGGGGAGGACTACGCTTACCTCTTCGACGACGTTCGCACCAAGGGTTACCGCCGGGTGCGTATAAACGAAAAGGCTCACGACCTGGGCGAGGAAGTCGATCTCGATGAAGACGAAGACTACCGGATCGAAGTAATCGTGGATCGCTTTGTTGTCCGCGACGGTCTCGACAAACAGATCGTGACGTCCCTTACACACGGCCTCGAGGTCATTGGCGAAGGGTTCCTGAGTTTCCGCATACTCTCGGGTGTCGGCAAGCCGGCAGTGGATTCTTTCCACCGAAAACTCGGCGCTTCGTCAGCGCGCGTCGTCGCGGGCCGTATGCATCACGGGATGTTCACGTTCAATGATCCCGCCGGGGCCTGCGTGACGTGCTCCGGTCTGGGCACCTATCTGAAAGCGCATCGCGATCTCGTCGCCCCGGACAAGGACCGCAGTCTGCGGGAGGGCGCGTTCGTGAAAGAAGCGCTGAAATACGATGTCAATACCTGGGGCGGGCGTATCCTCTACAGCCTGTCCAGAAAGTACGGTTTTGACCTGGACACCCCCTATAAGGACCTTTCCGATGGCGTAAGGGACCTCCTTCTTTACGGCACACGAGGCGAAAAAATCGTTATCGAACAGCCTCCGGACGCCAAGGTCGGCGCGAAATACATCGGGCGGGAGTTTCGTTACGACGGCGTCATCAATCAGATCGAACGCCAGTATCGCCGATACCGACAAAAGGGTGTGGCGCACGGTGGCATGGAAGACTATCTGCGCAAGACCATGGTCGAGAACCCATGTCCGGACTGCGGTGGGGAGCGGTTGAAGAAACAGCGTCTTCTGGTCACGATTGACAACCACAACATCCACAGTCTCGGAGAAATGCATCTACCGGAATTGCTCACTTTTCTGGCGGAACTCGCCATCCCTTCGAAAAAGAAGGAGGTGGTTTCGCAGATCGTCCACGAGATTTCATCCCGCCTCGAATTGTTGATCGGCATCGGCCTTGATTATCTCAACCTCAACCGTCCGACCGGTACGCTCTCCGGCGGCGAGTCCCAGCGCATTCGCCTCTCCACCCAGATCGGCTCGGGGCTGATGGGCATGCTCTATGTTCTGGATGAACCCAGCATCGGCCTGCACCCCAAAGACAACGTCAAGATGATCGGTACCATGAGACGCCTTAGAGACATCGGCAACACGGTCATCGTCGTCGAACACGACGAGGAGACCATCCGCGCTGCGGATCACATCATTGAAATGGGTCCCGGTCCCGGAGTACACGGGGGCCGCGTTGTCGCGGCAGGTCCTATCGAGGACGTACTGTCCTGCAGCGAATCACCGACGGCGCAGTATCTGAGCGGCGCCAGAACAATCGCCGTTCCCGCTCAGCGCCGCGAGAAGAACGCCAGGGCGATTCGCATCACGGGCGCGCGGGCGAACAACCTCAATGACGTCGACGTTGAAATCCCACTGGGAATCTTCACATGTATCACCGGCGCGTCCGGATCGGGCAAGAGCACGCTGATTCACGAAGTACTCTACAAGAAACTATACAATCTGTTTCACGACAGCCGGATCTTTTCCGGGGATCATGATGATCTCTCGGGTCACGAACCCGTGGGAGACGTCATCAACATCGACCAGACCGCCATCGGCCGGTCTCCAAGGTCCAATCCCGCGACGTACATTGGGTTCTACGACAATATCCGCAAGTGTTTCGCATCCACCCAGGAAGCCATGGAACGTGGTTATACGGCCTCCCGATTCAGCTTCAACGTCAAGGGGGGTCGCTGCGAGGAATGCGCCGGCGAAGGCGAGATCAAGACGAGCTTCGCCTTTATGCCCGACGTGTCCATACCCTGTCCCACCTGCAAGGGCGCACGCTACAACGACGAGACGCTGGAGGTCACCTACCGGGACAAGACCATTGCCGACGTCCTGAACATGCCCATCGAAGAGGGCGTCGCGTTCTTTGCAGGAAAAAACCTTATTGCCCACAAGCTTTCCGTGCTCGACAACCTGGGGCTGGGCTACCTGAAAATCGGTCATCCGGCCACCATCCTCTCGGGCGGAGAGGCGCAGCGCATTAAACTCGCCAATGAACTCGGCAAGATCAAACGCGGCCGGCACAATCTCTACATCCTCGACGAGCCGACCACGGGACTTCACCTGGCGGATATACAGAAACTGCTCGACGCGCTCAACGGCCTCGTCGACGCCGGACACACGGTTGTTGTCATCGAACATCACCTGGACGTGATCAAGACCGCCGACTATGTGATCGACCTCGGTCCGGAGGGCGGGCACAACGGGGGAGACGTGATTGCCACGGGTCCGCCCGAGGCGGTGGCCGCTGTCGAGCAGTCGTATACGGGACAGTTCCTTAAACCGCACCTCGAAGGGAAGTCGTAACGCTCGCCTTTAGCAGCCCGTTGAAAAAGCCCATCCGGGCTACGGCCGGCCCTTGCGGTCGAAATACTGCGTTGCGCTCCCTCGCCGAATCGAGAGATGGGACTCGGTCGCGCGCCTTGTCTTCGGCCTCGCCTGCAGAGCGACTTTATCAACGGACTGTTATGGGACCCCACGAGATTGCGCGACGATTGTTGGCGATCAGGCAGGCGGAACTCGATTGCGTTCCACGCGATTCGAGGATCCAGGTACCTTCTGATACCGCCGTCGTCACACTCGATCCTCCTTCCGCTTCATCGCCCTATCCATCGGCTAATCGGAATGGCGTAACATTCTTCGGATGCGGGAGGCGTGTTTCCAGGTCCGATTTACTGGAAATCCTGGACGTATTCAGCGAATCGAAGGTCCAACGGTTTTTCTTCTGGATGAGTCCGAACCCGCAGGAAGAGGAAATAACCGGGTGGTTGGGGGACAACGGTCTCAAACCGTTTAAAGGAACCACCTATCCCACGCTGATTCGTCCCGTTGAAAGCGTGGACCCGTTCCCGACCGGCCTGGCCGTGCGCCGGGTATCAGGACGCGAGGTCGAAAGGCGGAAAGATGCGATTCTCCGCATATTCAAGCCCTGGCCGTGTTCATTCTTCTTCCAATGTGTCGATCGGGGCGGATTCGACCAATTCCTGGCTTATGACGGCGACACGCCCGTCAGCGCCGCGATACTGGCCCGCCAGGGAGATTTCGCCTATCTGGGATGGGCCGGGACCGCGGAGGTGCACAGAGGAAAGGGCGGCCAGAATGCGCTGATCCGAGCCCGCCTGAATCGCGCAGCGGAACTGGGTTGCCGGGTGGCCTGCAGCGAGACCCTGACGATGCTGAAGACGTCGCTGGGAAATCTCCAGCGCAACGGATTTGAGACGGTTTACACCAAGAAGGTTTACGTTTGGGAGGCGTAAATGCACAAGGAGGCGGATCATGTCACAGACACCCGCGGGTTACCACACGGTTACCCCGTATCTTGTCGTTGAGGATATAGAAGCGCTCATTGCTTTCCTGAAGGACGCATTCGGCGCCGAAGAGCACGAACGCGTTCCCGGTCCGGACGGGGTCACCAGGCATGCCGAGGTCCGAATTGGGGATTCGGTTGTCATGATGGGCGCCGCTCAAGAGGGGTATCCGGCCATGCCGGCCGCGCTTTATATGTACGTCGAAGATACCGACGCGACCTACGCATCCGCGCTCGGCGCCGGTGCGGAATCAATCATGGAGCCCGCGGACCAGTTCTACGGGGACCGGAACGCCGGCGTCAGGGACAGCCAGGGCAACACCTGGTGGATCGCCACGCGCGTTGAGGACCTGACCCGCGAGGAGCTCCGCAAACGGGCGCAGACCGCGCAACACTGAGTTCGAAGATTCTATACAACTTTCTCAAAGTCGCGGTTCGTAACGCGATCCGCAACAGGACCCACACCGCGATCAGCGTTGCCAGTCTGGTGATCGGATTGACCTGCGCCATGCTCATTGTGGTGTATATCCGCTATGAGATGAGCTACGACGCATATCGTCCTCATGCAGACCGGGTTTTCCGCGTCATGCAAAAGGATATAGACCAGCGCGGCCGTGTTCGATGGCAGAGCGCGCTGCCGGCAAAGATCGCGGTGAGCCTGCGCAACGACTATCCCCAGGTGGAGGTCGTCGCCCAATACCGCCAGATCAGTTCCTGGTTCCGCGCCGAAGGCCGGATATTTCGCCAGCGGCTCTGTCCGGTCGACGGCGACGCTCTGGGGTTTTTCGGGCTGGACGTGATTCACGGCGATGCTACTCAGCTGTCTCGAGAGGACGCCTCGATTGTGTTGACGCGGCGCCTTGCAGCGAAATTGTTCGGCGACACTGACCCCGTGGGCAGGACCGTGGAGGTGCAGCGGGAGACGCATGTCCAGTCGTTCAATGTCATCGCCGTGATGAAGGATCTCCCCACCAATACGCGCTTCGAGTTCGACAGCGTCACGCGCTTTGCCTCGGACATCTGGGCGATCCGGGCGGCGCCGATCTTCGTTCGTTTGCAACCGAACGCGGACGTGGAGGCGGTCGAGAAGGCGCTTGCCGCCCGGTTTCCCACGGCTTCCGGACGTGCGACGTACCGGCTCCAGCCCATGCCGCGCATCCACCTGTATTCCAAAGTCGATCTGGAGGGTTTCAAGGGAGACTCGGGGATGTTGTACGGCGACGTTCGCGATCTCTATCCGCTATCGGCGCTGGGTCTCGGAATCCTCATCATCGCGTGTATCAACTTCATGAATCTGGCCACCGCACGCTCGGCCCTGCGCGCCCGCGAGACCGGCCTGCGCAAAGTCGCCGGCGCCCATCGCGAATGCCTGATCGGCCAGTTCCTTTGCGAGTCCCTCCTGGTTACCCTTGTCGCGCTGCCGTTGTCCATCGGATTGACGAGGGCGCTTCTGCCCCAGTTCTCAGCTCTGATGGGCAAACCGCTTGTCTTCGACGTTGTCGAGCAGATTCAATGGATTCTGGGTGTTGCCGCGATCACCGGCATCCTATCCGGAATCTATCCCGGCCTTTATCTGTCGGCCCAGCAACCGGCAGACGCATTCAGAGGCCTGCGCAAGGGGCTGCCCCGGGATCTCTGGGTGCGCCGGGCCCTGGTGATTCTGCAGTTCGGGGCATCCACGGTCCTCATTGCGACCACGCTCGTCGTCTATCTGCAGATGGACGTCGTGCGGACGCGAGACCTGGGATTCAGCCGGAACGGGATCCTGGTCGTCAAGATCTTCGGACCCGACGCCGAGCGACTCCCCTTGAACAGCCGCTACAACACGGTCAAACAGCGGTTTCTGTCTCATCCGGATATCATATCGGCGGCCGCGAGCCTGGACCTGCCGGGGCACAGCTGGCCCAAACGACGCTTCGTATCGCCCGTCGATTCGCCCGATCGGGAGTTTGAAGCTCGGGTATTTCGAGCGAATGAGGACTTCCTCGATTGCTATGGTATTCCGATACTGGCGGGACGGCATTTCACGCGGGCTTACGCCGAACGGTCAAGCGGCGGTGACGATGTGACCGAGGTACTGATAAACGAGACGGCCGCGGAGAAATCCGGCTGGACCCTGCCGGTCGGACAGGCGTTCCTGCTGAACAAGCGAGCCGCAAGGGTTGTGGGGATGATCCGGGACTTTCACGTGCGGTCGTTGAGAGAACCCATGGTCCCTCTGGTGATGTCGGTGGCGGGATCGAATCTGAAATATCTGCATCTGAAGATCAAGGAGGATCGAGAGCAGGAAGCGCTTTCGGACATAAGGGAGATCTGGTCTGAATTGGTCCCGACGATTCCTTTCGAGAGCTTCTTCATCGACGACTACGTGGAATCCAAGTACAGTCACTGCTGTCCAAGAACGGTGAGATTCTCAGAGAAGAGGTCCGAAAAAAGGCTT
>JAPPJY010000033.1 GCA_028874335.1 Gemmatimonadota bacterium | reverse complement strand
AATACGAGAATACGAGAATACGAGAATACGAGAATACGAGAATACGAGAATACGAAAAGGCGAAGAGATGACGAGGCCAAAAGAGTATGATGTTTTTGCGTACTCTCGTAGTATCGTACTCTCGCCGTTTCGTAGTTTTGTTTCTTCGCCGATTCGTTTATTCGAGAATACGAAAATACGAGAATACGAAAAGGCGAAGAGATGACGATGCTGAAGGTGTATGATGTATTCGCGTACTCTCGCTGTTTCGTAGTCTCGTATATTCGCGTCTTTTCGTCTTTCGTAGTCTCGTTTCTTCGTCGTTTCTCACGGCGCCAGATTCTCGATCAGGACACGCGCAGCCCTTTGCGCGTTCCCGGAGGCCAACGGGAGCTTCCAGGCGGCCGTGTTCCGGTCTTCCACGAGGTTGCTGATGCCGCGCAGTTCGATGAAAGGAACGTCGTACAGCGTGCACACATGCGCGGCGGCAGCGCCTTCCATATTCTCGCAGATCGCGTTGAACCGCGTTGCGAGTTTTTTGCCTCTGGCGGCGAGGCCGCTGCATTGCTGTACAGTCACGAAAGGACCGGAGCGCACGGCCGGAGCCGCATCCGGGCGCACGTTGAGGATCATGGTTTCAGCGCGCCGGGCCAGGACCGCGTCGAGTGGAAAGGTATTGTAGTGGTCCCGGTTTGTGCTCAAAATCGGAATGCCGATGCGATCGGCCGAAAGCCAGCCGTCGGGTGCGAGGATCCCCAATTCCCCGTCGTTCTCCTCGGTTGCGACGGCGAGGTCCCCCACGTTGAGTTGAGAACCGGCGTAGGCGCCGCCGACGCCGACCTGCAGAACGAAGTCAGGAGGGCCGGTCTCCAGAGCCGCGGTGAGCGCCTGCGCCGTATTGACGGCGCCGATACCGGTCTCGATCAGGACAACGCGACGCGTCCCCAATGTACCGTCGGTTCGCGCCCTGTGGGCGAAGGTGCGCGTGGTCGGGTGCGAAATGCTCCTTCTGAGCGTCTCCTGCTCGAATGCGGTGGCTGTGAGTACCAGGATGTCCATCGGGCGTTTGCAGATCGGGCAGGCGTTCTGTGCGGTGAGGCGGGACGGGGTTCCGGATCAACCCGATACCATTCCCATCGGAGGGTCCGGTACTCGACCGTCATCCCAGGCGGGTCGATACGCCGAGCTGGCGGGCGACGGATTCAAGATCGGTCAAATGGGGAAGCAGCATGGGGATACCGTTTTCGAGATTGTGTTCGCGGGTGATCCATTCGGGTTCACCGGGGTAGTGGACGCGGTCGACGCCGGGCGCCGGCCGGGCCTCGCGAATCGTCTGAATACGGGCGTCGACTTCTGCTGCAAAGGTATCGGGATCAGCAAATGTCGACACGTCGATCGCAATGAACAGATAACCGAACTTCTCGACGTCGGGAAACGCGGCGCCCGCCAGGATACCCCCGATACAGTGCATCACGATTGCGAGTCCCGACCCCTTGGGGCCGAGAGGTACGACAATACTTGCTTCAGCCGGGTCGTCCGTGGGATTGCCCGCCGCGTCCAGCGCCCACCCCAGGGGGATCTTCTCGCCGCGGTCCCGGGCGATCCCGATCTTGCCGGCGGCAACAACGCCCGTGGCCATATCCAGGATGATGGGGCGTTCCCGGCCGGCCGGGATCCCGTATGCGAAAGGCGCGTTCCCGATGGCGGGTTCAATGCTGCCGTACGGCGCCATGTTGCCCCGGTTTTTTCGTCCACCGGTGGTGTTGAATCCCACCATGCCGGCCTCGGCCGCCATGTTGGCATAGTAGGCCGCGGCGCCGTAGTGATTGGTGTTCCGCACGGCGGCCATACCGATGCCCGACCCCTCGGCTTTCCGGATCGCACGCCGCATCGCGTTGTATGCGGCCACCTGTCCGAGGGCGTTGTCCGCGTCCATGTGAACGTACGCGGCCCCCTCGCTCAGGACACGGGGATGGGCGTTCGGGTTGATATCGCCTTTCAGGATCTGTCGGATATAGCCCGCTATGGCGCGCGCGCCATGAGAATGCACGCCGCGGAGGTCCGCTTCAACCTGGATGCGGGCCGTGATTCGGGCGTCGGTTTCAGGCACACCCGCTGCATTGAGGAGGTCAACGCAAAACGTATTGAGTGCGGTGTGCGAGACGGTGCGTGTCGTCACGATACGGAGCCAGATGTCGGAATTGCAAGGCGAAAACGAGCGGATCAGCTGGCTTTGCGCCCGGCCTGATAGGTCGCATACCGATCCGGGAGGTTGATCTTGACCTGTTCTTCCAGTTCCTCGTCCGTAATTGCGCTCATCCGTCCGTGTACTTCATATTGGTCCATCACCCAGCGGGCGACCTTGTGCACTTTGATCTTGCTGAGCCGGTCGCTGCCCTTCAGACCCAGGAACTCATTGACCCAGAGGGCGACCCCGTCGACACCGGTCTTGTCGGTTATGGCCACCCTGGGCGGACGTCCGAACAGTGCGGTCGTATCGAAGATGTTGTATATGCGTTCATCGGAACGCAGCCCGCCCGCGTGGATCCCGGCCCGCGTGGTGTTGAAGTCCCGGCCCACGAACGGGTAGTTTGGCGCGATGTCCACGCCGATGGAGCGCATGTAGTCGGCCATCTCCTGGATCATCATGGTGTCTATGCCGCAAAGGTCCCCGTGAAGGCCGATGTATTCGAGTATGGCCCCCTCGAGGGGAGGGTTGCCGGTGCGTTCGCCGAATCCGAACAGCGTGGTGTTGAGTGCATTGCAGCCGTAGAGCCACGCGGTAGCCCCGTTGACGTGAACCTTGTGGAAGTCGTTGTGGCCGTGCCATTCCAGGCAATCGTGCGGAACCCCGCCGTCGTTGGTCATCCGGTAGACGAGCTTGGGGATGGACCGCGGCAGGCTTGCGCCCGGATAGCTGATCCCGAATCCCATGGTGTCGCAGAGCCGTATTTTTGCGCGGAGCTCGGGAGAGACCTGCTCGGAACGGCGCATCAGTTCCTGGACGAACGGCAGGACGTATCCGTCGATGTCCGCCCGGGTGACGTCTTCAAGGTGACACCGCGGCCGTATGCCGGACTCCCAGGCGGCTTCGACGACCTCCAGGTAGTCGTTGAACGCCTTCCTTCGGTCTTTCTTGAGCTTGTAGAAGATGTGGTAGTCGGAACTGGGCGTGAGCATTCCGGTTTCCCGTACGCCAGCTTCCTTTACCAGCCGGAAGTCGCCCTTGTCCGCCCGGATCCAGGAGGTAATTTCGGGAAAACGGTGCCCCAGTGCGCGGCATTCTTCCAGGGTGCGCCGGTCGTTCTTCGTGTAGAGAAAGAACTCGGTCTGCCGGATAACGCCGTTGGGCCCGCCGAGCCTGGCCATCATGTCGTAGAGTCTGACCTGCTGTTCCACGGTGTACGGCGGGCGGGCCTGCTGACCGTCCCGAAAGGTGGTGTCGGTGATGACGAGGTCTCGGGCGAGGGCTTCCTCCGGGTCGAATCTGACAAGCCGGTCACCGACTTCTTCATATAGCGGACCGTCAAACAGAATCCGGGGCGGCAGGTTGTAGTCGAACTGCTCGTCGAGGAGATTCGGCCGGTCAACTTCGATCAGGTCTCCTGCTTTCATGGGGCACGCTCCTGGAAAAAGCGGGGGCAAGTGGTTCGGAATCAATCGTTTACATACTGTGCGATGAAGTCGATGGCGCCACCCACGGTTTGTACGGCCAGGGCTTCATCTTCGTCCATCTCTATATCGAACTCCTCTTCGAATCCGGCCATGAGTTCTACCGATTGTACGGATTCGGCGCCCAGATCCGCGGTGAAGCTCTGGTCCTCCGCGACCTCAGTTGTGTCGATTCCAAGAACCTTCGAGATCACCCGGTACACGCCTGCCTTGATTGATTCGCGATCCATTTGACGCTCCATGAAAATGCAGGGAATATGGAAGGAAGTCCCGTCGAGGTGTGATGCAACGGATGGTCTTGACGTCCGGATTTAACCCGATTCGAGCCTTGAAGCCGCTTCGACATCGACGATGAACGTGCAGTCCGGATGGCTCTGCAGCAGGCTGGCCGGGCAGTCCGTCGAGGGCGGTCCTTCCAGGGCCTGCGCAACGGCATCTGCCTTCCCGGATCCGGTGGCCAGCAGGAGAATACGCCGCGCCTCCCGAATAGTTCCGATTCCGGCCGATAGGGCGAATCGGGGGACGCTGGCGGCATCCGAGAAGAAACGGCCGTCACTGTTCGACGCAATCGTACTCGGCGCAAGGTTGACGAGACGCGTGCGGCTGTCCACGGCGCTGCCGGGTTCGTTGAATGCGATGTGACCGTTGGTGCCGATGCCGAGCAGCCACAGGTCGATACCGCCTGCCGCAAGGATTTTCGTCTCGAAGGCCCTGCATTCCAGATCGGGATTGGCGGCCCTGCCGTTCAGGACGTGGGTATTCCAGGGTCGAATGTCGATTTTCCGAAAAAGGCGGTCGTCCATAAAATAACGGTAGCTCTGATTGTGATCGCCGTCCAGGCCCCAGTATTCGTCCAGGTTGAAGGAGGTTACGCGGGCGAATTGGAGGCCCTCGCTGCGATGCAGATCGGCGAGTCTTTCATAGGTCTGTTCCGGTGTGGATCCCGTGGCCAGGCCGATCGCTGCATCCGGTGTCGCGCGGATCAGACTGGCGATGGTTTCCGACGCTTTGACCGCCACGTCGGCGCTGGTCTCGCAAACCTCGAGTTTGATGCTGCCGGACATCGGTTACTCCCACCGTGGATCGCCGTATACTGGATTGGCGACTGCCTGAAAAGGAAAGGCAATATACGAAATGGCCGGATTGAAGTAAAGGTTTTTGCCCTCGAACCGGGAGACGCGGAACCGGACGGGAATTCGATAGAAAACGCTTGCCGTCGGGTGCGGCGCAGGATATCTTACCCGCCCTCCTGATTCGATAATGACCGGTTTTTCAGTGAGATACGCACGCATGAACTGGAACATGAAGGAAGGAGAATTCACGCATGGCTGGCTATCGTGCGCTTTCGAGGGTTGAGGTCGAGGCAATGGAACGCAACGGGTGCGCGTCCCCGGATTGGTCTAAGGTGAAAGTAAAACATGGATTCAACCCGGATCGGGTGAAGCGTGTGGTTTTTTACGGGCGGATAAAATTGGGCGCACTGGAGGGCGCGGTGTCCTTCGCCGGCGTGGATTTGCCCGCGGAAATCTCGGACGCAACCCTGATCGATTGCGTTCTGGGCGACAACGTGCGGGTGACCCGCGTTCGCGGTCACCTCGCAAACTACAGGATCGGCGATGGCGCGGTCGTAACGGACGTCGGGCAGATGGTGACGCACGCCGGTGCGGCATTCGGAAATGGTGTGGTTTTGGAACCCGTCAACGAGGGCGGCGGACGCGAAGTGCCGATGTTCAACGAGATGTCCAGCCAGTTCGCATACGTGATGAGTATGCACCGGTACCGGACGGAGATGACGTTGCGCCTGCAGGAGATCGTCGATGCGTACGTCGCGGAAATCACCTCGGATACGGGCGTGGTCGGCGAACGCGCCGTCGTCGCGCATGTAAATGAGATTCTGGATGTAAATGTCGGTTGCGGCGCGGCGGTCGTCGGGGCGGCCATGCTGAAGAACGGAACCGTACTGAGCGAGGCGAACGCGCGTACGCGGGTCGGCGCGTCCGTTGTGGCCGAGGATTTCATAATCGCCGAAGGTTCGAGCGTGGAAGGCGGCGCGATCCTTTCCCGGTGCTTCATTGGGCAGGGAGTCAAGATCGGAAAGCAGTTTTCGGCCGAGAATTCCCTCTTTTTCGCCAATTCGGAGTGCTTTAACGGCGAAGCCTGCGCCGTGTTCTGCGGTCCCTACACGGTAACGCACCACAAAAGCACGCTTCTGATCGCGGGACTGTATTCATTCTACAATGCGGGCAGCGGGACCAACCAGAGCAACCACATGTATAAACTCGGCCCCGTGCACCAGGGTGTGCTCGAACGGGGAAGCAAGACGGGATCCTCTTCCTATATGCTCCTGCCAAGCGCGGTTGGGCCGTTCACCGTTGTCATCGGCAAGCATATGACGAACTTCGACTCCCGGGATCTGCCGTTTTCATACATCGTCGAGGAACGGGGGACAAGTTACCTGACGCCCGCGATGAACCTGCACACGGCTGGTACCGTTCGCGATGGCGACAAGTGGCCGAACCGGGACCGGCGCACGGCATCCGACAGGCGCGACAGGATCCGGTACGAGGTGTTCAGTCCCTACACGGTCGAGCGGATGATGCGGGGTGAGGCGCTTCTCAAGGGGCTGTATGACAGGACACCGCGAGACTTGGATCACGTTCGCCACAATGGCGTGAGGATCCGGCGCCTGGTCCTGCGCCACGGCATCAGGAGCTACGCCGCCGCGATCGACCTGTATCTGATTGAAAAGATCCTTCAGCGGGTGGCGAAAGGAAAGGGGCTGGGCCCGATGGATGGGGAGGCATACGATGAGCGTTGGGCGGACGTGGGCGGTTTGTTGCTTGCGGGGTCACGGCTGGCGAAGATCGAAACGGATATCGTCTCAGGAGCCATCGACACGGTGGCGGCGTTCAATGCGGCATTCGCGCGGGCTGACGGGATGTACGAGAGGGATGAGTGGGCGTGGGTGCGCCGGACCTACCATGACCGTACCGGCGCCTCCGTGGAAGCGCTCACGGCGCCGGAACTGGAGGAATTGGCAGCGGTACACGGGAAGTTGCGCGCCTCGGCCACGAGAAGGGTGCTGGCGGATGCGGAAAAGGAGTTTGGCGCCGCCGCGGCAATCGGCTATGGCGTTGACGGCGGCGCCGACGAAGTCGAGGCCGACTTCAGGGCCGTGCGCGGCGAATATTCGGAGAATTCGTTCGTGCGGGATATGCAGGAACGCGGCTAACGAGAGGTGGATTGAAGGACCTCGCGATTCTGTTGAGGCCGGGACCGTTCACCTGTGGAGGGATTGCCCGGCGACTTCAATCCGAGAACGAGTACGGGTCAGCAGATCATGCCCTGTTTCGCGCGTATGCCGTGCGCCGGCGGACGCGTCCCGATCCAGCGTTCGTCCTGAGGTTCGGAGGCGAGCTGATAGCGGGAGTCCGAGGAGATGCGGATCCGGTCGGTTCGGTTGTCGGAGCTGGCGTGCATCGTATGCATCGAAAAGACAAGCACGTCGCCCAGTTTGTAGTCCGCCGTCAGCCACCGGCCGCCGATCTCGTTTCGAGCCTGTATGGCGTCGGACGCATACGAACCGGTGGAATTCCATCGGATTCGGGACTGTTCCTCGCCGGTCAGGTCGCGCTTCTGAGTCCTGGCGGTTTCAACGATCCGTCCGGCCTTGTCTTCGTTGTCGCAGTATTTGTCCACGTCGGTACGCGCGTATGTGTGCCGGAGGCGTTCGTTCTTGTGTGAATTTTCCAGAATGATCAGGCCGCCCATTTCGAAGGGTACGTCGCCCAGCGGGGTCCAGGAGGTGAAGAGGTTGGGGGTTCCGCGGCCCATGTAGACGACGTCGTAGTGGGGTTGGGTGGGAGATGCGGTTCCCGGCGCCTTGACCCGGAACCATGTATAGTCGAAATGGGTGACGGGTCCTCCCAGAAAACGTTCGTAGAAACGGATCATGGGTCCGTCATAGAGGACTTTCGTCAGTGCCGGATTATCGAGCGTTAAGTCGAACATGGAGCCGAGCCCGCCGCCCGGCTTGTATCTCCCCTCGATGAGTGGAAAGGTTTCGTCCACCGAGCCCATCCTGGCGAGGCGTTTCATGACTTCCAGCCGCGCCGCCTGCGCTTCTTCAGGGTCGAGGAGTCCGGGCAGGTAGAGGTAGCCGTCGTCTGCCATTCGGGCGTGCAGCGCGGCAGGATCGCGAAGAATGTCGTCCGAACGCCGCAACTCGCCCACGTCGTTGACGGATCCCGCCATTGCATTTCCGCGAAAAGTCAGGTCGAGCAGGGCGCTCATTCGAGTCTCCTGGCGGTTGGTAACTGCGACATGCGAAGACAACGGCAAAATGCTATTAACGTCGGGTTTTAATATGCCAAAATAGTCTCAGACTGTCAAATCCAATGCCGTGAATCGATAGAAGAATCACGTTGAGTCCTTTCGTGGGCCGAATGAGTCCCGCGACGGTGATGGTAACTGTGGAAGCAGTTCGAGCGCGGCATTCAGCACGGCTTCGACCGACAAGGCCGGGAGGTGGCCGCCCGGGGCTTTCAATATACGGGCGAGGGGATGCCGCGGCGCCCACGTTTCCGCGTCCGTGGGTCCGAACAGGGTGAGTGTCGGTGTGCCGACCGCCGCGGCGATGTGTCCCGGGCCGGAGTCGTTTCCAATGAAGAGGTCGGCGCCGCGCAGCAGGGCCGCAAGGGTGCGAAGGTCCGGGGGAACCAGGCGGGGAAGGTGAGCCGGCAGTTCATCGACGACGTCCCTTTCCACGGGCCCGCACACCGCCAACACGCCCGCGCGGTGATTGACGAGTCTTTGGGCAAGTTTGAAATAGGAAGTTAGCGGCCAGCATTTCTCCCGGCCCCCGCTCCCGGGATGAACGGCCACCAAAGGGGTGGAAAGACAATGTTTCGCAAGAATCTCGCCTGCGTGAGCCAGTTCATCCACGTCCAGACGGATACGGGGGTTCGGGTCGGGTGTGGGAATGCCCATCCGTCTCAACGGCGTCAGGAGGTGTTCGACGACGTGGACGCCGCCGGTCGGTCGCGGGTCGTAGACGATCGCCCGGCCGCGGACAATCTCAGCGAGGCGGGACTGAAGGCTGCGGTCCGGGTCGACGGCGTACGCAATAAGTAGATCGACATCGGAGAAGAGTGCGCGGGTACGATCGGGGACCGGCCCCACGGGGTTATATAGACCGGCGACTGCCGCGCTGTTGATGTCGACGACGTTTTCCACGCAGGCGAGGCGGAGAATCGACGGGCTGCCGATGAGTCGGAGGCATGAGCGCGGGTATGCCGCGCGCAGCGCGTTGACCGCGGGCAGCGTCAGTACGAAGTCGCCGATGGCGCCGCTTCGTATCATTGAAATCTGTTTCGGATTGACGGGCATGTAACTCAGACCCTGCCGGGATTTTCCGTCGATCATCACGCCCTTCGCTTTCGAGCGAATTCCTGCAAGCAAGGGAGAGCACAATGAGTGAGGTCAAAATGCGTGCGGCGGTCATCGGATGCGGCCGAATGGGCCAGGTCTACGCGGAAGCATTTTCAACCTATCCGGATACGGAACTCGTCGCCATCGCCGAGGTCAACGAGGATCGACGCCGGGCGGTGGGCGAGCGATTCGGGGTCAGGGCGCTATACCCGGACGCGGAAGCCCTGCTGCGTGACGCGGTTCCGGACGTGGCCTCCGTGGTGACGCCGGTAAAGTACATTAAAGATGCCGTGGTGGCGTGCGCGCAGGCGGGTGTAAAAGGGGTGACGGCGGAGAAACCCATCGCCGGTCTGCTGGCCGATGCGGACGAGATGGTTGACGTCTGCATGAAACGGGACGTCGTGTTCGGCGGGGGCAATCTGCAGCGGGCGATGCACGAGGTGCAGGAGGCGGCCGGTCGGATTCACGCCGGTGAATTCGGCGCTTTGAGAGGGGCCAGCGTTCACGGATTCGGCGGCGAAATTTCGGGCGGTTGCTGTCAGCATATATCAGTACTAAGGTTGTTTGCCGGTGCGGAAGTCGAGGAAGTGATGGCCTGGGGAGCGCATGAGGAGGCGCTGGCTGCGGAAACGGATGAGGGTCTTGTTCTTCACGGCTGGTTTCGAATGAGTTCGGGCATCGATTGCGCGGTATTCGGCACGCCAACACCGTACGGCGGCGTGGATGTGTGGACCGATGATTCCATGGTGCGATGGAACTGGGCGCCGCCGGTGGTCTACCGTGGATTTGATCCGGGCGGACAACGTATCAAAGAGCAAACGGCGTATGAATCTTACGAATGGAGCGAATTTCAATATCTGACCGGGTCGCTCAGGTCGTTCCTGGCGGCAGTACGCGGGCGGGGTGAACCGTGGATTACCGGTCATGATCTGCGCCAGGCCCTGGAGGTGTCCATTGCGGCCAGGCAATCGGTGCGCGGCAACAGTACCCCCATAAGACTTCCTCTCGAAGATCGAACGCTGGCGCTTTTTCCCAGATTGTACAGGTGGGCCGGCGGGGACGTTTCAGGGCGGCCTCAGAGTGTAGAGGAAGCCAGGGGCGAATGAGAGCAGGGCGCCAACGACGCGTTCCATCCCAACCCGGCGAACGTCGCCCGGAGATCCTCCGAAGGTTCCGCAACGACTGAAACGTCTTCCCGGGTATATGGGTGCAGAAACGCGAGGCGGACGGCCACAAGCGCCAGTCGGCGCACGCCGAACCGGGCGCGAAAAAACCGGTTCTGCGCGCCGTCGCCGTACCTGGTGTCGCCGAGAACGGGATGTGAGATATGGGCCATGTGTCTCCGTATCTGGTGCATTCGGCCGGTATGAGGAACCGCCCGTACCAGTGAGAAACGCGCTGTGTCATGTCTGCCGACGGGCTCCGGAAGTTCGGCCGTTCCCAGCCTGACGAAGTCGGTCACCGCGTCAACCGCTGGATTCTTCCGGTGTTTGCGCAGGGGATGATCGATACGTCCGGCCTCGGGCGCAAACCCCCGAACCACGGCCAGATATTCCTTCCGGATGCGTCGCTCTTCGAACAGGAGGCACATTTTCCTGGCCGCCTCGGAACTCAGCGCGAAGAGAAGCACGCCTGAGGTCGCCCGGTCCAACCTGTGAATTGTGAAAACGGGACGACCCAGTTGCCTGCCAAGTCGGGACATGCAGTCGGGCTCCCGTCGTCCCAGGGGAGTCGGGTGTACGAAGATGCCGCTCGGTTTGTCAACGGCAACCAAGTGGTCGTCCTGATAGAGGATTCTAAACATATTGATCCGCCGTCAGACGGTCTATATATTTCATTTGTTCTTCCCCGGGACATGTCTTCAATTCCGCGACTCGAGTTCCCCCAAAGGAGGCTGACGTTTTGGGTTATGACTGTCAGATTTTCACCGGCAACATCAACAGAACCCTGGCCGAGGAGATCTGCCGACACCTCGACATCACTCTCGGAGAAGCCGAAGTCATCAGTTTCCCCGGAGGGGAAACCGGCGTTCAAATCCGGGAAAACGTGCGCGGCAACGACGTCTACATCGTTCAGCCCATCTGCGGCAACGGGGAATTCACGCCCAACGACGCCCTGATGGAAATCCTCATCCTCATCGATGCGGCCCGTCGGGCCTCCGCTCGGCGGATCACC
Source organism: Gemmatimonadota bacterium (assembly GCA_028874335.1). Taxonomy (GTDB): domain Bacteria; phylum Latescibacterota; class UBA2968; order UBA2968; genus JAAXHE01. The sequence continues at coordinate 794 of JAPPJY010000033.1, read as the reverse complement.
GCCGTATTACCCTATTACGGGTACGCCCGGCAGGACCGTAAAGACAGGCCGCGGGTCCCGATAACCGCCAAACTGATCGGGAACCTTATCGTTACCGCCGGAGCCAGGAGGGTCCTTTCGCTGGATCTGCATTCCAATCAGATCCAGGGATTCTTCGACATCCCGATGGATCACCTCTACTCCATCAATGTTTTTGGAAACTACCTGATGGAAAAAGGCATGGAAAACCTGGTCACGGTCACGCCCGACGTGGGCAACATCAAAATGACCCGGGCTTATTCCGAACTGCTGGATGCGCCGCTCGCTATTGTAGACAAACGACGCTCGAGCGGAACGCAGACCGAAGTTCTGAATATCATCGGCGACGTGGAAGGAAAGAACGTCGTGATCATCGATGACCTGATTTCCACGGGCGGGTCGCTTGTGGAGGCCGCTACAGCGCTGAGAAAACAGGGCGCCCTCGACATCAGCGCCGTAATCGTACATCCCGTACTGGCCGGCCCCGCGGTCGAGCGCGTGGAGAACTCGGTCCTGACTGAACTCGTCGTTTCGAATTCCATTCCGGTGCCAGAAAACGTCCAGAACGGAAAAATCAAGGTGCTTTCCGTTGCTTCCATCCTGGCGGAAGCCATCCGCCGCATCCACAACGACGAGTCGGTCAGCACGCTCTTCGGCCACGTCCACGTCGAAGGATAGAACGACTGCGAAACTACGAAACTACGAGACTACGAAAGGCGAAACTACGAGACTACGAGACTACGAGACTACGAGACTACGAGACTACGAGACTACGA
>JAPPJY010000011.1 GCA_028874335.1 Gemmatimonadota bacterium | reverse complement strand
TCTGAGAGCAAGAACATAAACCCCTCTTCCCCAAATTCCCTGCCTACGGCGTGTTACTTTTGAAGCGACCAAAAGGAACCAAAAGTCGCCGCTGGGCGCGGGGCCTGCCAAATGCATGGCGCGAATATCCTCACAGGACTCACCTCATGCGGCTACCTTCCAACTACGGAGGATATCGTAAATCGGTGCGGGACGGAACAACGCGCCCTGCTCTGGGAGTGCTCGCGAGAGACTTCGCGCCTGTAGACGGTGTGGCTTCTGGGGTTGGAGCAGCCATCAGCTGTCAGCTATCAGCCGAAAGCGGTTTCTGTTAAGTATATCGTCTGGAATCACCGATATCTTCACCGCTATGCGGGCAGCCACAAGGATTGCACCTACAAATTCAAATCGAGCGTGTCCGGTGGTTGCGTGGGGGGTTTTTCCGTGCATATCCGTCCGACGCTTTGGTATTGATACACTTCAGGAGTTCGCAGGCCACCCAGATTCCATTTGTGCCTCTGAGGGGATTCACGGAAAAACCGGCCCCCTGCCGAAGGGCGCGCTTCTTTTTGGTCCTTTTTCTTACGCGGATAAGAAAAAGGACGTAAATAATAGAAAAACAAAGGATTTATAAGAAAAAATCCGGCAGGAAAATTGGAAAACCCGTCGTTTGCCTTTCAATTCATAACCATGCCTGCGGTGTGTTCATTAGAATGGGGAAGACGTAAGACGTTCGAGGGGAGAGATTGCCTGCCTTGTGAGGATTCTTCTCGTGCCGAAGGCAAGGAGGGACGAAATATCGGGCAAGGATTTCATCTACCGTCTTACGTCTTCCCTCTCCCCGCCTTTGGGGTGCGTGAGCGCTTCCATCACAGGCCGGATGCCAGGCCCGTATTCGTACGTCATTTTACCTCCCGTATATCCGCTCAGGGCAACGAGGACTGCCGTTGCCGCCACACCCGCGAGATACGCGAACCGAACGGTTCCTGTGAACTTTCTATTGAGGATGAGGTGGGTTCGGAGGAGAACCAGAACGACGGCGAGCCACGTGGCGGCGGTGGAGATGGATTCGTGCCGTTCCAGCGCGGCCGCGATGCCGGGGATTCTGGCTGCTGTTTCCTCTGCCGCGTTTCCGGTCAGCGAGGCCGCAATCGCCGAGACGGCGCCGAGGACAAGGAGGAGGTATCCGGTGCGGAGAAGTTGGTCCCTGCGAAACAGAATGCCGGCGGCGTCACAGAAGAAGCCCACGGTGAGCAGGGCGACGGGGAAGTGGACGATAAACGGATGGTAGTCCATAGATGGGGTTGTGATCCGGGACCCGGGCGATCAGCTCCAAGCGCCTTTGGCCATCATCCCGCCGTCCACGCACACGTTTTCGCCGGTCATGAAGGAGGCTTTTTCGCTGGCGAGGAACAGCACGGCATTGGCGATGTCCTGCGGCGTGCCGATCCGGCCGACGGGATGGGCCCGGCCCATCCGTTCGCGATGTTCCGTCTCGTCGCCGCCCATGGCCTGAAGGGCCTCGTCGACCAGCGGTGTGTCGATGGTGCCGGGGTTGACGGCCAGCACGCGCACGTTGTCTTCCGCGTATTCCAGGGCGAGTTGCCGCGTCAGGGAGAGGATGCCGCCTTTGCTGGCGGCGTAGGCGCAGACGCCTTTGGTGGATTGCAATCCCTGGACGCTGGCCGTATTGATGATCACGCCGCCTCCGCGTTTGATCATCTCGGGTACGCAGTGCCGGGTCATCAGGAAGGCGCTCTTGAGGTTGACGTTCAGGATGTCGTCCCACGTTTCTTCGGGCAGTTCATGGGCGGGCAGGTAGCTGCTGACGGGCTGAACGCCGACGTTGTTGCAGAGGATATCCACGCCGCCCCATTCTGAAACGGCGGTCCGCGCCAGCGCCCGGCAGGCGTCGTCCCGCGCCACGTCGGCTGCCTGAAACCGGATATGGCCGGGAAGAGAACCGTTTTCCGCCGCCAGGCGTTCCGCGGCCTCCACGTCCACGTCGGCGCAGAGTACGCGGGCGCCCTCCCGGGCGAATGCAAGGCAGATACCCCTGCCGATGCCCTTGGCCCCGCCGGTGACGATGACCGCTTTATCCTGAAATTCCGACATGGCGCACTCCTTGTGTTCCGTTCAGGCCGCGAAAGCAGACGAACGACACGGACAATAAGATAAAGCCGGCGCTGGATGTCAAATGGTAGTTGGGAGACAGACTGCAAAGACTCGGCTCACACGGAGACACGAAGACACAAAGAAAACCAGGGAAGACGGGAGACGGAAGAGGTTAGAGGACCACACCCCGCCCCACCACCTGGTGAGACGCAAGACGTGAGACGGGAGAGATTTCCAGCCTTGTAAGGATTCTTCTCGTGCCGGAGGCAGAAAGGAAAAACACACCGGGCAAGGATATCATCTCCCGTCTACCCTCTTACCTCTACCCGCCTTTTTTCTCCCGTCTCACCTCTACCGTCTTCCCTCTTACCGCCTCAAAATGTTTTTTACTGACAGAAAGCGGTTTTTTTGTTTACTTGTGATGGAAATCATCACTTCGCCATGTTTTCGGAAAAGGAGCAATTATGGATCGGCGTCCGAGGGGATGGATCGTTCTTGGCGTGCTTGTTGGCGGGTTCTTCGGTATCAGTTTTCTGGTGTCGTACTATACGGACTGGCTCTGGTTCAGGAGCCTGGAATTCGATTCGGTTTTCTGGCGTATCATTCGCGCCCGCTTCGGATCGGGCATGTTATTCGGCGCGATCGCGGCCGTCGTCGTGGGGGTGAACCTGTGGATTGCCGGAAAGATAACCCAGCGGGCGCTGCGGGTGGAGGGCGAAACCGGAGGCGTTTTGCAGTCCGGAAAGGCCCGGATTCTCATCGCGGCCGTGTTGGTGTTCATCCTGGGCAACATCGGCGCCAGCCAATGGCCGGTTCTTCTTCGGTACCTCTACGAACAGCCGTTCGGCGCCGTCGATCCGATTTTCAATAAGGAGGTGGGTTTCTATGTGTTCCTGCTTCCGTTCTACGACTTTCTGTCCGGGTATCTGATTGCGGCCCTGGTGTTGTCGGCGCTCGTGGTCGTGGTGATGTACGTAACCGCGGGCGGCATCGGGATCCGGGAGGGGCTCGAGGTGGAGGAACGCCCCATGGCCCATCTGTCGGGATTGGGCGGGGTATTCCTCCTGGCGCTGGCATGGAAGTACCGGCTGAAGATCTACGGCCTTCTGTATTCGCAGGGGCGTTTTTTCGGGGCGGGTTACGTGGACGTCAACGTTCAGATCTGGGCGTTCTGGGTGATGGTGATCGTCTTCCTGGCCGCGGCGGTCTTCCTGTTTCTGAACGTCAGATCGCCCAATTCCCGGTTGCCGCTCAGGGGCGTCGGCGTGCTGGTCGTCGGCACGATCGTCGTGGGGGCGGTGCCCGCCACCGTGGTGCAGAAGCTCGTGGTGGAGCCGAGCGAACTCCGCCGTGAGGGACCCTATATCAAGTACAATATCGAGGCCACCAACCGGGCATACGGTCTGGACCGGATCGTCGAGCAGCCTTTCGAGGCCTCGGAGGACCTGACGCTGGCGGATATTCAGGCGAACCCGCTGACGATGCGAAACATCCGGATCTGGGACGAACGCCCGCTGAAGCAGACCTACCAGCAGGTGCAGGAAATCCGTCCCTATTACGTATTCCCGAACGTGGACGTGGACCGGTATACAGTGGATGGCGTATACCGGCAGGTGATGCTGTCCGCCCGGGAACTGGACACCAACCGCCTGCCGTCCCAGGCGAGGAACTGGGTCAACGAGCGTCTGCAGTACACCCACGGATACGGGGTGACCATCAGCCCGGTCAACCACGTCACCCCGGAGGGCCTGCCGGCGTTCATGGTCAAGGATATTCCGCCGGTTTCAGACCCGGGACTGGAGGTCGATCGGCCCGAGATCTACTACGGTGAAAGAACCTACGCCTACGTGGCGGTGAAGACGGGGATCCAGGAATTCGACTACCCGAAGGGCGATGAGAACCAGTATTCGACGTATGAAGGGACAGGGGGCGTTCCCACGGGCGGCTTCATCAATCGGCTGGCGTTCGCCATACGATTCTGGGACGTAAGCCTCCTGCTGAGCGGTTACATATTGCCCGATAGCCGCATCATGTTCCGCCGGCAGATCCGGGAGCGTGTCCAGACGCTGGTTCCCTTCCTCCTGTACGACACCGATCCCTATATCGTGGCGTCCGAAGGGAGGCTCTACTGGATACAGGATGCGTACACGATTTCCGATATGTATCCGTATTCCACGCGCTCGGGGCGCATGAGGATCAACTATATCAGAAACTCAGTAAAGGTGGTGGTCGACGCCTACAACGGCACGGTGACGTTCTACCAGGTGGATGCGGAAGATCCGCTGATTCGATCTTATGGCGAGATGTTCCCGGGGGTGTTCCAGCCGATGTCCGCCATGCCGGAAAAACTGAGAGCGCACGTGAGGTATCCGATCGACCTGTTTTACGCGCAGGCCTCCATGTACCGGAGCTATCACATGGAAGACGTCAACGTCTTCTTCAACCAGGAGGACCTCTGGGAGATCCCGAACGAGATTTACAGCGACCAGCCACAGGATATGCTGCCTTATTATATCATCGTCAAGCTGCCGGGCGAGAGCCAGGAGGAATTCCTGCTGATGGTGCCGTTCACGCCCGCAAAGCGAGACAATATGATCGCCTGGCTCGCGGCGCGGTCCGACGGTGAAAACTATGGACACCTGCTGGTGTACAAGCTTCCCAAGGACAAGCTCATCTACGGTCCGATGCAGATCGAAGCTCGGGTGGACCAGCAGCCGGAGATCTCAAGCCAGCTGACGCTGTGGGGGCAGCGCGGATCGGAGGTGATCCGCGGCAACCTGCTGGCGATTCCGGTGGAAAGTTCGTTTATCTATGTCGAACCCATCTATCTGCAGGCGAGGCAGGAGCCAGACCAGCAGGCGTATGGGCAGGAGGAGGGGATACCCGGGGGTCAGCCTCCGCAGAGGCGGCAGCAGGAACGCAGCACGGCCATTCCGGAGCTGAAGCAGGTAATCGTGGCTTTCGGTGGGCAGGTGGTGATGCGGAATACGTTCGAAGAGGCGCTGACGGTCCTGTTCGGGGAGGGGGTTAGCGCCACCCTGGCGGAAGACAGAGAGGAAACGCCGGCGACTCAGGTTGCCGTTCAGGCCGGGCGTTCCGCGGCCGAACTGGCGGCAAAGGCGGATGCGCACTATTCGCGCGTGCGATCGGCGCTGCAGCAGTGGGACTGGGAACAGGCGGGCAAGGAGATGAAGGCGCTGGAGGAGACGATCCGGGCGCTGAAGGAAGAGCTGAAATAAAAACTCGATAGACCTGTCATTTTTGTAAGGGATCTGCCGATGACGGTAAAGGTTGGCTTTATCGGCGCGGGGAATATCTCACGCGGGCATCTCCGGCATTTGAAGCGTATGGACGACGTGGCGGTTGTGGCCGTTTGCGACCTGGACCGGGCGAAGGCGGACGAGGCCGCGGCGGAGTGGAATGCCGGTGTATTCACGGACTACAGGACCATGTTGAACGAAGTGGAGCTGGATGCGGTATACGTCTGCGTTCCTCCATTCGCGCACGAGACACAGGAGATCCTGGCCGCGGAGAAGGGGATCGCGCTTTTCGTCGAGAAACCGGTCTCCCTGCACATGGATACGGCGCGGGAGGCGGACGCGGCCATTCTGGAACACGGCGTGATTTCCTGCGTGGGCTTCCAGGGTCGCTACCTGGACATTATAGACAGAACGCGGGACCTGCTTGCGGACCGTCAGGTCGGGCTGGCGATCGGGTACTGGATGGGGGGGTTGCCGGGCGCATACTGGTGGCGGCGGAAGCATTTGTCCGGCGGGCAGGCCGTGGAGCAGACGGTTCACGTGACGGACATGGCCCGGTATCTCTTCGGCGAGGTGAAAACCGTATTCGCGGGGGGCCGTACGGGGTTGATGACGGACGTGGAGGACTATGATATTGAAGACGCGAGCGCGGCCACGCTGATTTTCGAGAACGGCACGCTGGCGACGCTCTTTTCGGCCTGTTTCCTGTCATGCGGCCATCGCGGCGGGTTGGACATCTACACGAAAGATATGGTCATCGAATACAAAGAGAGAAAATCCATTACGGTTGTGCAGGGGGACCGGTCCGAGCATTATGAGGTGGGTAACCCGTACTGGCAGGAAATGGACAATGCCTTTATCGAGGCGGTGCGCACCGGCGACGGATCGAAGCTGCGATGTCCGTACTCGGACGCCGTGAAGACCCAGCAGGTTGTGGTGGCGGTAAACCGGTCGCTCGAAACCGGCGAACCCGTATCGATTGGGGATGTGTAGAAAAGCTATCAGCTATCAGCCATCAGCAGTCAGCTAGAATCAAAAACAAAAGGCAGGATCAAGAGCAACCCTCCACCCAGCCCCGCAGAACCTGGTAAAACCCACAGGTCACTGCACCGGACACGAGAGTCCGGCAACTGAAGGCAATCTCCCCACGTTTACTGCGTGAACCACCAATATCCGGAGCGAGGGCATCCCTGCCCTCGAACCTCGAGGAACCGACCAATTCCCACATCAATGCCGAATTGCTTCTCTTCCGTCTGAAATCACAATTGAAATGATGGCGCAGAGGCCTATCCTATTCGCCGTCGAGGGCAGGGATGCCCTCGCTCCCGGGAAAGGCATTCCTGGCTACTTCGCCATTGCGATCCGTTCAGCGTCGATCGCGACTTCGAAATGACCTCCCGCGGGTGCGCGGACATTCGTTCCTCCGGTCACTTTGCGTGCCTGCCTGATAGCCGGCTACGGCAGATGAGTTGCCAGAGTATCATTGGCTGCCGGTCACGCGCACAGAAAAGGGGCGCTGCGGTTTTGCAGCGCCCCTTTTCTGTTGCTTGTCCCCGGTTACTTGTAAACCTTCATCTGCCCGGATTTCAACCGGTCCCAGTAATCATTCAGGGTGGCCTTGATGTGCGGGCTGAGGATCACGCCGCCGATGATGTTCGGGAAGGCCATTCCGAGGATCATCATGTCGGTGAAGTTGAGTACGTTGGTCAGGGCGGTTACGGCGCCCAGGAAGACAAATACGACGAAGATGACGCGGAACACGAGGATGGTGCCCGTACCGAAGAGATACTCCCACGCCCGCTCACCGTAATAGGACCACGAGATCATGGTGGAGTAGGCGAACAGGACGACGGCGATGGCGAGGACGTGCCGGGCGCCCGGGATGAAGGTTTCGAATGCAGCGGCCGTCATCGCGGCGCCGACCGGCTGCCCCTGCTGGGCCTGCCCGAGGAACTGGGGGTCCGCGTATACGCCGGTGATCAGACAGACGAGCCCCGTCATCAGACAGATGATGATCGTATCGATGAACGGCCCGATCATCGCGACCATGCCCTCCCGGGCGGGTTCGTCGGTTCTGGCGGCAGCGTGTGCGAATGCCGCGGATCCGAGGCCGGCTTCATTGGAAAAAGCGGCGCGTCGGATGCCGGTTACCAGCACGCCCACGAAGCCGCCGTAGAGCGCCTGGGGCGAAAAGGCCTGGCCGAAGATGGTGGCCAGCATTTCAGGAATGCGGGTAAAGTTGGTCAGGATGATCAGAAGGCAGGTGGCGACGTACAGGAGACACATGGTGGGCACGACGCGGGAGGTAACGCGTCCGATTCGCCGGATCCCGCCGATGATTACGACGGCGACCATGGCGGCGAGAACGATACCGACCAGCCAGTTGTATTCCTTGAAGACCGGGGAAACGGTGCCCAGTATTTCCAGCGTCTGATTGGCCTGGAACATATTGCCGCCGCCCAGGCTGCCCCCCACGGTCAGAAAGGCGAACATGACCGCAAGGGTGCGTCCGAACTCCCCCATGCCCTTTAGTTTGAGACCGTTCTCAAGATAATACATGGGGCCGCCCGAGACGCGGCCGTCGGGGTGTATCTTCCTGTACATGACCGCCAGGGTGCAGGAGGCAAGCTTGGATGACATGCCGAAGACCGCGGTGACGAGCATCCAGAAAATCGCGCCCGGTCCGCCGAGACTTACGGCGATGGCGACTCCGGCGATGTTTCCGAGCCCGACCGTTGCCGAGAGCGCGCTGGTGAGGGCCTGGAAATGCGAGATTTCCCCGGGATCGTCCGGATTGTCGTAGCGGCCGCGGATGACGTCGATGGAATGGCGGAACCCCTTCAGGGAAATCCATCCGAAGAAAAACGAATAATAGATGCCGCCCAATAGAAGCACGACGACGATAAGTGGAATCCCGGTGCCGAACGATGCGAAGAGGACCGCTGCCAGAAGTTCGACCGTGTTTCCGAAGAGCCTGTCCAGGTCGGCAAGGTTGGACTGTATCCAGCTGTTTGCCGAATCACCCGTAGCGGTTTCCTCCGCGCAGGCCATGACGGGAAAGACGAGCGCCAGGAGCAGGATTGAACCGAGCGTTACAACGGAACGACGATTGACTCGATGCATAGAGACCTTCCTTGCCGTCGGGTTGTGGGATACACAAGTGGTGAACACGGGTTACGTGCGTGAATATGCGGAATACCGCGGGCACAGGCAACAGCTATCCCGCGCGCCCGGACCGCTCGAACAACCGGCGCCATTCCTAACCTCAATTCCGCAGAAACCGCAGAGCGGCACCTCGACGAATCTTTCCGAAACGGGCCGAAATAGACGTCAGGAAGGACATTTTTTCCTTAAACCTCCAGTGACCTGGTGTATCCTGGTAATCCGCAGTTTAATCGCTCTTATCAACTTGCACATATTCGATTTAACGTCCACGAAGACATACGAATCCTGGTTAACGATCGGCTTATTCGCGCCGCCGATGGACCTCCTCCGCCTTGTCGCCATGCGCGCTTTCGCCGGTAATCCAGCGCATCCGTTCCTCGTGCGAACTCCCGGCGAGCAGGAGATTCTCCTTCGTGACGGACAGACACCTCGAGATCTCCCGGTACCCGCGGATGAAGGTCTCGGCGTAACCGGTGCCGGCCTTCCACCCCTGAAATCCCGCGCTGGACTCGATCCGCTTTATTGCGAACTCCGTCGTGTGTCCTTGCGATTCGAATAGTTCCTCCGCCTTGATCCGCTTCTGAACCTGATCGGAGATATCGATACAGACGTCGACTTCGTGGAACCCGTAATCGATGCCTGTATAGTAGATGGCGGCCACTCTGTGAGGCGCGCGGCCCAGTTTCGTGTCCGGGATGGACACGTGGTTGAGCGCCTTTTGAACCGCGATGCCGGCTGCGGTATGGTCGTTCACCCACGCGTAGTGAAAGCGGCGGTCGGGAAGGGTGTAGGGCGCATGGGTCAGGATCATCTGAGGGCGGACGACGTACAGAATATCGGCCAGCGCCGACACCACGTCTTCAGTGGCCTCGAGGGGATGATCGGAAAACGGCAGCACGGTTACGTCGGTGACGCCGAAGACGGCGCACGCCCTGGCGAATTCTTCTGTCTTGCGTTTTGCGTATTCTTCCTGCGATCCATGAATGACGTTCCTGTCCCGCTGGTCGGACGGCTTGCGCAGTTCGTCCGCCAGTTCTTCGTTATGGGTGCGCTGTCCTCCGGTTATCGCCACCACGGAGACGCTGTCGCCACGATCGACGTGATGGGCGCACGTGCCCCCCATGTGGCACACATCGTGCGGATGGGCCACCACGACCAGGATCTTGAGGTTCTCATCTCCAGCAGGCAGCATGACGGGTTTCTCTCCTTCCGGATTCAGGCCGGCGGCGACCACGCCGGCGGCGCGATGCCTTCGATGTGGGTCTTGACGTCGATCACGGCCGGTTTCCCGGATGTAATCGCCTCGTCGAGGGCGCTCCCGAACGCTTCCGCGCGTCGTACCGTGATGCCGACGCAGTCCATCGACTCCGCCATTTTCGCAAAGTCGCCGTCCGTCATGTGCCAGAGTTCGTCGGACCCCGGTTCCGGACCTCCGTAGATATCTTCGTTGAGTTCCTTCTCCTGGTTGAGGGAATGGTTGTTGTTGACCACAACGACAACGGGAATGTCGTTTCGAACGGCGGTGTCCAGTTCTGTGACGTGATACCAGATGCCGCCGTCGCCGGTGAAGCACACGACCGGCCGGTCCGGAGCGGCGCACCGGGCGCCGACGGCCGCGGGAATCCCCCAGCCGAGGGATCCGGAACACCGGATATAGGACTGACCCGGATGGATGAGATCGATCAGGGTCCCGGTCCAGATTCCGGAGTGGCCGGTATCGGAAACGAGGATAGCATCGTCGGGCAGATGCCGGGTCAGTTCCCTGCACAGGCGTTCGGGTCGAATGGGAACCTCGTCCGAATTGACGAACGGGGCCACGCTCTCCCGCCATTGAGAGGTGAGCTGCCGGACGCGCGACGTCCATGCGCCTCGCGCGACGGACGCCGGCGCGGCATCGATCAGCCTGGAAAGTCCGGCTTTTGCGTCGGCCTGAATACCGAGCCGGATCGGATAGGAGCGTCCGATCTCGGACGGGTTGATGTCGAGTTGAATGACATGGGTGCCGGCAGGAGGAACGCTCCAGTCGTTCGTGACCTGACCGCCGGTGTGGCTTCCGACAAAGAAGACCAGGTCCGCCTCGCAGACGGCGCGGTTTGCGCACTCGCGGGAATACAATCCGCAGACGCCCACGGCGAGGGGGTGGTCGTAAGGGAAGGCTTCCTTGGCGTTCAACGACGTGGCCACGGGTATTGAGATCCTTTCCGCGAAAGCTCGTAGCTCGGCGTCGGCGCCGGAGGAGACGATCCCGCCGCCCGCGACGATAATCGGGCGTTCAGCGGCGGCCAGCAGATCGATCGCCTTGCGGACGGCCTCCGGGTCGGGCTCGGGCCGGAAGGGAGGCAGTTTGGCGAAGGGTTCTTCGGCCACCACGTCCAGATCGGCTTCGGCGTTCGCCACCACGTCTCCGATGAAACCCGCCATGTCGAGATGAACGGGCCCGGGCGTTGCCGTGGTGGCTTCACGGAAGGCCTGCCTCAGGAAATAGGGGAGTTGCTCGGGCCGGTCCACCAGAACGTTGTACTTGGTGACCGCGTCGAACGGCGCTACATGGTCCACTTCCTGATAGGCGTGCCGGTGCCGGTTGATCTGGGTTTGACGGCCGGTGATGGCAATGACGGGAGAACACGCGAGATACGCGTCCTGGAGCCCGGCGGCGAGGTTTGCGGCCCCCACGGATTGCGCCATGCAGATGCCGGCGCCCCGGCGGACCCGGGCATAGGCGTCGGCCATATAGGCTGCGCTCTTCTCGCCGTGGGTCATGATGCGCCGGATACCCAGCCGTTCCATTTCCATCAGGGCACGGGGCGCGATCACGGGCATGAAGAACACGTGGGTGATCCCGTATCCGTGGACCGTCTCGGCGATGAACCGGCCGCCGGTCAGGCGGGGCATAGATCCTCTCCTCTTCGATGAGACGGCGAGCGCCCTGCGACCGAAGGCAATCTGCCCGCCATCACGACATGATCCACCCGTAACCGGAGCGAGGGCATCCTGCCCTCGAACGACGCGTCACCTGCCTCTATTCGCGTCGAGGGACTGACGCGTCCACTATACCCGATACCGGTTCGTGGAAAACACCGTGTGCGACGTGTTATCCGACGCCGAGGGCAGGATGCCCTCGCTCCCGGGGAACGCCATCCACACCGGTCCCAAATCGGTTTCTGTCCTGGACAGCCCTGGCCAAAAGAACATGACCTGCATTGGCATTACGAAACGACTTTAAAAAAGGAAGGTACTTACGCATCCGGGATCGTCTTGACCAAACGATCTTCGACAGCAGTGTAACGGTATTTTTGGATTCAGGTTGGCTGGCCGAGGTCGAAGGGCTGACGAAGGGTTCCCGAGTGGAAATCTAAGCCGTACCGGTTGAATTTGAAAGTGAAAACGGCACGGGCAGGGCTCATTGGGACGGGCGATCGCTTCTCCCCTGCGCCGGCTTTTTCCCGTTCCCCCGGGCTTCCCGTCTCTTTTCCGGGCGCTGAACCGGGCATTTCCGCTTGACTTTTCAACTTGCGTGGGAGATTATGAAAGCTGCTGTTCTTGGCAGATAATCCAGGAGGACGGTTTGGATTTTTCTCTGTATCTGCCCATCGCGGGCACGAGCGTCAACCTGTGGTTGTTGCTCACGCTGGGCGCCGGCGTCGGGCTGCTTTCGGGTCTGTTCGGGGTGGGCGGCGGGTTTCTGCTGACGCCTCTCCTGATCATGATCGGGATACCTCCCACCATCGCGGCGGCATCCGATGCCAATCAGATCGTGGCGGCTTCGGCATCCGGGGTCTATGCCCACTGGAGGTTGAAAAACGTCGATCTTCGGATGGCCCTGTTGTTGATTGTCGGAGGGTTCGCCGGCGGCACTGCCGGCGTGCAGATCATCAAGGTGTTGCGGGCGGTCGGCAGCGCGGATCTCGCGATACATATCGGCTACGTCTTCATGCTGGCGTCCGTGGGCGGCATCATGTTTGTGGACGGGCTTCTGGGGCGGCGCGCGGGTACAGTCGTGAGGGCGGCGGACCGTGCCAGGCGGGAATTGCGGATAACCTGGGCGGAGCGCCCGCTGGCCTGGGTGAACAAGATAGGTGGTATGGCGTCATGGTTCGTCCGGCTCAACCGTGCGCTGCCGTGGAGAATCCGGTTTGAGACGGCCGGAACCACCATGTCGGTGCTCGTTCCGTTGGGGCTGGGAATCCTGGTGGGCATGCTCGCCGCGATTATGGGCGTGGGCGGCGGCTTCATCATGGTGCCGACCATGTTGTACCTGCTGAAGATGCCCATGCCCGTGGTGGTGGGAACCAGCCTGTTGCAGGTGATGTTTACGTGTATCAACGTCACCCTGATGCACGCCTATACCAATCATACGGTGGATTTCGTGCTGGCGTTGATGCTGCTTGCAGGGTCAACGCTGGGGACCCAGGCGGGCGTCCGGATCGGCAGGCGCCTGGGGGCGGAGCAGTTCAAGATGCTTCTCGCTGCGATCGTGCTCCTGGTGATGGGAAAGATGCTGTCGGATCTTCTGTCGGCGCCTGCTATCCTGCTTGCCGATTGGGGAGGGAGGGCATGATCTGCCGGATCTGGGCAGGTTTGTTGACGATGCTAATCGCCGTGCCGTGCGCGGCGGAAACGTCGCTCCGGCTGTCTCCCTCGCGGGTCGAGGTCGACCTCTTTTTCAGGGGCGCGGGACTGGTTGCGACCGGGACGGTTCGGAGGGACTGCCAGGTCGTTTTGAAACTGGAAGGAGAACGGAGCGCCGCCGCGTATCGCAGAAAGGACAAACGCGGGCCCGTGTGGGTGAGTACGGGCAGCGTCGTGTTCGACGCTCTGCCGGGGTTTTATGTGGTCGCCGCCTCAAGCGATTCTGCGGACCTCGAACGGCAACTGAAAACCGTCGGGGAGGGGTTCGGCGCGCTTCGACGAACCGTCACCATCGAGCAGTCGCCTCCGGGGGATGACGGGTTCGTATTCGACGAGTTCCTGCGTCTGAAGATTCAGCGGGGGCTCTACGCGGTCCGGCCCGGTTCGGTGGCGTTGTCCGACCGGGACGGCGCATTCACCGGTTTTCGTGTGGAATTCCGGGTTCCGCCCGCTGTTCGGCCCGGAACCTATCGCGCCACGCTGTACTGTTTCAACGAACACACGCTGATCTCGGAAACCACACAGTCGATTTCTGTCGAAAAAACCGGGCTTGTACGGGTGCTCTCCAACGTCGCCTTTCAACACGGGGGTCTTTACGGCATCGTCTCGGTTCTCGTGGCGCTGGCTGCGGGGTTGGTCGTGGGTATGATATTCCGTAAATTGTAACGGGCGTATCACGATGGATTATCGGGCGGGGACATACGGGGTTCATTCAGACTGGACAGGCGGCGCGGCGGGGACGTCCGGAGTCGAAACGGCTCCTCTCCGGCTGAGTCGGGAGTCCTGGACCCGCCGCCGCGAAAGGAGTTGCGGCATGTTTAGCATTCGGAAGACGCTTGCGGTTTGCCTTTCGGTGTGTACGATGGCAGCTGGAGGGCGGGTAGGCGCGGACAAGATGTCAACCGGGGATGTGAAGACCGATGGTTTGATGGTCGCCATTCAGGAAAGGCTGAAGTCAGTCAAAACGTGCGAATTTCGCGTCAGGACCCTGTTGACGGTAGAAGGCGAGCAATATGAAATCCTGGACGACGTCACCGCTCAGACACCGGCAAGGATGCACGTTGCCCGTGTGCTTGCCGGCCGGATCCGTCAGACGATTGTGTCTGACGGCAGCCTGATGTGGCGTTACGACCCCGAGGAGAAGATCGTCTACCGGATCAACATGGCAAGAGTCTACCGGGCGACGCAGGTGGAAGCGGATGCGGACCAGCCGAATCCCATGCGTCCATTCCGAGCGCTTGAGTGGAAGTCAATCCGTTATTCAGAAACGGACACGTTGAAGGGCGAGATCCTTCGGGTGTTCGAAGCCACGCCGGAGGTGACGCTGCTGAATGCCGAGCTCCCGGAGCCGCCTTCCAGGGTCCGTTTCTCGGTCCACCCTGAAGATGGACTGGTGAGGGAGGTTCGGTACTTTAACGCCGAGGGCGGGGAGCTGCTGTCACGGAAATTTGAAGCCTTGAAAACAAACGTAAAGGTGGACGAAGAACAGTTCGAATTCGTCGTGCCGGCGGGGGTTCATGTGATGGACGTGACGGACGATATTATCGACCTGATCAAGACGACGAAGTCGGGGCAGCAGAAAGAATAGATCCCCGAAGTTCGGCCTCACACGGAGACACGAAGACACAAAGAAATTCAGGGTAGGCGGGAGACGGAAGAGGGTAGAGATTGCCTGCCTTGTGAGGATACTTTTCGTGCCGAAGGCGAGAAGGAATAACATACCCGGCAAGGCCTTCTTCTACCGTCTCACCTCTCCCGTCTCACCGCTTTTTGGCGACCTCTCTCCCCGGCCCTCTCAAAAAAGCTGTCAGCTATCAGCCGTCAGCCATCAGCTAAAAACGAAAGGCAAAACCAAAAGCCACCGTTCCTCCTTCCTCCCCGGAAGGAGGTCAGGGGTTAGGTCTCGCTCTATCAATGTATTTCACAACTGGCGACCGGGGGTACGGGGGGTTTTTCCGTGCTTATCCGGCCAGCAGTGTCGCATTGGAACAGCTGACGATATTGTAGGCCACACAAATCCCGTTTATGCCTCTGAGGGGATTCACGGAAAAACCGGCCCCCTGCCGAAGCGCGCACTTCTTTGACGGACGAGGAAGAAGGAAAATTGAATCGAGACGAATAAGCACGTGGTTGCCGGATTTGCAGTTCCGCAAAACGCATTTAAAGGGCCATGCCGAAAGATTGGGCCATCAGAGTGGCCAGACCCAGAAAGCTGACGAACCCGATGACGTCGGTTACGGTAGTCAGGAAAATCGACGCGGACTGCGCCGGGTCCTTCCCCAGGGCGGTGAGAACAATGGGAATGATCGCCCCCGTGAGACTGGCCATGGACATTGAAAACACCATCGATACGGCCAGCACTAGGGGAAGCCCGATCGTACCGGACCAAAGGTATGCGGCCAGCGATGCGACCAGAGCAATGGCCAACCCGTTGACAAACCCGGCCAGCAGTTCTTTCCGGGCAACGCGAAACCAGCGTCGCGGCCTGAACTCCCGCAACGCCAGGCCGCGAGACGTCACCGCCAGGGCCTGTGCGCCGGTATTGCCCGCCTGCCCGGCGACCACGGGCAGAAAGACCGCGAGGGCAGTAAATCTGGCGATGGTATCCTCGAAAAGGGCCACGGCAGCTGCCGCGAGAAAGGCCGTCCCCAGATTGACCTGCAGCCACGGCAGCCGCTTGCGTACTGCAAGCACCGGGCCGGAAAGGGCGCGTTCGTCTTTACCGGCGCCAACCATGGTCACCAGATTATCGCTAGCTTCGTGTCTGGCGGCATCCACCAGCGCATCGTGGCGGATGATTCCGCAGAGCCGGCCGTCAACCCCGCCGACAACCGGCAGCGAAGCCAGTTTGTGAGCCTCGAGCAGTTCCACCACTTCCTCCCTCGATGACATGGCCTGCACGTACACGGGAGGGCCCTGCGCCAATTGCCCAAGGCGGTCGCCCGGCTGGGCGACCGCGACCTCCTGAAGCGTAAGTACCGCGCTCAGCGCCCCGTCGTCGTCCACCACGCACAGATCGTGAATGCGCCGTTCCGGAAACGACCGGATGCGGGTGAGCGCCTCCTCCGCGGTTTCGTCGACATTGAAAACCGACACCGAGCTATCCATGATCTGACCTGCAGACCCGGACGGATAGCTCATCAGTTCCCGCATTTCACCGGCCAGTCTCTCTGGCAGAGCGGCCAGGCGCTCGGTTCGGTTTTCCGGCGACAGCCGGGCCAGGAGTGAAGCGGCCACCCCTTCGTCCATCGCCGCCCATAGACGCCGGAACAATGTCTCGTCCATGGCTTCCAGGAGAACGACGGCCCGATCCGGGTCCAGGCGTTCAAAGACCTGCGCGGCCCTGTCTCCAACCTGGGTTTCAATCAGTTCGAGAGCCTCGGGGACGGGTGTTGAGGCCAGCGCGCGCGCGGCCTCACCGGGATGGAGACGAAAATAGGCCCTGATCAGGGCCTGCTGGGCACTCGCGTTTTCAGTCATATCTGACTCCTTGTACGACGAGTCCTTCCCTTCCTTCGAATTAAGGGAGCCTGGGGACGAGGTCGTTACCTTTGATCAGTCGATTCGCATCTTTCCGGAAAGGCTTGTGAACAGCTGCCAGTGAAATGACTCCTGCAGATAACGGAAAACCTGCTCTGCGATTTATTCCGGCCAGGGTCGGGATCGATCGCCCGTGGGGGGCTGGATGTTTTCCGCCCCGAGGGCGCTCCTGGCCAGGGCCGACAGACCGATGCGATAGAGTTCTCCCAGTGCGGCGCCCGCCTCGCCCGCGTGCAAGAGTCTGTCCGTATGTCCGGTCAGTTGGCAGAGGGTCTTGTGGCGCAACGCACCGACGAACAGACTCTGTTCGTCGAGTACGGGCAGCGTGTGAAAATCCGTCCAGGAAGGATGGACGAGCACCGAATCCACCGAATCGTCCGTTCGCAGGAACATCACGTCGCGGCCCATAAACGAGGCGACGATTATCGCTTCATCGGCAGCAAGGAGTTCCCCGAGGCTGAAAACCCCGGCCATTGTCCGGTCGCGATCCACAACATATACGTAACCCAACACCCGGGCCTGACTGGTTCGCAATCTGGCCAGCGCCTCGCCGGCGGAGATTTCAGGCGGCACGGTGAATACCTGAGATTCCATCAGTGCGCCGGCGGTCTCCTCCCGGTAACGAAGTAGTGGATTCAGATTCCTGGTGAGATCTTCGGGCAACACTTTTAAGATCGCCTTTCTCGACTTCGGCTCCAGCCGGCGAACGAGGTGCGCCGCCCGGTCCGCCGCCAACCCGCCCAACGCGTCGGCTGCCACCTCGGCGGGAATACGCTCGAGACAGGCCGCGGCGGTACTCGATTCCATCGTGTTGAGTAAAGGGGTGGCAAGTTCGGTCGGGACCTGGGAGAAGAAGGGAACAAGGTCATCCAGCGAGCAGTTCTCCAGTTCGCGTGCGGCTTCCGCGGCGTGTACGCGGATAAATTGATGGATTACATTCGATGCCCCGTTCATCGTATCAATTCCTCTCGACAAGCAGAATGGACGCCCGTTCGGCAAACACCGACGCGGGCACCGAGACTCGTCCTTCTTCGGCGTCAAGCACCACGGCCGTGGCGGTGATCTGGACAATCTCTCCCTGGTGGTCCCCAACGCTGACCCGATGGCCGACCCGGTAGGTCTTCTGCAGGTAGTATGAAGCCAGGATATTGGCCACGGTGGTACGGGCCCCGAGAGCGAAGGTCAGTGCGCTGCCAAGCAGGGCGATACCGAGTACGAGTAGAAGCCCGCTGGTCAGCAGGTCGACGTTCAGACCCGCCTGGTTTACGGCAATCAGGGCACTCGCGACCACGACAGCCATCTGACCCAGACGCGCGAGGGCCGTCGCGTAGGCAATCCCCGTCGACAGGATTACATCCCTGAGAAACTGACCGCCGATCAGGCCGGCGAACAGGATCAGGACTGCCGCGAGGAACCGC
The DNA here is from genome assembly GCA_028874335.1 of Gemmatimonadota bacterium. GTDB lineage: Bacteria > Latescibacterota > UBA2968 > UBA2968 > JAAXHE01. The sequence continues at coordinate 54,883 of JAPPJY010000011.1, read as the reverse complement.
GGCAGATACACGACGATGCCGTTGAGCCAGACGGACACCACGGGCAGCCCGAGTATCTCGGTAGCCAGGGTGAGGAAAAAGAGCAAAACCAGCCAGAAGAGCACACGACCGACCGCCCAGCCGGCCGCGTTCCGGAATTCCGCTCCTCGCCCTCGGTGCAGCCTGAGCTTCGGAACCAGCCGGTCCAGCCCGGCGATCAGCCTGCGGCTCAGGGCGCGCACCAGATACGCCAGCGCCAGACCGAGCAATGCCAGCGCAAGGGCGCCCGCGACCCGCGGTGCGGCATCGATCACCTGGTGGGCTATTTGCTGGATCTGCACCTTGAGTTGGGCGATCACTTCCTGGTAAGACAATTTCCCGTTCCTTTCCCGACTGAGAATTCCGAAGTGGGATGTTTTATGACGTCCCGCTCTTCTCCATACCGCAGATTCTCTGCTCCTGCCAGGGTTTCCTTTCTCCGTAATAGTCCTCCAGGGGACGCCACGGACCGGTGTCGCCGAGGTTCCTGCCGTACACGGCGACGCCGGTCAGTCCGCCGCCTGTTCGCAGTCGACCGGGCAGGACCGCTTCGCGTTTGAACCCGGCTTCCTCCAGTATGCGGCCGGCGTCCGCATCTTTGTCCGAGACGTACGTCTGGAGCATTGAAATCCCGATGCCGTGAGCGCGGGCTCCCGCGGCATCCAGAAGCTCGGTCGTCTGATCGTTGTATTCGGGGGCGACGCGAAAGCTCAGTTGACCCACGTGCTGCTGCTGAAACGTGGGCAGACGTTCGATGATGGCACATCCCACCACCCGCTTCCTGCGATTCTCGAGCACCATGATGACGCCGCGGTCCTCCTCGACACGGCGCATCAGCTTCACGTAGTGGCCCTCGAAACGGGTGTCGCGGAAACAGTGGCTCAAGTATTCCTTGATTTCCCAGGATGGCAGCGGGTGACAGAACAGGACGGTGGCGCCAGGCAGGTCTCCCCAGTCGGCTTCGCGCGCAATGGCGTCGCCCTCGCGTGACAGGTACCGGGCATCGAATTCGCCGGCCGTCGCGGACAGGTACCGCATACCGTCACCGATGGAGTAGTCGAACCCGCATTTCTCGTACAACTGTCCGGCAACCGGATTCGTGGTGCACAGGTAGAGGGCCAGTCCGCCTTTGGCTTCGAAACCCTCGATCAGTTGCCGCAGCAGAACCGTCCCCACGCCCTTGCGCCTGTGTTTGTTCCCGGTGCTGACGAACTCCACGAGGCCCACCTCGGGATTCCGGACGGATGTGAGGCAGGTCATGTAGCCGGCGACGCTTCCGTCTATCTCGCCGATATAGTACGGGCAATGGAGCCATGGCGCGAGTGCGCCCGCGAGCAGATCCGGTTCCACCGCGTCCCACCAGCAACCCACGCTCCCGGCGTAGGGCCCCAGAGGGGGCTCCACCTCCCTGATGACGAGCGCTTCACCCGTCTTCAGTTTCACTGTAGCGCAGGCGTTCACGTTCTCTGGAACCGTCCTCATGAGGATGTAACACCCAGCCCTAATTCCGAAAGAACAGCAACGCGGCGCCCCGAACGATGGGATGCAAAGGCCGGTCCGTGCGCCGTCACTTCGCCAGGCCCGGGATGCCGCGCCCGGTGTCCTCCACGACGAGGTCGACTACTTCCCGCAGGGCTTCAGGCTCCGTATCGCCTTCCAGGCGCCGCAGGCGGAAATGGTCGATCTGCCGGTCCGCGCCGGTACCGTTTCGTATGACGTTCAGGGCATGGCGCAGTTCAGGCTCGCAATTCAGCGCCCGCGCGTCTTCCGAAAGTTCGTCCACGAGCGAGTGGGCCAGTTCGTCAATGTCCATGCGTCCCTTTCCGCCGGTATTGCCCAGGAAGGCAAGCACGCCGTATCGCTGCGCGAGCCAGCAGTTCTCGGCGATCAGCTCGGTTGGCGGATCCGGCGGCAGGCGACCCTCCATATCCAGCCGGAGCAGGTGGCGCACCAGGGAAGCATATAGCGCGACCACGCAGACCGCTTCTTCAATGGTGTGGCAGATGTCACAGATACGCAGCTCCACGGTCGGATAGGCGCGGGAGGGCCGGATGTGCCACCAGAGTTCGGTGCTGTCCTGGATGAAATCCATTCGCTGGTAGCCGGATACGAGACGGTCGAATTCGTCCCACGTCTCAAGAGGCGCGGGGAGGCCCGTGCGCGGCAGACTGCTGAAGAGCGTGATCCTGTAGGACTTGAATCCGGTTTCCCCGCCGCTGCTGAACGGAGATGAAGCCGAAAGCGCGTGGAGCAGCGGAAGGTGCTGCCGCAGTGCCGTCATTACCCTCACGCGGCTGTCCGCGTCACCGAATCCGGCGTGAATGTGCATCCCGCCGACGAGCAGCTCTCTAACCGCCTGCTGATAGGTCGTTGCGAATTGTTCGTAACGCCGTCCTGCGGTAACGACCTGGCTGCGCCAGGCCGCAAAGGGATGGGTGGAGGCGGCCATGACCGCTGCTCCGTAATTTGCCGCCACATTGATAACCAGGCGTCGGGTCTCCACCAGGGCTTCGCGGACCTCTGCAACGGATTGGCAGACTCTGGTGGTGGTTTCGATCTGGGATCGGAGGAATTCCGCAACAACCTTGTGGCGTCCTCGGTTTTTATCGCAATCCTCGAAAATTCGAGCGTCCGGATCCGGCAGCAGATTGCGCGTTCCCGGATCTACGAGGAAGAACTCTTCTTCGATCCCGAGTGTAATTGCAAGGGGATCGTCGTTTTTACCCTGCGCCACTTTGCCTCCTCGAACTCCCGGGGGTTTTGGAACGGATACATTTCGGCGCCGGCCTGCCGGTCCATACTGTGGCACTCGTTTGCGTACTTGAAGTGTACCGGAGTCGCTCTATATTTCTCGCTGCCGGCCGGGTATATTTATACGACATTTGCGAGCCGCAACGCAACCATTTTCCTTTTTCGCCATCACGGTACTTCTGTTTTCCGCATGCGGTACCGGTTTCAGGGACATCGCTCCCGGGAGGGCATTGTGGACAGCGCTTCAGATGGGGAACGGCTGGAAGAACTCCGGATCGCGGTGAATCGGGAACGGCTTGTTGAAACGGCGAAGGCGCTGATTTCGGTGCCCAGCCCCACGCGGAGCGCCGGCGCCGTGGCGGACCGTCTCGCGGAGATACTGGCCGACGACGGATTCGAAGTGAAACGGCCGGAAGCAGACTGGCCCGAAGCGCCCGCCGTGGTCGTCCGGCTGGAAACAGGGCGGCGGGGACGAACGCTGCAGTTCGACGGGCACCTGGATACGGTTCACCTGCCGTTTGTTCCGCCCAGTTTGGAAGACGGTATCCTTTGCGGCTCAGGCGCATCGGACATGAAGGGTGGAATCGCGGCGGCCGTGGAGGCCCTCCGGGCGCTGCGCGAAACGGAAGCGCTTGCCGGCGGGGGCGTGTTGCTTACCGCGCACGATCATCACGAGGGTCCCTGGGGAGACCGGCGCCAGGTGAGGGCGCTGGTGGCGGAGGGTTTCGTGGGTGACGCCGTGATGCTCCCGGAATATCTGGCGGATCGATTGCCTCTGGCCGGACGGGGAATGGCCATTTTCGAGGTTTCGATTCGCAGAGAGGGGGATCCGGTTCACGAGGTCCTTCGTGCGCCGGAGACGCCCGACGTCCCGGGAGTCGGCGCCGAACTGGTATGCCGGCTCCGGTCCTTGAATAAAACGCTGGCGAAGACGTCCGACCCCTGGTCGGGGCGCGACGCGGTATTCGTGGGGTTCATTGAGTCGGGCGAGATCTACAACCAGGCCCCGGTGGGTTGCACTGTCAGGGGAACAAGGCGATGGGTCACGCCCGGCCGAACTGACGCTGTCGAAGCCGGGTTTCGCGCGCTGGTCGACGAACTCGCGGTGGAATCAGGGACGTCGGCGACGGTTGACTTCCAAATTCAGGGAGACGCGTTCCGGGTCTCGCACGAAGACGCGATCGTCAGCGCTTTTCAGTCGGCGTACTCGGCGGTTACCGGTAGAGAACTGCCCGTTGGCGGCAAGCCGTTCGTGGACGACGGCAATTCCTACGCGGCGTTTGCCGGTATTCCGGCGCTGACGCACGGGCCGGATGCGAAAGGAGCGCATACGCTTTCCGAAGCCGTCGCGGTGGACGAACTGGTCCGGGTGGCTCGGGTATACGCGATGACGGCTGTTGCGTACTGCGGAGGGGTGGTTCAGGGCCCGGAATAAGTGAAACCTCCGGTTACGCCGATCTTCCGTGTTCGTCCAGGTAGGATTCGATTCGCCCTCTGAAGTCGGGCGTAAGGGCAATTTTCCCGTCGATGCTGCGGCCGGGCAGGTATTCAAGAACGTCTTGAATGGTGATTATGGAACGCACGGTTACGCCGGCGGCTGTCTGAAGCGCTGCCACGGCGTCTTCGCCGTCCGCGTTTCTCTCCTTGCGGTCCAGAGCGATGACGAGGCCCGATATCCGGGCGCTGCATGCTGCTTTCAGCCTACGGATCATCTGAATCTTGGTGGCGCCGTCTGTGACGACGTCGTCTACCAATACGACGCGGTCCTGAGGGTCGGGTTCTTTGCCAACCAGCCAGCCCCCCTCGCCGTGTTCCTTTATCTCCTTCCGGTCAAAGCCATAGCTGGTGTCCATATCGAAGCGCTGGCGGAGGGCGATGGCCGCAGCAATGCAGAGGGGGATGCCCTTATAGGCCGGACCGAAAACCAGCGTCGGTTCAACGTCGAGTTCGCGGATGGCGCAGGCATAGAAATAGCCGAGGCGCTCGATTTCCGCGCCGGTGTTGAATTGCCCGGCATTGAAGAAGTACGGGGCCCTTCTGCCGCTCTTGAGCGTGAATTCGCCGAAACGGAGGGCGCCGGTCTCAATCAGAAAGTCGATGAATTCCTGTTGATAGGCTTGCATCGCGGGCACTCCTGATGATGGGTACCCGGCCTGCAAAAAAACGGCGCACGGCCGGGTTTGTGCTTGACGCAAATTTGCCAAAGGCCGATCTTAAGGGGTATTCGGAGCGAACTGGCGAATCGGCGAATCGAGGTCGGATTGACAGTCGGAAAATGGCGCATCGCGCTGGCGGGTTGGTTGGGACTCATTTTTCTCTTATCCAGCAGATGGCTCGCTTTCGGCATGTCCGCGGATGCGACGGAGGCGTATTTCGGCATATTGAATTACGCGGTTCGCAAGCTCGCTCATTTGACTGAATACGCGGTCCTGACGTATCTCTGGCTGCGGTCAATCTGGATTGAGCCGCGCCGTTTCGGTCCATGTCTGGCATGGAGCGCGTTACTATCCGTATGTTGCGCCGTGACCGACGAGATCCACCAACATTCCGTTCCGGAACGACTGGGAACCTGGACAGACGTGGTGTATGACGCCGCCGGCATCCTGCTGATGGTTTTTGTGTTATGGAAAATCAGGAACGGGGAAAACGCGGCATTGAAACGCAGGATGCTCGGATGTTCCAATCGCGCGGCGGACCGCGCATAAAATAAACGATCCCTCCGGGACTGACAAGCCGATTCACCCCTGTGACCCTCCATGAAGGAATGCCATGGCAACAGATCATCGCAGCGTACTCCTGCTGATTGCCGACGACTGGAGCCCGATTGCCGGATGCTACGGGAATCGGGGGATCCGGACCCCGCATGTTGACGCACTGGCGTCGCGTGGAACGGTGTTTACCCAGGCCTTCTGTACAACGCCTTCCTGCGCGGCCAGCCGGGCGTGCGTGTTGACGGGACACTACAGCCATACCCACGGGCAGTACGGCCATACGCACGGGATTCACAATTTTCATACGCAACTCTCCATGCCCTCCATCCCCAGGACGCTGGGGTCGGCGGGTTTTGCCACCGGGATTGTGGGCAAGCTGCACGTACAGCCGGAAGAGGTATATCCGTGGACGTACGACGGGCAACAGGTGAGCGGCGGGACCCGCAACGTGGCCGAGATGGCCCGGCATGCCGGTGAGTTCCTTTCTCAAACGGGTGACAGGCCCTTCTATCTGCATATGGGATTCGGGGATCCGCATCGGAATTTCGGCAATCAGGAGACCTATCCTGACGTGGAAGAGGTGCATTATTCGCCTGACGAGGTGGTGGTGCCCGATTTTCTGCCCGACCGCCCCGCTGTGCGTAAAGAGCTGGCGGAATATTACCAGTCGATATCCAGGCTGGATCAGGGGATCGGGATGGCGGTGGATGCGCTGGAAGCCGCCGGGAGAGCGGGCGACACGCTGATCGTGGTGATGAGCGACCATGGGATGCCGTTTCCCGGCGCGAAGGGGTCCTCGTTCGACTCCGGTCATCGCTGCCCGCTGATTCTGGTACGGCCCGATGCGCCGTCCGTCCGGTCCGACGCGCTCGTGAACTGGTGCAATATCGCGCCGACAGTCCTGGACTGGTGCGGGGTGGAACCGCCGGGCGGACTTCCGGAGCGTTCCATGATCCCGATTCTGGACGAGGCCCATCCTGAAGGATGGGAAGAGACCTTTTTCTCACACTCGTTCCACGAAGTGACGAACTACTATCCGTACCGCGTGTTGAGGGGAAGAAAGTACAAATACGTCCGCAATCTCTATCCTGAACTGACAACGCCGATTCCGGGCGATCTGTGGGCGTCACCGACCTGGCAGACAGTCATGGCTGAGGGGATCGGGATGATGGGGCAGCGGCCCACGGAACGGTTTCTGCATCAGGATGGAGAAGCGTTGTTCGACGTCGAAGCCGATCCGCAGGAATCCACCAATCTGATCCACGATCCGGAGGTTGCCGAGGTCGCGGAGACCATGCGGCGGAAGGTCAAGACGTTCCGCGTCGAAACCCGCGATCCCTGGGTCCTCGCGTCCATCCACGCCGGTGAGGAAGGTCTGGAATCGTAGCGCAAATTGGCATTTTGCCTTACATGATCATGCGTTGCCGGTGCTATTGTCCGGGCGCCCACAAGGGACGCCCCTACCAATGCAACGTCGGCGCCGAACCCAGAGCGTTGAATTCGTGGATGTCTGGTATTGTAGGGGCGTCCCTTGTGGGCGCCCGAGAGGTTTTTCTTGATCTTCAAATCAATCGTCGTCGGTCCCCTGCAGGTGAACTGTTTCGTCCTGGCCTGCGAAAAAACCCTTGAGGGCATTATCGTCGATCCGGGGGACAACGTCCCGGAAGTCATGGAACTCGTCCTGGAAGACGACATCCGCATCGTGGAAGTCATAGCCACCCACGGGCATTACGACCACATCGCCCATGCGGCCTCGGCGGTCCGCGAAACCGGCGCCCCGTTCGCAATACATCCGGCCGACCGCTACGAGGTCGAGCACCTTGTGGAAATCGCCGGATCTGTCGGTATTGACGCGGAGCCCCCGCCGCGAATCGATCGTTTCCTGCACGAGGGCGACGTTGTCAGCATGGGTGAGGAAACCCTCGAGATTGTCCACACGCCGGGCCACGCACGTGGCAACATCACCCTCAAGTGGCCGGGTCACGCGATTGTGGGGGACAGCCTCTTTGCCGGCTCCATCGGCCGCACCGACCTTCCGGGCGGCGATGCGGACCTTCTGCTCAAGTCAATACGGGAGAAGATTCTGACCCTGGACGATGGGACGAAGATCTATCCGGGCCATGGACCCTTCACCACCGTGGGCCTTGAGAAATCGAACAATCCCTTTTTCGCGGGACGTACAGGCGCGTGGTAGTTCCGGATACCCGCGCTCGCGGCGGACCATACGAACCGCCGGTTCTTGAACGAGCGCCGTGAGCGCAATCCGAACAGGCGGTTACGCAGGGGGAAATGCGGAAACCGGTAAAGCGCCAACCGTCATCAACAGGAGGTTTTGTGGACATATCCGTAGCGATTGAGAACATCGCAGCATGGGAAACGGACGCGATCGTGTTGAATCTGTTCGAGGGCGTCACGGTACCCGGCGGCGCCACCGGCGCGGTGGACGCGGCGCTCAACGGCCAGGTTCGGGACCTGATTGACACCGGCGACTTCACGGGCAAGTTCAAACAGATTGCCGTCCTCTATCCGCGGGGTGGCATTTCCGCGAAGCGCCTCCTCCTCGTGGGTCTGGGCAAACGCGAGGAATTCACCCTCGACCGTGTGCGGCAGGTCTCCGCCGCTGCCGCGCGGCATGCCCGCGGCCTGGGCGTCGAACAACTGGCCACGGTCGTTCACGGTGGCGGGGTGGGTGGTCTGGACGTTTCCGATGCGGCGCAGGCCGTGGTCGAGGGCGCTATTCTCGGGACATACCGCTTTACGCCTTACAAGAGCGGGGAAGACGACGACAACAACGAACTCGAAGGGATTACACTGGTCGAATTCGACGCGGCCAAAGAGAACGACATTGAAAACGGTTCGGATGCAGGGCGAATCATCGCCGAAGCCACGTGCCTGGCCCGGGACCTGGGAAGCCACCCGGGAAACGAAATGACACCCGCCATACTCGCCGGACGGGCTGAGTCGATGGCCCGTGAAACGGGTCTGCGGTGCGAGATCTTCGACGAAGGTCGGATTGCAAGCGAAGGCATGCGCACCATCCAGGCCGTGGCGCAGGGCAGCGCGCAACCCCCCAGGTTCATCGTTCTCGAACACGAGGGCGATGATCCCGAAGCGGCGCCCGCGGTGCTGATCGGAAAAGGCATCACTTTCGATTCCGGCGGCATTTCCATCAAAGGCTCCGAGGGCATGTGGGATATGAAGTTCGACATGGGAGGCGCCGCCGCCGTCATCGGCGCGATGCAGGCGGTGGCGCGGCTGGATTTGCCGGTACGTACGATCGGCCTTGTGGCCGCCTCGGAAAACATGCCCGGCAGCCGCGCGCTCAAGCCGGGCGACATTATCCGCTCCATGCTGGGAAAAACCATCGAAATCCGGTCCACGGACGCCGAAGGCCGCCTGGTTCTGGCCGATGCCGTGGCCTACGCCGCCCGTTACAACCCCTCCGCCGCCATCGATCTGGCAACGCTTTCGGGTGCGTGCGTCATCGCCCTGGGACACGAGGCCAGCGGGCTCTTCTCAAACGATGACGGGCTGGCGGCTGAAATTGCCGCTGCAGGAGAAAGGACGGGTGAGATTGCGTGGCGCCTTCCCGTTCTGGATGGCCATCGGGAGGAGATGAAAAGCGATGTTGCCGATCTGAAGAACACCGGCGGTCGCGCGGGCGGCGCCATCACGGGCGCGGCGTTCATCGAAGCCTTCGTGCAGGACTTCCCCTGGGCTCACCTGGACATTGCCGGCACGGCATGGGCGAGCAAAGACCTGCCGCACGTTCCCAAGGGCGGCACGGGCGTGGGAGTGCGTCTCCTGGTTGACCTGCTGCGGAACAAAGAAAATGCGCCGGGACCCTGAAGCGGGGTTCCGGCGCTTTGGTGTTCCTGAGTTCCGCCCGTCAGTTGTAAGTCAATCAATCTCCCGGGATGTAGAATCGAATCCCCGCCTGAACGCCGATTTCGTTCTCCGCCGTCTGATCTTCAAAGGATCTGAACCAGCGTACCTGAACGAACACCCCCGCGCTGGGTCCCACGCCGAACGACAACCCGCCCGCCACGGTGATCATCCCGTCGGTGCCGGTTGCCAGACCCGCCGTGGGTTGACCCCGGATAAGCAACGCGCCTCCGCCTGCGCCGAAATAAATCGTGCCTCCGTATTCCGAAAGCGGCGGTTTGTACAGCAGTGAGATACCTATGGGTATGATCCTTGTACCCGACTTGCTGTAGAACTCGAAGAAAGGCGCCAGGTGAGTGGGATATTCGTCGCTAAGCGACATCTCCAGCGAAAAGTGACCGCCCGGCCTGGTGGGGTCGAAGAGTGTGCCGCCTCCCAGATTCAACCCGAAATCTCTCGCGTAGACGGGCGTGGCCACAAGTAACGCAAGGCCGGACAGCAAAGGCAAAAGAAGCTGTTTTAAAATTACCGGTGAGATCCCGAGCGCGAGCGAAAAAGTGGCGGTCAAGGCGGGAGAATCCGCCCATATTTGTCTATACGGGCGGGTTTGACCAACGCCGACCGGCGCTTTTGCAGCCGCGCGAAGACCGCTGGGAATTTTAAGACAGCTTCTAATTCGAATTCTCATTATTCCTCCATTTTGCGCGGTCGAATGGTGAGGAATTTCTGGGACGGAACACTAGTAGTCCTCATATTCAGATTGGCCGATATTGAGAGAGAGGCCAATCTGAAAAGCAAAACTCTTTATGTCCAGTTCAGGCGCCACCTCCTGGCCGCTGGAGAGACGGATGACTTCCGGGTCTCCGCTGTACATGCCAATCCACTTCCCCTGCAGAAAGACAGACGCCCTTTCGGTTGTGGCAAACTCAAGACCGAACAGCACGTTGACCATGGCCTGGGTTCTTGAAGCTTCGACCGTCTCAAGCGATTGATCGGTGGTCTCGCCGATGTCAACGTCAAATTCCCTCTTCGAGGTCACGCTGCCAATCCCGCCTCCACCTCCGAAGTAGATGATTCCATTTTCGCCCGCGGGACGTTTCACGACAAGATTCAGGCCGCCGCCGAATACCCTGCTTTCGGACTTCGAAAAGAAGTCGACAAATGGCGAAAATGCGACCAGGCCCTCCGAGGCGCTGATGTCATACGCGAGTCCGATGCCCGGCGTCTGTTCATCGAAGTGTATACCCGCGCCCAACTTGAGCGCATGCTGCGCCCACGCGTCAGAAGCAGTGAGCATCGCAGTGAAACAAAGAGCAAAGAGAACGCGGATAAGTGCCTGCATTCAATCCTCCCCGGTTCCGGTGCGGCCTGGACGCGTGAATCTCCAGGATACATGATGTGTTCAATCCCAACAATAATCGCCAAAATGCCGCCAAAAATCAACCCAAAAACCGCCGGACGCGCTTGTACGGGCCAACCGATGCCATCCAGCGAGCCGTTTATTTGCCCTGGCCGCCAATAGCGCGATCAGCGCCAGAACCCTATGGTAATTCCGGCCGTGGCAGCGAAATTTCTGAGTTCCAGGTTGATCGCGTCCGGAATCGTAACCGTCCTTCCTTCAACCGAGCCCGTGATGTCCACCCGGCCCCCCCCGAAGGTCCCCAGCCACTTGACCTGGACGAACCCTCCGACGGTTTCGTGCAGGTCGAATTCCACACCCAGTTCGAGATCCGCCATCGCCTGCGTCTTTGACGCCGAACCGGTGATGCCGGCCGAACTTTCTTCTGCCCGAACCGAGGCAATTCCACCTCCAACGCCCAAATAGAGTCGCGACTGCTCGCCTCCGGAGCGTTTGACGACGAGATTCAGCCCGCCGCCGAAAACGCGGGAGCCGGAATCTCCGTAATAATCCACGAACGGCGAAAGCATCATTCCCTCTTTGCCAAGATCGACGGAAACGCCTCCGCCCGGTTCATTCTTGTTGAAGAACATCCCCCCGCCGACCCTGAAAGTACCGGCCGACGCCGGAACGGAAGCAAGGAGAATCACCATCGCGGCGAGAAGGGAGAGACGCGGTGAAATGGAATACCGGGTTACTCGAAGTATCATGTCAGCCAGATCCTCCGTGTCGAACGCCGCGGTTTACGAGAAGCTGTCAGCTATCAGCCGTCAGCCATCAGCTAAAAACGAAAGGCAAGATCAGAAGCAACCCCGACCTACCCCCCGCAGACCTCTCTCCCCGGCCCTCTCTCCCACCGGGAGAGAGGGGGGAAAACCGCGAAACCCCGCCTCACACGGAGACATGAAGACACAGAGGGTAAACCGGAAACAGCGACAAGACGGGCAACCACAAAGGTTGCCCCTAAAAACACAACACCGGCATTCCGAGGTCAGGATGCCCTCAACTTCCGGTGGGACCTCCCCCCTACCCGCAGAAACGGAGAGACGGGAGAGGGTAGGCGACACCGTGCGCCTTCGGTTCTCCGCTCTCCTCAGCAATCCTCTTCCATTCGAATTTTGCGAGGGTCATATTGCAGAAGTGACAGATGCAAAAGTTACCGCTGCTTTTCCTTCTTCCTTCTTCCTTTTTCCTTCTTCCTCACAGGAAGGGGGTTAGGGGGTAGGTCTCGCGCTACCCGAAATATATCACAGCAGAAGAACCGGCGGCAAGGGATTTCTCCATCGAAGATGCCCTCCCGAACGGATGCCTGTTGCTCAGCGACGCCGGTTATCCTATATTCCACATCGCTTTTCTCAGGAGCCTGGAATTTTAAGACAGCTTCCTGTACCTGTCTCCGGAAATTGCCGTACCGTTCAACCACGTCTATGCCCGAATCCGCAGAATACCCCGCCGGGTGCGCCCGAACCCACCGCATCGCCGACCTTGCGCCCGGCGACGAAGCGGTATTGGCCGGTCGGATCGTCGCAGGCATGGACGAGGACAGTCCGCGATTGGTTGACGAGTCAGGCGAGGTTGGCCTGACGTGTAGCCGGACCCGGGAAACTCCGCGCGTTGGAGACGTTGTCGAGTTGCGGGGTATCTGGCGGCCCACTGAATTCCAGGTGCAAAGCCACCGTGTACTGGCGCCGGCGTTACGCGCTCCCGAAGCCGGGCCCTCCCCCGGAATCCTGCGTACGCGCGCCCGGGTTCTGTCGTTTTTGAGGCGTTTTTTCGAGAACGCCGGGTTCCTGGAGGTTGAGACACCGTTGCTCGTCCCCAGCCCGGGTATGGAACCCCATCTGGACGCGTTCGAAACCCGCTACAGCGAAAACGGAAACGCCCGGCGCTATTTCCTGCCCACCTCACCCGAATACGCGATGAAGCGTCTCCTGTCGTCCGGGTACGAACGCATCTTCCAGATCTGCAAGTCCTTCCGCCAGGACGCGCCCGGTCCAATGCACAGCCCTGAATTCACACTCCTCGAGTGGTACCGGGCGTACGCCGATTATAACACTATCATGGCCGATACCGAGAATCTGATTCATGGCCTGGTGCGTGACGTTACCGGAAGTTCGTCGGTCATCTACAGGGGTCGAGCCGTCGATTTTACCCCGCCGTGGCAACGGCTGAACGTGCGGGAAGCGTTTGCGCGGTACGCCGGCGTGCGCGCCGATCCCGCGGGGGACCTGGACGGGTTTATCCACGAAGCCCGGCAACAGGGCCACCGTTCGGTCTCTCACGGCGATCCCTTCGAGGTTGCTTTCTTCAAGGTGTTCCTGGATGCCGTGGAAAAACGTCTCGGCGCCGGGCGTCCCACCTTTCTCGTGGATTATCCCGCGGAGATGGCGGCGCTTGCAAGGTTGAAGCAGAACGCGCCCGGCATCGCGGAACGGTTCGAGCTCTATGTGTCGGGCGTGGAGCTTGCCAACGCCTTTACGGAACTGAACGATCCCGCCGAACAGAGAGCCCGCCTGGAAGACGAAGCCGCGCAGCGACAACACAGTGGCCGTCCGGCGTACCCGATCGACGAACAGTTTCTGGGGGCTCTCGAAGCCGGTATGCCGCCGGCCGCGGGCATCGCGCTGGGCATCGATCGCCTGTTGATGGTGCTGACCGATGCCAGGCACATCCGCGACGTCGTGGCCATCCCGTTTTGTAATGCGTAACGCCTGATAAATTTCCACCTCAACCAGATCGAAAGGATTCACGATGGGTCGTATGGACGGAAAGGTCGCGCTTGTGACCGGCGGCGGCACAGGAATCGGCAGGGCGACCTCCCTGCTTCTCGCCTCTGAAGGGGCCGACGTGGCCGTCAACTACTCGCGTTCCAGGACCGAAGCCGAAACCACGGCCGCGGAAATCCGCGCGCTTGGCCGGAACGCCATCGCCATCTGCGCGGACGTGTCGGTCGAAAGCGTCGTCCGTGAAATGGTGAACCGCGTGGCTGAGGAACTGGGTCGTTTGGACGTCCTGGTCAACAATGCGGGTACCACTGTCTTTGTGCCGCTTGCCGACCTGGAGGCGCTTACCGAAGAGGCCTGGGACCCGGTCTTCGACGTCAATGTCAAGGGCGCTTTCTACTGCGCGCGGGCAGCCATACCGAAGATGCCCGAGACGGGTGGACAGATCGTCAACGTGGCGTCGATCGCGGGTACGTGCGGGCAGGGAAGTTCCATTGCCTATTGCGCCTCCAAAGCGGCGCTGATATCCCTCACCAAATCCCTGGCCATCAGCCAGGCGCCGCGCATCAGGGTAAACGCCGTGGCCCCCGGCATCGTCAACACGCGCTGGGTGAAAGGCTGGGACGAATTCATCCGGGTGAATCGCGAGGCCACGCCCCTCCAGCGCGTCGCGGAGCCGGAAGACATCGCAAACGCGATTCTGGGCCTGGCCATCAACGAACTGGTCACCGGCCAGGTCCTGGTTGTGGACGGCGGCAAGACGATTTAGCCCACACTCACATCGGTTTCCAAAACAGCAGAATCCCGTCTGACTGAAACGTGGTCATTGCCCGTGCTGCGTGCGTTGAGCTTGTCGAGAAGGAATGTGAGACGGGCGACTCGTCGGCTGAATTCGGGAAACTTTGTTCCGGGACAGTACACTGATCACCGAAATGAAATCCCAGACAGTTGCGGTCGTCGGCCTGGGCACGATGGGCCACGGCATCGCGCAGGCATTCGCGGCGGCAGGCCACCCGGTCCGCTGCTATGACGAATCCCAACCGGCCCGTGACTCTATTTCCGGCCGTATCGAGTCGAACCTGCGGCAACGCATTCAGGCGGGGATGGATACACCCGATTCCGCCCGGGAAACGCTTGAACGCATCACGGTTTTCAGCAGCGAACGCGAAGCCGTGGAACCCGCCGGGTTTCTCACGGAAGCCGTTCGAGAGGACCTCGACGTCAAGCGGGAGCTCTTCGCCAGAGTGGAAACCTCTGTCTCGCGGGAGACGATTCTGGCCAGCAATACGTCGTCTTTTCCCATGACCGAAATCGCCCGGGACCTCTTGCATCCCGGGCGAGCCGTGGTGACCCACTGGTTCAATCCCCCTCACATCGTACCGCTCGTGGAAGTCGTACCCGGCCAACGCACGACCGAGCGCACCGCACAGACCGCCGTAGACGTCCTGAAGAAAATCGGCAAGGTGCCGGTCCGCCTTAAAAAAGAACTCCCGGGCTTCCTGGTCAACCGGATCCAGGTCGCCATGCAGCGCGAGGTCTGGGACCTGCTTGACCGGGGCGTTGCCGAGCCGGAGGACATCGACCGTGCGGTCCGGGCAAGCGTCGGATTCCGGTTGGCCGCCACGGGGCCTCTTTCGGTTCGGGACTTCGGGGGTCTCGACGTCTCTGCGCTGGTCTACGGGATTCTGGTTCCTGAAATCCGGTCGGACACCGAGCTCCCGGGCAGCATCCGGAAGCTGGTTGAGGATGGGCACTACGGTGTAAAGACCGGCCGCGGATTCCACATGTATACGCCCGGATCCATCGATCAGGTACGAAACCGGCGGGACCGGCTCTTCCTGGCGCTACTCAAACTGCTCTATGAGGATGAGGAAACCAGCGAATGATGTTCGCGGCCGGCGCATGGCCGCCCGTCAGTCCATGTCCGGTCCGATCCGGATCGAATGGGCCTTCACCAGACACATCACGTTGTCTCCCGCCTCGAGGCCCAACTCTTCCAGCGCCTCCAGGGTCACCTCCACGGCCAGCCGTTTTCCCACGTCCACGTAGACCAGTTGCTTTCCGTCCACGTCCTGCATGTCAAGGATCCGTCCCCGCATCGCATTGCGGATGCTCAGCCCCTCAGGCTGTTTCCTGCTCAGGATAATGTCGTTTGCCCGGATGCCGATGAAAATCCGGCTTCCCACCGGCCTGTCGCAAGGGGGCACCCGCAGGTCCTGGTTACCAAATCGCACGCGGCAGCCGTCTCGGATCCCGCCCTGTGTCACCACCTCCACCGGCAACACGTTTTCGAACCCGTGCGCCTCGGCCAGCGGCAGCACCTCGGGATGATGGGCAACGTGAAAGAAGTCGCCGTGGGCAAGCACGCGCCCGGCCTTCAGTACGATCACCTGGCCCGTCAGCTCCAGGATCTCCGCGACCGAGTGGCTCACGTAGAGGATCGGTATGCCCAGGTCCGACCTGATGTGCCGCAGGTAGGGGATGATGCGATCTTTCAGCTCCTGATCCAGCGAAGCCAGGGGCTCGTCCATCAGGAGCAGATCCGGCGATGTCAGAATCGCCCGCGCAAGGGCCACCCGCTGCCGCTCGCCGCCGGACAGACGCGAGGGACGCCTGTTCAGGAGCCCCGACAATCCCATCAGGTCCGCAATCGGCTCGACCTCGAACCGGCGCGACTCCGGAGACAGAAGATCATACCCGTACCGCAGGTTTTCCAATACGGACAGATGGGGAAACAACAGGTCTTCCTGAAATACGTACCCCACCCTGCGCTGTTCGGGCGGCAGATCGACACCCGTTTCGGACGAATAGAGCACGCGGCTCCCCAATCGGATCTCACCGGCGTCCGGCCGCAGCAGCCCCGCCACGAGGTTCAGCAGCGTCGTCTTCCCTGCTCCGGAAGGACCGAAAACCGCCGTCACGGGGTAGGGACAATCCACCGCCACGTCGAGGGTGAAATCGGTAAGCGCCCGCTTCGCGCGGATGGAGAGCACGTCAGTTTCTCCTCATTTTTCGGGCCACCGCCTCGCTGGCCACCAGCGCCGCGAATGACAGGACCACCGAGAGAATCGCCAGGCGTGCCACCGCGGCGTCCCCGCCCGGCCGGTTGATGTACGTGTATATGGCGAGTGGCAGCGTCCGGGTCTCCCCGGCGATATTCGACACAAAGGTGATCGTCGCGCCGAACTCACCCAGGCTTCTTGCGAACGCCAGCAGCGCGCCGACCAGCAATCCGGGCGCGGCCAGCCGCATCGTTACCGTGCAAAAGACCCGGAAAGGGCCTGCGCCCAATGTACGGGCAGCCTGCTCCAGCCGGGGATCCACGTGCTCTATGGCCAGACGAACGGCGCGCAGGGCCAGGGGGAACCCCACAACGGCCGACGCCAGCGCGGCGCCCTTCCACGAAAAGGCCACCTGGATGCCGAGGGCCTCCTCGAAGAAACCACCCAGAATTCCTCGACGGCTGAACAGCAGCAGAAGCACGTAGCCGGTCACGACGGGCGGCAGCACCAGGGGCAGGTGGCACAACCCGTCGAGCAGCACTTTGCCCCGGAATTCGCGCCGGGCGAGCAACCATCCCAGAACCACCGCCGCCGGCAGGCTCAACAGGACGCAAACCAGCCCCACGCGAAGCGACAGGGCCAGAACCGCCCACTCTTCGGAGGTTAACAAGATATCCCGCTCCTGATAGGACCGACCAAAAAAAGAAGAGCCGGTCAACTGAGTCGCCGCCTTCGTCCACGTCACGTCGTGCAGACCCGCTTATATAACAAGGATCGCAACGCCGATCAAGCCGGATCTGTTCGCTTAACCGCATTGTAGGGGCGCCCCTTGTGGGCGCCCTGCCTTCCGAGGCGGTCGACGGTCTATTTCTTCGCAGTTGAAGAAAAAACTTGCATTTCCCGACCCGATTGGTTAGTATATTACTGTATCGGTTCACCGATACAGTAATACTGTCGGCATACCCGGTTGCGATGGCGCGCGAGAACTGAAATCCGGCGGGTTACCTGTGCAGATTCCGTTCGCGTCGTTTTCATCGCGTTTAGCAGAGCCCAGGAAAGAACCAGGAGCGTCTTCATGCTGCCATTGCGCATCGATTCAGCCAATGGGGTGCCAATCTACGTGCAGATGATGGAGCAGATCAGGTACCAGATGGCACGGGGGGCGCTGAAGCCGAATGAAGAACTGCCCTCGGTGCGGGAATTGGCGGGCCAGTACCTGATCAACCCGAATACCGTGGCGCGCGCTTATCGGGAGTTGGAACGCGACGGCCTGATCTACAAGAAACGGGGGTTGGGCACGTTCGTCGCCGAGCGGGACGTCACGATATCGCGGGAAGAAAAGCTGGAAATCGTGAGGGAATTGCTGGACAGGGCGCTCGTTCAGGGCGTTGAACTGGAATTGAGCCCGGAGGAGATGGAGCAGGTGATCCGGGAACGCCTCGACCGGTTTCGGCAGCAGGAGGAAGACGATTGACCGGGAGGAAGGAGTCTTAATGAACGGCACAGCGATCGCCACCGAAGGTCTTACCCATCGCTTCGGCAGACTCACGGCCGTGGACGATTTGCATCTGGAGGTGCCCGCGGGCACCGTCTGCGGCTTCCTTGGCCGCAACGGCGCCGGCAAGACCACCACGATCCAGATCCTCATGAACCTGCTGCGGCCCACAGCCGGGACGATCGAGGTTCTGGGGCTTAATCCCGCTGCGGACTCCCTGGCGCTCAGACGGCAGGTGGGGTACGTAGCGGAAAACCGTGTGATGTACAGTTGGATGAAGGTGCGGGAACTCGTCTGGTTCACGGGGCAGTTCTACGAGACCTGGAATCAGGACAGGGTAGACGGCCTTATCAGCCGTTTCGGACTGGACCCGGAACAGAAGGTCAAGCATCTGTCCCGCGGGATGAACGCCCAACTGGCCCTCGCCCTGGCCCTTGGTCACGAGCCCCGCCTGCTGATCCTGGACGAGCCGGCCTCGGGGCTGGACGTGGTCGTGCGCCGCGATTTCCTGGAGAGCATTATCGGTCTCATCCAGGAGGAGGGGCGCACGGTCTTCCTGTCTTCGCATCTCGTCCACGAGGTGGAGCGCGTGGCCGACCGCGTCGCCATCATCGACAACGGCCGCCTGGTGGCCGACGGGACCGTGGACGAGGTCAAGGGGTCGGTCAAGCGTGTGGTGGTGCGCATGCCGGATGGCGCGGATGATCTGTCGGGTATCGAGGGTCTGCGCCAGGTTCAGGGAGAGGGGCCGCGGCGGCTGCTGACGGTGGTGGGATACGGCGAGGCGCAGGCCGCGCGCATCCGGGCGCAGGGCGGGCATATCGAGGACGTCATGGACGTGGGCCTGGAGGAGGCGTTCGTCGCACACGTCAGGCCTGACTCAGGAGGACAGCCATGAACACGACTCTGGCTCTGTTCTGGAAAGAAGGACGCGAGGCCGCCTATAAAATCGCCGCGTGCGCGGGGTTGGCGATGATCGTGGCGTTAATCAGCGCCGGCAAGGAGGAGTATCACGACACCGGAATTCAGATATTTGGCCACCTGGTAGGTCTCTTTGGCGCGGTTCTGTTCGGGATGGACGCGGTCGCGCGCGAACGCAATCGGATGACGTTGTCCTATCTGTTATGCCGACCGGTGGAGTCGTGGAAGATAATAATTGTAAAATTAGCGGTTGGAGCGACCGGATTACTATTGGTGTTGGCCGCGTATTGGGGCGCCGTATTCATTGAGATTGCAAGAAGCGAGGGTTGGGTTTCATTGCAAAGTCAGATTCGTTACGCGGATTTCTCAGTACGAACCTTTATTCCTGTCGCCGGAATACTATCGGAAATTGGGTACATACGGGTGTTGTCGTTGTGGTTTCTGGTATATCTGATTCCGTACGGTGTTTCCGTGTTGGCATCGACTCTGGCCGACCACCCTTATAAGGCGGCGATGACGAGCCTGATGGCAGTTTGGGTCGCGTTCGTTCTTTTTCTTCTCTGCTGGACGCTGGCCCCGCCGATAACCAAGTTCTATTTTAGACTGTTGTTCTCTCTTAAGATAATGACTGACGCGGAAATTGTGCGACAGGCATTCGACACGTCCCTTTTACTTATCAGAACCGGCGCGACCGCCGTGCTCACTGGATGCACGTTGCTATGGGCTTGCAAAACGTTACGTACACGGTCGGACCAAAGATTCCAATGGACCGTTGTTACTCTCGCAATCATTGGTACGATTGTCGTCATTGGATTGAACATCGACCGTTCCCGCAATTGGCGCACCCCAATTGCGCCGGTCGGAAGCCAGAAGTACGATCTCAATATGGTGGACCTGGCGTTGAAAGATGGACTTGCTGTCGTGTTGCTTGAACAGGGTCTGAGCGTGGCGGACGTGACAGACCAGGAGGCGCCCGTCGAGATCGGTCGGGTGGAAACGGATGGATGCCGGCTCGAACGGTTGGCGCTGTCCGGCGCCCGTGCCTATGTGTGGGGCGAGGTTCGGGACAGCGTAGGTGTCATGACATTTGACCTCAGCCAACCAGATCGCCCTCGGTTGCAGATGAAAAGTCTGATGTACCCTGTCGAAAAAGGCCCCACCGCTTGGCTACGGCGCATTCCCAGGCTCGTTGGGTGGGGAATTTGGAAGAATCATCTGTACGTCGGACTTATCCGGGATGAATTCCTGGAAATGCACAGCTTCGACGTGCGGAATACAGCTTCGCCCCGACGAATTCAAGAACTACGAATTGAACAAACGACGGAACATCTCTGGAATAACGGATGGGAGATGCGGATTGTGGATTCTCACGCGTTTATGGTGCTCGGTCACGACTTCGTGGTGCTTGATCTGTCAGATCCCGGACGGCTCCAAGTCTTATGCCGGACGCCGGTGAGGCGTTTCGGACGTTCAAAAAACTATGAAAAATTGGTGGACGAAGTTCACGGAATAGTTAATTCCAGTTCGTACAAAGAGCTTCTCGCACAGCAGGCGAAAAAAGCAGATGGGAATTCTGGGTCACCGTATTTTCCAATGCTCGGCTCTCGCGAGTTTAGAAGCTCAAATTTCGAAGCACCGCCCGGGTTAGGGCCTCTTGCCGTCGGGAACGAGAGGGTCTATGTTGAACGACACCTGCCCCGGGAGATTGCCGTCTTGGACATCAGCGACCCCCGGAACCCGCTTGAGGTCGATTACATCCCCTGGACACATCTTCCGCGACGGATGACCGTCGTCGGGGCTTCCGCATACGCATTGCATGGGGGAGATATCAAGACCTATGCAAAGACCAGCTACGGCACCTTTTCTTCGCGGAAGAAACTGGGTCTTGAAGGCTATGACGCGTACCTGCGCGGACTCGAAATGGTAAACCTGGAGACTGCAGCGAATCACGTGGCGCGAGATAGGTTCATTGTTAACGGCGATCACATCTACGCCATACTCAATAATAATCTGGCAATCTTCGAGAATCCGAGGAAAGTGGAATAATTCAAGGCCACACCGCCAACTACCGACGTGACATGTGACACGGCGCAATATAAATTTCGCTCAGACGTTTCCATTCGCTTCATAAAAGCGAATTGGCTATCTTTGGGTTGCTGGGAATGACGGAATCATGCCCGTCGAATCAGGTCCAATCGCCACCGGCCCCGTGGGTTGGATACACAGTTGGCGCGTGGATGTGGCGTTTAATGCCGGCGCTCGCGATGTGTGAAATCCGACCGCGAGGAATCGTAGCAGTTTAGAAGACTTGTCATCAGGTTGCCGGTAAAACGGAATCCGAACAGAGGGATCTTTTTATGAATAATATACCCAGACTTATCCTCGTCGCGATACTCGCATTGTCAACTGTCTGTCCGGCCGCGGAAGGCGGTGAGTCATCGGTCGCGATTGTCACCGGTGAAGTCCGGAACCCGACCGCGCGGGAAATCACGTTCAGGTACAACTCGCCGACGGCGTTGGGGAGACAGACCGAGCATCGCGTGGACCTGGACAGCCGAAACCGCTTCGCGCTGGAGATTCCAGTTGTTCGCGGAACCCTGGTAAGGGGGAGCTACAAGGGCAGAAGCGTCCCGTGGAAATGGGCCCGGCAGGCCGCGTCGTACGTCATCAACCGCAGTCCGCTGGTGCTGTTTGTCGAGCCCGGCGACAGCCTGCATATCAGGATCCATCCGGGCCATCTTTCTACCTCCTACCGGTTCAGCGGCCGGAGCGCAGACAACAGCCGCTTTTTTGCCGAATGGCATCCCCGGCTCCGGGACTTCCAGCGGAAAATCAGGGATTCCAGGGAAATGGGGGCGGAAGATTTTTCTCGCCTGTTGGACGGATGGCGCGCGGACCAGCTTGAATTCCTGAACCGGCGACGTACGAGATATGCGTTCTCGCCGGAATTCATCGAACATGTGGAACGCTATTTCAACTACACGTACGCTTTCCTGAAGATCTCTTACTCTGCCAACTACCGGCGCACCACCGGACGGGAGAACAAGAATATCCCACCTGGATTCTATGACTTTCTCCAACAGATCCCGCTGGTGGACGAGAAGGCGATCGGTGTGGATCCGTATTCAACCTACCTGGTTAGGACAATGGATCTGGAAATGATGAAGATGCCCAGGTCGAAAACGCTGTCGGACTTGTACGATTTTACAAGCCTGGAACTGTCGAAGGAGACTCTCACCGTGCTGGATTCACTCTATGCGCGGTTCGGGTGGCATCCCGGCCTGTCGAAGATGATCGACCTGTCAACGTTGGGTCTGTCAGCCGCGGTCGAAACCAGACTCGACTCATTGTACGCCAGCAGAGGGAGACCCAACCTTTCTCAGATGTTCGACCTGGAGAAAATGGGCCTGTCGGAACCGGCCCGGGCAGAGATCGACTCCTTCTACGCGAAGAGTGATGGATCGTACAGAATTACCACGTCAAGCAAACTCCAAGAGCCCGAGATAGACACCACGAGCGGCGCGCTTGTTTTCCGGCTACCGGCGAAGGATGGCGCGAGTGGAATGGAAGGGTTGCGCTCCTTCAAAAGGAAACGCAAGTTGTCCGATATGGTCGATCTGGCGGGATTGGATCTATCCACTGAGAATGGCGCCTATCTGGATTCACTTTACGAAAATCGACAGCCGCTCAGGTTGTCTCAAATCCTCGATCTCGCGGGCTTGGGTTTATCGCAGGCGATGGAGGCGAAGCTCGACTCGATCTATGCAATCAAGAGACGGTCGATACCGGCACTTCCACGCAGGTTCGATCTGGCCGAGGAGAAACTGAAGGGGCGGGTGCGATACTGGTTTCTGGCCGGACAACTGATCAGCGGTTTTCAACGCGGAGGGGCGAGCTTTGCGGCCGTCAACCGTATGTGGAGGGAATTCCAGGCGGCCAACCCCTATCCGGAATACAACGCGGCGGTACTGGCGGCGCTGGACAAGGCGATGGCGCTGCGGCCGGGCCGTCCGGCGCCGGATTTCACATTGAGGGACCTGGACGGACAACCCGTGTCTTTGAGCCAGTTCAGGGGAAAGGTGGTGCTGCTGGATTTCTGGGCGAGTTGGTGCGGTCCCTGCATCGCCAACTTGCCGCACATCCGGAAATTGAAGAAGAAGACCACCGATCTACCGGTGGTTTTCCTCAACCTTTCACTGGATTCGAACGAGGCGGCATGGCGCAAGGCCATCGAGGAACACGGGATCGAAGGCGTGCACGTGCGCTCCGGGGTCTCCGGTTCCGGACCAGCCAGCGACTACAATGTTCGCGGGATACCGGCGTACTTTTTGGTGGATCCGCAAGGGCGGATCCTGGAGCGACTGTCCCAGATCGAGTTGAAGACGGATACCGATGGCGTTTTCGCGAAGATCCTGAAGAGCCTGGGTTCCGTATGAAGATATCCCGTTTGCGCCAACGCTGACGCCAGGCTCGCGGACGAGTACGGCATCGACAGGGTCGCAAGCGTAAACGAAAGGATCGGCAGCTTTCAGGCTGCCGATCCTTTGTTTTTCCGTCGTGTTCCGGACTTCGCGCTCAGTCGTCCGCGGCCGTAGTTGCGGCCACGGATTGCGCCTGCCCGTTGCCGCCGTGGGTTTCGTGGTCCAGCCTGACCGATACCAGCCTGGACACCCCCGGTTCTTCCATCGTAATCCCGTGCAGGCAGTCCGCCGCGTCCATCGTCACCTTGTTGTGGGTCACCACAATGAACTGGGTGTCGGCCGCGAACCGCTTGAGTACCCGTACGAAACGCGTGACGTTGGCATCGTCCAGAGGAGCGTCGACCTCGTCCAGGATGCAGAACGGACTGGGCTTGACCAGGTAGATCGCGAACAGGAGCGCAATCGCTGTGAGCGCGCGCTCTCCGCCTGAAAGCAGGTTGATGTGCTGGAGCCGCTTGCCTCTCGGGCGGGCGATGATCTCCAGCGGGGCTTCCAGAGGGTCTTCGTCAGGGGGCATCAGGAGGTCCGCCTGGCCTCCATCGAAGAACGCCTCGAAAGTCTTCCGGAAGTTCTGCCTGATCTGATCAAAGGTTACCATGAACCGGCCGCGGGCCGTCCGGTCGATCCGGGATATGGTCCGCTGAAGGGTTTCGGCCGCCTCGAGCAGATCGCTCCGGTGTTTTGCCTTAAATTCGTAATCTTCCTTCTGGACTTCGTACTCTTCCACGGCGCCCGGATTCACCGGACCCATCCGCCGGATCCGCTCGCGAAGCTCGTCTCTTTGCACTTCCGTTACGTCTGCGTTGAACTCCGGATCGTCCAGTGCGCCCGCTTCTCTGACGTCTACCTCGTACTCATCCAGAATTCGCGCCCGCAGGGCCTCGGCCCCGGTTCTCAGTTCCGCCATCTCCGCCTGAAGCTGACCCAGACGGTCCCTGTTCCGATTCGCACGACGGTTCTTGTCCCGCACTTCCTCTTCGAGCTGCCGGGTATCCGTCAACAACGCCTGCTGGCTTTCCGCCTGCGTGTCCCGTTTCGATTCCAGTTCGTCCTGCCTGCGATGCAGGGACTCCAGTTCCTTCCCGGATTCCTGCGCCGCCTTCTCCAGGCCGAGTCTTTCCTTCCGCCGTTCCTCGCAGTCGGCGACCAGTCGTTTCATCTCTATCTCGGTTTCGGTCAGGTCCCGCGTCCACCGTTGCCCTTCGTGTTCGTGACGGTCCACGCTGGCTGTCAGCGATGCGATCTCCACCTGCCGGCTTGAGAACGCGTCCTGCCCGGCCCGCTGCTGATGTTCCTGGTCCCGCAACGCAGCGTCCGCGTCACCCGTAGCCGCTTCCAGCCGCTCCCGGCGTTTCTCCAGCACGTTCAATTCCGCCGCCTCGGAAGCGATGGCTTCCCTCAGCCCGGTTTCGTCGGACGTCACCGCCGCGATTTCATCCCGCAATTCCACCTCCACGCGCAACTGTCGCTGCGCTTCCTCCCGGGCAATCTGCAGGTCCCTGCGGCTTGCGGCCAGGCGATTGTTCAGGTCCGCCAGAATCCCGTCGGTTTCGTCGATACGGGCCTGTAATTCGTCCCGCGATGCAGAGGTCTCCTCGAGTCTCGTATCCAGCGCCTGCAGATCCGCGCCCGCCGCGCTCAGGTTTGTTTCCAGCGTCTCAATCTCCTGCCTGCGCCCTATCAGGCCCGTTCCATCCTCGGTTGTCTTACCCCCGTAAATCGTACCGTCGGCTGAGAACAACTCGCCGTTCTCGGTCACCAGGTCCACGCCGAGAGACCTCATTTCATCCAGCAGCGCAAGCGCGTACCCGGCATTTTTCACGACCAGCGTCCGGTGAAGCAGCGCGTGGACCGGAGATTCCTCGCCGTGCAGGAGATCCGACGCCCTGCCCACCACGCCTTCCGCATCCGGCGCCGTCCACGGCGCGCCGTTTCCGTTCGAAAGAGAGTCCAGGGGCAGAAACGCCGCCGATCCGAGGTCGCCTGACTGCAGGTAGTCGATGGCTTTCAATGCATCTGCCGGTTCGTCCACCAGCAGACATTCCAGCGCACGACCCAGGGCAGCTTCGATGACGGTCGCGTATCGCCCGTCCACTTCAATCCGGTCTGCAACCACGCCGCGCACGCGATCGGCAAATGGAGATTCCACCGCCAGCGCGCGGACGCCGCTCGAATACCCCTCGAATCCCTCCCGAAGCTTCTTCAGCAGTCCGATCCTCGCATCGTCGGCCTCCCTTATGGCCAGCAACCGGCTGCGCGCTTCCGTCATCTTCTCCTGTCGTTCGATCAGCTGCTCGTACTTTGCAGCGTCAGTCTCCCTCAGCCGGCTCCTGTCGGCCACGGTGCGTTCCAGGCGATCGATCTGTCGTTCCGCTTCCCGGCTTGCGGCGTCCGCCGCCTCCTTGCGAAGCGCCGACTGCTTTGCATCGGCATCGAGTCTGGCCTGGCGTTGTGTGATTCCCTCCAATCTTGCCCGTCCGCGTTCCAACCGGCCGCTTCCTTCACTGAGTTCGCCCAGGGCGCTTATCAGTTGGGACTTTTGTTCGTCCGCACGGGTTCTCCGCGCGTCAAGCGCCTGGTTCGCCGCCTCCAGTTTGCCGCGCTCGGCCTCCAATGCGCGTTCCGCGTGTTGGTATGCCCCGCGCGCCTCCGCCTCCAGCCGCCGCGCCTCTGCTGCTTCCTTCCGTGCAATATCCCGCCGGCGCGCCATGTCTTCCTGGCGCCGGTCCGCCTGCTTCAGGAAGGCGTCGATTGATCGGATTCTCTCCTGCGCGACCTGGATATGCGTGTCTTTCCTGTGTACGAGTTGACTCTGCCGGCTCACTTCCGCGTTCGCTTCTCTGAGCGCCCGATCGCGTTCGGACAGTTCCGTACGGACCTCTTCGAGGCGCGCTTCCAGGCGCGTGACGTCTCCGGCGGCCACGTCGACGTCCTCTTTCAGGAACGCCATCTCATCCGCGACCGGGCGGGACCTATCGGACATCTGAAAGAACCGGTGTCGTCCGAGCCGGACTTCAAGGTCCTTCATCTGGTCCGATAGCTGCATATAGAGACGGGCTTTCCGCTCCTGCCTGGCGAGCGATTTCACCTGGCGCTCGACTTCCGCCATGACGGCATCCACAGTCTGCAGATCCCTGCGGACGGACTCCAGCCGGTTCCACGCCGCCCGGCGCTGCACTTTGTACCGCGTTACCCCCGCCGCCTCCTCGAACAG
The DNA here is from genome assembly GCA_028874335.1 of Gemmatimonadota bacterium. Lineage (GTDB taxonomy): Bacteria > Latescibacterota > UBA2968 > UBA2968 > JAAXHE01. Next base: position 28,283 of record JAPPJY010000011.1, on the reverse strand, counting down.
CCGCCGCCTTTCTTCCGGTTTGTCGCTGATGATCTCATCCATCATCCCCTGCTCGATGACGGAGTAGGCATGGGCGCCCAGCCCCGTATCCATCAGAAGATTTTGAATATCCTTCAACCTGCAGGGGACCTTGTTGAGCAGATAGTCGCTGTCTCCGGACCGGAATAGCCGGCGGGTCACGGTCACTTCGGTGTAGTCAACAGGAAGAATCCGTTCCGCGTTGTCGATGGTGATGGATACCTCGGCCATGCCCAGCGGTTTCCGGTTCCGCGTTCCCGAAAAAATCACATCTTCCATATTGTTGCTGCGCAACGACCGGACCCGCTGCTCGCCCAGCGCCCAGCGCAGGGCATCCACCACGTTGGATTTGCCGCATCCGTTGGGGCCAACGACGCAGGTAATGCCCTTCTGCAGCGAGAGATCCAGCTGTTGTACGAAGGACTTGAAGCCCAATGCCGTCAGTCGGGAAAGGTACAAAGCTCCGCCTCCTGAAGAACACAGCTTCCAGGTCCGGATGCACGGGACGAATCGGATGTGGCGCGACAGCAAGGACAAATCGCAAGCAGCGCCGATCCGCCGTATCGTGACCCGGACTGCACCGGACGCTCGCCATTGACCTGAAATAGCGAGTATAACAATGAAAGGGGAAAGAAGGGGAGGTGAGGAATACGCAACAGATTGGGGAATAATCCATTGCGGTGTCAGAAAAGTACTACATCTTGTAGCGGCCGTCAAGACCTAATTCCCATTTGCAATACAGGTGGCCTTTCAACACCGGCTTTTTTGATTTCCAACCGCCGGTTTTTGGCTTACTTTATCGGATCGTACATGCGGCCTCTATTTCGCAAACCCTCTATGGACTGCGCTTTTTCAGATCCTATCGCCAGAGTCGAAAAGGTCGTCCTCCACGGCAGGCGCCCGCGTACCATCGGGCGGAACGCGCGTATCGGCGACCATGGCCCGGCCGTCGCCGATCCGGTCGTGCGCATCTCCACCGCGGGCGGCGCCGTGGGCATCGGCTGGTCCACGCTCGACAGGGAGCGCGCCGATGCGTTGCTCGGCGTACGTCCCTCTGATCTTTTCGATCTTCCCGGCGGGTCAACCGGCGACGGCGCGGCCATCGATCTTCCACTGTGGGATCTGGCCGCCAGATGTGAGGGGGTACCCCTGTATCAGCTCCTGGGCGCTCGCGGTTCGCGCGAAGTCGAACTCTACGACGGCTCCATCTATATCGACGACCTGGGGGTTTCCGACAGCGAAGCGAGGCGTATCTTCCACGAGGAAGTCCGAACCGGGCACGATTACGGCTACCGCAATTTCAAAATAAAAATCGGCCGCGGCGCGCGCTGGATGCCGGTACGGGAAGGTACGGACCGGGACGTGCTGGTGATCCGCGCGGTCCGGGAGGCCGCGGGACCGGATGCGAAAGTCCTGATTGACGCCAACAACGGGACCACGCTCAATATCGCTCTGGACATCCTCGAACGCTGCAGGGATGTCGGGGTCTACTGGTTCGAAGAGCCGTTTCCTGAAGACCGGGCGTTCAACGAGGCATTTAAGGAAGCCATCGAACGCAGGGGCTGCAATACGTTCGTGGCGGACGGCGAGTCCGGGCCGCCGCCGCCGGACTTCTTCGATATGGTCGAAAATGGATGGATCGATATCGTACAGCACGATTTCCGTTACAAAGGGCTCACATGGTGGAAAGCCACCGCGGAATGCATCGAACCCTGGGGTGCGAAGTGCGCCCCCCACTGCTGGGGTAGTGTCGTCGAGCGATACGCCCACGCCCACTTCGCCGCTTCCATTCCCAACTACAGCCTCCTGGAAGCCGCCCCCGCGGAGATGCCCGGCATCGCGCTGGACGGGTGGCGGATGGAAGACGGCAGGCTGACGGTGCCCGATTCGCCCGGCGCGGGATTCGACGTCGAAACGGACGTGCTGGAACGGGGCGTGACGTCGGAGGGCGGATTTCGCATCGGCATGCACGATCGCCAGCGCCCCCGTCGGCCTTCGCCGGCACGCTGATCCTGAAAGGAAGTGCATGCCAACGTACAACATCGCGGTACTCCCCGGAGACGGCGTCGGCCCGGAAGTCGTCGCGGAGGCGCTCAAGGTGCTTCTGGCGCTCGAGGAACCGCATCCCGATCTCCGTTTCACGTTTTCCGAACACCGGGTTGGCGCCGGGTGTTACGCCGAAACCGGGGTTGACCTTCCGGAATCCACGCTCGACGCCTGCAAGCAGGCCGACGCCGTGCTCTTCGGCTCCGCCGGCGACCCGGACATCCGGTTTCCCGACGGCACGGAAATCGCACCGCAACTCACGCTGCGCTTCGAGCTGGACCTGTACGCCGGGATACGGCCCATCAAGAAATACCGCGGCGTGCCTCCGCTTCTGGACGGCAACCCGCCCCTCGACTACGTCATCATGCGAGAGAATACCGAGGGTCTCTACGCCTCCCGCGGCGCCGGGGTCCGCCTCGGAGACAGCCTCGCCGTGGACAACATGGTCATCACCCGCGCCGGTACCGAGCGGATCGTCAGATACGCCTTTGAAATCGCAAAGCAACGGAAGGGGGCGCCGGCCGACGGCCGGAGCCGCGTGACGTCAGTGGACAAGGCCAACATTCTGAAGAGCATGGCATTTTTCAGGCAGATCTACGACGAGGTCGCGGAATCGTATCCCGGCATCGAACGGGACTATGCCTACGTGGACGCATTCACCGTGTACCAGCTTCGCAACCCCGCCTGGTACGACGTTGTCGTCGCGGAGAATATGTTCGGGGACATCATCTCGGACCTGGCCGCCGCAACCATCGGCGGGATGGGGATGGCGCCCTCGGCCGACGTCGGCGACCGCTACGGCGTCTTCCAGCCGTCCCACGGCACCGCGCCGGATATTGCCGGGAGCGGTACCGCCAATCCCATGGCACAGATCCTCTCCGCCGGGATGATGCTATCCTGGCTGGGCGCGCGCCATGACGATACGGAAGCCATCGTTGCTTCGGAGACGATCGACCGCGCGGTTGATCTGGCGCTGGACGACCCGAAGAACCACCCGGCCGATCTCGGAGGCGCCGCCGGGACAACGAAAGTGGGCGATGCGGTGGCCGATGCCGTCGCGAACCCGGGTTTTCACACGAGGAACGTGACATGACCAAAAAAGAAAAAAGGAGTCTCGTCAATCGCGCCGTTGCCGGCGAGTCGAAACGGGCGCGGGTACTTTCGAGTAAGGTACACGCCTGGGCGGAACGGCCCTTCCGGGAAGTCAAGTCCTCGCGGGCGATCGCGGACTACCTGGATTCCCGCGGCTTCGAGGTCGAATTTCCGTTCAGCAAGATTCCCACGGCGTTTCGTGCAACCCGGGGAACCGGAGAACCGGCGGTCGGCATGCTGGGCGAATACGACGCCCTGCCCAACTGCGGCCCTGAAGAAGGTCAATGGGGTCACGGCTGAGGCCATAACCTCCTGGGCGTTGCCCCGGCCGTGGGTGCGGTCGTCGCTGCGAAGATCCTCGAATCAACCGGAATATCGGGCAGAATCGTGTACTACGGCTGTCCGGCGGAGGAAACTCTGGGTGGCAAAGTCTACATGGCCCGCGACGGCGCTTTCCGGGACCTGGACGTCTGCCTTGCGTGGCATCCGGGGGATGCTTCGGGTGTCAACAATTTCGGCGGGTCGTCGTTGGATTCCCTCGTTTATGAGTTCTTCGGACGCACGGCCCACGGCGCGTCGGCCCACCGGGGCCGCAGCGCGCTGGACGGGGTGATGCTCACGGACGTCGCCGCCAACTATCTCCGCGAGCATGTCCCCGAAAACGTCAGGATCCATTCCGTGATCCGCGACGGAGGCGACGCACCCAACGTGGTGCCGGCCTATGCCAAGATCTGGTACTTCGTTCGGGGCAAGGACCGCGCGCAGGTCGACGACGTGCGGGAACGCCTCACCGCCTGCGCCAGGGGCGCCGCCAGGGCGACCGATACGAAGATGAAATGGTCGCGAATCACCGCCGTGTACCCGCGTCTGCCCAACAAGGCGATGTGTGAAATCGTCCGAAAGAACCTCAAACTCTTCGGGCCTCCCAAACCGACGGAAGCCGACGTGAAGCACGCCGAAGGCCTCGGCTACAAGAAAGGTTTCAACACGAAGATCGCCAAGGGCAGCGGCTCGCAGGGTCGGGGATCCACGGACGAGGACAACGTATCCTGGCTGGCACCGCTGGGACGCTTCGAGATGGTCTGTTACGCGAAGGGAACGCCCGGCCACCACCGGGATATGGCCGCGCAGGCTGCCCTGCCCTTCGCCGATCGTGCGGTCCGGCAGACCGCGAAAGTCTTCGCCGGAAGCGCGGTCGACCTCTGCCGGAACCCGGAAAAACTGAAAAAAGCGCGCGCGGAGTTCGAAAAACGCTCGGAAGGATTCACATACGACCCGCTGGTCCGGAAGAGGCAGAAAGTACCCGTCGATCCGCCGTAGCGCGGTCGCAAAGCAGTTTGGTATTGATCCGACCCGAAAAAACCCTCAGCCAGGGACAAAACACATGCCGGAAGTTACCATTGAAGAAGCGCAGGCGGTTCACGATCGCTGCCTGATCGTCGACGGCCACAACGACACGCCCGTGGAGCACGTACACCGGGGCGATCGTCCGATGGACCTGAAAAAACGGGATCTCGCGTATCACATGGACATTCCACGGATGCGTGAAGGCGGGTTCGACGCCGGCTTCTTCGTCGTCGGCAACGGGCCCACCGCAAACGTCCGCGTCACGCTCGAACAAACTCTGGCGTCCGTGGCGCTCTATCCCGACGACCTGATGCTGGTGTTCTCGTCTCAGGATGTTGAACGGGCGAGAGAATCCGGCAAAATCGGCATCCTGCTCACAATCGAAGGCGCGGGACGCTGGCTGGAAGGCGAAATGGATACATTGCGTCTCTACTACCGCCTGGGCGTTCGCTGCATCGGCATCACCCACGGCGAAGGCGGCGACGACCCCTCCCTGCTGCAGGGCAGCAGGAGTCCTTTCGGGCCGTGCACGCCGGAAGACCGCGAACGGGAACGCAGGAGCGCCAACGGGCTGACGGACTTCGGTAAAGCCGTGCTGAAGGAAAGCAACCGGCTGGGCATCATCACGGACCTGGCCCATATCAACGACAAAGCTTTCTACCAGGTGCTGGAACAGTCTTCGCTCCCGGTAACGATGACCCACACGGCGGCCTTTTCCGTCTGCAACCACTGGCGCTGCCTGACCGACGATCAGCTCAGGGCGCTGGCCGGGGTTGGCGGGGTGATGGGTATTGCGTTTCTCCCGGGCTTTATCGATCCGGAAAACCCTTCCGCGGACCGGATGGTCGACCATATCTGTCACGTGGCGGACCTGGTCGGCATCGACCACGTTGGCGTCGGCTCCGATTACGACGGCATGGGTTCGAAGACGCCTGTTTTCGGAGACGTCTCGAAGCTTGTGCGCCTCACCCGCGCCATGCTCGCTCGCGGCCTCTCGGAAGACGAAATACGGAAAGTCTGGGGGGGAAATTTCCTTCGACTCTTCCGTCATACCCTGGACCGTGGGCAGGCGTAAGCAACGCGCCCGTCTCCCGGAGAGTTTCCGTGTCCGTCTCACTGCCACGCACGGATCCGCCGTCGGGCAATTCGAAAGGGCTCGCAGATGAAAGCCAGACGTCTCCAGATTCCCGGTATTCGCCGAATGGAAGTCGCGTGCTTCGAAACGGGTCCGGTGCCGGATGACGGTATCCTTCTCGAAAACGAGTACACCGCAGTCAGCGTGGGCACCGAGATCCACGGATGGACCCACGGCGGAGAACCCGGGAATCCGGTACGGTTTCCCCGCGCCACCGGCTACTGCAACGTCGGCACCGTGCTGGAAGTCGGCAGAGACGTTGAAGGCATCCGGCCGGGCGACCGCGTCGCCGGCCAGGGTAACCACGCCAGCCACAGCATTCTCTACGGCGGGAGGGCCTTCTATGTGAAGGTCCCGGATACCGTGACGTCCAGGGCCGCCGCCTTTATGGTCATGGGGGCGATCGCCACCCACGGGATTCGCGTGGCGCGCATCGAATTGGGCGAGGTTGTCGTCGTCATCGGCATGGGGATCGTCGGCCAGTTGGCGGCGACCCTGGCACAGCTCTCCGGCGCCCTTCCGGTGATCGCCATCGACCTGGACGGCTTTCGCCTGGAAATGGCCCGCAGCCGCGGCACGGGAATCTGTATCAATCCCGGGGAGGTGGACGACGTCGGGGAGGCAGTCGGACAACACTGCGTGGAAGACGGCGCCAACGTCGTCATCGAAGCGACAGGCAAGCCCGCCGTGTATCCCACCGCCGTCCGGATCGCGTGTACCGCGGGCCGTGTGGTCGCGTTGGGTTCGCCGCGCGGTACCGTCGACATGGATTTCCTGGCCGACGTGCATCTGCGGGAAGTCAGCATCCTGGGCGCCCACCAGCCCAAGACCCCGGAGGCCGACCATATCTACTACCGATGGGCGAAGGACCGGGACCGCAGACTGGTGATGCGCCTGATGGGAGAGGACAAGTTGCCCGTCGAAGACCTCGTCACCCACGTCGCGGCCCCGGAACAGTGCCAGGAAATCTACACGATGCTCGCCGATGATCCGGCAGCCGCGCTGGGCGTTGTATTCAGGTGGAAGTAGCGCCCGCTGCAAGAAAAACGAACTGACCTCGGGAATGAGAGGCCGCGAGCATGTTCTACAGGACGTCGGAAGGCCACGGGCTGCCCCGCGATCCCTTCAACGCCATCGTCGTGCCCCGACCGATCGGATGGATTTCATCGATGGACGCAGAGGGTACGGTCAACCTGGCCCCGTACTCGTTCTTCAACGCGGTGGCCTACGTTCCGCCGCAGGTTATGTTCGCCGCGACAACCACGCACAGCCACGGCGGGCTGAAGGATTCGATAAGAAATGCGGAGGAAACCGGAGAATTCGTGGTCAACCTCGCCACCTGGGAGCTTCGGACACATATGAACGCCACTGCCGTGCCCGCCCCCGGGCACGTCAACGAATTCGAATACGCCGGCGTCACCCAGGCGCCGTCGAACCTTGTTAAGCCGCCCCGCGTTGCGGAAAGCCCTGTCCATCTTGAGTGTATCCATACCCGGACCGTTGACCTGCCAACGGGCGATCCGGACGATCCGAACACGGTCGTCTTCGGCCAGGTGGTAGGCATCCATATTGCCGATTGGGCCATCAAGGACGGTCACGTCGACACCGTGGCGCTCAGACCCGTGGGGCGTCTCGGGTACCTGGACTACGTCTGCGTCAACGAGTCTTTTTCGATGGAACGCCCCACCTGGCCTTGACGTAAAGAAAAACCCGGTAGGGGCCGGGCGCTCTTCCGGCTCTCCTCAGGCATCACCTATGTCATCCAATCTCCTGAACAGCATCGGCTCCAACTTCGGCGCAATCGATTGGGCGATTGTCGGCCTGTATATGCTGGGTACCGTCGCGATCGGTCTATACGCCAACCGTTACATCCGCAACATGAGCGACTATATCGTCGCCGGCCGTTCGTTGAAACCGTATCTCGCCGTGGCCACCATGATCGGCAGCGAACTCGGGCTGGTGACGGTCATGTATTCCGCCCAGAAGGGATTCACCGGCGGGTTCGCCGCCTTTCACATCGGCCTTATCGCGGGCATCGTGACCCTGATCATCGGCCTGACCGGATTCATCGTGGTTCCGCTTCGCGAACTGGGCGTGATGACGATTCCCGAGTTCTACGAAAGACGATTCAGCCGGGGCGTCCGCATCTTCGGCGGCCTGCTTCTCGCCCTCTCCGGTATCCTCAATATGGGTCTGTTCCTCAAGGCGGGCGCGATCTTTGTCGCCGGGCTTACAGGCGTCACGAACCCCACGTCGGTCGGTCTGATCATGACCGTGATGCTCCTGCTGGTTCTGTGTTATACAATTCTCGGCGGCATGGTTTCCGTTGTGATCACCGACTATATCCAGTTTATCGTGCTTTCCGTGGGCGTGATCGTCACATGCGGCATCGCCGTAAACACGCTGGGATGGTCGTCGATCGTCGAAACGGTTTCGGCGATTCACGGCGAGCCCGGGTTCAATCCGCTTCACGAAGGGGGCGGGTTCGGCCCGTCGTACGTGGTCTGGATGATCTTCACTGCCGGGATCGTCTCCTGCGCCGTGTGGCAGACCGCGGTGATGCGGGCCTGCGCAGCCGAAAGTACGGCGGTGGTGAAGAAACTCTACGCCTGGTCGGCCATCGGGTTTCTCGTTCGATTCATGGTACCCCAGTTCCTGGGTATCTGCGCCCTCGTCTATCTCTACCAGGACGACCTGACCCGCTCGGTCTTCTTTTCCACAGCCGGGACCCCCACCGGGAACGCGGACCTGACCCTTCTGGCTATGCCCGTCTTCCTCAGCCAGATCCTTCCCGCGGGTCTCATCGGCCTTATAGGCGCGGGGCTGCTTGCCGCGTTCATGTCCACCCACGACAGCTACCTGCTCTGCTGGTCCTCGGTACTCACGCACGACGTGGTCGCCCCCGCTACCGGCGATACCCTTTCCACCCGCGCGCGCCTGACCCTCTCCCGGATCTTCATACTCGTCATCGGCGCCTTTCTGCTCGTGTGGGGGCTCTGGTACGAGCTTGGCCAGGACCTCTGGGACTACATGCTCGTGAGCGGCGCCATCTACTTCACGGGCGCGTTCGCCCTGCTCCTCACCGGCCTTTACTGGAAGCGCGCCAGCACCGCCGGGGCTTATCTCGCCCTTGTGGCGGGCGCCGCTGCCGTCGCCGGGCTGACACCAGTTAAACGGGCCCTGGGCCTGGACGCCCTCACCGGCGCGCACATCGGACTGGGAGTGACCGTTCTGGCGCTCGTCCTGATGGTTCTCGGCTCACTTCTGTTTCCCGACCGTTCACCGGGCGAAAAGGAGGCGTGAGTCATGGCATTCTGGGTTCCTTTCTGGGGCGCCGTACTCCTTCTCGGACTGCTCATCTTTGCCGTGGTCACCGTTGTCGTCGGCATCGGCGGCTTTTTCAACGTCAGGTCCCTGTTCGAATCCATCGATCGCCAGCATCGGATGGAAGATGGGAAGGAATAGGAGCGGTCAGCTATCAGCCGTCAGCAGTCAGCCAAAGGCGGTTCCTGTAAAGGACAAGCGTGGGAATCACCGATATCTCCACCGCCATGTGGGCAACCACAAGGGTTGCCCCTACAAATTCGAATGGAGCGTGTCCGGTGGTTGCGTGGGGGGTTTTTCCGTGTTAATCCGTACATCTCCGTAGACTGGAAGTTCCGCGAAGGATCGAAGGCCACCCAAATCCCATTTTGGACACTGAGGAGATTCACGGAAAAACCGGCCCCCTGCCGAAGGGCGCGCTTCTTTTTGGTCCTTTTTCTTACGCGCGAGCCTGTGTAAAAAGTCAAAACTGAGCGAGATGACATACCATATATTGATTTGGAACAAATAAAAACCCCATATATGGTATCCGATAGAGTGATAAACGGAGTTTTTGCACACACTGGCGCATAAGAAAAAGGACGTAAATAAAAGAAAAACAAAGAATTTATGAGAAAATAGCGGGCATGTAAATGGTGATACCCGTCGTTTGCCTTTCTATGCAACAACATGCCTGCTTCGGCGTACAATGCTAACAGGAAACAGGACCAGATGCTGAACATTGCGGTAGTCGGAGCCGGAAACATTGCCCAGCGGCACCTGGAAGTACTCACCGACCTTCGCGAGGGGCGCGTGACGACGCTTGTGGACACCAACCCCCGCGTTCTGGAAGAGACCGGATCGCGGTTCAGCGTGTCGAGTCGCCTGAACTCGCATGAGAGCCTGCTGGAAGGGGACCGGCCGGACGCCGTTTTCGTTCTCGTGAGCGTCCTCCAGGTCGCCGCGGTCGCCGCGGACTTCATTCGGTCCGGTATCCCGACCTTTCTGGAAAAGCCTCCCGGCCTCTATACGTCCGACACCCGTACACTGGCCGATCTGGCGCGAGCGGTGGGTACGCCGGCGATGGTGGGCGTAAACCGGCGGTTCTATTCCACGCTTCTCAAGGGCAGGGAACTGGTCCTCGAATCCGGGCCGGTGCAGAGCGTCACCGTGGACGCCCACGAAGATATCCGGCGGGTCCGGGAAAACCCGAAATTTACGGAAGAGGTCATGAAACGCTGGAGCGCAGCAAACGGCATTCACGCCCTGGATCTGCTGCGATTCTTCGGGGGTGACGTGGCGAGCGTCCGGACGATGCACCGTACCGTGGAGGGTCCCATGCCGGACTGTTGTTCGGCGCTGTTGACCTTCTCAGGCGGGGCGGTCGGGCGTGCGTCTATGGACTGGTTCGCGCCGGGAGGGCACCGCGTGGAAGTGCGCGGCAATGGGGTTACCTTCACGTCCGCTCTCGGGCAGGCCGCAACCTTGAGGCACAGGGACGGCGGGCCGGTGAACGTCGAAGGGGATGAAATCGATCGACGCTACAAAGCAGGCTTTTATCGGCAGGACCGCGCGTTCCTGAGATGGGTCCGGAACGGCGGCTCGCTCCCGTTCCCGGCCTGTGGTCTAGACGACGCGGTGAAGACGATGGAGTTGATCGACGCCATCTCGGGGAACTCGTCGTTCAATCCTCCGAGTTGCCGTCAATCGTCTCCTGCAGAAGCCGAACGGCCGTCTGAATGAGAAAGTCGCCGGCTTCTTCGGTACCCTGGCCCGCGCCGGCTTCGTACCCGCCTCTGGCTTTTTCTCCGGGAAGTCCGACGTAACTCACGCCGCGGCCGTTGGCATAGCCGATGACAAGCGTGTGCGGGAGGGGTGAACGCGCCTGAATCTCGCGTGCGAGCCCGTTGAGGGGTTCTCCGGGCAGCACGGCCAGGCCGAAGGGTCCGCAGACAACCACCTGAATCTCCACCGGCCGGATGTCGGCGCCTGTTTGTTTTCGCGCCTCGGATACGAGCGGCAGGCCGGCGACCCCGGTTGAAATCCTCAGAGGTGACGACGGCAGGCGGTGGGAGTTCCGAGCCGCAGCGATGGCCCGTTCCGCGAAGAAACGGGCCATTTCCGTACGCGCTTCTTCTCCTCGCGCGACCGGAACGACGTCGCCCGCGCAACCCTGCAGGAAGAAGGTCTCGCCTCCCAGGACTTCGGAAATCCGCTCATTGGCCGGTCCCGGCCAGTCGGCCGAAACCCCGCGGTGGAAGGGGTAGATGGAAACGGAGTGGCAGGGCAGGCTGTAAATGGTGGCGACGCTGGTGTTGTCCGCGCCCTGGAGGGTGAGCACGGTCAGGGTGGGGTCCAGCGATCCGAAACGCAGTCCGTTGGGAAGCGTATGCGGATCTTTGGGCCGGAACATTGTTACGACGTTGCCGTCGGGGTCCAGGGGCCGCCGGTTGAACAACCATTCCGAGACGTTCGCACGGCCGATGTTCAACGTGACGGGCTGCAGGCGGCCCTGCGCCCGTTTCAGGACGTCCGCGCATCTTTCCGGCAGAAGCCGGCTCCAGGCCTCGAAGACGGGATCGTCGAGTATGGCTCTCAGCCGTTCGCTCTTTCGGCCGGGAAACGTGGACGGGACATACGGAGAACGGGGCGAGGAGTGGGTGTGCGAGGCGGCCACGAGGACGTGCGATTCGGGGATGCCCGTTGCGCCGCGAACCGCCCGGCGCGCGTCGATGACGCATTCCTCCGTGGCGTCGATGAGGTCCCAGCAGATCAGAGCGAACTCGGTAGCGCCGTCCGAGAGAACGAGCCCTCGCAGGGCGAGCGGATCCAGGACCCCGTCGTAGGGTCTCCCGTCTACCCAGTTCGCCATCGCCGGATCGGGCGTGATGTCGGTCCTGGCCGCGCCGGCTGCAAACGCGACTTCGGCGGCTGAGGCACGCGATCTCGTTATGTGCAGCACCGCGGCAATGAGTAGCAGAATCGCAAGTATCGACATCAGCATTGCCTTGTCCCTCGAGGCAGGGGTCGTTGTACCTATTGCGGGGAGCGTTAAATGGTTGACGCTACCAGACTTAATTCGAACGAAAACAACCGTTATTTTACCACAAAAAGCACAAAAGGCACAGAAGGACCCAAAGCCAACCTGTGGCATGAAACGCCAACCGTCCGGATGGAATCTGGGCGTTGTTCGTTACCCCACTCAGGTCACAGAATAAAACCTTTCCCATTTTGTGTTTTTGTGCCTTTTGTGGCTATTGCTTTTGGTGGATCAATGGCTAAGAGAAGCACATAAGGCACAGAAGGATTATTACGGGGAGCGTCATACAATTGACGCGATTAGACGGCGAGGTCGCGTACACACGTGACCTGAGAATAGCGTTTGTTACCAAAAGTGGCAAATGATCGTCGTCTATGCGCCGTACGTCAGAATACGTGGATGTATACTATAATATGAACCCGGTAACATTACCTATCGGATCGATTCGGCCAGGTCCAGGGCTTCTTTCACGAGTTGTTCACCACAGCCTGGGGCGTACGGAGACACGCGGGATTCATAGCCCCCCTCGCGGTATGCCCGGCGAACCGGAATGTATCCTGCACTGTCGTTACTCAGGCTGACGACCAGGACCGGACTGGTATTCAGGGCTTTCTTGATACGAAGCCCGAGTTCGACGAACACTTCCCCCGGCAGCCCTATGACCGGGATGTCGCCAAGCCAGAACACCTGGATTTCCGTGGTGCGCGTCTTGCGGACTCTGGCACGACCATTGCGCAGGGGCAGGTCGATTGTCCTTCTTGCGGCGCGGATGCAGACCCGGTCCGACGTCTGAATCCACTGCAGCGCCTTGAGCGCACAGCCGCCGAGCGACAGGCCCACCTGGCGTTTGGACCGGCCCTTGCGCTGGATGGGTACGATATTGCCCGCGCAGCCCAGGGCGAACAGGCAGACGCCGCCCTCCACGGACTCGATCAGGTCCATGGCGTATCCCGGATAGTCGGCCGTGAGCTCATACATGCGGTCTGTGCTGGACACGGGATGACAGGCGAAGTTGACAAGCGAGGCGATGGTGTCGCCGTCGGCTTCTCCTTCGATCTTCAGAAGGCCGACTTCCGGATCCACCGGGCCGAACTTCAATCCCTCGTAGGGGGGCGGCAGCGTGAGGCTCATTTGTACCTTTCCGTCGTGCCGGATGAGCCGCCGGTTGTAGCTGATGCCTTCGGCGCGGATGGCGCCTGCGCCGATGCGGGCGGGTCGAAGCCGGTCGTGCGCGAGCTTGACGGCCGTGGTCAGCTTCGCCGCCAGCACCTCCGCATACGACCGGTCATAGGGATCCGCTTCGTCGTCCTCCGCCCCGCCCTGGCTGACCGCAGGACCGAAATGGGTGTGGGACCCGGTCATCCACACGCGGTCGGGACCGATTCCGACACCCTCTTCTACAAGCCTTCGAACGTGCGCCGCGAGTTCCCGGTGGATGCCGATGAGGTCGGTTGTAATCAGCGCGACGCCGGTTTTGCCGTCATCCAGCACCAGCGCCTTCGCGTGGAGTTCGTCGTGGATGCTCTCGCTTCCCCGGTCGCGGGCCGAATAGCCGGCCATCGGACCGCCCAGAAACGGGGTGATGTTGACTCTTGAGGCGCCTGCTCTTAACATCGCGGATCTCCCGGAATGTCGGCCTGTAATCGGGTTCGACCCGTGTCCCTTGCGGCGGGCCCGATAAAAGCCGGTCTGTCTTTTCTGACGCGGCACTTACCAGTTTGCAATTTCCTCGACTGTCAGTGCGCGGCGGTAAAGGCGAAGATCCCTGAGGCGCCCGTTGAGGGAGTCCACCCCTCCCGCGCCGATCTTCAGTGGCTTATCGTTCGTGAGGTCGAATTCCGAGGCATCGAAGGTCGTGGATTCGGAAACGTGCTTGCCGTCCACGTAGAGCAGGAGGCGGTTGTTCCGCCGGACCGCCACAAGATGCCGCCAACCCGGCGCGAGTTCGTGATCGTGACTCACGTTCGCGCCGGCCTCCAAAGCGTAGACGCGGCCGGACGGCAGCGTGCCCCCGAACAGTCTTCCCCGGTAGACGGCCATGGACCAGACCCGGCGGTATCTGACGTCCGGAGTTGTATCGAGCTGGCCGGTCAGGGTCCAGGTGTCGCCCCCGTCGTACCGGTACACCTGGCCAAGGGGCAACGTGCCGGCGTAGAGCTTGCCGTTGTAGACGGCCATCGCCATGACTTCCATTTCCTCTCCCAGGCGTCCGGCGCACGTCCATGGGTCATTGCCGTCGTCGCGAAAGACCTTGCCCTCCGGCCAGGTGCCCACGTGGAGTCTGCCGTTGTGGGCGGCAAAGGAATAGACCTGGTTCACGCCCTCCTGACCGCCGGCGTGGTCCCAGCCGGTCCCCCCGTCGTATCGGAAGACGCCGCCGGCGTAGTCTCCTTCGTTTCCCGCGCCGTATAGATTGCCGTTGAAGACGCCCAGGGACATCATGCGCCGGCCCGGGGTGCCGCAGTGACTCCAGACGTCATCGCCATCGTAGCGGAAAACGCCCTGGCTGTAGAGGGGGATTGCGTAGAGCCTGCCCCGGTAGACGGCCATTCCGGCGCAGGAGTCGGCGCCTTCCATGCGGCCGATGGGCGTCCATTCGGAACCGCCCTCGTACCTGAACATGTTGCCTCCCGGGTTCTGGTTCTCGGACTCCGGAAGGGCGGAACCTCCGGCCTTGTACCTGGACGAGCCCGCGTACAGCGTGCCGTTGAACACGCAGAGCGACGCCATGGTATTGCACCTGTCCGGATGCCCGCAGTCGATCCATCCCGCGTCGCCATCGTACCGGTAGACGCCTCCTGACTCGTCGGCGCCCGTCTCGAACGTGCCCGCGTACAGGTCGCCCTCGAACACGCAAAGAGAGTAGACGCGCAGGTTGTTTCCGGGGCGGCCGCAATCGATCCATTTGCCGGTATGACCGCTGTCGATGCCGAAATGAAGGTGGCGGTAGTTGGCCTGGGCTGCCGTCACGCCGGCGTTGTTCGCCAGTCCGAAGTTGACGCCCGTGCGCGTGTCGGGGTCGTATTTGCTGAGGATATCCCCGGGTACGTCATCCAGGATTTCGTCGGTATGTACGTGGACGGATATGGAGAAGTCATCCGCGCCGAAGTGGAGCGGCCGGGCGGAGGGGACCAGGATATGGGCGCCTCGACCGTCGAACCGGGCCCCGTCGGGTGAAAACGCGACGCCGTGATTCTCGCCGTGGCTGACACCCGCGTGGTCCCGGCAGTCGCCCTCCAGCTTCCAGTGTGCGATCAAGCCTGAATTATCGTTCATCCGGATCTCCTAACAGTCCGTTGAGAAAGTCGCTCTGCAGGCGAGGCCGAGCCATTGTGGACGAAGACAAGGCGCGCGACCGAGTCCCATCCTGCGATTCGGCGAGGGAGCGCAACGCAGTATTTCGACCGCAGGGGCCGGCCGCAGCCCGGATGGACTTTTTCAACGGGCTGCTAAGGTGATATCTCTGTCCGCCCCCGTTCGCGTTTCCGGGGACGCCTGCAGTACGTGAAAACGGGGGTTGCCGCGCCAGCGGTCGACGCCGGTCAGGCGAAGTTGAAGCGTGTCGCCCGCGTTTACGGGGCCGTGTGCATGGACCCGGGTTTTGACGGGATACGCCTCGAGTTCAACCAGGGTGCCGTTGCGCCCGGTATGTAGTACGACCGCGGAAAGAACCCGGTCGGCTGATGCCGCAAGCTGTTTCAGAATCATGTAGCGTTCGCGACGGAAGCGCAGCTTCGCGTGGCGCGCGTTTTCCTCGTGTGCTCGAAACCGGACGGGATCGAGTTCAGCGGCGGAGTAAAGGGGTTCGCCGGTTTTCAAATGATGGACGATCTGTCTCTGGATCATCAGATCCACGTAACGGTCTCCGGGCGCGACGGCTACGCAGCGTGCGCGAATTCCGAGGCTGTAATGTGTGCCGGGTTCGGCGCTGTATGCCGGGTAGGGGGTGCGACGGCGGACTTCGTGACGGCGGACGACGGGATGTCGGATCTCCTCGAGTTCCCGGCGGTTTTCGACGGCATCCTGGACAATGAAAATGGCGGGGATCTTGTGATGCACACACCACTTTCCAGTTTCGACGGCGGCAAGCAGGGCCATTTCGTCGTGAATTCCGGCTGTGAGGTGGGCCGGGTCCGTGTGGTGGACGACGTTCCCCTTGCTTCCGGCCCTGACCTGCACGCGGCCGAAATTCTCAAACGCCCCGTTACGGCTGCGTTTTTTGCGGAGGGTGTTGGCGACGTCGTTCAGGGGTCGCACGGTTCCGGCGAGGGAATGGTGTCGCCCCTCAACCATCTTTTCGACCTCATCGTTGGAGAGACGGGTTCGCAGCCTGACCGCCGAGCGGACAATGCGGAGGTCCCCTAAATTCAGATTTCGATCGAGCCTCCATAGCAGGCTCAGCGCCGGTCGATGCTGATTCACGCTGAATCTGCCGACGTCGTCTGCGAATCGCGGCGGCAGCATGGTCAGCGACAGGTCGGGCAGCCGGAGCGTTGCGAGCCTGTCGGACGCATTTCTGTCCAGTGCGGATCCCGCGGGTATGCAGGCGGCAATATCCGGAACGTGGATTCCGAGTTCGTATCCTCCCCGCCAACGGCGTCTGAGCGAGAATGCGAGTTCAGGCTGGTCGTCGGAATCGGTCTGCAGGGCGAAAAACGCGCGACGGAGTTTTCGACGGCCTTTCATTACTCGCGAGAGGTTGAAATCGTCGGCCTCTTTCAGGACGTCGGCCGGAAAATCAAGTGCGAGACCCGAGCGGAGGAGATCCAGATTTTCGTCGGGGTCCCAGATGCGTTTCCCGACCATCAGTTCGAATGCGTACAGCTGAAGGTTTCCTTTCCCGGCAGCAGTTTGACGGAGCATCTCCCGGGTGCGCCCGCCCGCGTCCGCATCGGATCCCCACAGCGCGTAGCGTTTGACCTGCTCAAGCCATAGGCGCTGCCTTTCCGTAAGTGTCTCCGGATCGTAGGCTTCTTCGTCGCGCCCAAGCCAGTAGAGAAATTCCTCCCGTTCGTGGCTTATTTTCTGCCTTCCCGCGAGTTGGTCTCTTCGGTTCTTGACTTCGTTTTCTTCGAGCGGACGACAGGCGTCCAATCGGGTCCGTATGAAGTACGGGCAGGCGGAATCGAGGTGAATGTAGAGCGCAAGCCAGCATGAGGGATCGGGATCGTCGCCCCAGTAGAGCGCGCCAATATCCGGGATTTCCATAACGGAGTGGTCGTCCTTGAAAGCATGCCAGACTTCTCCGAGATCGATGTGCTTCGCCAGCGCGCGCACCGACGCCCCGTAGGTTCTGAGGAAGTCGCGATTGTCCTTGACGCCGACGCCGGACAGGTAGACCAGGGATTTTCTCCGAATGACGAGGCGCCTCCCGTCCTCCGCGACAACGCAGATCCGGTTTCCCCAGATCCAATGAGAATAGGTTCCCAGCATCAGACGCTTGCGGTACAGAAAGAGCACGATCTCTCCGGTTACCGTTTCGGACGATCGTTCCCTTGCTGAAGGCGATTGTGGCAGACGCAGTTCGCGCCACCTGCGTCGGACCGCGGGACGGGATGTCTTCTTTCCTCGGCGGGAACGTGACGACGGCCCTGACTCTTTCATGCGCCCGACGTAGTGCTCGTCGGGCACATTGCGGCCGTCGCGGCGAAGGACATAACCGTAAAAGCGATCAACAAAGTTGGCGTAATAATAGATGAATCGATTCGCAACCGTGATTTCCTTCGGCGGAATTTTCACGATGGACCTCATTCGAAACACGTTTCAGGCGCGAGGCGAGCCGCAGACGGATGCCTCCTCGCCGGCAGAGCAGCCTTTTCCGCGGGCCGCTATGGGTTATCAGTGGGCTTGCAGGCGTTTTTTCAGGAGGGCCAGGAATTCCTCCTGGCTGTCCAGGTTGCGTTTCGCCGTTTCGACAATCGTCCGCTGAAGTACCAGGCGTTTGCTTTCAATCGACGCGGCAGTGGTCGAGTCCAGACTCAGGGCGATGTTGTGCCGGATGTTGATTTCGAGGCTGTCCTGCAGCGTTTTCATACGCTTCTGTTCCGTTCGAAAGATCGCCCGCGCCTCGGCGACCTTCGTTTCCTGCGCGGCGATTTCAGTTTTCAGAAGCTCGGCGTCCCGGCCGCAGGCCGCGAGGGTCAACAGGGCAGCGAGGAGGAAAAGTCGGGTTCTCAACATATGACTCCCGCGGTATCGATGCGGACAAAGTTAACAATGGGCGACCGGAATTGCCGCACCGCATACGGCGCCTGCGGCGCGGATGCGGATTTCCGGTTATTCGATGATCTGTTCGCCCGACGATTCGGCCCGGGTGATGTGCCGCCGGATCAGGCGCCGGGCCCGGTAGGTCTTTACGTAGCGCAGCCAGCCGCGTTTGATCTGCTGGTGGGGCGCGGTATCAATTTCAATCGTATCGCCCCAGTTCAGAACCGAGAAGCGCGATGCGGGTTTCCCGTTGATCCGGCCCCCGATGCAGTGGAGGCCGAGGTCCGTATGGACGGCAAACGCGAAATCGGTGAGGGTGGCGCCCTCGGGCAGGATGATGGGATCGCCGTTGGGTGTGAAAACGGCCATTTCATGGACAAAGAGCATGCGTTTGACTTCGTCCAGGAAGTGGACCCCGGCCCCGCCGTGCTCATGCCATTCGGCAAGTTCCTGAAGCCAGCGGGTTCTCCGCTCTTCCTGGAGTTGCCCGCCGCGCAGGGTCGCAACGCCCAGTTCACCCATTCTGTACATGGATGGCGTCTGGACTGCAACTTCAAAACGCTGCCCCTTGTGGATGACCGTTGTCTGCAGCGCCTGATAGCCGTTTCGTTTGGGCAGGGCGATAAAGTCCTTTATTCCATCCATTAGGGGGGTGAAGCCGTGATGGATGATACCCAGTGTTCTGTAGCAGGTGTAACGATTGGACGTGATGACAACGATGGTGTACCGGTCGTGCACGTTCTCCACCGGGAGGTGTGACTCTCGGGAACCCGCGCCCGTGGCTTTGCCGTAGATGCTTCTCAGGCTCTTCGATTGAAGTCGGATGCGTGTGCGTATACCGTTGTTGGTGACAATATTGCGCATCTCCGCCTGGAAATCCAGATAGGATTGCGGCGGACCGCCCCGCATGAGGCTGACAAGCTGCTGGTGGACTCTGGGGTGCAGGCAGCCGAAGCTTCGGTCTTCCAGTTCCCTGCGAATTCGGTCCATGCCCAGCAGGCGGGAGAGCGGCGCGTAGACGTCGATAGTTTCCTGTGCAATCCGGTTTTGGCGCCTGGTATCCTTGATGCCCGCGATGCTGCGCATGTTGTGCACGCGGTCGGCCAGTTTCAGAATGAGTACCCGCGGGTCCCGGTGTGCGGCGGTGAAGAGACGCTGGAGCGTTGCGGACCGGCGGGCGGATCGGCTGCGTGTGCTGGATTCGTCCACTTTGGTTACGCCCTTCACCAGTTCGGTCACTCCGGCGCCGAACGTGGGAAGGATGTCCTCGTCGGGGGTCAGGACGGAGTCTTCCGCGGCATCGTGGAGCAGGGCGGCGGATATCATATCCGTGTCTCTGGCGAAGCCGAGTTCGGACGCCAGGATGAGCGCCACGGCGATGGGATGGGTGATGAACGGCTGGCCCTCGTCGCGATGCTGTCCCTCGTGGCTTGCGTTGGCGAGGTGATACGCATGCCCGATCAGCGGATGGTTTATCTGCGGCACCTGCGCCAGCAGCTTCGCCAGGGGCTCCTTGATGGATGTCAGGCCCTGAGGATTCAAAGGTTCATCCCGTTCATATCTTCAAACCAGTCGGCGATCGCGCCGATCATTTCTTCCCGGGTGTTGAAAGCGTGATGTCCCACCGGCAGGGCCTCCAGAAACGCCCGGCCGTACCGGGTGCTCAGCACCCTGCTGTCCAGCACGACGACCGCGCCCCGGTCGGTCTTGTTGCGGATGAGCCGCCCGAAACCCTGCCTGAACTTCAGGATGGCTTCCGGCACGGAATAATTCAGGAACGGATCTTTCCCCTGTTTTTCCAGTTCCTCGATATGCGCCGCCACAAGGGGTTCGGACGGCACGGCGAATGGCAGGCGTACGATACCAAGAACCTGGAGCGCGTTTCCGGGAACGTCGATGCCTTCCCAGAAACTGTCGGTTCCCAGAAGCATGGCGGTTTCTTCGAGTTTGAACCGGTCGGTGATATTCGTTCGGGAGCCGTCAATACCCTGTCCCAGTACGAGTACGCCGTTGGAGCGCAGATCCGGCTTGATGGCGTCGTACGTCCGGTTCAGCATGCCGTAGGAGGTGAAAAGGGCGAGGGTACCCCGTTTGGTCTTCAACATCAGTTGATGCAGCAGGGTGGCGACGGCCTCCTGATATTCCGCGGATTTGGGCGACGGCATGAAGCGCGGCGTGCACACGAGCGCCTGTTTCCGATAGTCGAAAGGGGAGCCCAGGCAAAGGGTCTGAAGCCGGGTTTCGGGCATGGATTCCAGGCCCGTGCGACGCAGGAAATACGTCAGTTTGCCCCGGATACCCAGCGTGGCGGACGTGAATACGATTGAGGACTTGCCTTCGTACAGTCCGCCGTTCAACATTTCCGAAACATCCAGTGGAGCGGAAAAGAGGCGGGTGTCGGCGCTTTTGTCAGTCGCTGGCAATTCGAGCCAGTAGACGGCGTTTTCATTGCTGGCGGAGACGAGGTCATTCAGGTCCTCCAGAACGGTCTGGGTGGTCTCGATGCAACCGCCAAGTTCGTTGCAGATCTCGTCCTGGTTGACAAACACGCCATCGGGCAGGTCTCGAAGCCAGTCCGAGAGGTCACTGAGACGGCTGCATAGCGCGCCCAGGGCATGCGAAAACGGGTCCAGCGATTCCGTCAGGGCGTCGAAGGTGGATTCGCCCGGCCGATAGCGGATCTTCTCTCTGTACGCGCTTCCTGGCCTCCCTGTCTGTTGCACGAGGTGCTGCGTAAGGTCTTCAAAAAAGGCCCTGGCACGTAGCCACAGGTCCTCCGTCGCGGCCGTCGCGGATTTGATGCCTGCGTCAAAGGCCCTGACCGTTGCCGGATCCGGATCCGCGGCCGCAATCCAGTGTCTCAGGGCCGGCAGCGTACCCGCGTCCGACGAACCGGGTCCGCACAACGGGTTGGTGATATTCCTGACCCGCCAGATGCTCAATTCCCTGCCCAGGTAGTGCGCGGCGACTTTCTCGAGGTTGTGCGCTTCGTCCAGGACCAGGTGCGAGTATTCACCGAGGATGGCGTTCTCGGTAACAAGATCGGAGAAGAGCAATGAATGGTTGATCACCACCAGGTGTGCTCTCGCTGAGGTCCTGCGGATGTTGTTGGCAAAGCACCGCCCGTTATTGCGGCAACGCTGGCTGCGGCAGAAACCCGGATCGGAGCAGATTTTGGCCCACAGGCTTGCGTGGCGCGCCGGATTGAATCCGGTATTTTCGGTGATGTCTCCCGAGCGGGTCGTTTCCGCCCACAGCACGAGGGGTAGCGCGCCGATGCGTTCGTTCGGGGTGAGGCTGGCGTCCGGGTTGTTCAGTACGGACTCCCACCTGTTCAGGCAGATGTAATTGTTCCTGCCCTTGAGCAGGGCGTAGCGGAACGGTACGTCCAGGATTGACGCGAGTGCGGGCAGGTCATTGAAGAAGAGCTGTTCCTGGAGGTTTTTGGTATTGGTCGATACGATGAATCGGACATTGTTCCGTACCGCATAGAGTATGGATGGTACGAGGTATGCGATCGATTTTCCCACACCCGTACCGGCCTCCACTGCCAGATGTCGGCCGTTGTTGACGGCGTCGGTTACGGCACGCGCCATTTCGACCTGCTGCGGCCGGTATTCATAACCGGAGATGCCTGCCTCGAAGCAGCCGCCGGGTTCCAGCATGCGACTGACCGCCTTAACGTCCAGCGGCTGATCGGATGGCTCGACCCGGGTATGAATCGCCTCGCCGCCGGCATTGAACAGCGTTCCGTCCGGCAGCCGACCCCCCGGTTTCGAACTCAGGAATTCTTCTCGCACCCCTTCGTTCGCCAATTCGACAAGGACGGGAAGCAGACCCGATACGGAGCCTTGCAGCAACCGAAGCATCTGCTGTTTGGATTGCAGGGATACGGATCGGAGCAGTTCTACGAGACTGAGGTAGATCCCCGCCAGGGTTTCCGCGTCGGTCAGGGCTTTATGGGGCGTGTCGCAATGTATGGAGAAGTGTGCGGCCAGGCTCTCAACGCGATGATCGTGGAGCGTGGGCAGGGCGGCACGGGAGAGTTCGCGGACGCTGTGCACCGAATTCTCAATGGAGGAATCGCCTGCAGCGTCGAGAAAGCGGGATTCAAAGCGGCCCTGGTGGGCGACGAGTGGCATGTCGGCCACGAAACTCCGGAAACGACCGATGACGGGGTCGATCGGGGGCGCGTCCCGGACGGTTTCTAACGTTATCCCGGTGAGGCGGACGGTTTCGTCAGGAATCTCTCCCGCGGGTTTGACATAAGTCTGGAAACGGTCGACAACCCGGCCGTTTTCCACCCGAACCGCGCCGATTTCCAGGATTTCTGCGCCCGGGGGTTCGAGTCCGGAGGTTTCGAGGTCGATGGCGATGAATGAATCAAGTATGGACATGATTTCTGGCGCCGGCGATCAGATAACCGCCTGATGTCGTTTGGGATTGCCGGGGACCGGCCGGACCGGCGGGAATGGGTGCGGAACGATGAATCCCCATTGACAATACACTGCGGAAGCCCTATTATGAACGATCGAAAACGCAGGGATATTTCGGGCTACGCGGTGGAATTCGTATTTACAGGGAGGTGCTGGCGTGTTCAAGGACAAGCAGACCTTCGAGATCTCGCTGGAAACACACCAGAAAGCGTTTCTGGACGAAGTGGCCGCCCGATACCGTCTCGAAGACGCTTCCAAGGCTGTGCGCTGCCTGGTTAATTTTGCAATTGACGAGCCGGACGAGCAGGACCGGATTTTCGACGAAGTTCGTTGTCTGGATTGCGGCTGAAAATTATCGCAATCGGATCAGCCGACCGGTAATCCCGGTCGGCCGCGACGTGAATTTGATAATACATTATCCGACCTGTAATTTCAAGGGTAATTCGCGCCTTGCGCGCGCCCTTTTTGCGGGATTCCATCGTATTTCCGTACTCGGCAGGAAACCTGCGATCCCGGGGTTGACGAATCGCGGCTTTGAGTTTCTTCACCCCGGCCGGCGATGAGAAATTACGCAAGTTCAATACAAAAGGAGCGGATTATGGAGGCGGTTGTCAAGACCAAACGGGGCGTTGGATTTCTGGAATTGCAGGACGTTCCGGAGCCCGAAATAACGGACGACGAGGTTCTTATAGAGATAAAGGCGGCAGGCATCTGCGGCACGGATGTACACGTGAAACACGATACGTTTCCGTACTGGCCGCCGGTGATCCTGGGCCACGAGTTTTCGGGCGAAATCGTGGAGACCGGAAGATCGGTATCGGATTGGAAAGTGGGCGACCGTGTGGTTGGCGAGCCGCATACGTTGCACTGCGGCAAGTGTTTCCTGTGTCGAAAGGGGCACATTCAGAACTGTCTTGTGAAACGGTCTCCCGGCTGGGGAATCGATGGCGCTTTTACGAGGTATATGAAATACCCCACCAATCTGTTGCACCGGATTCCGGACCATATGAGTTTCGAGCAGGGCGCGCTGGTTGAACCGGCGGCCAATACGGTTACGGATATCATCGATCGCCAGGCCATTGAGGTGGGCGATTTCGTCGTGGTTCTTGGGCCGGGGCCCATCGGCCTTCTGGCCGCCCAGGTTGCCCGGGTGGCGGGCGCGCGCGAAGTAATGATCGTAGGCGCGCCGGCGGACGAGGAACTGCGCCTGGCGACGGCGCGAAGGCTGGGCGTCGAGCACGTGGTGAATTTCGCGGAAGCGGATCCGGTTGAGCGCTGCCTGGAATTGACCGGCGGGAAAGGGGCGGACCTGGTGATCGAGTGTTCGGGCGCGCCTCCGGCCATCGCCCAGGCGGTCGATCTGGTATGCAAGTGGGGCCGGATATGCGGCATCGGCCTTACCGGAAAGAGACCCGTGCAACTGGATTGGGACGCGGCGATGACCAAAGTCGTAACGCTCTTTTTCAACATGTCCACCGAGTACGCGAGTTGGGACAAAACCATCTGGATGATTGCCGATGGCAAGATCGACGTGGATCCGATCATCACCCACCGGCTGCCCCTTCGGGATTGGGAGAGAGGGTTCGCGGCCGCCGAGAATATGGAGGCCTTAAAGGTCGTCTTCACGCCTTGAATTGATCCCGGCGCCAGCCAGCAGACGTGAAACTGCCCGCCGCCGCGGTGTGGCGTGTTTCACGTTTTTTTTGCGATAACAGCCGGTACGGATCCGATCGGGTATCGAAGACTTCGGGAAAACGGAATTCGTACCCACGGGCCGGTCGCCGGTGGGTTCCGGGACCTCCTCTCGGGCCGCAATATCTTGACGTCCGATTGAGAATTCTGTAAGTTTTCACCTCTCTGAAGGGGCGTCGCCATGAGCGAGTTTTCCGGCTTCGGCAGGGTCCTGATGATTGTTGGGATTCTTCTGTTTTCAGTGGGCTTTGTGCTCTGGATCGGAGACAGGATTCCATTTGCGGGGCGGTTGCCGGGAGATATCGTCGTTCGCCGGGAGGGTTTCAGGCTCTACTTTCCGATCGTGACCTGCATCGTGGTCAGCATCGTCCTTACGCTCGTACTGAACCTGATTTCCCGGCGGTGACCTGAATCGAGCGAATCCACCTTTGGGGACGCCTCCTGAAATCCAGCTGTACGCCTGCATTCCTATCCGGGCATTCCTGACTCCGGACATCGGGTTCAATGGACCGCGCCGACTTCAACTATGAGCTTCCCGAGGAACTGATCGCCCAGTACCCGGCGTCCGAGCGGGACGCCGCCCGGCTGATGGTTCTGGATCGGAAGACAAAACGGATTGACCATGCGGTGTTCCGGTCGTTTCCGGACTTTCTCGGTCCCGGAGATTGTCTGGTCGTCAATGAGACCCGCGTTTTTCCGGCACGTCTCGCGGGGTTCCGTCCCGGCACGGGCGGGGCCGTTGAATTGTTGCTGGTTCGTTGCGATGGAGACTGCTGGGAGGTGCTCGCGCGTCCCGGCCGGAGGCTTCGGGAGGGCGCGGAGGTGGCCTTTCCGCAAGTGGATCTGGTCGCGGAAGTGACCGAGGTTCTCCCCTCGGGACGACGCATGGTCCGGTTCAAGGGCGGTTCATCCCTCGCGGAGGTACTGGAAAACCGGGGACGCATCCCGCTGCCGCCATACATCAGGCGGGAAGAGGAACCGGCCGATCGGGAACGATATCAGTCGGTTTACGCGCGAACCTGCGGGGCCGTGGCCGCGCCGACGGCGGGCTTGCATTTTACGTCGGATCTGCTGGACCGTATCCGTGCTTCCGGGGTGGAAATCGTCCCCGTTCTGCTCCACGTGGGCCCGGGGACGTTCAAACCCGTGGACGCGGCGGACCCGCGCCGGCACGAAATGGACGCGGAGTACTTTGAAATTCGCCCCGACGCCGCCGAAATGGTAAACGAATGCCGTAGGAACGGAAGGCGCGTTGTCGCGGTTGGAACGACCACCGTGCGGGCGCTGGAGTCGTCGGCCTCGCGGTCGCGCGATAGCTGGACACTCGAACCCGGTTCGGGATGGACCCGGTTGTTTGTGTATCCTCCGTACCGGTTCAGGCTGATTGACGCGCTGGTGACGAACTTTCATCTTCCCCGTTCAACGTTGCTGATGCTTGTTTCGGCGTTCGCGGATCGCGCGTTCATTCTGAAGGCGTACGAAGAGGCTGTGCGGACGCGGTATCGGTTCTACAGCTACGGCGACGCGATGTTGATTCAATAGGCGGGTTTCAGGAATCGTCAGTTGATATGGTTTACGCCATCGTGCTTGCCGCCGGCCGCGGTCTGCGGATGGGAGGCGGTCCGCCAAAGCAATTCATGAGCCTGGCCGGGCGTCCGATGCTCTTTCTGGCGTTGACCGCATTCGAACGCGCGAAAAAGGTCGACCGCGTGGTGGTTGTCGCGCCGGCGGACCGTGTGGATCGATGCCGGGAGGAAATCCGCTCATGGTGCATGGAAAAGGTGACCTCGGTCGTCGCCGGAGGCGAAAGGCGCCAGGATTCCGTAGCGGAAGGACTTGGGGCGGTACCGGGCAACGCCCGCGTCATTGCAGTCCATGACGGGGCGCGTCCGTTGATTCTGCCCGAACAGATCGACGCTGTCGTCGATCTGGCCCGAGAGAAGGGCTCGGCAGTAATCGGCACTCCGGTGACGGACACGGTCAAGGAGATCCGAGACGGGCGTGTTCTGCACACGCTGGACCGGTCGCGAATGTGGCGGGTTCAGACACCGCAGGCGTTTCGCGCGCCAATATTGCGTGAGGCGCATGGCGAGGCCGCGCGGACGGGGTACTCGGGCACGGACGACACGTCGCTTGTCGAACAACTGAATGCGCCGGTTTACGTGGTGCCGGGCCGGGAGGACAATCTGAAAATCACCGCGCCGGAGGATCTGGCAATGGCGGAATCGATCCTGAGATCAAGAGCCGGGAGCGTGCCATCGAATCTGCGGGTGGGGCACGGTTACGACGTGCACCGGCTGGTCGCCGGCCGTCCGTTGATACTTGGCGGGGTGGACGTTCCATTCGACCGGGGTCTGCAGGGGCATTCCGACGCCGACGTGCTTTCCCACGCCGTTGTCGATGCCGTTCTGGGTGCGATGTGTCTGGGCGATATCGGCACGCATTTCCCGGACGCTGATCCTGCATACAGCGGTATTTCAAGCCTGATTCTGCTGGATCGGGTGTCGAAGCTGGCAGGCCATGCCGGGGCGGAGATCATGAACGTGGACGCAACGGTGATCGCGCAGCGTCCGAAGCTTGCGCCGTACGTCTCCGATATGCAGGGAAAGATGGCCGGGGCGCTCGGAATCGCGACGGAACGATTGTCGGTGAAGGCGACGACGACCGAGGGCCTGGGATTTGCGGGTACGGAACAGGGAATCGCCGCTCAGGCGGTCGCCCTGGTCGCGCTCGGGGCGGAACCCCCGCATCCGGGAAGAGGAAACGCGGGATAGCAGTCCGTTGATAAAGTCGCTCTGCAGGCGAGGCTTGGTGTCCCGTCCCGGAAATATGTCACCATTCATCCGCCGATTCATCCCGTCTGGCGGCGTTGCCTTCGCTCGGTGACCGTGAGCAGGTCGCCTTGCTCAGGCGCCTTGCCAGCCGGGCGACTCGGCGGCCGAATTTCGGCAATCTATTTCCGGGACAGAACACTTGCCATTGTGGCCGAAGACAAGGCGCGCGACCGAGTCCCATCCTGCGATTCGGCGAGGGAGCGCAACGCCGTATTTCGACCGCAAGGGCCGGCCGCAGCCCAGATGGACTTTTTCAACGGGCTGCTAAGGAGGGCTGGTTGGAACTTCCGTTCGATCTTTCGTTCCTGTCGCAGGCATGGGAGCAGTTTCTGCTGATGCTGGACGATCAGCCCCCTGAACGGATCTGTTTTTTCTTGTTTCTTGGCGCCTTTCTGGAAAACTTGATACCGCCAATTCCCGGCGATACCCTTATCGTATTCGGCGCATATCTGGCCGGGATGGGGATTGTCTCCCTGGTGCCGGCGTACCTGGCGATGTGGTTGGGCAGCACGATGGGATGTCTGCTGGTCTACGCCGTGGCGTACTGGAAGGGGCGGGCGTTTTTCCTGGGATTCAAGTCCCGGATATTCTCGGAGAAGAATCTGGACCGGGTCGAGGCGGGTTTTTCGCGCTACGGCGATCGTATCGTCATCTTCAACCGGTTCCTTCCCACCGTGCGCGCCTTCGTCGGTATCGTGGCCGGCATCAGCCGGATCCACCCGGTTCGCATGTTCTTCTATGTTGTGCTGAGCACGCTGCTATGGAACACCCTGCTGGTGTATTTCGGTTTGAAGGTGGGTGAAAACTGGGGCCTGGTGGTCGATGTGCTGCGGACCTATAACCGGGTGATACTCGTACTGATGGCCGCCGGCGGCATCGGGTACTGGCTGTGGCGACGAAAGAAGCGGCGGGAAAGATCACGTGAATCAATAGATCCGACGCCACCCGAAACCGGGGCCTCCTGAACGCCAGCCGCACCAGTTTCAGCAACTGATTTCACCCTCGGATCCTTCGTCTTTGTCATTCGTAATTTCGTCTATTCGTCGTTTCGTAAAGCGAGAATACGAGAATACGAGAATACGAGAATACGAGAAAACCATAAGACGAATGATGTATTCCCGCTCTTTCGTAGT
>JAPPJY010000047.1 GCA_028874335.1 Gemmatimonadota bacterium | reverse complement strand
GGCAATCTATTTCCGGGTCGGAACACTTGCCATTGTGGTCGAAGACAAGGCGCGCGACCGAGTCCCATCCTGCGATTCGGCGAGGGAGCGCAACGCAGTATCTCGACCGCAAGGGCCGGCCGTAGCCCGGATGGGCTTTTTCAACGGGCTGCCTAGGAAGCCGGAAGGAGCAAAGACAGCGATCAGCTCTCAGCCGTCAGCTTGCATCGGAAATCCAGTCACATAAAGTCAACGCCGTGAAGTGGCAGCGCCATAACCGGCGCAGCGAGACGGGACATTCCGGCGTTCAAGATAGCCGGGCCGGCGGGCGGCGTCAAGCGCATATATCCGCTGCTCGGATGCCGCAGGAACGGGAGATTTCGCTTTACAGGCCAACGGCCGTTCCGTATCATACGGCCGCTGATTGTGACGATCCGAAAACGCCCAACGGCCGACCTGGACGGTGATCGATTCCTTCATGTCGAAAGACGTATTACAGATTGTTCCGTTTTCCCGGCTGACGCTCTTCGGATTGGGCGAAAAGGAGGCCTGCCTGTCGCGTGGAACGCAGGTCATCTCCGGGGCGTTGCGTGTGTTGGGAAACACGGAAGATTTCAGTTTCACAATTGAGAACCCGGTCCATCTGAGCGCCTTTCTCAGGTCCCATCCCGAGGCATCGGAGCAGGTCGGCGACGTGGTTTCCGAGGGCCGCCTGGAGTT
Organism: Gemmatimonadota bacterium; assembly: GCA_028874335.1. Lineage (GTDB taxonomy): Bacteria > Latescibacterota > UBA2968 > UBA2968 > JAAXHE01. Next base: position 72,943 of record JAPPJY010000047.1, on the reverse strand, counting down.
GGGGGCCGCCTGGACCCAGATGGACCACCGGCTGTCCGCCGGCGAAGACCTGGTCAGAAATCTGCTTTACGGAAAGGCCTTCGCCCGCGAAGCGCTTGGCGCGGTCCCGACGACTGCGTATCTGGGCGACGGGGGTGGCACGACCTCCCAATACGTGCAGGTTGCCTTCAAGTGCGGGATCAGACACGTCGTACTCACCGGGACCGAGTGGAAGCAGCCCGTTCTGTTCCGCTGGCGGGGACCGGACGGCTCGCGGGTGGTCTGTTGGAACGCAACCGGGGGCAGCCGGTTGCTCTGGGAAGCCGTTCGCGGAACGCCGCAGTCCAGGCGGGCCCCCAGAGCGGAGATAGAACGTCAACGCGAGGCGCACGGGGGGCGGTTGCCGCTGCATTGGGGAGGGCCGATGGTTCAGCCCTCTGAGACGACCCTGAAGGAATTGCTCGAATGGGCGGAGGACGAAAACGTCCATGTCGAGCTTGGGACGCCTTCGGACGTGATCCCGCGGTCACGGCCCGAAGACGAACTCCGGGAGGTCGGCGAAGCGAATCCGCCCGGTGGTTCCCATCTGGAGCCGGTATTCCCGGGTACCGCGCCCCTGAACGACCCGGCCGTTTACGGGCTGTCACGTGCGGAGCAGATGTCGGCGATGGCGGCGACGCTGGCTGCGTTCACCTATCCTGGCGCCGTCCTCGAAGCCGCGTGGTTGCGGCAATTGGAGGCGACCTCGTACCGTTACGACGGCGCCGCGTCGGAGGAGGGATTGGAGCAAAGGCGGAACGACCAGCAGACCGTCATTGCGACAGCCGCAGGTATTGCGTGCGAAGCTGAACGCGTGATAGCGGCACGGGTAACGCCCCGCGACGGCCCGGAAGGCAGGATGCCCATTGTGGTATTCAATGCGCTTTCGTGGACGCGCACCGATCTGGTGGAAGTGCATGTTACGTTTTACGGGGCGGTGGAGGGGACCGATTTTTCCCGGTATGAAACATACAGGCTGGTCGATGCTTCCGGTCGGACAGTGCCGTTCCAGGAACTCGCGGGCAGGCAGACTGAGACCGCCGAGGTGCGTCTGGTCTTCGTGGCGCGGCAGGTTCCGGCCAACGGATACGCGACCTGGTATCTCGTTCCGGGCGTAACGGATGCCCAGCCGCTGGTCGGCATCCACGCGCCGGAGGCGATGGCGCCCGGTCTTATGGCGCCTGAGTTCCCCGAGCCCTCTTTCGTTCTGGAGGGCGTCGAAGACCGTGTATCCGAAGCACACGGCGGCGTACGGATCGGCCGCCGTTTCCGGACGGCCTCTGTCGACCTGGAGGTTGACGAAATCACCGGACGGGTACGCGTGTCAGATGTAAACGCGGGCGCCCCGCTGGTTGACGGCATTCATCTCATTGGAACGGAACAAGCGCTGACCGACGGTTCTGCCGCGACCGGCCGCCGGTTCGAGATGGCGGTGGACCGGGTGGATCTCGAGGAAAGCGGCGAAGTGCGGGCGACGTTGCTTGTGGCCGGGAGACTGTTGTCGTCCCCATGTGAGATCAGGTACCGGCTGTACGGTGCGCTTGACAGGGTGGACGTGGACCTCCGGCTCGAGTGGCGCGATCCGAAACCGGTAAGGGTGCAGATGGTCTTTCCGGTTGCCGGCGGCACGATCAGGTATGGAACGCCGTACGGACATCAGAGGCTGGAGAGCAATCCGGACGAGGGTGATTTCCGGCGGATCTGCCAGGGTTGGGTGGCGGTGGACGGACCGGATAATGGATTCGTACTCGCGTCGGACCGGAAGGCCTTTCAGTTCGGCGCCGGAGAAGTGCGCGGAGAGGTCCTGCATTCCGGACTGGATCCGGCGTCGTATTCCTACAACGTCATATGGCGTTCGTTCGAGGACGTGGTAACGTCCCGGTACACCATTCGAGGATATCAGGGCGATTTCGCACGGGGAAACGCCTTCCGGGACGGCTGGAACCTGCACCTGGGGCTCCACGGCCGGGTTGTATACGACCTGGTTTCGGAGAAGTCATTGCCGGATCGAATGCAGTTCATCAGCCTCGACGGTCCAGGTATTGTTTGTACGACAATAAAAGAAGCAGAGGACGGCGAAGGACTGATTCTGCGTGCCTACGAAACCGTCGGTAATCCCTGCGAAGGCCGGTTGGTCACATGCCGCAGCATCGTCTCGATTCACGAAACGGACCTGATGGAACGCCGCGTTCGGGATCTGGAAGGTGACGTCATCGGGTTCGCTCCCTTCGAAATCAAGACCCTTCGGGTTGTGTTAAACTGACGTCTGCCGAACACGGTGGCCGGGCCTCCGTTCCCCGCCGGACCGGCAGGGCGCGGCGCGTCACTTGAAGGCATGATTCCACTCAGACCCCTGAGGAACGTACGATCATACGGAGGAGGTGTCTCCCATGGCAAACATCGAGGTGCCGGTACGTTTTTACAAGGACTATCCCGGCGGTTACGATTACGGGTACGAGGACCTCACGTTGCCGCTTGAACGCAGTTGTTTCCTGCTTGTGGACGTGGATGGAAGCTATTCGTACAAAGGCGAAAGAATGCCCCATCCGACAACGCAGCACTATATCGGGCCGGCTCTGGAAGCGGCCAGGGCCGTGAAAATGAAGGTGGCGTACGTCCACAACGACCTGAGGCTGGTGGCGGATCCGGGGTGTATTGCGGGCCAGTTCTGGAGCAGAACCAAAGTGCCCAACGGCGACCTGATGGAGAGCTGGACGAAAAGGCCGGACTATGAGCCGGTCTACGTGGATTGCGTCGCGCCCCGCCCGGGCGAGCCGAATTTTCCCAAGTGGATGTGGAGCGGATTTCGCGATACGTTTCTCGATCAGAGGCTGCGTTCCTGGGACATCGAGAATCTGTTCGTCGTGGGTTACAGCCGTCGCGCATGCCTGCACTACACGTGCGCGGAGGCGATGGGGCACAATTATCGTGTGATCCTCTTGCGTGACTGTTCCAATCCGCCAGGCGAAATCGAGTTTCCGGATACCCTGGACGACAACCTGACCGAGGGGGGATGGGTGAACCGGATGATGCTTCGCCAGTTCGAGCACCTGATCGGTTTCACAACCACCTCCGCCGAGTTCGTGGCTTCCTGCAAACAACTGGAGAAGCCGGCATGAAAATCCGGGACATCGACTCGATCCTGATCAACTCGCCCGGCCGGAAATGGACCATCGTACGGGTGCATACGGACGAAGGGCCGGTGGGACTGGGAGAGGCAACCTACTCTCAGAAAGAGCCGGTGGTGGTTTCCGCCCTCGAGCATATGAAGCGGGAACTCGTGGGGGAAGACGCGTCGAGGATCGAGTACCTTTGGCACAAGATCTACCGGATTTCGTCGATCAGCGGCATCTGGCGGATGGTGGGTCCGGTCTGGATGAGCGCCCTGAGCGGAATCGACCAGGCGCTGTGGGACCTCAAGGGGAAGGCGGCCAACCTCCCGCTGGTGGAGTTGCTGGGCGGAAAATTCCGGGACAGGGTACGCGTTTATACACATTTCAGCGGCGCAACGCCCGAAGCGTCGTCAAAGAGCGCCAGGTTCTGGTCGGACCGGGGATACCGGGCGCTGAAGACCGGCGCGCGATCGAATACCGGGCGCCCGTTCGAGTTCTACCTGGACGACGGCGCACCGGACGAAACAGCGGAGTGTTTCGCTGCCGCCAGGGAAGCGGTCGGTCCGGACGTCGACCTTCTTGTCGACTGCCACGGGCGGTTTACGGTCGGCGGGGCCGTACGGCTGGCGCGCGCGCTGGAGCCCTATGATCTGTTCTGCTTCGAGGACCCGGTTCCGCCCGAGGACCTCTCCGCATATCCGAAAGTGAGAAGTCAGACTTCCATTCCGATCATGGGCAGCGAACGGCTGAACACCAAGACACAGTACCGGCAACTGCTGGAATTGGACGGCATCGATATTGCGCAGCCTGACCTCATCTATGCGGGCGGGATCACGGAGGTGAAGAAGATCGCGGCCATTGCGGATACCTATCACGTACCGATTTCCTTTCACAATACCAAGGGGCCGGTGGGTATCCTGGCGGCAGCCCATCTGCTGGCTTCCATCCCCAACGAAGCGCCGATGGAGTTTGTCACCGGGATCGAATGGCGGGATGAGATTCTGGTCGAACCGCTGAAGATCGAAGAGGGCAGTCTGGTGCTGCCCGAAGGACCGGGCCTGGGGGTGGAACTGAACATGGAGGGGGTGGAAAGACATCGGTGGCGCGTGGGAGACCCCTATTGAAAGGGGGCCGGTGGCCCGCCGACTACGCGTCCGGCCAGGCGTCGGCCGGCTGTCGGGACCGCCGTTCAATCGCATTCCGGAATCGTCCCGACAATGCTTGACGTTCTGATCCGAAATGCCAGTGTCATCGATGGAACCGGCGCGGACGCCTTTCGGGGTGATGTGGGCATTGAAGGGGACTGCATCGCAGCCGTAGGGGATGTCGCGGGCCCGTCCAGGGTCGAGGTCGACGCCGCAGGGTTGACCGCGGCGCCGGGATTCATCGACATCCATACCCACTCGGATTACAGCCTCCTGATCGACGGGCGCGGAGAGAGCGCGCTCTTTCAGGGCGTGACGACCCATGTGTGCGGCAACTGCGGCATATCGGCATTTCCGGTGGGGAGAAACGGGTTCTATTTCGGCCCGTTCGATTCGGCTCGACTGCGGTCTGAAGTCGCGGAGGACTGGGCTTCCGCGGAAGGGTATTTCAACGTATTGGAGCGGCAGGGCGTGGCCATCAATGCCGCGTTTTTTGTGGGCCACGGCGCGGTCAGGCACACGGTGATGGGGCAATCCACCCAGTCGCCCGCACGACATGAGATGGAGGGCATGAAGGCGCTGGTGGATGCCCAGATGGCCGAAGGCGCGCTGGGTTTGTCCACCGGACTGACTTACATGCCGGGCAGCAGCGCCAAGACAGACGAGATTATCGAGCTGACGGCTATGACCGCCCCGTACGGCGGAATATACGCGACGCACATGCGCAACTATACCGCCTCCATTATGGATGCATTGGAGGAGGCGATTCTGATCGGAGAGGAAGCGGGCGTTCCGGTTCACGCCTCCCACATAACGCCCTGTCCGCCGGCTACGGGCTCAGCGCCCCGGCTGCTGGAACGGATTGAACGCGCGCAGGCGGAGGGGCACGATGTAACGGCGGAGACGGAGTTCTATGCGACCGGGTCCACGTCGCTCAAGTCTCTTCTGCCGCCGTGGGCCCTGGAGGGCGGAAACAGGATAATGGTGGAGCGATTGAAGGAAGCCCGACAGCGGCGTCGAATGTGGCGAGAGATACAGGAAAGCGGATCGGAACTCGGTGGGAGTACGAAGACAGTTTTGATGCAGCGCGGTCTCTGGAACAAACTCTGGCTGGGAAACTGCGCCGTGAACGCATCGCTCACGGGACGGACCTTCGCTGAAATCGGTCGCATACGGAACACGCACCCGTTTGATGCAATCTGCGACGTTCTGATCGATGAGGGCGGCGCCGCCAGTTTTTACGGCGAGGACAAGGCCGAACGGGACATCGACTGTCTCGCACGGGGCAAGTATTGCGGTGTGGGTTCGGACGGGCTGGCGATGGCCAATTCCGGTCCGCTGGCGGACGAAAGGGAACATCCACGATGTTACGGAGGCATGGCGTATCTGATCCGGACGCTCGTACGTGAACGGGGGGCGCTGACCCTTGGGTCCCTTGTGCAGAAGCTGACGCGATTCCCGGCGGAACGGATGGGGTTCACGGACCGGGGTCTGGTTCAGGAAGGAAAAAAGGCGGACCTGGTCCTGTTCGATCCCGACGGAATGCTGGACCTGGCGACAATTCAGAATCCCTGCCTCTATTCGGAAGGGGTCCGCTGGCTCTTTGTCAACGGCGTCGCCGCGGTGGAGGACGGAAAGACCACGGGAGCGAGAGGCGGCAGGGTGTTGAGGCGCGGGCGTTTCAGTTAGCCGACAGTCCAGGTATGCAATCAGGAAACATCACCTCAGGCGAATGTGAGCGGTTCCCGTCCATGGGCCGGAAGGACGCCGGCGGCCTTTCCGGACCAACGGTGTGGGCTCGGATTGTCGCAGGCGTCGTGCTGGTCTTCGCCGCGCGAGCCGGCATTGTGGATGCCGCGGCGCCGGCCACCTTCCAGGACAGTGTGAGAATTTTCCTTCCCGAGGTCCCGCTGGATTCGCTCCTCGAGCGGTATGGCGATCGGCTGTTCATTCCTCCTGAAGGCCACGCCCGGATATTGAGGGACCGCTTCGGCGTGCCTCATATATACGGTAAGCAGGACGTCGACGTCGCGTTCGGTTTCGGTTACGCGCAGGCCCAGGATCACCTGATTCCCATGTTGTTGAACTATCGAGCGGCGGCCGGTACGGTATCGGAAGTGCTCGGGGCCGGCCACGTGGACAGCGACGAACGGGCGCTGCTCTGGCGAATCCGGAGCGTGGCAGTCGCAGGATACGGCGCGCTGTCCCCCGAAATCCGGGACCTGATCGGTGCATTCACCGACGGCGTCAACCATTATATCGATGTGTATCGGGACGAGTTGCCGGAGTGGGTCGTCCATATCGGGGGTACGGACGTCGTGGCGCTGTCCCGGTGGCTGGTCATGTTGTTTGCGGAACGTGCCGGGTTGCCCGAACTGCAGGAGAAAGGGCTGACTCCGTTGCTGCGTGCCCGCGCCACGTCGAATATGTGGGTGCTTGGGAGTTCACGGACAGCCGCCGGAAATCCTGTTTTCGGGATGGATCTGCACCTGCCGTGGCGGGCGCCCTTTCAACCGTACGAGGCGCACCTTGTCAGCCGTGAGGGGTTGAACGTGGCCGGTGTGACCCTGTTCGGCATTCCGGTCATTCTGGCAGGCCATAATGGGCAAATGGCGTGGTCGATGGCGGCGAACGAGGCGGATGTCTTCGATCTGTACGAACTGAAACTGGATCGGGCGAACCGGAGACGGTATGTGTTCGAGAAGGAAAAGAGGCGTATGTCGTCCCGGCGGGTGCAGATCCGGGTCCGGGATTCTCAGGGCATCCGGGAGGTCGAGCGCGAGTTGCTCTATTCCCACCACGGCCCGATCTACAAGGCCGGTGACGATTGGGCCTATGCGGGCCGGTGCAGCGCCGAAGAGGTCGTGAATACCATAGGGCAGTTTTATGCGATCAATCGGGCCCGGGATCCGGATGCGTTCGAAAGCGCGTTAGGGATGCTCCAGCTTCCCATATTCCACGTCCTCTACGGCGACGTCGAAGGACGAATGCTGTATGTGTACAGCGCGCGCAGCCCGGTCCGGTCCGAGGAGTTTGACTGGCAGCGTCCCGTCCCGGGCTGGGTTCCGGATACGGAATGGCGGGGCATTATGGACTACGAGCGGCTACCGCGAATCCTGAATCCACAGGCGGATTTCCTGCAGAACTGCAATGTCGCGCCGGATTTCGTAACCCACAACAGCGGGCTCAAGCCCGCAGAATTTCCACCTTATATGGGATGGGGCGGGCTGGACGACCGCGGTCAGCGTCTGCTGACGTGGCTGTCGGCCAACCGGAAAGCGACGATGCGTCAGCTGAAGGAACTGGCCCGAGATCCGTACCTGATCGTGGCGGAGGAACTGAAGGGCATTGTTCTCAGGGCATATAATCGAACGTGGTGGGAAATCTACGACCCGGAGAGGCAACTGGCCTTCGCCGTGGAACTTCTGCGCGGCTGGAACAACCGGGCGTCAGTCGACAGCCGCGCAACTTTGTTGTTCACGGAGTGGAAAGCGAGATTTTACGAGCTTGGTTCAGGACTGCCGCCGGAGCAGCTGGATCGTCTTCCCGTTTTGGAGAAATTGGCGCTCGACGCATTGAGAATGTCGGTCGAGCATATGATGACGACCTACGGTCGGCTGGACGTGCCATGGGGCGAAGTGCACGTGATTCAGCGAGGCGAACGACGGTTCCCGGTGGGCGGTTCGGCGCCCGGCACGCAGTCGTTGCATACCACGTGGTCCCTGCCCGATGCGGACGGTCTTTTCCGTGTCGAGGGCGGATCGGCGTATACAATGGTGGTGGAACTGGCGGACCCCGTTCAATCCTGGAGCCTCCAGTCTCACGGCAACAGTGAAGATCCGGATTCCGACAACTATCACGACCAGGCGGCGATGCAGGCAACGGGCGAACTCAAGCGTTTCCGGCTCGACAACGAAGAGATCCATGCCGACTTGCGGTCGGTGGTTACCGTGCCGCTCGAGCAGGCGGACGTCGACCGGGAACAGTTTCGCATTCGCTGGAGATCGAAGTCGGCGTTGGAGGAAATGGTCGAACCGGAGACTGACGACGGAGGCGGTTGAATCGTGTTGCCCAGCATGCGCCTGGAGGACAAGGTCGTGATGGTGACGGGCGCCGGTTCCGGCATCGGCAGGGCCGTGGCTATAGCGGTGGCCGAAGCCGGCGCCCACTGTGTGCCCTGCGAATTGCCGGAGAAGACCGATGACGTGGAGGGCGTCTGCGCCGACATCGAACGTCTGGAACGGCGCGCGCTGCCCGTTTCCCTGCGCCTGCCGGACCTGGACAGCATTGAACTGGCCGTAGATACAGCCGTGACGGAGATGGGGCGGATCGACGTGCTGGTAAACAACGCCGGAGTGAATATTCCCAGAGAGGCGCTGGAAGTCGACGAGGCGGACTGGGACGCCGTGATGGACGTGAATCTGAAGGGTCTGTTCTTCATGTCCCAGCGGGCCGGACGCAGGATGGTGAATGCCGGAGGAGGAAAGATCGTCAATATCGCCTCGCAAAACGGCGTGATCGGTTACTATCGGCGCGCGGCCTACTGTTCCAGCAAAGCGGGCGTGGTGAATCTGACCCGCGTGCTTGCGCTCGAGTGGGCGCCGCACGGCATCACCGTAAACGCCGTTGGCCCCACTTTTATCCTGACGCCCCTGACGCAATCCACATTCGACGATCCGGCGCTGCGGGAGGATCTGCTGAAGCGGATACCGCTGGGTCGGGTGGGCCGCCCCGAAGACGTCGTGGGCGCCGTGGTTTTCCTTGCGAGTCCGGCCGCGGACCTGATCACGGGGCATACGCTCCTGGTGGATGGAGGCTGGACCGCGGTATAGACGCCGGGCGGAGTGTGTGCACGAAAAGCCTGAACTCCCTTGAAACGGATGGACGAATGGATTCACCCGGGATATCCGCGGTCGCGGTCATCGGAGCGGGAACCATGGGTTCCGGAATCGCCGGCATGTTCGCCAGGGCGGGGTGTCAGGTCCGCCTTGTCGACCTGAGCGATGCATTGCTGGATCAGGCAATCGCGCGTCTGCGGATGGGTCAGGAGGCGCTGGTTGAAGCGGGGCTGCTTCTCCCGAGAGACGCCGACGCCTCCATTGCACGGGTCGCCCCGACAACGGATCTGACTGAAGCGTGTGACGGATCGAATTTCCTCCTGGAGGCGGTGAACGAAGACCTGGCGTTGAAGCAGGAGCTGTTCACGGAATTCGACAGATTCTGCCCGGATGAGACCGTGCTGGCCACCAATACGTCCGGCCTTTCCGTGACCGCCATTGCCGGTGCGACCGGTCGTCCGGACCGTGTGGGAGGGTTGCACTTCTGGAACCCGCCGCATCTGATTCCCCTGGTGGAGGTCATTCGCGCCGACACGACCTCCGACGAAACGGCGGAACGCCTGAAAGCTGTCGCCCTGAGTCTGAACAAGAAACCGATCATGGTCAGGCGTGACATTCCCGGATTCGTGGGCAACCGCCTGCAATTCGCCGTGGTCCGGGAGGCGCTGCACCTGCTTCGGGAAGGGGTGGCTTCCGCCGAGGATATCGATACCGCGATGACGGCCGGCCCTGGGCTGCGTTACAGTTTTCTGGGGCCGTTGCGCACCGCCGACCTGGGCGGACTGGACGTGTTCACGGCCATCAGCAGCTATCTGTTCGCCAGGCTGAGCGTGGACCGGGAGGCGCCCGAGCCGTTGCGTGCGCTCGTAGAGGCCGGGAAACTCGGCGCGAAGTCCGGCTCGGGGTTTTACCGCTATTCCGACGGCGATCTCGGGCAGTTCATACGGCGCCGGGACCGGACCCTGCTTAAGTTGACGGAGCTCCTGGAAGCCGAAGAGGGCGTAAAAAATGTCTGATCTGGCGGCCGGAACCGGGCCGTTGTTTACAGATCCCGATCCCGAGGCGGCCCGACGGGTCTTCCGGAAGAAACGGGCGGCCTTTGAAGACAAGGTGATGACTGTCCCTGACGCGGTTTCACGATTCGTGAAAGACGGCGACTATGTCGCGTCCGGAGGATTCGGCGCCAACCGTATTTCAACCGCGTGCATGCACGAGATCCTGCGGCAGGGCAAGAAAAATCTGGCTTTCGCCGGTCATACGACGACCCACGATTTCGAAATCCTGTCCGCGGGAAACCGGAACGGCCGCAAGCTGTTGTCCCGGGTGGATGCCGCCTATATCGTCGGGTTGGAAGCGAGGGGATTGTCGCCGCAGGCACGGCGTATGATGGAGAGCGGCGAAGTCGCCGTATGTGAGTGGACGAACTATGCCCTGGCCGCGCGTTTCCGTGCGGCGGCCGCGGGTGTGCCGTTTTTACCGATGCGGAGCCTGCTCGGAACGGACACCTTCGAGCGCAGCGCTGCAAAGGAGATCGCCTGCCCATTTACCGGGCGCAAGCTTCTGGCCGTGCCCGCGCTCTATCCCGACGTTTCGTTTATCCACGTGCATGAAAGCGATCCGTGCGGAAACTGCCGGATTCGCGGGATCGCCGTTGCGGACTTCGACCTCGCGCGCGCCTCCAAACGGCTGGTCGTTACCACGGAGAGACTCGTCAGCACCGATGAGATCCGCCGGACGCCGGAAGCCACGGTGATTCCCGCGTTCTGCGTGGACGCGGTCTGCGAGGTGCCGTTCGGTTCCTACCCGGGAAACATGGCGGGTGAGTATTTCTCGGACGAGGACCACCTTCAGGAATGGCTGGATGTCGAACGGGATGAGGAGCGGTTTGAGGCCTTTCTTGAGAAATATATCTATGGGGTCGCGAGTTTTGAGGAGTACGTGCGCCTGTGTGGCGGCACGGGACGCCTGGAGGAACTTCGGCGCAGGGAGTTGCATCCGGAGTTATAGCCCGTATGGCGGAAGACGGCTCCGGCGAAATCCGGCGTCGAGGTGGAAAGGAACAGCGCATGCCTGAATACAGCGCCACCGAACTGGCGATCTGCACCGCATCCAGAATGCTGGAGGACGGCGCCACCGTGGGCGTTGGAACCGGCGCGCCGTGCGCAACGGCGATGCTTGCGCAGAAACGCCATGCCCCGCATCTGCTCGTCGCGTTCGAAGCGGGAGGGCTGGCGCCGCTATTGCCGTCCATGCCGATATCGGTTGGGGATTCGAGGACATTCTATCGGGCGCAGATGGCGACCAGCATGGGCGACGTCATGGAGGCGTGCCAGCGGGGGATGATGGACTACGCTTTCCTGGGCGGCGCCCAGATCGATCCATTCGGCAATCTCAACTCAACGGTGATCGGCAATTACACACACCCCAGGGTACGGTTTCCGGGAAGCGGCGGCGGGAACGACTTCGCCAGTCTGTGCTGGCGCACGATGGTGATGACGCAGCACGATCGGAGGCGGTTCGTGGAACGACTGGATTTCCTGACGACTCCGGGCTTCCTTTCAGGTCCGGGCGCCCGGGAGGCGGCAGGGTTGCCCGGCGGGGGCGGACCCCACAAGGTGATTACGGATCTCGCGGTAATGGGGTATGATCCCGAAACCTGCCGGATGCGGGTGGAGAGTTTGCATCCGGGAGTTACGTTCGATAGGGTTCAGCAGAACACCGGATTCGAATTGCTGCCGGCGCCTCAGCTGCGCGAAACGGCGCCGCCGGACGACGAGGAACTGCGCATCCTCAGGGAAGAGGTGGATCCCTACAGGTATATAATCGGCAGATGAACCGCGGAGGCTTCGCATGGCGTCAGTAAAGGAGATATACCGGTTTGACGAGTTGACGTGGCCGGAGGTGAACGAGGCGGTCGCGATGGGGAAGATACCCATTGTCCCTACCGGATCCGTGGAACAGCACGGACACCATCTGCCGTTGAAGGTCGACCATCTCTGTGCCAATGCGGTGGCAACCGAGGCCGCGCGGCGGAAGCCGGAGTTCAGCCTGGTATTGCCGCCGGTCAGCTACGGTTACGTCCACCACGTGATGGACTTTCCGGGTTCATTGAATATCCACTTTGAGCACTTTATCCAGTATGTGCTGGATATTTGCAAGAGTCTGGCCTATCATGGATTCAAGAAGATGATTCTGGTAAACGGCCACGGATCCAACCACAACCTTGTTGACATGGTGGCCAGGCGCACGATTGTCGAGACGGATGCCAGCTGCGTATTCTGTTCCTGGTGGGAGTTGCTGAGGGTGAATCCGGACTTCGACAAGGAGTGGCGCGAGAGCGTATTCCCAGGCGGCTGCGCGCACGCGGGCGAGCTGGAGACGTCGATGATGCTGTACCTGGCGCCCGAAAGCGTGCGCCAGGACCGGATCAGGAGCGAGATCGCCAAAACGAACAAGCTGGGGTCGAAATTCGTCTGGACGGATCTGTTCGCCAAGGGTGCGATGGGTCTGATCGAGTGGACGAGCCAGTATACGGACAGCGGCGTGATGGGCGAGGCCGAGAAGGCGACAGCGGAAAAAGGGAGGGTCGTCTTTGAAGAGGCCAGCAGCAATCTGGCGGAGTTCATCGAGGAATACCACGGGATGAAGATTGCCGACCGTACGAAACACCAGGCAAATGTGCCGACGTTTCCGCTGTCGTTTCCTACGGATTAGCATTATGTCTCCGCTGCCGAGAGAGCAATGGGTTGATGAAGACCTGCCTGGGCTCGAACCGTGGAAGCGTCAATCCGGCAAGACGCATGAGCCCTTGGTCGCTCCCTGAGCCTGTCGAAGGGTCGGCGAAGGGCGTCGAAGGGTTGCTGAACACGGGCATTTCGACATTTCGACAAGCTCAATGCAGGCATGCTCAATGACCACGTCCGGAAATGCTCAAGCCGTCTCATGAAGCGAGGCGAGACGGAATCAACCGGCGGATAAATGGCGGCACATTTGCGGTTTGGGACACTTTGCCCCTGAATAGCGAGCATTGGTCCTGCTTTTGGCTTTTTCCCAGTTCTTGGTTTCTAATCCTGCTTGATCCTGTTAATCCTGTAAATCCTGGTCGGTTTTGGATCTTGTCCTGTCCATCCTGTTTATCCATGTAAGTTCCTGTTTGTGAATTGATCGGAAAAAGGAGGTGCGGAATGAAGCTCGTTACGTATGGAATCGGAAGAGAACGGTACGTCGGGTCCGTCGCGGCGGATGGCGGAATCGTCGTGGATCTCGCGGCGGCGGAAGGAGAACTGGCAGGCGAGCAGGGCCGGGAGGCGCGTGGATGCTTTGGCGATATGCTCGCGCTGCTCGATGCGGGTGGGGCCGGTCTGCGCGCGGCGAAACAGGCAACGCGATTCGCCGAGGACCGGCTTGGTGGGAAAGCGGACGGCCGGCTCGGCCACCCGATCGGCAAGGTGCGGCTCAAGGCGCCCGTGCCGAACCCGCGCAAGGTGTTCTGCCTCGCGGGCAACTATCAGGACCATATTGAAGAAGGCGGGGGTAAAATAGCCATCCAGGACAGCGAAACGCCCCGTGTATTCATGAAGCCGCCGTCTACCACCGTGATCGGTCCCGGTGACCGCATTCTGATTCCGCCCGTTGCCAGGTCGATCGACTGGGAGGGGGAACTGGCGGTCGTGATGGGACGCAGGGCGAAAGCCGTCAAGGCGGAAGAAGCGCTGAAATACGTGGCCGGCTATACCATCATGAACGACGTCTCGGAACGGGACCTGGTGATCAAGGAGCGCACCGACAGCCGCGAACGCGACAAGTGGTTCGACTGGCTGAACGGAAAGTGGCTGGATACGTTCGGGCCCCAGGGGCCGTGGATCGTCACTTCTGACGAGATCGGGGATCCCCAGTCGCTGGAGATCAGCACCTACGTGAACGGCGAGAGAAAGCAGAACAACAACACGGGGCAGATGTTATACCCTGTCGATATGATCATCGAATATATCTCGGCAATCATCACACTCGAGCCCGGCGACCTGATCAGCACGGGAACGATCTCCGGAGTGGGCGCGACCACCGGAACTTTCATGAAGCCGGGGGACCGCGTGGAAATCGAGATTTCGGGAATTGGCGTGTTGCGGAACGGCGTGGCGGCAAGCAATCGTTGACTTCGTCGCGGAATGCGCGATGCCATTTTTGGGACGACCGGGGATGGAGTTATGGACGCAAGGAGCAAGCGCAAGATCAGCTGGTACCGGTGCCCGCTGGACCGTGAAACGCTGAACGCTTTGAATCGGCGCAGCGACTTCCTGGGTTTCCTGCAGACCCTGGGCCACCTCGGCGTGCTCACGCTGACAGGCGTGTTTGCATGGGTTGCATCCGAACATCTTGCGCCGCCCTTCCTGATCCTGGCTCTCTTTCTGCACGGTACCGGCTACGCATTTCTGTTGAACGGGTTTCACGAGTTCTGCCACGGCACGGTGTTCAGATCGAGGTGGTTGAACGTGGTGTTTCTCAAGGTCTTCAGTTTCATGGGATTGTACAATCACGTGTTTTTCTGGACCAGCCACTCCAAGCACCATCAGTACACCCTCCATCCTCCCGACGATATGGAGGTTGTCCTGCCGGTGGAAATAACGCTCCGGAGCTTTCTCAAGGCCGCGGTGGTCAATCCATGGGGTTTGTACAACAGACTGAAGGGTGTGGTCCGGTTGAGTCTGGGCAAACTGGAGGGTCCATGGGAACGTGTGCTGTTTCCAGAGTCAGAACCCGCGCTGCGGCGCCGCCTGTTCAACTGGGCCAGAATCCTGCTTGCGGGGCACGCGGCGCTTGCTGGCGTATCGCTCTATTTCGGATTGTGGATGCTTCCGCTGCTGGTCACGCTGGCTCCCTTCTACGGCGGCTGGCTGCTCTTCCTCTGTAACAACACGCAGCACGTCGGACTTCAGGACAATGTGCCTGACTTCCGGTTGAACAGCCGAACGGTCATTCTGAACCCGCTGTTCCGCTTTCTTTATTGGCACATGAACTACCATATTGAACATCACATGTACGCCGCGGTACCCTGCTATCGTCTGGGGAAACTGCATAAGTTGATCGCGACGGACATGCCCAGGTGCCCCGTCGGCCTCTTCTCCTGCTGGAAGGAGATCATCGGCATTTTAAAAAGGCAGAAGGCGGACTCCGGATACCAGTTTGCGGCTGAACTGCCCGCGCGGGTGGACGATTACGAGCCAAAACCCGCGGATTGATTTCCTCCACAAGCGACACGCAAGGACTCATCGACACCGTGGCAGAACGACCGAAGATCGCCGCCGTCGTTACCGAGTACCGCAAGTACTCCCACGCCCAGCACATCTGTGACCGCTTCCTCGAAGGATACGGCTGGAACGGCAGACACCACCGCCCGCGGATGGACCTGGTCTCCCTGTACGTGGACCAGCGACCCGAAGGCGATCTGAGCGCGGAGCGGGCCGCCCGCTTTTCCGGCCTGTCGATCTTTCCGACGGTCGCCGACGCGCTGACGCTGGGCGGTCCTGAGCTGGCCGTGGACGGGGTTCTGCTCGTCGGCGAGCACGGGGAGTACGGCACCAATGAAAAGGGTCAGCACCTCTATCCACGTTACGAGTTGTTCAAGCAGATCGCCGCCGTTTACCGCACTTCGGGCAGGAGCGCGCCGGTTTTCAATGACAAGCATCTGTCGTGGCGCTGGGAATGGGCGCGGGAGATGTACGATATTTCTCGGGAGATGGGTTTTGCCTTCATGGCGGGCTCGTCGCTTCCCGTGACGTGGCGTACACCCTCCATCGATATGCCGCTGGGCGCCCGCGTGACCGAAGCCATGTGCATCGGTTACGGCGGGGTGGACAGCTACGATTTCCACGCTCTGGAGACGCTGCAGTGCATGGTCGAACGGCGCTGCGGAGGCGAGTCGGGCGTCCGCTGGATCGACACGTACCGGGGCGAACGCTTCTGGGAGGCCCATCATGGCCGGGTATGGTCGCGGGAGCTGTTCGAAGCCTGTCTGTCTCGCAGCCATACGCTGGCGCAACCGCGTCCGGGGTTCAGTCACGTGTTACCGACTCTGGATGAAATGAAGTCGCTGGACGATGATCCGATTGCCTACCGGTACGAACACAACGACGGCCTGATATCCACCATGATTCTGCTCAATGGCGTGGTGCGGGACTTCAATTTCGCCGCGCGCCTGCCGGGAAGGAACAATCCCCTGTCCACGCAGATGTACCTGCCGATGCCGCCCGCGTACACAACGCTGGCGAACTTCTTCTCGCCTCAGGTCAACAACGTGGAGCGGATGTTCCTCACCGGAAAGGCCACGTACCCCGTGGAACGGACGCTGCTGACCACCGGACTCGTGGCCGCGGGCGTGGACAGCCTGCACCTGGAACAGACGCGCGTCCAGACGCCGCACCTCGACGTGAACTACATGCCCAATCCCGAATCCACCTACTGGAGAACGTAAGTGGCTCGTCCCGAAGAACAGAGTGCGCCGTGCGCTGCGCCAACGCGCCTTGCCGTCATCGCCACCATTTATCGGTATCTCTCCCACGCGCAGCACATCGCGGACCGGTTCGTCGTCGGGTACCCGTATGATGGTCAATGGCGGCGGCCCGGCACGCGCATCGCATCACTCTACGTCGACCAGAGTCCGGAGGGCGACCAGAGCGAAGACCGGGCGAGAGAGTTCGGGTACGACGTTTACGACACCGTATCCGGGGCGCTGCGCTGCGGCGGCGACCGGCTGGCGGTGGATGCGGTGCTGATCATCGGAGAGCACGGCGAGTACCCGAATAACGACAAGGGGCAGAAACTCTATCCAAGGCATGAGTTCTTCAGGGAATGCGTCAAGGTCTTCGAACAGGACGGCATAGCGGTGCCGGTATTCAACGACAAGCACCTCTCTTACAGCTTCGAGAAAGCCAGGGAGATGGTAGCGGACTCCCGCCGCCTCGGCTTTCCGCTTCTGGCCGGATCGTCGCTGCCCGTTGCGTACAGAATTCCGGACGTCGAGTTGCCACTGGACTGCAGGATTCAAGAAGCCCTGATGGTCGGTGTGGGTGGCTCCGACGCGATGGACTACCATGCGCTGGAGGCCATGCAGTGCATGATCGAACGGAGACGGGGCGGGGAAACCGGCGTCAGGGCCGTACAGATGATCGAAGGCGACGCCGTCTGGCGGGCCGGCGAGGAGGGCCGGTGGTCACGGGACCTGCTTGAGGCCGCCCTTTCGCGCAGCGACACGCCCTGCGGCCTGCCCGAAGAAGACGGCCGAACGCGGGACCTGCTTGGCGCCGGCGAACTGCCGGGTCTCGCGAAGAACCCCGCAGCCTACTTTATCGAGTACCGCGACGGCTTGAGGGCGACCCTGCTCATGCTGAACGGGGCCGTGCGCGATTACTGCTTTGCCGCGCGGGTGGACGGATACGACGCCCCGGTATCCACCCAGTTTCTGCTGACGCCCACGCCGAATGTCACCTATTCAGCCTGCCTGGTCCACAAGATCATGGAGATGATCGAAAGCGGGAAAGCGCCCTACCCGCCTGAACGTACGCTCATCGTCTGCGGCATTCTCGAAGCCTGTCTCACTTCCAGGTTGCAGGGGCAGCGGCGTCTTGAGACACCCGACGTCGACGTGTCCTACAGAGCGCCTGCGGAGTCCCATCACGCGCGGGCGTAACACTTTCGGTACCATTGTCCTTTAGCCTGGTCAAACCGATGGTTTGCCCGGGCTTTTTTTCGGCTGCAGGATTTCTGCTGCGAATCCCCATGTTTTTTCGTACCATAATGGAAACGGATGGACCAAATGAATGACGGATGTTGAAAACGCGGGAGGTTTGCCATGAAAATGCAGGCGTCGGTGCTGTTGGAGCCGCTCAAGCCGCTGGTCGTGGAGGACCTGGACCTGGAAGGGCCGAAGCAGGACGAAGTCATGGTTCGCATGGTGGCAAGCGGGGTCTGTCACAGTTGTCTGCACGTCGTGGACGGGGGCTGGACCGGGTTTCCCATGCCGATGGTGCTGGGTGACGAAGGGGCGGGCGTGGTGGAGGAAGTCGGCCCCGGCGTGACGCACGTAAAACCCGGGGATCATGTGATCCTCTCGTGGTCTCCCACCTGCGGACGTTGCCACTATTGCGTTACCGGTCTTTCCCACCTGTGCGAACGCGGCGTGCCGTCCAACGGTGTGTTGATGGACGGCACCTCGAGAATGAAGTTGCGCGGGGAAACGGTCTACCACTACGGGCCGGCGTGCAGCTTTTCTTCCTATTCAGTGATGCCGGCGTCGTGCGCCGTGCCCATTCGCGAGGATATGCCGCTGGACGTGGCCGCGCTGATCGGATGTTCCGTGATGACGGGCGTGGGTTCGGTGATCAACACCGCCGCGGTGACGCCGGGGGCGAGCATGGCGGTGTTTGGAACGGGCGGTATCGGCCTGAACGCGGTCCAGGGTGGAACGCTGGTGCAGGCCCACCCTATAATCGCCGTGGACATCAATCCCGAAAAGCTCGAATATGCAAAGTCGTTCGGCGCCACCCACACGATCCACGCCGCCGAGGCCGATCCCGTGGAGGCGATCCGGGACCTGACGGGTCGGGGCGCCGATTACTCGTTCGTGGCCGTTGGTGTTGCCGAGGTCATCAACCAGGCATGGGACTGCCTGGCGTCCAGGGGCCAGTGCGTACTGATCGGGTTGCCGCCAACCGGCTCCACGGTGACGTTCGATACGGGAAAACTCCAGGCGAACGAGCGCATCATGCGGGGCTCCAGATACGGCAGCGCCAGGACGTGGGACGATTTTCCCCGGATGGTGGAGCTCTATCTGGCAGGCAAGCTCAAGATTGACGAACTGGTGACGCGGAAGTACGGCGTGGATGAAGCGAACGAGGCCTTCGATGCGCTCGTGGCGGGTGAAGTGGCCCGGGGCCTGATCGTCTTCTGATCAGGGCGAACCGGTGTTTTTCGCGAATCCGGTCTCTGATCGACTTCCGCATCGTCCCAGCCAGTCTATTCGTTGGATCGGTCGTCACGCCAGGACGGCTCGGTCCATGTGTTGAACCAGTTCCACTTCCAGAGGACCCGCTTTGAGGGCAGTTCCACTTCGTATTCCACCCCGGCGGTGAAGGGCAGTACGCGGGTCCTGTGCCCCACGGCCTCCCGAATCCATTCGATGAACGCGGCCACGTCCGTGACGTCGGGCGGCCACGTCCCGTGCGGGATGGGGTCGGAAGCGCGGTCGGTGCGGTAGTGGATGGGTATCAGAAACTCCGGCTCGATGGCGTCGATGCATTGAATGAGCTTGTCCGAACGTTCCTCGCCGCCCCATTCCGTCAGGCCCAACTTCATGTGGATGAGATAGGTGACCCTTCCGCGCAGCTTCTCCAGCGCACGGTAGGGCTCCGTGAGGTCACCTGTATGTAGGAATGAGATGTCGAGATCCCGGATGGTGACGAGGTATCCGCAGTTTGGGAGGTCGGGCCTCTGGTTCTCTCCGCTCTCGATAATGTCCACGTGAATGGGTCCGAGGTCCAGTTCGAAGGGTCCGGGAAAGCTGCGGGATTCGCCGCCGACGTGGCTCAGGTACCCGGGGAAGACCACCTGCACGAGTTGGTGGTCCAGGTATTTGGTGATGGGCAGGTCCCGGTCGAATGCGGCGTCGCGGTATTTTTCGTCCACCGGCCGGTCGGGGTCGCAGCACCCGGGGCTTACGTAGACTTTCTTGAAGCGATTACCTTGACAAAGACGGCGAAGCGTGCCCGGGTGGCAATGATCGAAGTGTTCGTGGCTGATGAAAATGTAATCGAGATCGGGCGAAGCGCCGGTCAGATGCACTCCGAAAAGGTAGGGGTCGAAGGCGAAGTTGATCGCGTCCGTACGGACTTCAAAACCGCCGCAGCCGGTCCATTTCAGATAGATCGGTTTCATTGTGGACTCGCTGAGTTTTGGGATGAATTCTGACTCGCAAAGGAGATTGGCCACCGACCCCGGTGACTTCGCCTCCCGATAATTCCCCTCCGTCTTGTAGGGGCGTCCCTTGTGGGCGCCCGGACAACATATCGATCGCGAACTCGAAAGCAAAGCACGGAATGGGGTGCGCCTGTGGCACGAAGCGCTGACACGCACACGGCGGGAGCCCGGTCCGGATGTTTGATCGCCCTCTTCGTCTACGGCACCCTCAAGCGCGGGTTCTCCAACCACGACGATTACTGTCGCGGCGTGCTGGCGGTTGAAGAGGCGCTGGTCCGTGGATGCCTCTATATCCGGCCCGATCGGATCCCGTTTCTCGAAGTGCCCGATGAGGATATCCTCGCCACGGGAACCGCCGATTCCGCGGCCGACGCGGTCACACAGGAACGCCTTGCGCGTGACATCGAGCCTTGGCTCTTGGCGGAAAGCCCGGCCGTTCCGCCTTCGAGCGGTCGCAGCGTCGTGCGCGGGGAATTGCTCGAATTCGACGATCCTGAGCCCCGCCTGCCCGCCATCGACCGCCTGGAAGGCTTCCGCCCCGGCGGTCGAAGTCTTTATCGCCGGGTGCTGGTGCCGGTACGAGTGAAAGAGTCGTTCACAGTCGCCTGGACTTACGCGGTGGAGACGAGACCTCTCCATTGGCCGAAGCTGGCATCCGGCTGCTGGACGGGGTGAGATGTCAACGGGTGAAGTCCCCATTGTAGTCGGAACGAAATCGAATTCATTACTCGTACCGTCGAAAGCCGACCACATGCGAATTTGCGAAACCATAAGAGTTCTTATGGTTTCTTTTTTTAGTTGAGATTTGATCCGGAATTCTACCGTACTCGGTCGCCATAACTCGGCAATTGGATGGGTTTCAAGGCAAATTTCGCGTGTAATTGGCAAAAGTGGACAATGGCATTTGTTTTGCCTATATTGATGTTTCTAATGGATGAGAAAAGTCAAATGAACCCGCACCAGAGCGAGGCGGACGCCCGCATTGCGATCGACGAACTGCTCAGGCAAGCTGGGTGGGACCCTGCTGACAAGTCGATGGTTCGCACTGAGGTATATCTATCCGAAGCGATTGGCGTAAGAGAGTCGGCAGACATGTACGGCGATTCGCCCGGAAAGACGGATGTGTCAGGAATTGATCGTGAGGGCACGGGCGTCGCGACCGGCGGGCGCGCGGACTACGTCCTCTACGACGGTCGCGGCCGCCCGCTTGCGGTGATCGAAGCGAAGAAAAACGCCATTAATCCCTACGTTGCCAAGCAGCAGGCACTGCCATACGCAAAGGCTCTCGATGCGCCGTTTATTTTTCTGACCAACGGCGAGTTAATATACTTCTGGGACTACGGGAACGCCGACGCGCGACCCATCTCCGGTTTCTTTTCGCAACGTGACCTCGAACGCGCGGTCACGATGCGCGCAGGCCGCCGGGCTTTGGCGACGGTTGAGATACCGGAACATTACATACGCCAGGGCGAGACCCGCGCGGTACGGCCCTATCAGACGGAGGCGATGAAGGCGCTCGACCACGCGATGGAACTGGGCAAGCGGCGATTCCTGATCGAACTTCCCACCGGCACTGGGAAGACGGATCTCAATTGCCTTTACCTCAAACGCCTGTTCGAGGCCGGCCGGGCCGAGCGCGTCCTGTTTCTGGTGGACCGCGAACAACTTGCGAAGCAGGCTCTAGAAGCGATCCAGGACATTCTCTCTGTTTATCCGAGCTACTGGTTGCGTCCTGGCATGGCTCGACAGGAGCAGCAGATCACCGTGGCGCTGCTTCAGACGATGATCGGGCGCCTGGAAGAATATACGGCAGGCTACTTCGACGTCGTCATCGCCGACGAGTGCCATCGCTCCATCTACGGCGCATGGCAGGCCGCTCTTACCCGTTTCGAGGCGTTCCATATAGGTCTTACAGCTACGCCGGCTGCCTACATTGAACGCAACACCTTTGATTTTTATCAATGCGAACCCGGCAGCCCCGACTTTGCCTATTCGATCAAGGATGCCTTTCGCGAAGAGTATCTCGTGCCCTACCGCTTTGCGACCGGCATCACCGAGATTCTGGCTGAGGGCGCCGACGTTGACGACGAACGTTACGATCCCGTTGAGTTCGAGCGCCGCTGGACCAATGAGGAGACCAACCGCCTCATGATGCAGGAATTTGACCGGTTGGCCTGGAACAATTATTGCGAATTGGCGCCCGGTCAGGATCCGGGGCCTGGGAAATCAATCGTATTCGCAATCACAAAGCGCCACGCCGCGCGACTGACGCAGTATCTGAATGAGTTGCATCCTGAACACCGGGGTCAATACGCAGAAGTCATCACATCCGACGTAGCCGATCCGGATGCCCTGATCCGGAAGTTCAAGCGTGAGACGTATCCCATGGTCGCGGTGAGCGTAGGCATGCTCGACACCGGTTTCGACTGCCGTGAGATCCTGCATCTGGTGCTCTGTCGAAGGGTCCGGAGTCCAATTCTTTATCAGCAGATGCGAGGCCGCGGCACCCGTACCGCGCCGCATATTCAGAAGAGAAGGTTCGTGATTTACGATTTCTTTCGGAATCACCAGTACTTCAATGATAGCGATACCGACGTCTTCACGGGCGCAGGCGGCGGTCCTGCCCCCGGCGGAGATGAGAAGCACCCCGATCCGCAACGGCAACTCGTGGAGTTGGGACTCGAAGACGAGTGGCTCGAAGCGGTCTCATACATCGAGGTTGGCCCCGAGGGAGAACGCATCGACAAGACTGACTACGTCACTCGCTGGGTGGAGGCGATTCGCGCCGACGTAGACGACGATCCAATTCTTGGCAAAGTAAGGGACGAGACACCTCTAACTCCCGCGCAGGAGGAGGAGCTTATAGGGCGCCTTAATCGACCCGAACTTTACTTTAACGAGGACAACCTTCGCCGCGCCTACGGAGACCCCGGAGGCAACCTCATCGACTTCATCCGCGCCGCTCTCGGGCGGTTGACTATCAAGAGCCGCGAGGAAGAGCGGGAGGAAGCCTTCCGGGCCTGGCTGGTCTCACGCCAGTTCACGCCGCCTCAGGCCGAATACCTTTGCCTGCTCAAGAACCGCGGTATCGCGACCGGCCATGTTCGGGTCGATGACCTCTTCAAACCGCCGCTTTCCATCCTCGACGCGGCTGGCAAAGGCGTGAAACTCTTCGGTGAGGAAGGCCTGAAGGAGGTCGTCGAGCGGATGGACGCCGAGGTGTTTAGAACGGCCGGCTGACACTCACATTTGTACAGTTCTCCCAAATGCACCAGAATCATAGTACTTATCCACGACCGTAGTCGAAAATCAAGGGATCACGGAAAATTCGCAGAATGTCCAAAATCCGTTGCCAGAATGCCGTTGTGGCTTCGCGTTATTCAGCCGCAACCAAATACGTGGAAATGAACGCGGGTGGCCGTTTGACGTTCCAATCACTCCCCCTTGAGGGGGAGTCGCAGAAGCCGAGCCGTCCCCTGAGCCGTTGTCCTGAGCCTGCCAAAGGGTTGTCGAAGGGCGGGCGTCGGCTGATGCAGTGGGGGGATTCCAACACCATACCGTGTGCAAGCAGCATGATTAATTTTGTATGCATTTTGCGTTGAAGTCTTACTGTAAGAGTCTAAACCTCCAAAACCTTATGCAGGAGCATATACACCATGAAAGACGCGCAGAAACCCAACCATGTTAGCCTAACCACGTTAGTCAATTGGCTTAGGGAAGGAAGGTTTGTAATTCCTGATTTCCAACGGGATTTTGAGTGGGAACCTTGGGATATCAGCGCACTAATGAGCTCGATCTTTCGAGACTATTATATAGGTAGTTTGTTGCTGTGGAAGGGAAAAGAAGAAAATTTCAAAGCGTTATCGTGTGAGCCAATTTATGCTTTCAATGGTGCCGTCGGAAAAACCGACTTTATCGTATTGGATGGCCAACAACGCCTGACAGCAATGTACTATGCATTCATGTCACCCAATGCGAAAGCACCCAGACGCGCGAGTAGATTCCGGTATTTTATCCGCGTAGATAAATTTATTGAAGAAGCCTATGATGACGCATTTACCTATGACTGGACAAAACGTGGGGAGAGACTGAGTAATGACCCTGAAAGGCAGTATGCCGAGCACATGTTCCCACTTTCGGTGATCGGAAAAACCGGCTGGGCACTGTTCGAATGGGTCAATGCCTACAAGAAGTACTGGGAAGAAAAGGCAAGGCTGGCTCAGGAACGGCCAGAGTCTGATGAGGAACAATCAGCACATCAAAACATCGAGTGTGCTCGTCGATTTGGGGATCATTTGAAAGGCATTACCGAAGAGTATCAGATCGCATATATCGAACTTGATCAGGATCTACAATTGGACAAGGTGTGTGATATTTTCACGCAGGTAAACAGTAGGGGTGTACGTCTCGACGTGTTCGATTTGATCAATGCAATGTTGCGTCCCAAGGGTCTGCAATTGCGGTATATGTGGCGTGAGGCGGAACCGCGACCGAGTTTCCGTTTTGTCAACACCGATCGAATGAACGTCTATATCCTGCAAGTTATGTCCATCCTGCGTCAAGCCTACTGCTCGCCGAAATATCTCTACTATCTTCTCCCTGGTCAGGAGCGGCAGGTCCGGGAGCCCGACGGCACGTTACGTAGCGAGGTGTTAATTCCTGGTAAGGCTGAGTTTGAGAGCCTTTGGACTGAGGCTGTCGCTGCCTTGGATAAAGCCATAAGACTGTTGAGTTATCCTACGGGATTCGGTGCGATTGCCTCACGATTTCTACCATACGTTTCGATCTTGCCAGTCTTCTCGGCCTTGCAGACCGAAGCGGGGAACCTGCCCGACTTCAGTCAACCAGACGCCCAGCGCAAAATCCGGCAATGGTACTGGGCAAGTGTTTTTCTTAAACGCTATTCGGGATCGGTGGAATCGACGAGCGCGCGGGACTACCAAGACGTAAAAGCTTGGTTCGAAGATGACTCGGCTGAACCGGGTTTGATTGCTGAATTCCGTGAGCAGATTCGAACCATTGAACTAAGGACCGAGACGCGGAGTGGTACATCGGTGTACAACGGTATATTTAATCTGTTGGTATTGAATGGTGCGCGAGATTGGAGAACCGACACCGTTCCCCAGCACGACGAGTTGGACGACCATCATATCGTGCCGAAAAGTTGGGGAAAGGAAAGAAACTTGGGTGGCCAGATTGATACTATCCTCAATCGTACACCGCTTACTGGGGCTACCAACCGGGATGTGATTCGAAGCCAACTCCCAAACGTGTACCTCCCACTGCTAATTGACGAAGTCGGCGAATCTGCTGTGCGTGATGTTCTTGAGACCCACTTCATTTCGCCTTTAGCCTTAGATATCCTATTGAAGGATCCATTTACGCCAGATGATTTCGACCTCTTCCTGGCTGAACGTGAGCGGACGATCCGAGACGCCATCGAGGATTCAGTCGTAAAGTCTCGTTCGCCTCGACTGCGGGCGATGGACACACAGATTGAAGAAGTCTAACTAACTCTTCTGAAACTAATCGCTGGGGGACTTGATGATGGTCCTTCAAGTCTGACAGATCACGTTAAGGCGAAGACAACAGAACGCATGCAAGTCGTGATCACGTCAAATCCAGTTCGTGAGTTGAGCCACTACCAGACCGCAACTGATCAACTGGATTTTGGTGATTTTCGAGAATTGCAGGATTAAGTCGTCAACAAGAATCTGTGGCCACGTTTCTCCAACCGCTCCGGCACAAAGGAAGGTTTGGCGATGAGATTCCATCAATTGGCGGATCTGCGAAACAGCATCCGGCATAGCCGTGACGTGGACGAAGTTACTCGGAAAGACGGTGAAGCAGCTATCCTTTGGTTTACGGGTGTACTTGTCTAATGGACCAGAACCTGAGACGAAAGCTTGACCGGATCACAGATATTCTGTGGGCGGGCGGTGTAACCAATCCGGTAACGTACATCGAGCAGATCTCGTACCTCATCTACCTGAAGCTTCTGGACGAAGAGGAGTCGGTCCGTGAACTGCAGGGTCGCCTCGGCGCGGGGGATGACGCGCGTCTCTTCCCCCTCCAGACCGATCGGTTCCGCTGGTCCAGTTGGCATTTCAAAAGCGGCGAAGAACTCAGGAACTTTGTACGGGATGAAGTCTTTCCTTATATGGCGTCGCTGGTAAAGGACGATCCGCAGGTGGCGGAGTACTTTCGCGACGCGGTACTGGAGATTGTCGATCCGAACGTGCTGAAACAGGTGGTCGACGAACTCGATGGAATCGATTTCAGAAAGCTTGGACCCGACATCAAGGGCGACATCTTCGAGTATCTGTTGACACATCTGGGCCAGTCCGCGCTGAATGGTCAGTTTCGAACGCCTCGCCAAATCCGCGCTTTCATGGTTGAAATGGTCAATCCGGACCTGGGTGACACCGTGTACGACCCCGCATGCGGGACGGCGGGATTTCTGATTGACGTGGTGGATCATATCCTCGCCCGGTACAGCGAAGAACCCCAGGAGGCGCCGATTTACGGAGAGGACTGGCTCGAACAGCGGGGGCAGACGCTGGATCAGGTGAAGAAAGAGATGCCGCGACTCCAGACGTACCGGAAGGGCGCCGGTGAGAAAATTCCGGACTGGAGTTTGTTTGAGGCATCTATCTACGGTACTGACGTTTCGCGCCAGATGATGCGGATCTCCATGATGAATCTGGTGTTGCACGGGATCCGGCGGGCAAACCTCAAGCGCGGAAACGTCCTTTCCGAGATGAGCGGCCTCACCGAGGAGGACCTGAACCGACGCTACCGAGTGATCCTTTCGAATCCGCCGTTCGCCGGACAGATCCCCAGCGAGTCCATCCGTCAGGACCTGCCATCGAAGTCGCGGAAGAGTGAACTCCGGTTCCTTGGTTTAATGCTGCGTTCGCTTGCACCGCGCGGAAGGTGCGCGGTTGTGTTTCCCGAAGGCGCACTCTTCGGCTCGACGCGGGCGCACAAGGACCTGCGACAGAAATTGTTGCGGGAGTGCGAGTTGCTGGCCGTCGTATCGCCTCCCGCAGGTGTATTCAAACCCTACGCCGGTGTCAAGACCTCAGTTCTCGTATTCCGCCGCCCAGCGAACGAGCCGGCGGAAGGAAAGGCGGCGACAAGACGGGTCTGGTTCTACGAGATCGGGAACGACGGTTTCGACCCCGAAAAGATTCAGGGCGGTGTTCGGCCTGAAACGCCGGACAAGAACGACATTCCCGGGCTGCTCGCGGCCTGGGACGAATACAAGTCATCGAGTTTTGAGAAGCCGCCGGGAGAGGAGGCCAACGTGCTGCTCGATCCGGGAACGGATGAGCCGGCTTGCTGGTGGTCGTCGTTCGAGACAATTGCCGAAAACGACTACAACCTGGCCGCCTCCCGATACAAACCCCGCGTCGCCGAGCCCGTTCCCGACGAAGATCCGGCCGATCTCATCCGTGAGGTGCTGGCAATCGAACGAGAAATTACAGAGGGGTTGGAAAAACTGCTCAAAGAAGTGGAGAATTAACTCGAGGTTAATGATCCGAAACTGGAACGTGGTTCTTGCGGTCAAAGCAATGGGACTTTGTTGTCGAAAGAGTATGGCGATGCCGACTTTCGATGTAAATGATGCAAAAACAAACCTTGCCTGTCTGTTGTCAAAGGTAGAAGCCGGTGAAGAGGTCGTAATCGCACGTGACGGCAAACCCGTCGCGCGGCTTGTCCCGTACGGGAATCAGCAGGGTACGCGGCAATTCGGCGCCATGAAGGACCGGGTTGTGGTCGACGACCGCTTTTTCGATTCCCTGCCAGAAGTCGAGTTGGCCGCTTGGGAAGGGTAGCTGTGTGCGCACCCTGTGCGAGAATGAGTACTGCGGCTGATCGAGCAAACAGATTTGGCCTGGAGTCGGATTTTTCTTCACCTGTTGGATCCAATCGCGCCGCTGGTCCATATCGGGTTGAGATCTCTCAATTTCTGACAACTGAGCGGTTTTCCGAAATATCATTTGGGTACAAAATTGGCTCAAGTATCCGACAGTCTTATCAATGAAATGGTTCAGGCTATCGTCGATGAAGTCGACCCCGAACAGGTGATCCTCTTCGGATCCCGCGGACGAGGCGACGAAAGCCAGGATTCGGACGTGGATCTGCTGGTTGTGGAAGCCGAACCCTTCGGCCCGGAGCGAAGTCGTCATAAAGAGATGGTCAGACTCTACCACGCCGTGGCGGGCTTTCCGGTCGCCGCCGACGTTCTTGTCTATGCACGCGAAGATGTGGACTACTGGCGCGACTCGATTAATCATGTGCTGGCGCGGGCACTGAGGGAGGGCAAGGTGCTCTATGAGCGACGTTAAGTGTGCCAGGATGCTCGTTCGCGCGGCTGAGCGCGACTTAGATGCACTCAGATTTATGCGCGATTCGGACGAAATCTCAGATGAGGTCTTCGGTTTTCACGTGCAGCAGGCCGTTGAAAAATCGCTCAAGGCACACCTTGGTCTTCTGGGTGACGCATACCTGCTCACACACAATCTTGAAACGCTCCTGGACCTTCTAGACGAACGTGGCATCCAGACGGAAGTCTTCCGAGCGCAGGTCAGTTACACGCCTTACGCAGTCGAATTTCGCTATGAGGGTGTCGGTTCTGATTCCGAACCCATCGATCGAGAACTCGCCACGAGGCTTGCAAAAATGCTGCAGGACGAGGTGCAGCAGCGTTTGGCGGAAGCGGAGGGCCGGTGATGGCGTGGCCTCGTGTGCGGCTAGGCGACGTGGTGTCGTTGGAATATGGTAAGTCACTTCCAGCAGATCTTCGTGATCCGCGCGGCAAGTTTCCGGTCGCAGGATCGAACGGACCGCATGGGCAACACACAAGCGCATTTGTCTCGTCACCAGGCATCGTAGTGGGTAGAAAGGGGTCCGCTGGGAGGGTAATTTGGTACGACGAAGATTTCTGGCCAATCGACACGACCTACTATGTCGTTCCGAAGATATCGCTTGATATGCGTTGGACGTATTTCATGTTGTCTCACCTTCAACTGAACCAACTTGCGACCACCACGGGGGTCCCAGGTCTCAATCGTAACGATGTCTACAATTTAGGGATATACCTACCGCCACTCGCCGAACAACGCCGAATCGTCGACATCCTCGACCAAGCCGACCGCCTCCGGCGTCTCCGCGACGAAGCCGATGCCAATGCCGCGCGCATACTGCCAGCACTGTTCATCAAGATGTTTGGCGATCCGGGCAATAACCCGCGAAAGCTACCAACAGTAGAACTTGCCACGGTTGTAATCAAAGGACCTCAGAACGGGCTCTACAAACCGGCGTCAAGTTACGGCGGAGGTACGAAAATTTTGCGCATCGACGGTTTTTATGCTGGAGAGGTATCAAACCTCGATACCCTCAAGCGGCTCAAGGCTTCACCAGAGGAAATCGCAAAGTACGGGCTAGAAAAGTCTGATATAGTCGTCAACCGTGTCAATAGCGAAGAATACTTGGGAAAGTCAGCAATTATACCAGCTCTTTCCGAACCGGTCGTGTTCGAGTCAAATATGATGCGGTTCACAGTGGACACATTGCAGATACTTCCTGAGTTCGTAGTAGCCCATCTCCAAACATCATTTACGAGAGCAGAAATGCTAAGCAAAGCCAAGCGTGCGATCAATCAGCCGAGCATCAACCAACAAGATGTGAGGAGTTTGACGATACTCCTGCCCTCACTAGCAGACCAGAAGCGGTTTATCATAGCGTCCAATAAAGTTCGTACACTTGTATTCCGATTTGAGACCGAACGGGTGAAGCTGAAGAGACTCTTTGACGTCCTCATTCATCGTGCGGTTTCTGGCACCCTCTCCGGCTCTTTGCAATAGGCGCAGGAGCGGGAGCTACTCCAAAAGATGGCGGAGCGTGCGATGATCCCAAGAAGGAAAAACTATCGTGGAATCCGGCAGTAGAGAAACCTCCGATCGAGTCTCTAGTCCCGCTGCTACTGGTGGAGCGGGTACGTTCTTCGAACAGCATGTCGCTGCGTATTGGCTTGCACTGCTTCTGGTGCGAGGTATTCCTCCCATATTGCGCGACTGCACCTTGGATGAGGTATTTCTTCAAACGGAACATCTCGGTTGGCATACGGACGACTTCCTGGTCGTCGGCCAAAACAGCTCTGGACAGCGCCGGAAGCTGGTCGGCCAAGTGAAGCGGACTTTCAGGGTCAGTGCGAATGATAAGGAGTGCAAAAAAACGATACAGGATTTCTGGAAGGATTATAGGAATCCACAGCAGTTCGCAAAGGGCTCCGATCGATTCGTCCTCGTTACACCGCGAGGTACCAACACTCTTCTCGAACATTTTTCGGGGCTATTGGACTGTGCCCGTGCCTCTCGTGATGAGGCTGAGTTTGAGCGTCGGCTTTCTACTGATGGATTCATTAGCACTAAGGCAATTCGGCACTGCAGCGAAATCCGGAAGATAATCGGAGAATCCGAAGAGAAAGATGTTAACGCGTCTGAAGTCTGGTCGTTCCTCCGTGTTTTACACGTATTGAGCCTGGACTTGAACAGCGCGACAGCGCAGACGGAATCGACAGTTAAGACCCTGCTCGCCCACACAACAGATGAACCGGACGCGATCCGAAGCGCGGACGCTACCTGGAACGCTTTGCTTCGAGAGATTGGCCAAGGAATGCCGTCGGCACGCAGCTTTCGGCGCAAGGATCTACCTGGAGAGTTGCAACAACGCCATACGCCGCTTGGTGCCACCGAACAGCAGGCACTCCGTACGTTGAGTGAACACTCTGCGCTTATATTGGACGGAATCCGCTCAAAAATCGGCAGTTTCCACTTGGAGCGAGGCGGTCTCGTTCAGCAGGTCACCGAACAATTGGCGTCAAAACAGGTTGTTCTGATTTCAGGGCCCGCAGGTAGTGGAAAGTCCGTCATCGCGAAGGATGCCATCAGCATCCTCGAAGCCGACCACTTCGCGTTCAGCTTCCGGGCGGAGGAATTCGCTCATCCTCACCTTGATGCGACACTTCAGAGTATCCGTACTCCGGCAAACGCAAAGACGTTGGGAGCCATCCTGGCAGGACAGGATCGAAAGGTATTGTTGGTTGAGAGCGTCGAACGGCTCCTCGAAAGATCTACTCGCGAAGCCTTCACTGACCTCCTTACGCTCGTGTCGAAAGACTATAGTTGGCGTTTGGTGCTTACGTGCCGCGACTACTCAGTCGACCTCGTCCGGTCGGCCTTCTTGGAAAATGTGAACGTCATACATGCGGTCGTAACGGTACCGCCACTGGAAGATGAGGAGTTGGCAAGTGTCAAAACGGCCAATCCGTCGCTAGCCAAGCCACTGGCGAATGCTTCGCTTAACCAGGTCTTGAGAAATCCGTATATTCTTGATAAGGCACTGCAGATTCAGTGGTCAGCGGACCGGTCGGTGCCTCAGAGTGAGCAGGAATTCAGGACGCTCTTTTGGCGAGAGATCGTGCGTGCCAACCATCGCACAGCTGGGGGAATGCCTGGTCGGCGGGAGAATGCATTCGTGCAGGTTTCATTACGGCGGGCGCGTGCACTCACGCTATATGCTATCTGCAACGACCTTGATCCGGAAGCCGTCGACCAACTCTGCCACGACTCGTTAATCGTACGTTCACAAGATGATGATTCACAATTCGCACCTGCTCATGACGTCATGGAAGATTGGGCAATTCTGCATTGGATACAGACGCAGTATCTGTCCCACGAACACTCGCTTTCAAAACTATCCACTGCGATTGGGCAGCATCCTGCCGTGCGTCGGACGTACCGAAAGTGGGTGACTGAGCTTGTAGAGTTGGACCCCAACGCTGCGGACCGACTGTTTCAGACCATTATTCTTGAGGACGAAGTCTCCGCACAGTTTCGAGACGACACACTCGCCTCGCTCCTGAGTTCCTCATCCTCGGCGGCGTTTTTGGAGAGGCATATTGCTAAACTTCTGGCGAATGATAATCAGCTTTTTCGTCAGGTGATTCATCTCCTGCGGGTCGCTTGCGTGACCACGCCTTCGTGGCTGGGATCGTCAGCAGCACCAGCGTCTCTGTTCAATGTGCCGCATGGCACGTCCTGGACAATCGTCCTACGCCTGGTGCAAAGCCATCTCCGGTCATTCGTCCAAGAGGACAAACTCCTGCTCCTTGGGCTGATTGAGGATTGGGTTCGCAGCGTCAGTTGGCGGAATCCGTATCCCGACGGGGCTGACTCTGTTGCGGCAATCGCACATTGGCTCTTGCCGCATTTTGATGATTACAGATCCAGGGATCAGCGAAGAAGGGTCCTGCAAGTGATCGCGAAAATTCCAAATGCTAATCGCATAGCATTCACGACCCTTCTGACCGCGTGCGGAACGGCCGACACGCGGGACTACACAACAGATGAATTCCGAGAAATCATCTTTGACGGCCTAGATGGTCTGGCTGCGGCTCGGGACATGCCCAAGCTTATAGTTTCAACGGCTAAAGGATATCTACTGTCCACGGATGCCGATGTACCTACACGAATGGATTCCGCGCAGGCGCTGCAATTGGAACCGTTGTTTGGTATCAAGCGTACCACGATAGGCGGATCATTCCCGGCTAGTGCACTCCGTGGTCCGTACCTCCAGTTACTCCGCTATCACCGGTGTGAAGGGCTTGGTTTCATTATTGATGTATTCAATCATAGTGCGGAGTGGTATGCCAATCCGCGGATTCCGCTCGACTCTGTTGAGCCGCCCGTCAAGATTAGACTTACATTCGCGGATGAGACCTCCCGAACTCAGTGGTGCAACGCTCAGCTCTGGAATCTATACAGAGGAACGACGGTAGGTCCATATGTCCTGCAATCGATACTAATGGCTTTGGAGCACTGGTTGCTGGAGATGGGAGAGTCGCATTCACAAGAGCTGGATAGCATCCTACAATATATACTAAGAAATAGCGACTCTGTCGCCCTTACCGCTGTCGTGGCAAGCGTGGCGACCGCCTTCCCAAATGC
This sequence comes from Gemmatimonadota bacterium, assembly GCA_028874335.1. Classification (GTDB taxonomy): domain Bacteria; phylum Latescibacterota; class UBA2968; order UBA2968; genus JAAXHE01. Next base: position 39,845 of record JAPPJY010000047.1, on the reverse strand, counting down.
CGCGGGCGAGACACTCTTGGTGCTCCTTGGTTCACGGCCATGCATCCAACTAGACCTTGATCGGTTGGCCAGTGAGGTCTCTACATTGTCATCATGGGCAGACAGCCTGCCGCGAATAGAAGCAATTCACAAGATCTACGAAGACGAACGGAAGGAAGCAGATGCGCGGCCCCATCGGAAACACAATCTTGAACAGGCAGTTGCAAATCTGCAGATTGGTCCGTTCGCCCCGCGTGTCCATAAGATCCTTGACAGATACCATGTAGAGTTGCCGCCCGCGAAGGAACAAGACGATGGTGATCGTGTCTGGCGCTTGGCGCTCCGGCGCATGGACTTGAGGCAGTACAAGGTCAGGGAAGATACAACCGAAATACTTGAAACTTCCAAGGGTCACGATTCGAACAAAAAAACGAAAAATCGCATTTACTTGGAACCTACGGACCCCGAGCCTGACCTCAGAGAGATGATAGCCAAAAGCGAAGAGTCGTCGGCGCCAATTCATACCAAAATGGGTCTATTTACTTGGGGGCATAAAGTCTTCCAAGAGGGTAAGTACACGACCGTCGAGGGAGCGGATCCATTAAGTTGGAGGCAGCAGTTACAGAAGGCCCGGACTGTGGACATCGGCGATGATAGTGGTGAGAGTCCTGACTTATCCAGAGGTGGCCCCGGGATTGTGGCGGCAGTTTGTGTAAGAGACCATTGGGATGAGATGTTGGATGATGAACGTCGTTGGTGCGTGGACATCATTTGCATGGAGGTGCGCCGCGTTGGAGATCAGTGGAATGAACACGAACATGTGCAACGGAACCGCATGTCCGCAGATCGACCGTGTGCTTGGGTGCTGCCATTACTCTTGGGAAAGTCGCTTTTGGAGAGCCAACGAAGCCAAGTAAGTCAGGCGCTCGTGATTGCACTCACACATGCTGTCGATGAGGTACGAGATTATGTAGCCTCAGGCATCGGGATGCACCTTTGGCAAATAGATCGGACGCTGGCTCTACGGTGCGCGAACGCACTAGCGGTAGATGCGGACATGGTGCAACGCGGGCTTGACGCGAATCTAAGGCTACCTCTTCACAAACGGTTCTCGAGCCGTCGTCCGCTTAGTGAGATAATGGCCGAATCCGCGTCTATCGTAAGAAAGCGATTTTTTGAATCGGATTGGATCTCGGACCATAAACACACCTGTTTCGACCCAACGAAGGGTTTTGGATCTCATGCCAACACAAAATTACTAGCAATCTACGTTCGAGCGCCAACGGAGCCGATGGCCATCGCGGCGTTCGAGAGGCTCGCACAAACGCTCGTTAGTAGGTGGGACAATGGCGTTGAACACAGGTATGCTGATGAGCCGACGCACAGAAGCGCGTTAGAGAACTTCCTTCTGCGAACAACTGCGCTGGAAGCTATTAGAATTCTCCAGCCTATCCTGGATGGAATCGACCGCCATCCTCAGGAAGTCTTCTGGTTAATCCAAGGGTTGGTATGTGCTGAAGACATTCAATCCAATACCGCCCAATTCTGGTCGATTTGGATGCTGTTTGCTGACAAAGTGCGATCTGCCGAATGGCTCACAGAACTGGACGACAAGCATCCAAGAGGGCGCGAGATGATTTCGGCCATTTTTCTCGGGAATTATTGGAAAGAAGGTACGCGCCACTGGAGAAGTTTAGATGGATATGCTGAACACATTCACACATTGTTTGAGGATTTGCCGGCCTCTTCGGTCGTCTTGGATGCGTACGTCCTGTTCCTCTATAAAATCGGCGAGCGGTCACTCCCCGATGCGTTTGTCCGAATCGCGGATAGACTTCAACAGGGAGACCATCAGCGGATGATGCGAAACGGAGAAACCGTCTTTCACCTCGAAGTACTTCTCCGGCGATTCGTATACGGGAGACCCACAGAACTAAAGCTTCAGCGCGTACTTCGTGAGTCTGTTCTCTCTCTCCTCGACTTGCTCGTCGAGAATGGTTCGTCTGCCGCATTCCGGATGCGGGACGACTTTGTGACTCCGATTTCGCCTACGTGAGTTTACACAACTGTAAATCCTGGCGAATTAAACGGTTTATTCGACGCCATCCACTGAATTTGCCAAAGGAACCGACTAATTGGAAGCCTCATGATGCTAACCAAACTCACCATCCGCAATTTTAAGCGCTTCGGCGAGGTGGAGATCGAACTCGGGAGTCCCGTGGTCTTCATCGGTCCTAACAACTCCGGGAAGACCTCTGCCATGCAGGCGCTGGCACTCTGGGACATCGGGCTCATGCGCTGGAATGAGAAGCGTTCAGGCAAGAGTACGCCCGAAAAGCGTCCCGGAGTCACCATAAATAGGCGAGACCTTGTTGCGATTCCGATTCCTGAGGCGAATCTTCTATGGCGCGGTCTCCACGTACGTGACGTCAGGACGGACGACGGAAAGCAGCGTACCAGCAACATTCGCATTGACATCGTTGTAGAGGGCGTTACGGAGGACAAGCACTGGAAGTGCGGCCTTGAGTTCGACTACGCGAACGACCAGTCCTTCTACTGCAGGCCGCTACGATTGTCAGACTGCAAAACCCCAGATCGGATGCCCGTTCCCGACGAGGCCGGAAGCACACGAATTGCATTCCTGCCGCCAATGTCGGGCCTGGCCGCGACAGAGACGCGCCTCGACGAGGGTGCTGTCAACGTACGGATTGGAGAGGGTCGGACAGCAGAAGTTCTGCGTAACCTGTGCTTCCAGGTCCATCAGTCGCAGCCGGAACAGTGGAAGGTGCTTGTTGAGCAAATAAAGACCCTTTTCGGATCCAGGCTCGATCCACCCCGTTACATCGCAGAACGGGGAGAGATCGCAATGACTTACCGTGAGCAGCACGTCAGGCTCGATTTGTCGTCAGCCGGGCGCGGGCTGCAACAGACGCTGTTATTGTTGGCGTATATGTACTCGAACCCGGGTGCTGTGCTGCTGCTGGATGAGCCGGATGCTCACCTGGAGATTCTTCGCCAACGCCAGATTTACAGTCTTCTCACCGAGGTCGCGCATGCAAGCGGCAGCCAGATAATCGCTGCAAGTCACTCCGAAGTGCTACTCAATGAGGCCGCGGGTAGGGATCTGGTCGTCGCGTTCGTTGGTGCGCCACATCGAATCGACGACCGCGGTAGTCAGGTGCTGAAGGCGCTAAACGAGATAGGGTACGACCAGTATTATCAGGCGGAACAAACCGGGTGGATACTCTACCTGGAGGGGTCGACGGACCTGTCGATATTGCAGGCATTCGCAAAGCGTCTTAATCATGAACGCGCGATTAAGGCGCTCGAACGGCCCTTTGTGCATTACGTAGGAAACCACCCGCCGGCTGTTCGCCGCCACTTCCACGGATTGCGGGAAGCCTTCCCTGCGCTTCGGGGGGTTGCATTATTTGACCGCATCGATTCCGGAATAGGCGACTTGTCCCCGGTTGAATGCCTGAGCTGGGACCGTCACGAGATTGAGAATTATCTTTCTTCAAGGGCCACACTCCTGGCTTTCGCAGAGGCGCTGAGTCCCGACGACGTTCCAGGACCCCTATTTGCGGCACCTGAGAGACAACGGCGAGTTAATGCGATGCAAGCGGCAATCGACGAAATCGAGTCCGCGCTCGAGGCGTTGGGTAAGCCGTCACCATGGAGCGCGGACATTAAAGCGAGTGACGAGTTTCTGGATCCGCTTTTTGCTTCCTATTTCAAGAGACTTGAATTACCGAACTTAATGGCCAAGAAGAACTTCTATGAACTCGTCGTTTGCGTTCCTGACAGTGAAATCGATCGGGAAATCCACGAAAAGCTCGACGCGATTGCGGATGTGGCAAAGAGTGCGGAGCCGGGTGGACACCTAACGTGATCTTGAAAGCTCACAGGATTGCCGTTGTAGTCTACGCTGTATCACTTTGTTGTCAGAGAATTAAATCGATTACATGGAGTTGTTCGGTTTGAGGAGTTAAATTTCCTTTGTGTAGCAACGTCTCAGAACTTGCAATTGTTCCTCTCGCGAACAACGTGAGAGCCAAGCGAGGCTTCTAGGATGCGGAGAGTACGCCGTTGAAACGTACCCAAGTCACTCAACCATTGCTGCCTGTGGTCTAGAGAAATGTCTGATTCAGATCTTCCATCGATTTCTGATGGTCTTTTTTACTCCATGCAGAAGTATTCTGTGGCTGTTCTCCTCGCTACGTCCCATCGGGCGAATTTGCTTAAGGACAGGGCTCTTCCATCGATCCAAGACCAGTCCCGTCCCCCGGAGCGGGTGATTATCGTCGATGACTCGGGCGAAACGGCCGCCGCCGAACGAACCGAACTGCTGGCGCGGGAATGGCAACCCGCCCGAATAGATGTGGACTTTCTGCTCAATCGGCGTACGAATGGAGCCGCAGGAGCGTGGAACTCAGGTTTGGATCACCTGCTGCGGACATGCGTTGACCCAGAACGACAGTATGTTGCAATCTTGGACGACGATGATCAGTGGAATCCCCACCATTTGCGCACATGTCTGGCAGCCGCGGAGGCACGAAGCCTTGACATGGTCGCGGCTCCGTTTCATCGCGTCGAAGAGCAAGCCAAGGCCCTTCTGACGACTCCGCCGACATCACTCGATGTGGCGGACTTTTTGGTCGGTAATCCAGGTATCCAAGGAAGCAATCTTGTTTGTCGGCTGAGTGTGCTGCTTGAAGCAGGTCTGTTCGACGAGTCGCTGCCGAGCTGTACGGACCGCGACCTGTGCATCCGTATCGCCGAGTTGCCCGGAATTCGGTACGGTACCACTAGCGAACCGACTGTTCATCACTTTGCGTGCGAGTCGCGGCCGAGATTATCAACGCCAGGGTCGCACCATAAGGTCACGGGGCTGGATCGATTCTTCCGCAAGTACAAAGGGCGGATGTCTGATGCCGAGAGGGTAGCGTTTTGCGACCGCACAGAATACCTGTTCGGGTGGAAGGAATCGCTGCCAGCACCCTCAGCTGAAGATTGTATCGGTGGCGATCGACTGTCATCGATTTCTCGAACACTGGCACCGCGTCAGGCACCGCCCCACTTGATCGTCGGGCTGATTGCCGACATTGCAAGGCTCGAAGAGTTGGCCAATCTGCTCGCCGACCTCCGAGGGCTGGCAGACGCGCCTGACTTATCGGGCTACGACGTCTTGGTCTTGGAGAACGGTGACGATGGCACGCCCAGCGATGAACTGCGTTCACTCATCGAGCGCGAGCGCAGCAACGGATTGCGTATCCATTTTGTGGACCGTTCGCGCCATTTGCAAGATGCAACGAGCGGACGGGTTTTGGACGCTGGTGTGAGTAAGGAGTCTAGGTTGTCAATCTCCCATGCGCGGACGGTATTACAGACGTATCTGTACGCATTCGCCAAGAGAAAGCCAGGTGCGGTGGTTTGGATCGTTGATGACGACATGAGACTCGACCCGCTGGTTATCGAAAAAGATGGAAGCCTACAGCGGCGCGCAAATAAGATCGCTCCGATACTCCAAGAGCTTCGCCGACTCCGTGCAGGTGGGATCGTTGATATTGCCATCGGGTCTTACACTGGAGCGGCGCCGTTGCCGTCTTTCGCAACCGTACGCGTCCAGCTCGTAGACTTGATCGCGTCGTTGTTGTGGTTGGGGTCCCAGAAACCTACGGACTCCCTTCCGGACCGCGGGATGGAGAACGCCAAGAGCCGGTCCGGCCGACGCGACTACTATTACGATCTTTCACGCAAAGAGACCGATCGATTGGAAGTCCCGTTCTGGATCACACCCGCGTTTCCTGGGGAGAGTGTTGCTTCGGCGTTCGTTCGCGTTGCTAATTTCGCGGAACGGATACTTGCCGGCGAGCAGATCTTCCGGCCTCTCGCATTGGAGGCCAGTCTCAATCCTCTCAATTCGATCGGTGATGGGCTCCAACGCGGCGGTAATACCTTCGTGCTTGATGTCGAATCTCTGAAACTGGCCCCCAACCCATCACCGATCATCGACGGACGGTCAAGCCGCCGTGGTGACATGATGTGGGCGTTGCTGCAGAAACGCTACTTCAGCCGTCAGATCGTCACCTTGCCGCTTGGCCTATTTCACGACAGATCACATGTTGTCGCGGATTTGGATGTTGACGACATCGTCGACGACATGCGTGGCTACGCGATGTTTTCAGCTCTTGAGGACATTCCTGGGGTATTCAAGATCACCACGGATGACCGGGGTATTCGTTTGTCCGAGGAAATGGTTGAGTGTTTCGGTCAGCGTGTACATAAGTACCTCGAAGAAAGGCTGTCCGCATTTCGCCTTTCTTTCTACCGGATCCGCGGCTTGACACGCGTCTTACGACGACAAATGGACGATCCAGAAAAATGGTGGCAAGGAGATAAGCATCGCAGTGCGGCAAGTCAACTTCGGGCTTTTTCCGAACGCTTGGCCGATTTCTACAAAATAGAGACTCTGAACCGCATTAAACGCGAAGCCGAGGAACTGGATGCCCGCCGTATCGGCAAGTTTCTTGATCATCTGCCGATCGAAATTCAGAGCCATAGAAGGCGGCTTTCGGATTTCTCGGCTCTGGTACACAGCCTTGAGGGCGAAAGGATCGCCAACGCCAAGTCCATTACCAAGCGACTGGCGGTTCCCACCAGTGTGCTTAAGGTATTAGGATGCGGGATTGAGGGAGTAGCCCTCACCGACGGCACTAGGGTATTCAAAGTTTTCGATTACTGGTGGAAGCGTTCTCACAATCTCTCGGCTCCTGCGTTCCTGCGCTCGCTTGTCGGCGCTTGGAAGGACGCACGCTGTCTCTATCCGCTTCAAGATTTCCTTGAGACGGGACATCAAAAGGTGCTGACGTACACTTATGAAGTCAGCGAACCCTACAGAGGCGGTCGCGGGCCCGCCATGGTCGATCTGATCGCGGAATGTCGCCAGCATGGCATCGTTTGTCGAAACATTGATCCAGATAACTTGCGTGTGGTAAATGGCCGGGTTCGGTTGATAGACTACGGTTCGGACATCCACCCTTTCGATGAAGATGAATTCCATACGATGTGCCAACGCGCCTGGCTATCGTATCGCTGGGCTAGCCGTTCGAACTTAAAGAATATCATGCGCGAGGCGCTGACGAACGAGCGAATACCTGAACTCGATGGTTTTGAGCGTTTCTACGAAGCAATTCAAATGGTAACAAGTCAGCACAAAACGCCGAAGGATGTTGTGCTGAACTTCGTTGGGAAGGACGAGCGCGTTCTTGACTACGGTTGTGGCAAGGGTTGGCTTGCCCGAGAGATTTCGGACAGGGGTATGGATGTATTTGGCTACGATCCTGAAGTAGCATACAGGGCGCGCTGGGAGTCACTCTGTCGGGAAAGCGAAAGCCTTCAATTTACGGACGATCTAAGTGACGCGTTGGCGGCTGGGCCATTTGATCTTGTTATTTGCCGTCGTGTACTTTGCACCATTGAATGCAACGATGAATTTAGAACGATTCTCAGCGATCTGCGTAATCTAGTCAGCGAGAGTGGCCGGGTATTGGTGGCCGTTTGTGACCCGAATTTCACGTTCGGTGGTTCGACACCTGAGGCTGAGCGCAAACTACCCCCTGATGCCAGTTACGAAAGCGTCTTCATTTGGCACAAGAGGGTGCGCGAAACGGGCAGGATGCGTCCAGATGTTCATCGACCCGAACGGATGCTGCGACGCGAATTTGCTCTGGCAGGTCTGGCGATACGTAGCCGTGTGGAGGTGCCTACAGTCGATCTGGAGCGATTCGAACCCGCGTCGGAACAGTTAGTGTTTGAACTTAACCCGATAGAGCCACTGCCCGGCGAGGTCACTCTTATGATCAAGGCCTGCGCCATGGAAGCTTCTACCTTGGATGTGCAAGTTCGCCACCTTGTTTCACAGCTGGAGACCTCTAGGGCTTTTGCCGAGCGAATTCTGGTAATCGATTCCCGAGAAGATGAATTTCTTAGGCAACACACGATTGGGAACTTGGGTGGCTTGTCCAATGCGGCACGTCGTTTAGAGAGAGCAGGATGGATCGACCGGATCGTTGACGGATCGAATGACGGCGACGACACCGCATTGTTACACCAGAGGTGGTTCGGAATTCCCTGTCGTATGGCCCATGCCCATAGTGGCGCTCAGATCGCCTCGACACTGAACGGGTTTGAAGCATGTGCCACAAGGTACGTCCTCCAACTGGATGCCGACGTCATGATCGGCCGACTGGATCGTAGTCACGATTATCTCACCGAGATGCTTGCAGTGTTGCAGTGCGATCCTGAAGCGGTCACGGCATCTTTCAACATAGCGATGGATCATGATCGGCCCTATACCGAAGCGGGGGAGACAGGGCCGTGGCGTGTGGAGGTGCGCGCAGGACTGATTGATCTCAAGCGTCTTTTCGACGCGCGGCCACTACCGAACGTGCTCATTGGAGAACGTCTGAAATATCACTGGTACCGAGCCTTGGATCGGCAGATCGCGCAGGGACGGGGTCGTTCATATCGCGGAGGTGATCGCCGAACCTTCTTCGTGCACCCGCCCAATGTTCGCAAGCGTAACATTACAGAGTGGTTCGCAATACTCGACCGCATCGAACATGGCGTGGTTCCGTGCGATCAATTTGGAAATGTGAATTGGGTCGGCGAGAAGGCCAACTGGATGGGACCGCCTCGGTTGGAACCGTTCGTTTTTGTGGTATCGGGTCGCAACGTGCAGTCGGGGCGGTTTCGTCGTTGCATCGAGTCGATGGCAAGGCAGAAGGGAGCACAATGGGGCGCCGTTGTTTTTGACGACGCATCGGACCCCATGTTCGCCGAACACTTTGAGGTCGTCTGTCGGCCGCTTTTACAACGTTGTACGGTCATTCGTAACCGCCTTCGCAGTGGATTGCTCGTCAACATGGTAACTGCAATTCGGGAGTTATGTACCGATCCCGAATCGGTCATCATTACGCTGGATGCTGACGATGCCCTGATCGGCGATCGCGTTCTGGAACGACTTGCAGCAGAGTACGAACGGGGAGCCGACGTGACAGTTGGCACAATGCTGCGGACCGACAAGGACGCCAATTATCCGGTAAGTTTTGATCAGCCGCGGCGACACCGCGGAGGAAACGTCTGGCAGCACCTTCGTTCGTTTAAGAAACGGCTCTTCGATGCGATTCCTGACGATGCACTTCGGCTCGATGGAGACTACATTGATCTCGCCAATGACTGGGCGTACATGCTACCGATTGTGGAGATGGCAGACCTGCCTGTACATATCGCTGAACCACTGTATCTTTACGAACCTTCGGGCATTTGGAAAGGGGCAGATCGAACACTTCGAGAGGAAGTTATCGCACGCATTGTCGCCAAAGACACGCTATGTCAAGACGAGACGTACGATGCGCACAACAATAAGTCGACGTAATGGTTAGGCGACAAGGATAGTCTCTGTTGCTGCGATTATTTCTGCGGGCGTCAAGCCGTGGATACGTCGTACGCCTGCAGCACGTTGATACGAGCAGTACGTTATTGCCGACATCGAAGTCGTCTGTTCTAGAAGCGAGGATTTTCCACTTTTCCCTGTGCCTAAACCCCACTTAACGCGTTCTTGAGGCCCACGGCCACGACACATGCAAACATCCATCAATTTCCGGCAAAACAAAACACCACTGCGCTCACCGTCTCACATTCGAAAGCCTTCACACCTAGCGATTCAAGTGGTCGTCCTCTCATCTCGAGGCGAGACAGACCGACGGTTGGCCGCTTTCTTAAGGTACTGACGATCCTATTTCACCACCGTGCAACAGAATTCATGGGTAAGTCTGTTTGATCGAAAGGGCTCATATAGATTTGCGGCGTTCCATTTGGCTCCTTCGTTGATTTTAGACGTTGGCACGTACATTGCGTGTGTATCTGTCGATGTCGGAATAAAACACCCTTCGCGCGGTCGGGTTGTCTCTTGGTCATTCGTCTGAGAAAACACTATCGAGGTCTATTATGCAGGCAGTCGTGAAAACGCCCCGTATTGAGATTCTCATCAGAGGGGAAATCCCCGACAAGCTGATGTCCGTGCTGAATGAGGAGTACGGAGAACGGGTACGGTTATCCGACCACAACGGCGACGACGATCTCGTCGATGTATTTGAGACCGATTGGTATCGAAGTATCAAATCAGGAATGGCGCCTGGAGACAATCTGAGGACTTACCGGGAGAATCACGGGTTGACGCAGGCGAGGCTGGGAGAGATGCTCGGCGGTGTTCCTCGCCAGCATGTCTCGAATATGGAGCGGGATGTCCGTTCAATCAGCCTCAAAACAGCGCGAAAATTGGCACAGATATTTCAAGTGTCACCTGAGAAGTTCATCTGACGACGGTGCATAACAAGAGGTTCTTGGCACGAGACCAGGAGAAAATTTCAGCATCAGGAGGATCATCTCATGAGAACGACCCTCGATATTGACGCCCAGATCCTTCGGGAGTTGAAGCGGATCCAAAAGAAAGAGGGCACGTCCCTGGAGAGGCTCGTATCCAACTTGCTGGCACAAGCCCTGAAGGCCGAATCAGCGTCCGCCACGCCTTCTCCTCCTGTCTGGATCGCAAAACAGATGGGTGCCCGTGTGAATTTTTCCGACAAGGAAGCGGTGCGCCGCGCAATGACGCGAGTCGCTCAACCACGTGCTGGCGCGGGCGCTGCGGGACGGAAAGGTGCTTTATGAGCGACGTTTAGTGTGCCAGGATGCTCGTACGTGAACCGGACGCGATATCGTAACGCTTCGTTTCATGCCCGATTCGAGCGAATTCACGCCCGCCGCCGTCGAGTTTCGCTACCAGGGTATCCACCCGGATGATCATACAACTTCATCAAAGGCGGCTGGAAGCGACGCGAAATTCAGAGCCAGATGGTGCCGCAGCGTAAATTATACGAGGACAGTAAAATGCCCAGGATGGAAGGTTTCAGGGTAAGGAACTTCAAGGTGCTCAAGGATGTGACGCTGGGCCGTCTCTGGAATCAGAGGCAGACTAAGCCACTCGACCCTTTGACGGCCGTAATCGGCAAGAACGGTGTAGGAAAGAGCGCACTATTCGATGCGTTCGGATTCCTTGCCGATGCTCTGAAAAACGGGGTGGAGGAAGCTTGCGATTTACGCGGCCGGGGCGGCATTGAGAAATTGCGAGCGCAGGGAGAAGCCGGTCCCATTGAGTTCGAGATCTATTACAGAGAGCACGCAGACACCCGGCCGATTACCTACGAGATTGCGATTGGGTCGGACGAGGACGCACGCCCTTATGTGTTGCGTGAAATCCTGGAGGAAGATACGGGAAACAGCCCACCGCTCTCGTTCTTGTTGCTCAGTCGAGGCAAAGGTGTGGTCTGGAAGGGAGACCAGGCGGGTAGTCAGGTCGATAAAACAAAGGGAGGATTCGTTCTTTCGGAGTTTGCTATGTCGTTAGCAAACTCGATTTTGGAGGAGAAGGAATCAGTAGAGTTCAAAGACGCGCAGTTCGTCGAACTGGAAGACCATCGCAAGCTCGGCGTCGCAACTCTCGGAGCCCTAAAACAGCACCCTCGAATATCCGCGTTTCGCCGCTTCATCGAGGGATGGTATCTCAGTTATTTCACGCCGGATGCCGCCCGAAGCCTTCCCCTGGCTGGACCCCAGAGCCGCCTGAACGTCCATGGAGAAAACCTGGGAAACGTCGTTCAATTCATGGAGCGCGAACATCCCAGGCGATTCGAAACAATCCTCGAAAGGATCGCAAACAAGATCCCGGGTATTGACCGGATCCAAACCGAAAGGTCAAATGACGGGCGGTTACTGCACCGATTCAACGACAAGGGCTTTCAGGATCCGTTTTACGCCCAGCAGATGTCCGATGGAACACTCAAGGTCTTTGCCTATCTGTTGCTTCTTGAAGATCCCAGCCCGCCTCCGTTTATATGTATAGAAGAGCCTGAAAACGGCCTGTATCACAAACTGCTGGAGACGCTTGCCCACGAGTTCCGTCAGCACGCCAGTGGATCGGGAACCGGTTCGCAGGTCTTTATGACCACGCACCAGCCCTACTTCGTCGATGCTCTGGACCCAGGTGAAGTTTGGATCCTTGAGAAAGGAACGGACGGTTTCTCAACGATTCGCAGGGCGAGCGACGATCCGATTGTGAACAATATGGTCGAAGAGGGCCTGCCACTGGGCGGCCTCTGGTTCAGTGACTATCTGGACGCGAGGTGAGCGGATGCATTTCGAGATACTCGTCGAGGACGCGTCCGGCAAAAGAGCGCTTGATGTCTTGGTGCCAAAGATTGTGGGTGATCCACATACATTCAGGGTAATCGGATTCAGAGGAATTGGCCACATACCAAGAAACCTGAAGAGTGGAACCGCTGTGACAAACCGCCTCCTGCTCAATCAACTTCCCAGGTTACTCAGGGCTTATGGGAGGACGTATGCGGGAGGTCGAACAGACCAATCTGCAGCAGTGATTCTGGTTTGCGACCTGGACGACAGGTGTCTGAGGAGGTTTCGTCAGCGCCTCTTCTCGGTCTTGAACGCCTGCAACCCCAGACCGTTGACACCATTTTGTATCGCCATCGACGAAGGCAAAGCATGGCTTCTATGCGACATTGCCGCAATCAGGGCAGCTGTCACCCGAGAGGTTCATCTGACGACGGTGGATGACAAACGGTTCCTGGCATGAGCCATTGTGGAAATCTCAGCAACTTGAGGACACCTTAATTCGAGTGGTAGTGACTCCGTGCATTGACTCCGTTGTCGATGTGCCCAGGTGCACGTCTTCCACAAACGAGGTACAATCATGAAATCAATCGACAAAGACATCGTAATCCCGGCGGACGGTACGTTGCCACAGGATTTCCGCGAAGCGTTTGGTCGGAAAGTCCACGTCGTTGTCTACCTGAACGACGACGAGGCTCAAATTGCACAAACCCATCAACGCCTGATGAGTCTCGCGCGCAAAGTCACGGCATTTGGAGACGTCGACGACACCGTTGGGTTGCAGCGCGATCTTCGGAATTCATGGGAACGTGAGTGGGACCAATGAAACAAATCACCGACAAACTCATCGACCGGATGGTACGAGCGATCGTCGACGAAGTCGATCCGGAGCAGGTGATCCTCTTCGGCTCCCGCGGCAGAGGCGACGAACGGCAGGACTCGGACGTGGATCTGGTGGTCGTGGAAGCGGAGCCCTTCGGTCCGAAGCGAAGTCGCCACAAAGAAATGGTCAGGCTCTACCATGCCGTAGCGGGCTTTCCGGTCGCAGCCGACGTCCTGGTGTACTCTCGCGACGACGTGGACTACTGGCGCGACTCCCTCAACCACGTGCTGGCGCGGGCGCTTCGGGAGGGAAAGGTGCTCTATGAGCGACGTTAAGTGTGCCAGGATGCTTATTCGTGCAGCTGAGCGCGATATCGCGGCGCTCAGGTTTATGCGTGATTCGGACGAGGTCTCGGATGAGGTTTTCGGTTTTCACGCGCAGCAGGCCGCCGAGAAAATGCTGAAGGCGCACCTTGCTCTTCTGGGCGTGGAGTATCCACTCACACACAATATCGAAGCACTCCTTGACCTTCTCGCCGAGCGTGGCGTTCCTCCTGAACCCTTTGAGAAGCTAATCGACTACACGCCCTACGCCGTCGAATTTCGCTATCAGGGTATCGGTCCGGATGCTGAACCGATCAATCGAGACGACGCACTGAGGCTTGTCGACAGAGTGCTGGAACAGGTCAGGCGGGCGTTGGCAGGAGACGAAGGAGAATGAGGAAGTTCAATCAGCGAGCTCCAAACTTGCTTGCACGACGTCACGAACCGTTAACAATCCCTTTTGCCCAAGACCTTCCCGCATAAGCAATGCATCGAACCATTGTCAATATTCATCCATCTGGAGCCTGTAGAGACAAATGCCTCGCCTTCGCTTTGTACATGCCGCTGATCTTCATCTCGATAGCCCATTTGTCGGGGTACAGGCCGTTGCCCCCGACAACGTGTCGAGCGCGCTGAGAGATGCGACATTCAGCGCATACGAGAATATTATCGACCTGTGCATCCACGAACAGGTCGACGCGCTGCTGGTCGCGGGCGACGTGTACGACTCGGCGGACCGGAGCCTGCGCGCACAGCTCAAATTCGTGGAGGGCCTGAAAAGGTTGGACGAGGCCGGCATACGCTCTTTCGTGTGCCACGGCAACCACGATCCGCTCGACGGTTGGGAGGCACGTCTGGACTACCCGACAGGATCTACGCGCTTCCGCGAGGAGGCACAGGCCGTGCCGATATTTGAAGACGATCCCCATCGCGCGGTTGTTCACGGCATAAGCTATTCCAAACGAGACGTCTACGACAACCTCGCGCAGCGTCTCGGCAGCGGCGATCCCGAAGCGTTTTCTATCGGCCTGGTGCATGCCAATGCAGTCAGCGACACCTCACACGTGAATTATGCGCCCTGCTCGCTCGACGATCTTGAACGGTCGGGAATGGACTATTGGGCGCTGGGACACGTGCATGCGAGACAGGTACTCAGCAAGCGGTCCCCGATCGTGGTCTATCCGGGCAACCCCCAGGGAAGACATCCCAACGAGCCCGGCGCCCGCGGCGTGTATCTCGTCGAGGTCGACGATGACGGCGACGTCAATGTTGAATTCAGGTCTATGGATTGCGTGCGGTGGGAGAGGGCCGCAGTGGACATTTCCCGGTTGGACGGAGAGCAGGGCTTGATCGATGGAGTCCACCAGAGAATTGATGAGGCTTTGAATGGCGCAAACGGCGTGTCGGTCGTGCTGAGGATTTCACTGGTTGGAATTGGCAGTCTGCACGGATCGCTGCAGCAGCCGGACCTGTTGGAGCACGTGACAGAGGTTGTTAACGACGAATGGGCGAAACGTGCCCAATTTGCGTGGTGTGGACGCATAGTGGACGAGACCGCCGCGCCGTTCAACCGTGATGATCGTATTGATGGATCGGACTTCATGGCCGAGGTGCTCAGGACCGCGGACCGTGCGAAGGAAGACACCGACCTGCTGGCCCGTCTGCAAGATGGTCTTTCAGATCTGTATCAGCACCGCCTCTATCGCCAGTATCTCTCTGACCACGTGCCGTATGGCGATGAACTCTCCACGATGATCGATGAGGCTGAGGCAATCCTCGTAAACCGGCTCGGCGAAGACGAAGACGCATGAGAATCCGCAAACTACGCATTGATGGCTTCGGGCAGTTCGCCGACAGGCACTTCGGGGCACTGGAACGACCCGTGACTGTCTTCTTCGGGCCGAACGAGGCGGGCAAAAGCACACTGCTGGAGTTTGTCCGACGGATACTCTTCGGATTTCCACGCAAGAGCGGAAGGGTCAACGCTTATCCTGCATTGGCCGGGGGGAGTTACGGAGGCTACCTGACCATAGAGGGTTCGGGCGGTCGTATGTACGACGTGCGCAGAACGACCGGAAGGAGTTACAGCGGAGACGTTCTCCTGACTTCGGCAGCAGGAGACACACTGCCCGAATCTGAACTTGCGTTGTTGTTGGGACACCACTCGAGGGAAGTATTCGAGAGGATATTCGCGTTCACCCTCGACGACCTCTACAGCGACGACCTTCTGAACGACGCGAACGTCAATGGTCAGATCTACAGCGCGGGCATGGGCGTTACGTCACTTCCGAACGCCGTGAAGTCCATTGAGTCGTCCCGCATCGGGATCTTTCTCAAGGGCGGGAGCACCCAGAAGATCTACGAGATCTACAACAAAATCGAGGACGTAGACAACAAGCTGAGGGAAGTCTCCAACAACGCGGCAAGGTACGGTGAACTGACCGACCGGCTTCAGAGGGTCGAGATCGAGCTGGGAGACCTGGCTGCACAACAATTGGAGACTCAAGCTCGGTATAACGGTCAAAATACACTACAGAAGGGTTGGGACGCCTGGAATGAGTTGAATTCCGCCGAGGAACAGTTGGCTGGCATTCCGGTTGTCGACCCATTTCCCGCGGATGGTGTGAATCGCCTGGAAGCATTACAGGAGCGCGTCAATGCCGCGCGACGGGAGTACGAGTCCGCCGGGCAACGAGCCGCTGAAGCCGCACGGGCAGCAGACATTCGAGTCGAGCACGAGGCCATTTTGGAGCACTCGTCCGAAGTCCGCTTTCTGCAGAACGGAAGAGGCGCATTCGACGGCTCGGTCAAAGACTTGCCGAAACGCAAAGCCGAGTTCGAAAGCCACAGCAGAGATCTGGTTGAAGCCTTGAAGGACCTGGGACCTGATTGGGATGAAGACAGGCTGGAACAGTTCGATCTTTCCATTGCCGTTCGCCAGGAGATATCTGAACACGGCGACCGATTGCGTCGCGCATCCGAGGAGGAATCGGACTGCAGGTCAGCTCTTCGTCAGGACAAGGCATCCCTTGAAGAAGCAAATGACGCTGAGAACAAGGCCAATCGAGCATTCGAGGACGCCAGGATACCAGGCCTGAATGCCGACCAGATACGGCAGCGCCGCAACCTGGTGCGCGCCACAAGTTCGAAACTCGATGATCTCAACCGCCAGCGACAGAACGTGCTGAATCTCGAGAGCCAACTCGAGTCCCTCAGTGGCAGCGCGTCTCATACCGGTGGTTCGGGGAGGATTACCGTTGTCGCAGCAATCAGCGTTGTCATTGGGATTGGACTCCTGATCGCCGGTGGGCTGCTCGGTGGAACGCCACTAACCATAGGCGTCGTTGGCGGCATCGCGCTCGCAGTTGTGGGCGTGTATCTGTTCATGTCTGGCGGGATCCGCCATCCGGGCGCAGGCGAATCACCGCTTGCCCGACCTGTTCGCGAGTCACTGCGCCGCGCCGAATTGAACATAGAGGATCTCCAGTCAAAGATACTGGAGGATGCAGCGCCCCTTCACCTCGAAGTGATCGATGAAGCGTCGCTCCTGGCAGCCGAACAGTCGATCGACGAAGAGGAAGACCTGTTACAGGAACGAACTCATCTCTCCGAGACTCTCGAGGCTGCAAAGGAACTCGCAAAACAGCGGCAGATCCGCACTGACAAATCCGCCGCTAACGTCGAGGTTGCTGAAGGTCGCCTCGAAGTGGCGCAGCGTGGATGGCAGGAATGGCTGATGGCGCGTGGTCTGTCCGAAGCCTTCACGCCCGAGACGGCCGATGTGCTCCAGAGCCAAGTCGAACTTGGTCGAAGCCGGCAGGATGACGTGCGAAGCTGGCAGCAGCGCATCAGGGCGATTCGGAAAGACATCGACGAATACGTTGAGGTGGTTGAACCGCTTGCCGCTGCATTCGACGTCACGTTCGACCGCAGTGATTATCGCACGATTGCAGCCGCCGCCGACAGGCTCGTCGAGTTGATGGAGGAAGTCCGGGAAGACATAAGAAATCAGACCGACGCGAAACTCAATCTGGAGAATGCCCGGCGCCACCTGGACGAGCGATGCAGCGACCTGAAGAACGCGGAAGATGAGCTGGGTCAGCTGCTGCAATCCGGCGGCGCAGAGGACGCTGAAGCGTTCCGCGTGCGCGCAGGTTTTGCCGAAAGGCGAACGGAACTCAAAGACAAGGCCCGCGAAGCACTTCATCGGCTTCAACGCCTCAGCGGACCGGGCGAACCGCTGGAAATGCTGAAATCGGACCTTGGCAGCACGAACCCTCAGGCAATCGCCGACGAGATGGCAAGGCTGGAGGAAGAACGGACGACTGCCAACGCCCAGCGTGAGGCGTTGTCGACCCAACGAGGTTCCATTCAGACCGAACTGGCGGGGCTGGTCGGAGAGGAAGAGTCCTCACGGTTAAGGATGGAAAAGAACGTCCTGCTGGAACAGTTCCAGGGCCACGCGCGTGACTGGACCCGGTTGACGATTGCACGGAACCTGCTCGCCGAAGCACGGCGGAAGTTTGAGCGTGAGCGGCAGCCCGGAGTTGTCCGGCACGCTGAGCGCTTCTTCACCGCGATCAGCGACGGCCGTTATCGGCAGGTCTACGCACCCCTCGGTGAACAGACGATCACGGTCACAGACGCCGATGGACGGACGAAGCAGCCTTCGGAACTCAGCCGGGGGACAAGGGAGCAGTTGTTCCTTTCGCTACGGTTTGGGTTGATCCGAGAACTGGGGGAGCGAACGGAGCCGCTTCCTGTCGTCGTGGACGAGGTCCTGGTGAACTTCGATCCGGACCGCGCGCTTCGCGCCGCCGTCGCGTTTACCGAGCTATCCAAAACCAACCAGGTGCTTGTCTTTACCTGCCATCCGACGGTCGTCGAACTGTTCCGTAACGCTGCAACTGAGTTGGAGGTGGAAAAGCCTGAGGTAGTTCAGATCACGTGAGGTGCCGGCTTTCGTATCCTACTCTTCATACCATCCCGCCTGAAGTGCCCACATCCGGGCGTATTCTCCGTTGCGGGCGATCAGTTCGTCGTGCGACCCTTCTTCCACGAGCCGACCCTCCCTGAGAACGAATATCCGGTCACACATCCGGGCCGAGCCCAGCCGGTGCGAGACCACGATCGTGGTCCGACCGCCGGCCATGGCGAGAAAGCGCCTGAATACGTCTGCCTCGGCCTTCGGGTCGAGGGAGGCGGTCGGCTCGTCGAGGACGACGAGGTCGGCGTCCCGCATGAATCCCCTGGAAATCGCGACCCGTTGCCACTCACCGCCTGACAGTTCCGTTGCGCCTTCGAACTCCCTGCCAAGAGGCGTTTCGTATCCCTTCGGGAGCCGGTTGGCGACGGCGTCCGCCCCGCCCCGGCGCGCCGCACGCTCAATTTCGCCGGGCTCCTGCATCCGCTCCCAGCGGCCGAAACCGATGTTTTCACCCAGGGTAAAAGCGAAGCGGGTGTAATCCTGGAAGACCGCGGTGGACCGGTTCCAGAGCCGGTCCCGGTTCGCCCGGTTCGCGGGGAGGTCGCCGTAATCCAGTTCGCCTGCGGTGGGCTGGAATAGGCCCAGCAGCAGCTTGACCAGAGTCGTCTTGCCGGAGCCGTTTGCGCCGACAAGGGCGACTCTCTCGCCGGGTCGCAGGGTTAAGGTGACTTCCGTAAGGGCGTGTTGCTCTGCCTGAGGATAGCGGAAGGAGACGCCTTTAGTTGTGATCGCCTCCGTCTTGGGCGTAGCGATGTTGGCTCCGCCGGACGGTTCTACAGGGCCGAGGTCCACGTAGATGAACAGATCGGCAATGTTCAACAACTGGATGGCGAGGAAACTCATACGATTAACGAGGTGGTCGACGCCGGTGCGTACCTGGCGCAGGGCGATTATCATGGCAGCGAACTGCCCGGCGGACAGCCCACCCTGAAGTACTGACCACGCCGACCAGCCCACCGCTCCGGCAAATGCCGACAGGCTGACGGCGGAAAGCCAGCCACCCGTGGCCTGATGTCTGCGTCGCTGGCGGTACAGGGGGTCAGCGACCTGCCAATAGAGGTGATCCCACCACCTGAGGAGGGTGGGCGCGAGACCGAATGCCCGCACCTCCTTGGCATGCTCCCTTTCGGTGAGGATACTTTCCAGGTAACCGCGCAGCCGCTGCGTTTCGGTCTGCCGGCGTTGCAGGTAGAACTCGTGCACGTTATAATACAGGCCGGCCAGCGGCGGCGGCAGCGAGACGAGGAGGATTGCCACGAGCAGGTACGGATCCCAGAAACCGACCACGACGCCCACGGAAACCACCGTCAACGCTCCCGTCAGGATCCGGTAGATGTCGCCAAGCAGATTCAAGAAAAAGCCCGGTGTCGCCGCCTCCTGGGCGCGGCGCAGGAGGTCGTGGAAATCGGCCCGTTCGAACACGTCCAGACGGAGAGACCGGGACTTAATCTGAATTTGCTCGAGAAGCCGGTCTTCCATCTCCTGCTTCAATCGTTCCAGCAGGATCGTACGGGACCACGTCCGGAGGCCGGTCTCTGCGACCGTAATGGCCGCCCAGAGGACAAGCCACGGGAGCATGGAATCGACAGGAGCTGCACCCTCATATACGCGGACGCCGTGATCGAACAGTTCCCGTACAACCCAGACCGTCGCGGCCGGCAGCACGCCGCTCGAGAACTCCAGAAAAAGGGACACCACCGACCGCCACGGATCGATTCGGATCATCCACCCCAGGAAGCGGAAGAGGGTCCGGGGCCCTCGGGGGCGCTTCAGAATGGGATCGGGTTCTACCGGTACCACGATGCCTGTTCCTCCCACATGCCGGCGTAGACGCCCCCGTAGGCTAGGAGATTGTCGTGACGACCCTCCTCGACGATGCGGCCCTGCCGGAGCACGAGGATGCGATCGGCCATACGCGCGGAGCCGAGCCGGTGGCTGATCAGCAGGGCGGTTCGACCCTCAAGGAGTTCGGCGAACTGCCTGTAGAGCGCGGCCTCCGCTACGGCGTCGAGGGCAGCGGCGGGCTCGTCGAGGATGAGCAATTCCGGTTCGCGGGTGAAGGCGCGCGCGATGGCGATACGCTGCCACTCGCCACCGGAGAGACCCTGTCCACCGTCGAGGACGTGTCCAACCGGCGTGTCGTAACCCTTCGGAAGCCGTTTCGCCAGTTCATCGGCGCCGGCGCGAACTGCAGCCCCCGCCACCACGTCCATGTCCGGTTGCAGCCAGGAGGGCAGTAATCCGCCGTCTGCCGCTTTTCCTGACCCGCCCGATGTGCCGATGCCGATGGATTGGCCGAGCGTGAATTCGAACCGGGAGAAATCCTGGAAGGCCGCGCTCACGGCGTCGCCTGTGCTGGCCGGGTCGATTTCGGCATAGTCCAGTCCGTCGGCGGCCACGCGCCCCGCGGTGGGCGGATAGAGTCCGAGGAGGATCCTGGCCAGGGTGGACTTGCCGGCGCCGTTGTCACCGACGAGAGCGACCCGTTCGCCCGGCGCCAGGTGAAATGAGACCCCTTGCAGCACGGGTGGCGTCGCCTCCCCTGAAGCGGTCGCGGGGTAGGCGAAATGTACGTTGTCCACGAATAACCCTTTGTCCAGCGGCCTGGGAAACGGATTCAACTTCTGCCCCGGGGATTGTCCTGTGGGCGGGGTTCCGGGACCGTCCGCAGCGTGCAGTTCGAAAAAATCGCGCACATAGCCGACCTCAGCCGAACCAGTCTGCAACGACCTGGAACTGAAGCCAAGACTGCCTCCTGCGCGCAGCATGTCGCCGACACCCTGAAAGAGCGCGACGAATCGTCCGGGCGTGAGGATCCGGTCCGCGAGCAGGTACGCCAGGATTACTGTGACGCTGACCGACACGGCCACCTGGAGCCCCGTTGCCGGTATACTCACGATGACCTGGCGTTGGCGCTGGTCCAGCAGTCGTTCCCGCAGTACCTGTCGCATCCTCCGCCAGCGCCCGGTCAACGGGGCGTGCAGGCCGAAGAGCCGCATTTCCTTCTGCTCCGATCGACCCGTCAGGATCCGGTTCACGTACCCGGCGCGGCGCTCCTCAGGTGTCTCGCCGTAGGTGAACGCCATGAACATCCGGCTCTGTCGGATCGCCAGGCCGACGAGCGGCGCCAGCGCTCCCAGCATTGCCACGGAGATCCATACGGAGACCGGCGCGAACATTGCAGCCACCGAGACGGCCGTGATCACGGCCTGTAAGAAGCGCAGAGCGGTGAGAAATAGCCGTCCGAGCTTGCGGCCTGGATCGTGCGCACGTGCGAAGCGGTCGTACGTCTCGCTGACGTCGAAGAACAGCAGCGGCAGCCGCGACGACCGTTCCAGAAGGCGGCAGCCGAGAACGTGGGAAAGGTTCTGCTCCAGGCGCAGTTGGAAGACGTCCCGCACATGCCACAGGACATCGCTGGTCGCCAGCTGGATCAAGCCGAACGCAATCAGCAAGGGCAGGATATCGTCAAAACCGGACGGGCCGCCGCCGGCTGCATCGACCACGGCGTCGACGAGGTGCCTGGTCACGTGGATGAGCAGCGCCGGCTGGATGCCGAGGAGAATGTGTATGAGAATCAGCCAGAGTGCGGCAGGCCCGGCGTGTGCACGGATGTGACTCCAGGTCCAGCGCAGGTTTGCGAAAATCGCGCCTGCGTTCTCGCGGCGATTCCAGTATTCGAGGTCGGATCGCGGCATCATCAGAGGCTCCTTACTCGCGTTCGACTATCGCGCAAGTCCATCCGGCGGTAAGTCAGACAAAGATAGTTCATGCATCGTGCGTCTTCAATGGAAAAACCACACTTAAGTGAATATTTATAAATAATTTATATTCTTGACTTTCGGATCCGTTTTTGTTATATTATTTACGTGGCAAAACAAAGAGGGAGTTGAAGGCAACCGCCTTCAACTCCCTCTTTTTCGTCAGTTCGAACAGGCCTTGCAGACTGCCTGGATCACCGGTTAGACGCTTGCAATCTGATTTCAATGCAAATTGCGTACAAGCTTGGTTACGCTGCACGCCGTCGATCCACAACCTGACCTTACGACTGCGCTGCCAGATATCGCTCAGCGTAAATGTCCAGCACTTTCCGAATCATGCTCTGATAGGGTACGCCGTTCTGCCGCGCGCTTGACTTGAAGAAATCCACGCTCCTCTTGTTGAGATTGAGCGTCACCCGTACGGTTTCCTCCCTGAGGACAAGCCGGTCCGGTGGCGGCAGAAAGTCCTGAATCACTTCGGCCTGTTCAATTGCCTCCGCAAGTTCTGCCGGTGCATTTTCATATTTCGGTTTGCTCATAACGTCTCCGTCCTTCGCGCCAATATCCGGCGCCAAATATGCGAATGTTGCCTTTTCGGAACGTAAAACGGACTGTCAATACTCTATCTTCAACCAGTCCAAAACAGAAATACCGCGTTTCTTCGGATGTGCTATGTTTTCGATCGACCGCAATAACACGACTCGGGTCCATGAACGCCTGCTGGGCACTGGCGAAAGAGACGCCGTGTTTGCGCCGGTTGAGACGGTCCTTCTTGTCATCCCATTCAAAGACGACGTTCGACCTCATTCGAACTCACAAAATTAACATAATTTTATACACATAAATATACATACAACCGGACTCACGTCAAGTGGGCTTTCACATCAAATCGGGATACCGTCTCGACGGGAGCTAGCTGTACAGCGTGTTCCGTATTTCCATTTTCGCCGACCCGTTCCAGGAATGAACTCTCTACAGATGATACGTAGTCGTGATCCGAGGATGGGTTGGACGCGGAATGAACGACAGGCGCACACGGACGCTATCGGTGGTGAAATCCGTGGTTCAGTTCGAGCCGGATACCCAGAACCAGGGCGTTCTCGAGATCCGGATCAGCGCCCGGATTGAGGATGTATTGAAAGTCCGGCTGGATCTGCAACCTGTCCGCAATCGGAAGGACATACGTGAATTCGAAGGCGGTCTCGTGGCTTTGTGCGTTGTTGGCGGCTCGAAAGTCCGCACCGCACCTCGCCATCGCCACGGATACCCCGATCTGATCGTCCGGCCTTTGGGGGACGAACCCGGACATCATCATCCCAGCACCGATGTAGCGATCGAAGGGATTCAGCGCGCCGTTGGCGGCCCCGTAGCGAATGAAAGCCGATAGCGTCTGCCGGTTGGCGGCCCCAAAGTTGGCCGTGCCTTCGGCGAATCCGTACCAACCGTTATTACCGCTGCGTTTCAAGGCATTCCCAACGGCGTCGGACTCACGAATCGCCTCGAATTCGGCGTTGTACGAGAACGCACCGAGACCCAGACGGAGGGCATTGGAAAAGTCGCGGTTGTACTCCACGGCATGCAAAACGCCTTCGCGGCTGCTCAGCTTGACTGCGGTGGCCGAGGGGTTTTCCGGATCGCCCGGCACCGCGTCGAGGATCGCGTAACGAAGAAGATTGCCCTTGCCAAATTCCCATTGCAGCCGCGCCGACAGTGACGTCACCGGGAAGATCGACGGACCGTTCTCTCCGGTCTGGGAATACGTGGGTATGATTCCGTGAGAACTGTTCAGGAACAACGCCGACGCATCGACCGCGTCAAACTCGCTGTTGAGATCGTAGAGTCCGATTTTCAGACTCAGCGCGTCGGCAGGACGATGTTCGTACCAGAGTTCATAGAGGCGCAGGGCCCGTTCCGCATCGATGTTGGACACCCCCTGCGCGTCGCCGGGGTACCGGTCCGAAAACGTCGACGCGTTGTTCCAGAGCAGATAGGCGAACAACGACCCGCCCCCGCTTCCAATTATTCGCCCGAAATCGAATGTGAAAACCGCATCGACGTTCTGCAGATAGGCGGATCCGTTTCGTATCCCGCCGGACGCGTTGTGTAGCAGGTCTCCGATATACCCGATCTGCGCGGACACCGCTTTGCCGCCTGCCTCCGTATCAGCGAGCACAGGTACGGGCAATTGGCCGGTCAGCAACAGGCAGGCGGCCAGACGGATCAATCTGGTTTTCAATCCTCCATAGATCGTTCCGGGTCCATACCTGGAGGCGGCAACGAACCTACGCTGAACAGCATGTTTCAAGTTGCACCTGTTCCGGTACTTCTGATTCCACGTGAATGTATCCGGAATTCTGATCTCAGTGGTTGTCATCTTTGACCCGCTCAGCAGTACTTCCCGGCGCAAGACGCATGTATCGTTCCACAACCAGGTGGCCGAAGGCCCGAATTGCGAGACTCGCGTTAGAATGTGAGTTCGAAGGTGCGCGCGCTGTAACCCGCGAAAATGCCGTACCCGTTCTCTATATTGCTGTAGATTCTCACCGGTTCGGCAAAGGGGTTGTCGTCAGTGGTCTTCTGAAGAAGAGCGCTTCTGAGATGCTTGTAGTATACCTCGCTTATGTGGCGGATCTGGAGCCAGATTTTCCGTTCCTGGCTTGCTTCGATCTCGAAGTGTGTTAGCGATAGCTCTATTTCGTGGGATTCACCGTCGAAGAGAACATCCTTGAAGAACGGCTCCGAACCCACAAACGGCTCGACGCCTTCCAGAACGGGATCTTCAATCCGGTTGTCGGCGACGATGGAGGCGTCTCTCGTAGAGAAATGCTTGTCGTATCTGCCCCATCGATCCGGAACGATAACGCGAATCTGATACCAGTTTTCCTCGCCCGGCGGGTCTTGAATCCGGAGCTTGATCAGAAAGTCGGTTATCTCAATCACACCGGGTTCGCCATGGTCAGAATCGGAGGTCTCCACGCGATACGATACGACGGTGGTCGGTACCATTCCAGGTATAATGTCACTCGCATGAACCGTCTCGAAACCCGGCGCTGACACCCGCAAGGTATAAGACCGGCCCGCTTGCAGGTGTTTTTCGCTTGCATATATCCGCTCTCGCTGGAGAAAGGGCAGCCGGTCGATGATCCGGCCTTCTGATAGCAGTTCCACATTTGCGGCGGTCACCAGTCGCTCGGGTCCGGGCGAGGGGTCCAGAATACCTGCGGACCGACTGACGGACGCCACCCATCCCCGGTCCGGGGTGAAAAATGCCTTTATCACCAGTCTCGGCGTGTGATCGGGCAAATGCGGTTCAATGATCAATTCGCAACCGGCGAAAGCGATAACGAAAATCGCAATTGTAATGCGTAAGTTTTTTATTGAGTCGCTCCGCTCTTCACAACTTGAATCGGTAACTGATCCACGGCAGAACCGGAAACAGCGTGACCTGTTTCGCCCGGTACTCCCTTGAATCCGTTCCGGAGTCATAGTAATCGTCGAAATAAATGAAAAATGGGTTCTTTCTGTTGTAAGCATTGTAGGCGCCCACTCGGAATCCGTGTCTGCGCCAGTCAAAGTTGAAACCGATATCGATGCGATGATATGCAGACATTCGGAAGCCGTTGCGGTCCTCGTAGATCCTGGCTTCATACGGCAGAACGCTGGGCGTCCAAATCTCGTGTCCGCCAATCGATCCTCTGACGTATTCATCATAGTAACGGGCGACCGGAATGGTGATTGCGTTTCCGGTTCCATACACCCAGTTCAACGAGGCATTCGCGATGCGCGTCAGACGATGGTTCAGGACCAGCGCGACGTCGTGCCGGCGGTCGTACCGAAACGGGAATGCGCGCCCCTCATTCAGCTGGGCAAAACGCCGTCTCGTCCATGAAAGGGTGTATCCGATCCATCCTGTGGTGCGGCCGCGTTTCCTTTGCACAAACGCTTCGACGCCGTAAGACCAGCCATGCCCTGTTTCCACCTTGTCCTGCCAGTCCTGGTGTTCCCCGAACCCCGCCAGAAAAGTCGCGCCTTCCCTGTATTCAATGAGATCGGTCATTGCCTTGTGATAGGCCTCCAGGCTGAGTTCGTACCGTCCCTGTTTCAGCGTGCCCGCCAGGCCGAGGCCGAACTGGCGCGACCCCTCGGGACGCACACGATCGGTGGCCGGGAGCCACAGGTCGGTGGGGAGCCCGATGGTGCTGTTGGAGAGGAGGTGAATATACTGGCGCATCCGGGCGTAGGACGCTTTCAGGGCCCATCGCGGATTCATCAGAAAACGGGTCGAAACTCTGGGCTGCAACGATCCGAAGAGCGAGCTGCCCACGGAGAATCCGGAGGCGTGGAGGCCCACGTTGGCGCTCAGCCGCTTTGACAGTCGGACGTCGTCCTCCAGGTAGATTCCGAACTCCACGGCGTCTGTCGCCCGCGCAGCGCCAAGTGTCGTATCCTCCGGTGCGCCGCTGGCGGGGTCGAATCTGTACTGGGCCGCTCCCGGGCTGTAGGTGTGGTACGTGCCGTTGCCCCCGAAGCGGATATAGTGGTCCGGATTGGGAACGTAGTCGAGGTCCAGCTTAAGGCCGAAGTCACGGATGCCCGAGTGGTAGCGTAGGCTCAGCGTCTCGTTCTCGTGTACGTCCTCGTCGCGGGTTGTGGAGCGATCGTCGATGTTTGAGGTAAGTTTATAGCGGCTGAAGATCCCGGTGAGATTGCCGAATAACCGGTTGTTGAAGAGGATGTTCCAGCGCACCGTCGAGGTGAAATTGCCCCAGCCGAAATCCGCCGACGTCGTCTGCTCGCTTCGATAGGCACCGGAAGTGTACTCGTCCTGTATGTCACTCCAGAAACGGTCGTCACCACCGTAAAAGCTCAGGAAAACACGGTTTCGCGGCGACAGGATGTGGTTGACTTTGGCATTGATATCGTAAAAAAAATAGCCTCCCCGCTCGCCGGGATCCAGGAAGGGACGGATCAGCAGATCGATATACGTCCGTCGCGCCGAAACGATGAATGACGTTCGGTCCTTGCGTATCGGACCCTGCAGGGTCACCTGAGAAGCGACCAGGCCGATGGAACCTTCCACTTCGAACGCCTGCATGTTGCCGTCCTTCATGGCAACCTCCATAACCGAAGAAAGGCGGCCGCCGAATCGCGCCGGAAACCCGGCTTTTGTGAGATGTACGTTCTTGATTGCGCTGGAGTTGAAGACTGAGAAGAAACCGAAGAGGTGCGTAGCGTTGTACACCGGGGCGTCGTCGAGCAGGATCAGGTTCTGATCCGGACCGCCGCCGCGAACGTAGAGGCCGCTCGTACCTTCTGCGCCGGACTGGACTCCCGGAAGAAGCTGCATGGTCTTCATCAGATCGACTTCGCCCAGAAGGGCCGGGGCATTCTCAATCTGGCTGACAGGCACGTCGACAACACCCATCCGTGTCTGTTCCTGGATCGGATCAAGCCGATCGGCCTGCACGTCCAATGTCTGCAATTCAAGGGGAAGCGGCTTCAGGGCGAAATCCAACCGCAGGTCGCGGTCCAAACGGACCGACAGGGTATCGCTGTGAAACCCGATGTAGGAAACGACAATCTGAAGCGAGTCCGCAGGCAGGGTCAGACTGAAGAAACCGTAACGATTTGTCGTGGCGCCTACCCGCAGGGTGGGTTCGTACATTGAGGCGCCGATCAGCTTCTCGCCGTTGGAGGCATCCGTGACGTACCCGCTGATGGTGTGTTCCGCCGCGGGCTGCGCGAGGGCGTCCGGACCGGTACCCAGTACGAGAACCGGTACAATGACGCGTATTGCCTGGAAGAACGCCCTGGCCGCCGAAGAAGCACCCAGTTTCTCGGAAGAAGATCGCACTATTCCATCGAATCTCTGAACATCCCCGCGATACATAGCAGTCAATGAGGATTGGGTCTCCAGCCGCTATGGAGGTACCGTGAACCGGAATCAGACTACCGGCGTCGGTGTTGCATTTATTCTACGTTTATCAGGAATCAAGTATCAGGCGGAAGCCGCGATTCTCACTGGATCGATAGGTCGAGAAGCCGCGGCGGTCCAGGGTGAGGATATCGAAAGATCTGATGTGTTCGGCCAGGAGCACGAGGGTGGCGTCCGCATAGTCCATCGGTGTGTCCGCGTGTGTTCCGAGAAGTCACACGTTCCACACCTGTTCGAACAGGCGCATCCAGTTGCCGCCAAGCAGCTTTGTGATCTCCGCGGCGTTGTATCCACGGTTGGCGAGCGCGTCCGCGACGTTGGGGAACTCGGGCAGTGTGGCCATACCCGTGGGCTGAAAGCTCACTTCGGTGTACGGGATGGAACCGTCAGCGAACGTGGACGGGAATTTGGTTCCCTGCTGCGCCGCGATATAGTGCCAGAATTCGATGGGTTGTTCGTGGGTGGAGTCGGTGCCGATGGCGACGTGGTCGATGCCGATCCTTTCCACCATATTGTCGATCGCGTCGACGAAATCCTCTGCGGTAGAATCGTACCCCTTTGGCAGGAAGGGCGTGTACGAAGTCGCGCCCACCACGCCCCCTTTTTCGGCCAGGCGTTTCAACGCTTCCTCTTCCTTGTTTCGCGGATGGTCGAAGAAGCTGCGGGCATTGGCATGGGTGATGGCGACTGGTTTCTCCGACATTTCGATGGCGTCCAGCGTCGTTTGCGGACCCACGTGTGACAGATCGATGAGGATACCCAGCCGGTTCATCTCCTGCACCGCATCCACGCCGAAATTGCTGAGACCGGCGTCGTTCCGCTCCCAGCATCCACTGCCGAGAAGGTTGGTCTCGTGGTACGTCAGCTGAATCACCCTCACCCCCAGCGCGAGGAAAAGGCCGAGGCGATCCAGTTCGTTCTCGATCGGCGAGGCGTTCTGGAATCCCAGGATAATCCCGGTCCTGTCCTGCTGCTTGGCCCTATGTATATCCGCCGTCGATTTCACCTGCAGGATGTCGTCGCGCTCCCGGAACCGCCGCATCCACGCCGTGAGATGAGCCATGGTCTGGATAAAGTTTTCCCACGTGGAGACGGTGGCGTTGATTGCCGTAAAATTGCCGGCGCGCAGCTGCCGGAATACGGCATCGCTGTTCCAGTTGCAAATGCTCAATCCGTCGATCACCACCGCATCGTCGTAGACTTGTCTCGGTTTGAATGCCATCGGATCGTCCTCTCAGCTGAAGCGGTTTCCAATCCTGAACAGATCGCCCAGCGGGTTCTCCCTGTCTTCCACCGCATCCGCGATGACGGGCCCGATGGCGCCGCCGAACTTAAACCCGTGGCCGCATCCGCAGCCCGCGATCAGCACCCGTTCATAACCCCGTGCCCAATCGACAACGAACTCCTCGTCCGCCATATCGGCCATGTTGGTATACAGGCAGGACCGGCCGCCGACCAGCGGCGCAGCGCTCAGGCTGGGTATGCGACGCGCCACGAACTCCCGGGCCCAGGCCAGAAATTCGTCGGTCGGCTCCCGGGAGACGTCCACGTCGGCGTCGTCCCACTTGCTGTCTTCCGCCACCTTCACGAACCCCTCGTGCAGATGGGGGAACCCGTACCACAGGTTGCCAGGTGAAAAGACCATCCATACCGGAAAACGACCGCGCTCGAACGGCGTCGGGTCCTCCGGCGCAAAGAAGGCCATCTGCTGCCGCGTAATGCGCACGACTCTCTCCATGGCCGGCAGGAGTTCGGCCACCCATGGTCCGGCAGCCACCACGACACGGTCGCAGTTCTGCCAGCCGGTTTCCGTACGGACCCGGGCGCCGGACCGCGTGTCTTCAACCGCCGTGACCTGGGCGTTTTCGCGGATGGTCACACCCGCTTCATCCGCCAGCTTCGCCAGGTCCTCCAGCGCCTGGCCGCTGCGCAGATAACCGGCCCACGGGTCGAAGAAGAGACTGTCCTCGTCGCTCACGGTGAACTGCGGAAACCGTTCGCGGACCTGGCTGGCCGTGAGTTCGTAAACGTCCTTCCCCATCCGGTTCAGGGTTTCCCATCCCGCGTGAGTTTCGTGATCCGCTTCCAGATCGCGCGATACGATCAGCGTGCCGTGCTGGAAGTAAATCGACCGGCTCGTGCGGTTGTGCCACTCGTGCCATTTGGCCGCGGCACGGGTGACGAGTTCCACGTAAATTGGGTTCGGGTAGTTCGTGCGCCGAATCACCTTGGACACGTCCGTACTGGATGCCTTCGGATTGGGTATCTTCCCGCGCTCGAACAGCGATACCTCGTGTCCCCGTTCGCGGAGTTCCAGCGCCGCGGCCATGCCGAAGATTCCCGCGCCGACGATGCAGATATTCATGGAAGTACTCAATGGTGTAGGGTGGTGTTTTTCGTGCGCGCATCGCGATGCGCCGCCGCCGATCGATCACATGTCCACGCCCGAACGCCTCAGAAGATCGGGTATCATGTCGGTAAACTCATCCTGCCCGCGGTCACCCGCATCGCGGAACCGGACGACGAGGTCTCTGACCAGCGGGCCGACCTCCAGGGGCACTCCGAGCTCCGATCCAAGCTCAATCCCCAGGCGCAGATCCTTCACCGCCAGATCGGTGTTCGCGCCCATTCGACCGCTGTCCAGGAACAGCGAGAGTGTGCGTTCGAATATCCTGCTTTGTCCCATACTCGACTTTATTGCATCCAGAAAAAGGCGCAGATCGATCCCGGCCCTGGCGCTCATCGCCACACCCTCGCACGCGCCTATGAAGTTGACGAACATCATCAGGTTGTTGATCAGCTTGATCGCATTACCGGATCCGGCCGGTCCCACGTGAACAATCTTGCTACCGATCGACTCCAACACCGGCCTCACCCGCTCCAGATCCTCCGCGTTACCACCCACGAACAGGGTAAGCGCAGCATCCTGCGCGCCGTGGATGCCGCCGCTGACCGGCGCCTCGAGTACGTGCAAACCCTGATCCGTCCCCGCGGCGAAGATGCGGCGCATGGCGGACGGCGCGATGGTGCTGGTGTCGACGTAAGTCGATCCCCCGGCCAGGCCGGAAAACACTCCGTTTGCACCCGTCGCGACCTGCTCGACCGCACCGGTGCCGGGCAGGGAGGTAAACACCACTTCCGATCGAACGGCCACCGCCTTCGCATTTTCGGCCCAGGCCGCGCCCGCCGCCTCGAGGTCGCGTCCGGTCTGACGGCGTGTATCGTAGATGGTCAACGTGTGGCCGGCACCGAGGATATTGGCGGCCATCGGCTGTCCCATATTCCCGAGACCGATGAACCCGACCTTCATGTGCATCCCTGGCGCTCTTCGTCATGGGTGTCAAATTCGGCCGGCATGGTGAATTCGATCACTTCCCAGTCATCGGAGTATTCGAGAACCTCATGCCGGATACCGGGCGGCTGGTACCACGCGTCACCCGCTTCGACCCGAATCTCGCCAATGTCCTCGAAATAGAGGCGCGCCCATCCCGTGATCAGATAGACCATCTGAAAGTCCAGATCGTGTGAGTGATAGCCCAGCGGTCCGGTACATGGTTGATGGGCGCGGATGATGTGCGCCAGGACCTTACCCTCCGTGGCATCCTTGATACCCAGGTCCCGATAGGTGAAATAGGGACGCAACCCCTCCCGCACCCAGCGGGCGTCTTTGGCGTGCGCGGCGAACGACTCGACCTTCTTCGCAGACATAGTATCACTCCTGTGTAACAGGGGATGCGAATGGTTGATGGCGGGACGTACTCAACGGCGGCCGCCCGAAGAACTGCCTGTTAATTGTGCGCCAAACCCTCACGGTGCGCAAGTCATTTCTGCAAGTTGCGCCAGCGGGGTCCTCACCGGACGTGCGGCTCACCTTGAGGATTTCCTGTTGGACGGCCCGAGGTTCACTCAGGCCGAGGCGCCGGAATAGTGGCGCAGCCCCCACCGCCAGAACAGGCGCGAGGCGATCAGCATGCCGGCCGCCACGAGAATCGCTGCGGTGAGCGATTCCGAATCGAGCCGGCCGGTGAGGGCCCGGGCCGGCACCGTGATCGCGAACGCGACCGGAACGATGAACGTAAGGACGAAACGAAGCCAGTGGGGATAGATGCCGATGGGCCAGCGCCCGGCCTGGACCATCGCATCGAAGATATTCAGGATGTTTTCGACCTTTATGTACCAGAATGAGATTGTGGACAGGACCAGGAAAAAACTGTAGATCGTGGCCGCGCCGCACAGAAGGACCAGGCCGAACGTGAGCGTGTCAACTGCGCCGACGTCCGTGCCCCTCTTGAAGAGGGCGTACGACAGCACAATTCCGCCCAGCACGAAGTCGGTCGCCTTCCAGATTCGAAACTGGCTGATACTGACCAGGAACTGTGCGTCCTCCGGCTTCGTCAGGGTGTAATCCAGCGTTCCCCGCCGGACGTCCGTCATCAACTGCATCATACTGGGCCGGATCACGATGGAGATCGCCCCGCCGATAATCACGAACACACCGATCAGGGCGAGCAGATCGTACGACCTCCAGTCGCCGAGGGTTTCCGTATGCAGAAAGACCACGTAGACGCCGAGCAGCGCCTGTACAAGGCTCACCGCGGACTGGAAGATCTGGACGTAGAAGTTGACGCGATAGGCCAGTTCGTTCAGAATGCCAATCTTCAGGAACGTCCATATCACGATCAACTTATGCAAGGTCGAGTCCCCGCGACGAAGCCGTTCTCAAGATCCCACGGCGGAATATTTCCTGACGCCCCGGCGCCACACGAGTTTGAAAATGGCGAATCCGGCGACGACCCAGAAAAGCTGCATCAGGAATCCGCGTTCGATCTGCGCCGTATCGAGCCTGCCGAGGAGAAGCTCGACGGGAAAGGCGACCGACCATTTGAACGGGAGCGCGTCAGCGATCGCCCGGGCCCAACCGGGCAGCAGGTCCAGCGGCGCGATTCTGCCCGACAAGAAAAGGCCGAAGAAGAAATACATCTGATTGACTGCGTCGGTCCGGGTTGTCCAGAACGCGACAAGCGAGAGCGCCCACTCAACGAAGAATCTGAGAAGATACGCAAGGATCAATGAGAAAACGAAAAGGAGTGCGCTAAAGGCATTGAAGTCAAATGTGGGATTGAACAGAAGGCAAAGCACGGCCGCGGATGGAATCAGCACGCACAACGTCAGGGTCTTGTAACCGATGTTGTCGGCAATGTCACTATGGATGGGATGGATCGGCTTCAGGAGCATCGCCGACAGCTCGCCGTGCTGGACGCGATAACCCATTTCGTGCATGATCCAGGTGAACGTCCACATATTGACGACCATCAGGACGATGTAATACGCGGCGAACTCACCGGCGTCGTAACCTGCCACGTCTCCGCCGCGGGCTATTGCCACGGTCGACCAGACGACACAATAGATCA
Organism: Gemmatimonadota bacterium; assembly: GCA_028874335.1. GTDB lineage: Bacteria > Latescibacterota > UBA2968 > UBA2968 > JAAXHE01. Next base: position 6,377 of record JAPPJY010000047.1, on the reverse strand, counting down.
TCGGTTCGAGAAGCCCGCCGATCATCCAGATCGCCATCGCGACGCGATATTGAAACTGAAGCGCCAGGGTGGTCTTCAGGTATGCCCAGTAAATCGAAAGCATCTGTTTCTCTTGTGCCCGGAAATTCCGATACCGATCGGATACGGGCAATGGCGTCAGGATTGGCGCGGGTCCGAAAGCCCGTCGTCCGGGGTTTCAACGGAAAAGACCTGCTCGATCACTTCCTCGATGGGCGGGTCTTCAACGGTCAGGTCGAGCACGGGCAAGTCACCGAGTATCCTCGCTGTCACCTGGGGCGTGGCCTCCTTGGGTACGCGCAGGGAGTAGCGCAGCCCGGCCGCCTCCACGACTTCCCCGTACGGAGAAAGGTCGGCGTTCTCGGTCTCGAGTTCGACGTCGATGGTTTTGTGCGGGGAGAATCGGGTGACGAGATCATCAAGCGCGCCGTCGAAGAGAATCCGACCGTGGTGAATAACCACGACACGTTTGCAAAGCGCTTCGACGTCGGCCATGTAGTGGCTGGTGAGCAGTACCGTCGCGCCGTGCGCCCGGTTGTAGTCTTCAATGAAACTCCGGATCCGGCGCTGCATGGTAACGTCGAGGCCGATTGTGGGCTCGTCCAGGAACAGGACCTTCGGACGATGCAACAGGGCGGCCGCGATCTCGCACTTCATCCGCTCCCCGAGGGACAGGTTTCTGACCGGTTTCGGCAGGAGCGGTTCCAGCTCGAGCAATTCCGTCAGTTCATCGAGCGTCTCCCTGTAGTCCCCGCGCGATATCCGATAGACCGCCCGGTTGCGTTCCAGGGAGTCGATCATCGGGATGTCCCAGATCAGCTGGTTCCGCTGCCCCATCACAAGCGTGATCTCGCGGAGGAAAGACCTTTCACGCCGGTGAGGAATATGACCCAGAACTTCCGCCGTGCCTTCCGTGGGATATAGCAATCCGGAGAGCATCTTGAGCGTGGTTGTCTTACCCGCCCCGTTGGGACCGAGAAAGCCGACGACTTCACCCGGTTCCACGTTGAAGGAGATCGCTTCGACGGCCTTGACCGTCCTCGTTTGCCGTTTGACAAGGCTTCTGGCCGCAGCGCGCAGACCGGCCTCGCGCTCGGGAACGGCGTAGTACTTGGAGAGACCGTTAACCGTGATGGCGTGCATGGGATCGTGGGGTCCGGCTCGGGGTCATCGTGATTATGGACAACGGGCCGCCGGTCTGTTCGATTCGGCGGCCCGTGAGAGCGAGAAGACGAAGAAACTTCCTGGAAATACCACGGCAGGAACACTCAGGAACGGACAAGCTCCTGAACGACGCGCCAGTCGGATTCCGTCATGTCGCTGTAGTGCCAGTAGATCAGGGTGGTCAGGCCGCCCTGTTCAACGGTTTGCAGCAGGTGTTCGAGTTCGCCACTGTCCATGCGGACGCCGCCGTGGTGCAGCCCCATCCAGGGCCGGATGCGGGAGACGTCGCCCAGGCGCTCTCGCATCTTGTTGATCTCGCTGAGGGCCACCTGCTCGAAGAACTCGGGCGGCAACGGAGCGTCCAGGTCGGCGAGGCATCCGGCGCCGGGAACCCACAGGGCGAACAGCTCGCGCACACGGTCGAGGGCTTCGGGTTCGGTCAATCCGGGGTTCCACGCGCACAGGGTTTCCGCCCAGCGATACACGGTGCCCTTAAGGCCATCGATCCCATGCTGCCAGAAATAGAGTTTCGGGCACTGGAAGTCCACGATTTCCGCAAGGCGTCCGAAATTGTAGCCGGTAAGCGGCGCGAAGGCGGGCAGGCGGGGGCCGCAGGCCACCTTGCGCGCCGGCTCCAGCGACCTGGCGGTGTCGGCAAATGCGCCAACGTAGTTCTCGATGCTGTCGGTCTTGAACCGGAACCAGTCGAACAGGCCGGGGTTGGATATAAGCGCGTCGAGGCCGTCGATCAGCCCGCGTTCCCGGCGGCCCGGCGGCAGACTCCCGAGATTCCCAAGGCTGTCCTTCAGGCCCGCCTGCGCCTGCCAAAGGACATCGAAATCATACCCCCATTCTGCGGCCCGTGTACGGCAGCAGTCGCAGTCGCAACGGAACAGATTGCTCCGATTGGGTGCGATTTCGTACCCCCATTCGGGCCCGTCCAGGATGAATCCGTCCACCCCGGGGAAACTCCGCACGACGTCTCGCGTGCGCGCGGGTCCGTACCGGAGTTTCTCCGGATCGTTGATACAGCCCGGGGCGGATTGAAGCCAATCGTGAAGATACACGCCGAAGTTCCGGTCTTTCGCCCGCTCAACGGCGCGTTGGAGTGTTTCAAACCTTGGGACGTCCCCAGGCGCCAGTTCCGGCGGACGGGTCTCACACCCGCTATAGAGTTCGGGCGTGGGTGGATATGCCGGCGACGAGCCGAATCTTAGATCGCCCAGCACGATCGTGTCGATGCCCACCCCTTCCAGCCGGTCCAGGATGTGGTCCGCGCCTTCTTCTTCGAAGGCGTCGATCAGGCCGATAAACATCCATATGTCGAGTGCCATGGCAAGCTCGCACAAAAGAAGGGCGGGTCAAGAACCCCGCCCTCGAGGCTCGGGCCACCTGTAAATTCAACCGATTTCGAGCATCCGGTCCACCGCGCGTCTCGCGCGGATGCGGATATCTTCGGGTACTTCGATAATCTGCTCGTTGTTCTTCAGGGCGTTCAGTGTGTCTTCGAGCGTTATCTCGTTCATATGCGGGCAGCGGATACTGCAAAGCCGCACCATTTCTTTCTCGGGGTTATCGGCCATGATATTGTCACCCATGCTGCATTCCGTAAGCAGAAGATAACTGGATGCGTCGGTCTCCTCCACAAAGGCGCTCATCTTCGAGGTACTGCTGGAGAAGTCGGATGCGGCCACAACTTCAGGGCTGCACTCCGGATGGGCGAGAACAAGCACTCCCGGGAATTGCTCACGCACGTGGGTGACGTCGTCGACCGAGAATTTCTCGTGTACTTCACACCGGCCGTGCCAGCCGATCATCTCGTATTCCAGTTCCGCGCGACGCAGATCGGGTTCTTCGCGCGTGGGGAAGACAATTCGCTTGCCTGTTTCCTGAGCAACGTTGGCCGCGAGGTATTCGTCGGGGAGAAAGATGACGGTGTCGCTGCCGAGCGACTCCACGACCCTGGCGGCGTTGCTGGACGTGCAGCAGACGTCGCATTCCGCCTTTACGTCCGCATAGGTGTTGATGTACGTGACGATGGGTACGCCCGGGTATTCCCGACGCAGCCCTCGTACGTCTTCTGCGGAGATGCTCGCGGCCAGCGAACAGCCTGCAACTCTCGCGGGCAGGAGTACGGTCTTCTCAGGGTTGAGGATCTTCGCGGTTTCCGCCATGAATCGCACGCCGCAGAAGACGATCGGGTCGCAATCGGTTTCAGCGGCCTTACGGCTGAGTTCCAGCGAATCGCCCACCACGTCCGGCACGGTATGGAAGAGCGCCGGCTCCATGTAGTTGTGACCCAGGATAATGGCGCCCCGCTGTTCCTTCAGGCGGTTGATCTCGTAGACCAGTTCGGCTTTATACAGCAACTCGATATCCGGCACGATACCGCTGAGTTTTCGCTCCATGTGTTCGTACGTTTCCTGGAGCGTATCCGCCAGGATTGCCATCGAGAGAATCTCCGCGCTTTCTGAGATGCGAATGGGTTAGCGCTAAAGATAAACAAACTTGGCTGCATCGGCAAGGGCATGTGCCCCATGAATTTCCGTTTCGATCCGGATGCAGCGCCGGCCCCTTCAGTCTGCAAGATCCTCCTGTCGCGAGCGTTCAAGGAGTTCCGCTTCCGCCGCCTGCCTGTCGGCGTCGGTCTTGAGCGGCGTTACGGTGACGCCCGGCCCCGGCCTGGGTGAAAGGATCCTGCTTGCGCCGGCGCGTTTCAGTTCCTGGATAACCGGTTCGGGTTCCGGCGCCAGCGCAATAATGGTACCGCCTGCCCCCGCACCCGCCAGCTTGGCGCCCAGGGCCCCGGCGTTCAGCGCGGCGTGAATGAGGCGTTCGTTCTCCGGACCGGAACCGCCGAGTTCACGCTGGATGTCGTGATTCTCTACCATCAGGTCGCCCAGGGTCCGCCAGTCTGCTTCCAGAAGGGCTCGTTTTCCCATGCGAGCCACGTGGGCAATGCGCAGATAGCTGCGGACGACTTCCCGTTCGCCTTCCAGCCACCGTTCCCGGATTGGCTGGTGCACGCGGGCCGAGTTGCGTTTTATCCCCGTGTGGGCGAGGACGAAGGGGTATTCGTCGATGAATGGCGCGAGTGGCTCGACGGTGGCGTAGGGTTCATCGGCCAGCGCCCGGTAGAACTGCTTTTCCCTGAAATCCAGAAAGTTCAGTCCACCCACCGTGCACATATATGCGTCCTGGTAGCCGCACAGTACCAGATAGTGCAGTTCGATGTGCCGTGCCATTTCCGCACGGTAGTAGATGTGGACGGACCGGCCCATGTAGGCCAGAACGGCATTGAGAATGGATACGATCAGGGCGGATGAACTCGACAGCCCGGCCCGGAACGGTACGTCGCAAGCCCAGCGCAGGGAGAACAGCGCGTTCTTCAGGTTGAGGTAGTCGACAACTGCCATCGCAACGTCGAAATATCCGCCGTCAGGCTTCAACTCATCCCCGGGTTGGATCACACGGCGGCAGCCCGCGACCTCGAAGCTTAGAACGTCGGCGGGTTCGATGAGGACGACGGCGCGTTCCTGCGTTGAACAGGAGATGACGCTGCCACCGTACATATCGGTGGGATTGCCGATGATGCCCGCTCTGCCGGGCGCCGTGCTTATGTATGCCCCCGGCATACTCAGAATTCCCTCAGCTGTTTCTGGATGTGCTGCCGGATGAGGTATCCGTGGCGCTGGTCCGATATGGCGAAGTCGATGAAGGCCTTGTAGTAGGATACGGGGTCGCCGATGCCATAGCGAAGCTCCTCTTTCTTCAGGCGGACGCACCGTACTCTTCCGCCCATCTTGATCAGCGTGGCTATCGCGTCTGTCAACTCCAGTTTGCCGCTCTGTCGGGGCAGGGTGTGCCGGATTGCGTCGAAGATCTCAGGATGAAACACATACCGGGCGGCGACTGCAAGGCGACTGGGCGCCTCGGCCGGGGATGGCTTTTCCACGATGCTTTCGATTTCGAAGTCCGTACTGGCCCGGCCTTTTGGTTTGACAATGCCGTAATTGGGCACATCCAGTGGATCCACTTCCACAACGGCGATGGTACATCGGGAATCGTGCTGGAAGTGGGACCTGATCATCCTCCGGATCAGGCCCGCGTGGCTGCCGGACTTGACTATGGTATCTCCAAGCGCCACAACGAACGGGTCGTTTCCCGCGAAGTCCTCGGCTCCGCCAATGGCGTCTCCTATTCCCGGCGGCGTGTGCCGGCCGTGAGGGATGAGCTGGCGGGTAAAGAAAAACCTCACCGACTCGCGTCCGAAATCCACCGCATCCAGCAGTTCCCGATTCTCGCTTTCCGAAAGCCGATTCAACAGCTCATGGTCCCGGTCGAAGTGATCTTCCACGGGCCGTTTGTCCCGTCCGGTGATAAACAGGAACCGAGTCAGGCCCTGGTCGACCATTTCTTCCACGACGTATTGGACAACGGGCTTACACGCGACCGGGAGCATCTCCTTGGGCTGCGATTTGGTGGCAGGCAGGAGTCCTGTGCCCATCCCTGCCAACGGGATCACGACTTTTTCGATTTCCATACGTGCGAACTCCACGGGTTGTTGGAATACAAAAATCAGGGCGTGCCTGCTGCGGCACACCCTGTATTCGATGTGACGGTCATGGTTCGTACCGCGGCTGCTGATTCCGCCCGCGCCGGAGTGTCAACGTGGCCGGGTTCGTTCGGCTCGTTTCAACGTGCGCGGTAACCGTTCCGGTTCGAGGCCGGCAATGGCCCGGGGAGACATTGCATCGTGCCTGCCCGGGTCGCCTCAGGACGCCGGTCCTCTTGCTTACAGCACGGCCTCCAGTTTTTCAACCAGTTGTTTCTTCGGTACCGCACCGACAACCTGTTCGGCCAATTCGCCGTTCTTGAAGATGAGCAGTGTCGGGATGCTGCGGATGCCGTAGTCGGCGGCGATTTTCTGTTCGGAGTCCACGTCGACTTTGCCGACCTTGACCCGGCCCTCGTATTCGTCGGCGAGTTCGTCCACGATCGGCGCAACCATCCGGCAGGGGCCGCACCACACGGCCCAGAAGTCCACGAGCACCGGTAGGGAGGACTCGACCACTTCAGCCTGAAAGCTATCGTCGGTTATGGTTATCGGATTGCCCAACGCGCACACCGCCTTTCGTTAAGAAGTTGTTTTAAAATTACCGGTGAGTTCCCGAGCGCGAGCGAAAAAGCGGCGG
>JAPPJY010000028.1 GCA_028874335.1 Gemmatimonadota bacterium | reverse complement strand
GCCACTTTTTCGCTCGCGCTCGGGAACTCACCGGTAATTTTAAAACAGCTTCTTATGAACTGAACGATAGAATCACTTCACTTACTGTTCTCGAATTGCTGACTCTCGACCGTGTTCAGGAACTTCTCTTTCCACGAGACGAACCGCCCCTCCAGAATGGCGGTTCGCATCTCACGCATTGACGACAGATAGAAGTGGAGGCTGTGAAGGGTCAACAGCCGCAGGCCCAGAATCTCCTTCGAATGAACCAGATGACGGAGGTAGGCCCGCGAATAATTCCGGCAGGTATAACATGAGCATTCGGCGTCAAGCGGCGCCAGGTCCCGCGCGAACTTCGCGTTGCGCAGATTCATCCTGCCCCATCGGGTAAACGCGGTACCGTTCCTGGCGTTCCGGGTAGGCAACACACAGTCAAACATGTCGATGCCGCCGCTTACACCCTGAACGAGGTCCTTCGGGGATCCGTGCCCCATCAGGTAACGGGGCGACGCCCCCGGAAGACGATGCACGACGGATTCAACGGCGTTCCACGTGTCCGCGCCCGGTTCGCCCATACCGGTGCCTCCGATGGCGAACCCCCAGAATCCCATCGCTACCGTCTCATCCGTAAACCGTACTCTCAAATCGGAATAGATACTTCCCTGAACAATGCCGAACAACGCCTGTTCGCGCCCGGCCGCACTCAGACCCCCCGACGCTGAAAACGCATCCATGCACCGGGCGCCCCAGCGCAGGCTGCGCTCACCCGCAACCCTCGCATAGTCGTAATCACAGGGATAGGCCGTACACTCATCGAACATCATGATAACGTCGGCGCCGATCGCCCGTTCGATCTCGATCACGCGCTCCGGCGTAAACTGATGTCGCGACCCGTCGATATGGGACTGGAAAAGTACGCCTTCGTCCGTAATCCTGTTCAGGCCCGCCAGGCTGCTGATTTGATAGCCGCCGCTATCGGTGAGGATCGCCCGGTCCCAGTTCATGAAGCCGTGGAGGCCGCCCGCTTCGGAGATCAAATCCGTCCCGGGCCTCAGATACAGATGATAGGCGTTGCCCAGGATGATCCTCGCGTCCAGATCCCTCAGATCCTGCTGCCCCAGCGTCTTCACCGTGCCGCAAGTGCCAACAGGCATAAAAACCGGGGTCTCCACAACCCCGTGCGGCGTATGAAGTACCCCTGCTCGTGCGCTCTGGTCTGTGGCCAACACCTCAAACCGGAAGCCTGTGTTTCCGATTTCGCACCTCCGCCAACAGGAACCCGGATCCATCAACCGGAACAAACGAGTCTTCGGTTTTATGTACCGAAGACTTCGCTACGCGATTGCCGCAGTGCGATGTGTCCCAGTTCTCAGCCCTGGCGCAACCCAAATATACCAAGCGTTTCAGTGCAAGTCAACGGGTATTGAATTCTGAACAGGGTCGGTATTTCGCCTGGCCCCGCACCTAACCTTGATTCCTCATTTTTCGAGGACGTTAATTCGAATATGTGTCAGTTAAAAAGGCGATTAGACTGCTGATTACCAGGATACACCAGGACACTGTACGTGAACTGAAAAAATGTCCTTCATGACGACCATTTCGGCCTGTTTCGAAGGGTTTCGTCGCAGTGCCGCGTTGCGGCTTGTGCGGAATTGAGGCTAACCTTGATTCGTAAGTCTTCGGGGACGTTAATTCGAATATATGCTTGTAAATAAAGGTGATTAGACGGCTGATTACCAGGATACACCAGGTCACTGGACGTAAACGGAAAAAACGTCCTGCTAAACGTCGATAACGCCCCGTTTCGGAGGGTTTTATCGCGTCGCCGCGTTGCTGTTTATTTCGGATTAAGGCTAACTGTCAGTGCCTGACGGCTTTACTGGCGCTGATGAATGCGATTCCCCGTTCTTCGAGTTCCGGCAGCACGCGTTCGAGCGCCGCCAGAGTGGCTGGTCTCGCGCTTCCAAGGCCGATTACCGTTCCGGTTCTACCGGCCATTTCCGCCAGGGCTTCGACGGATTGTTCGACCGACTCCTGTGTTTCCCTTCGATCCAGAAACTTCGCGTTCCGGCCGGCCGGCATCCCCATTTCCTCAGCGACAGACCATGCCACCGAGCGCGGGCTGGTGAAGCTGTCCACGAAGAACAGACCATGTCGGTCAATTTCGTTCAGTACTCTGCGGATTGCCGCGGGGTCCTCCGTCAATCGCGACCCCATATGGTTGTTAACTCCCTTTGCCTGAGGCAGATTCGCACGCGCCATCCGAATCAGCGTCCGGATTTTTTCCGGTGGATGGTCCATCAACACCGCGTTCGGGCCCGGGTCATGGCGAGGATAGTCCAGGGGTTCCATCGACAGATACACCATGACGCCATGCCCGGCCGCGGCTGCCTGCTCCGCGATCCAGGCGGCTTTCTCGCGGTCTGGAAAGACCGAAAACGTGATCGTCTGTTTCAGCGCGCAGAATCCACGAATCAACGCCTCGTCCTGATTTCCGAAATCGACGACGATTATGGCGACTCGACCCGGCAGTCGATTGAGCGCGGCGTTTCGTTTCAGTATGAACTGATTCGTGCGGACACCGTCCAGGCCTACAAACATCGACAGTCTGGCGCCATTCCGGTCCTCCACGGCTTCAACGACGTCGCCGCCCAGTCGCCGGGCAAGCCGGGTCAGTTGCAGATTGAACACGGCCAATGGCAGCCCTTCGGGTACGTCGGTGGTCATCACCCAGCGGACGGTGCTGTCGGTCTGCGCCTGCGACCGCCTGATGGACGCGACGCCTTCCGGAATTCCGAGATCCTTCAGAATCCCAGGCGCCTGTGATGCCACGGAATCTGCAAACGCCAGCGGGCCTGCCGGAAGCGTCCGCCACTGCGCCTGTTGATTCAACGCGATTTCCTGTACGTAAGCAGGGGCCTCGTCCTCGCGCCAGCGCATCCACCCGGCCAGGCCGACCGCCAATGCCAGCACAAACGCAAGCGTCCAGAGGCGCAATGACGTTCGTCGCCGCCTCCGGGCCATCCTCATTCGGCGGGAGCGCCTGTTGGGAGTCTTTGCCATAGCAGCATGAAAGATCGCGATACCGGTTGGGCCGGAGGAGTCACAACCCGGCACGGGTAAGCAGGTCCCGATGCACATCGGGATCAACCGGTGCTGGGAAGACAGATGGATTCAATCGGGGGAGGAATGTCGGGCCTGAATTCCGGCGCGGGGGAGACGGAACGCGTCCGGGGAAAATTCAGGGAACGGAAAAGCTAACGGGCCGCGGCACGAAACAGAGCACGAAGATAATGAGTGACAGATATCCCATCAGTTTCCGAAACGGATCGAGGACCAGATCGGGGTCGCCGGTAAGGGAATGCCGGCGACCCAGCGCCAACGCGATGAGTATCCAGATGAGCCATCCCGGCCACCGCGTATCGAGCCAGGTTGAGACGCCATTCTGAACGTACAGCCAGTCATACGGCGGTCCCAGCGCCCACAAGCCGGCAAGAACGACCAGCGCCGCTTTTGAAACGAGCGCGTGGATGCGCGCACCGCCGAAGGCATACACGATATGCCCTCCGTCGAACTGTCCCACGGGCATGAGATTCAGTGCGGTTACGAAGAGGCCCAGCCAGCCGGCCACGAAGATGGGATGATCGTAGATCGCAAATCCCTCGGGAAGGTCTCCGATAATCTGATTTGTCAGCCACCCGCCCAGGATGGAATTGCCGAGTGAAATCCCGCCCTGGGCAAAGTTTGAGACGGGCACGATCTCGGACAGATGCAATCCGACGATCAACGCAAGCAGGGCGACCACGAAGCCGGCAAGCGGTCCGGACGCCCCGATGTCCATCAGCGCGCGCCGATTCGGAATGCGGGACTTGATCTTGATTACCGCACCCAGGGTGCCGATCAATGAAGGAAAGGGAATGAAATACGGCAGGGTCGCGCGCACCATCCATCGGCGTGAGGTGAGGTAGTGCCCCATCTCGTGGATTCCCAGAATCAACAGCAGGGTTCCGGAGAACGGAATCCCCAGGATCAGAACCTTCGGATTCCACAGCAGCTCCATAGAGTGGAAATCCGGCGAAAAGGATTCCGGCGAAACCGCCATGTGCATGGCGACCGCCATCTCCGTACCCGCCACTGTTGTCGTGTACGCCGTCAGGACGAACAACAAGACATTGAGCCAGATGCGGTTACCCGTGTCCCGTCCCGGTAATGTGTCACCATTCATCCGCCGATTCATCGCGTCGCCGCGTTGCTGTTTTTTGAATTGGGGTCAATTCCCGGCCGGTCATCTGATGCCGAACTCCAGCCGATGCGAACCGTCGAGCCCCATTGCGGCGGGCACATAGGCGTATTCCATCCGCCAATTGCCCGGCTGGATCCCGAATCCGAACGACCAATCACGGATATCGTGCCCCGTTCGGTACCCGGCACGCAAACACAACGCCCCTTTAACGCGAAGTTCCATCCCGGTATGCACACCCACGGAACCGTGTCGTGGGGCGCCCAGATCCAGAGTACCGGTAAACCACTTGGCCTGCCAGGCGATTCCGGCTCGATACGTTCCTGGAAGAGGCGTCCTCTGCCTATCCATCACCTCCATCCGACCCAGGTTCCGGTAGCTGGCGCCGGCTGTCAGACCGTTCTTATTGAACCGGTAGAGCAGACCGAGATCCACGCTGAATCCCGATGCCTGCTCCGGGCCGATGGATTCGTGCAATGCGCGCGCGGTAGCGCCGGCGTAAAGCCCCGTTTTGATCCGCTTTGCGTACGTGAGCCCCGCGATTATTTCGTAGATGCCGAATGTACCCTGAGGCTGTGAGGACGGACCGGTCCGCGCTTCAATCCCGCCTACCGAATAGATACCCAGGCTCAGGGCGACGCCGGACCGGCCATTGCCATATGCCCATCCGCCGTAGATCTGCTGGATTTCCTGGAACGAGCTGTGATGCGTCACCAGAAAGTCTTTGCCGGTCAGGGCGCCGATGCCCGCGGGGTTCCACGCCGCCGCCGTCTGATCGCGCGCGACCGCCGTATAGGCGCCGCCCATCGCTTCCGCGCGGGCGCCGACTCCCTCCCGAAGAAGCACGAATCCCACGCCTTTTCCGGACGCGTCCGCACGGCCTGTCGATCCCAACACCAACACGAGACTCAAGACCGGCAATGTTCGTATCAGTGAGCTCATGACCAACGCCTCGATCCCGGCGTCCCGACCAGGAAATAGGTTTCGATTCATCCGACAATTAATCCCGTCTTGCCAGATTTCTCGACAGACGTTCATTTCTGTGCATTGGGTCTGTCGAATTACGTGCGCCTAGCATTTCGAAACGTGGTCATTGAGCTTGTCGAAATGCCCGTGTTTCGCAACCTGTTTGGCATTCTTCTACGCCCCTCGCCGACCCTTCGACAAGCTCAGGGAGCGGCGCAGGTCGCAGGCGACGGTTGCCGAGCGTTCCGCTTTGCCTGTCGAAGAGATGCCAACCGGGCTACTCGGTGGCCGATCCACTCAAACTTTAAACAATGCCGCCTGAAGAGTCAATATCCAATGGTAAGTGAATACTAACGCAATGCCAAATCGTGTGTATTCTCATCCGCCGCGTTCTGAATCTTCAGCACCGTTCTGGCGGCGCGAATCACCGACTCGGTACACCGTTCGCCTTCCGCGGCCTCGCCCCGGATATCCTCGAGGAATGCCTGAAGATACCCTCCGGACCGATCTTCCGGTATGGATCGCGATTCCACTCGCTCCGAATCCTTCCACGCAACCTGAATCGTATCCTGCGTCGTACCTGCCTCGAGCACGCCATCCCGACCCCAGAACGTGTACCGCCAGTAGAACGGCAGTGAATACCCCGCCCTGTCAGGCATGAAGTACGACACATCTCCAAGCACGCCGCAACCGTTGTCCATCGTCAGCATCATCTGCGCGCCGTCTCCAAAATGGGGAAACTCCGTCGCAAAGGCATTCCAGCACCTGGCGGCGTTGACCGTCTCGAATTCCAGACCGGTTATCCACGGAAGACAATCAATGGCATGGATGGCAAGATCGTTAATCGTCCCGCCGTGCTTGCCCTCTTCGAAATACCAGCCCGGCCTTGACCCCAGCAGAAGCGGATGCTGTCCGCCAAATGAAATCGCGTGGATCTCTCCGATCGCACCCTCCTGAATCATGTTCCTCGCGCCGATGGTTTGTCCGTGGTCCCGCATGGATAGCATGCATCCGACGGTCAGATTCCGCTGGCCAGCGATCCATTCGATTTCGTCGAGTTCTTCAAGACGGGTGCACAATGGTTTATCGACGATGACATGCTTTCCCGCGTTCAGAGCGTGGATGGCCGCACTGCCGCGCCTGGCGAAATACTCACCGATGGCCACGACGTCGCAATCCACTTCGCCCAACATCCGCTCGGAGTCCGAATGCGTGATTTTCGCACCGGCGGCGGCGGCGGCCGCCCGCGCGGCATCGTCCGCTTCACAGGCAGCCACGACCTCCACGTCGTCGTGCCCGTTCGCCCGCTTGTAAAGGTCGTGTATATGCCCATGACGAAATCCGACAAATGCAAACCGAACCGACATATCGCCTCCTCGTCAACTCTTTGGTTCAAAATAGAGACATCTGTACGAATTCAAATATCATGTCTGTATGCTTTCGGCGAAAACTCGTATAATATACCATCGGGGTTCTACGTATCCATATTCATACGAGAGAGGTGCCGATATGCCAAACCTGCTCACCCGGCAGCAACTCACGTTTTTCGACACGTTCGGATATCTGTGCCTGCCCGGTCTGATGTCCGACGTTATTGACGACGTCATCGACGCATTCGAGCATGTCTGGACGGACCGCGGAGGCGGGCACTACGGAAAGCCGCACGACGGAGAACGGCGGTCATGCATCGTACCGTTCATCGACCAGCACGAACGCCTCTGCGCCCTTCTGGACGATCCCCGCATCAACGGGCTTCTTGTCGACCTGCTCGGATTCGATTACAACTACGTCGGTTCGGACGGCAACTACTACGCGGGCGATACCGTGTGGCATTCCGACGGCTGGGGCAAGACCGTTCGTTTTGTCAAGATCGCCTTCTACCTGGATCCGCTGGCCCGGTACACCGGCTGCCTGCGCGTTATCCCCGGAAGCCATATCCTGGACGATCGCTTCGCCCGGGCCGTCCAGGACCAGATCCGGGAATGCGAGCGAAACTGGGGCGTTCAGGGCGAAGACTTGCTTCCGGGCGTTGCTTTGGAAACCCGGCCCGGAGATATCGCCGTGTTCAACCACAACCTCAAACACGCCGCTTTCGGCGGCAGCCCTCGAAGGCGCATGTTCACCATCAACTGTTCACAACGCTTTCCCGATGAGAGAATCGAAGATTTCAAGAATTACATTTCGGGCCATGCCCGATTCTGGATCGACCGTCTTTACGGCGAGACCATGGTCGCAACCGCCGGCCCGGAACGCAGAATCCACCTCGAGCAGGGCATGGCGCACGACGGCCACCTGATGGAACTGGCCGACAGAGCGCGGAGAGAGATGGCCGAGCCGTCCCGGGGATGAGCAGCGCGAACAGCGGCTGTGTCGAGAGCTTGAGAAGTCATATTGATTGTTATGGGAAAAGTGTACCGTTCCAGGACGGAGCCGGTTTAGTCATTCACTGCAGGAGGGACTTGATCAGCGGAACAACGACGCACGCCAGGACAACACCAAGCGTCCATTTAATCAGCTTGATGTCGCTCTGCATCGCTGAGAGCTTCTGCTCGAAATCGGCGATTTCTTCGGCGGCTTCGCTGGCGGCTTCCTCAGGGGCCCCGGCGGCGACCAGAGCGGCGTATGTCTTCGAAAGCATGATCGGCATTCCCTTTCCCTTCTATTAAATGTTGGGAAGTGATACAATTATCCAGACGTGCATCTCATCGAGGTCCCGTCCATGCGTCAGGAGCCAACGACAAAAGATACACACTTGTCCCTCGTTTGAAAAGATACTTGATCGTTCACTCACTTCAGTTTTACAGAAATCTTCTGGACTTAACCGGTCATAAGAAGTGTTATTCGATGTATCCCAGGTTTCTCAATCTCGCTGCCAGAATGTCGGCCTCGGCCTGCGTGGTTTCCTGCGCCTGGAGGTGACTGTAATTCGATCCGCTCATTATCTCGTTTCGGGCACGCCTATACGGACCGGGATCTTCGCATTGCATCTCAGCACCGCTGAACACGTCCCGAAGCACGAAATCCTCACCGTCGAGTTTTTCTCTGTAGAAGACCCGTCCGTCCGTGACGGACCACATGCGCAGGCCATCCTCGTCCCGCTTCAGTTCAGCGCCATCCATCGCCACGCGTGAAGTCACCCGATTGTGGTCCGCCTGCAGATTGCCCGGGTTCAAGAATCCGACGCCGTAAAGGTTGTCGAGCTCCGAATACACCCATCGACCGCGAAAAGCACCCCCGCTGTCACGCAGATCGCGGCCATATCCTTTATAGTCTACCGTTAGCCCGGCGAGGTTTACCATAGTGGGGAACAGATCGATCGTCGCAAGGGGCCCCTGCTGTAATTTCAGACCATCGTGTCCGGGAAGGGAAACCAGCAGCGGGACATGGATCACATTCTCGTGCAGGAGGTCCCCGTGCGCCAGCCCCTCCCTGCAGAACCCCTCCCCGTGATCGCCCAGAATAAACACCGCCCATTCGTCAAGATTCACGCGCTTCAGAATCTCCACGAGCATGAATTCCTGCACGTGCGTCACCGCCGCGTAGTAAAACCGGAGCGCTTCGTCCACCTTCCCCGCATCCACCAGCGCTTTGAGATTCGGCGTTCCGGGAATCCCCCTCGCCCCGTAGCCGCCATGCGTATACCAGAAATGCAAAAAACAGAACCGCGGCCGGTCCTCTCCTTCGAACGCCGAATGCAGCAAGTCTTCCAACGAACCGAGATGCTGATCCGTCGCGTTGGGATCCATGGGTCCGATATAACGCTCGTAATCCAGAAAGCGGAACACGTCCATCCGCTCGGAACGGCCATGGATTTCAAACCCCGCATCCGAGAAAAGCTGAAACAGATTCGGAATCCCCGCGAACATCTTCAGATACGTCTGCCCGCACAGTCCGTGCTCAAACGGGTACAACCCGGTAAACATGGACGTGTGAGACGGGCGCGTGGCCGGGGCCGTCACGAAAAAACGCTCGGCGAACGCATAATCCCTCGTCAACAGGTCGAATTTGGGCGTATTCAGCCGGGTGTTGACCCGGCTGACCGCATCGTAACGGAGGCAGTCGACGGATATGAGCAGGAATTTGTCGACCTGATGTCTCATCACTATTCGGGACTAACATGGATGCACAGGATGGACAGGATGGACAGGATCAAAACCGATCAGGATTGACAGGATTACCAGGATTAAGCAGGATTAGGAACCAAGTGCAAGATCAAAACCGACCGGGATTAACGGGATCAGAACCAAGAACAGGATCAAAATCGATCAGGATTGACAGGATTACCAGGATTAAGCAGGTTTAGAAACGAAAAGCAAGATCAGAATCTGGAGGGCTCTAATTAAGTCCACAATTCGCCATTTGGCAAGTACATCGATTCCGATTTATTCATAGGAAGTTGTTTTAAAATTACCGGTGAGTTCCCGACCGCCGCTTTTGCAGCCGTGCGAAGACCGCTTGGAATTGTAAGACAGCTTCTAGGTTGACATCCGCCGGATCGCGTTTATCATGTTGCAGGCCCCTCATTCCCCATCAGCCCGTTGAAAAAGCCCATCCGGGCTACGGCCGGCCCTTGCGGTCGAAATACTGCGTTGCGCGCCCTCGCCGAATCGCAGGATGGGACTCGGTCGCGCGCCTTGTCTTCGGCCTCGCCTGCAGAGCGACTTTATCAACGGACTGCAATGACCGATATGAACTCGACAGAGCGTGGCTTTGACCTGCGCGGTACCCTCGAATGCGGATGGAATCTCTTTTTTCGAAAGGGATACTCGAATCATCCCAGGGACATTTCTGTCAACCACGCCCACGTAGACCACCTCGCCGAGTCCGGCCTGAACCGGCTCGTGGTATTCTGGGCGAACGCACGGGGCTTCAACGACGCCTGGCATGAAGCGGTCGAATATGCCCGCAGCGCCGGTCTCAAGCTCATTCGCGCGATATACGGATTCAGCGGCGGCGGCTCCGAGTATACGATGGCCGAACCAGACGCGCCGGCGCACCTGCTCACGCGAAGCGCCAAAGGACCGGATACGGCTCTCTGTCCTCACGACGTCGAGACTCGCGCCTGGATGGGCCGCATTGTCGCCGAAAGCCTGGCGCCGGGTGTGGACGGCATCGACATCGAACCCGCGCGGGAAATCGGCCGCAACTGTATTTGCGAGAAATGCCGGGGCCTCCGCCCCTTTCAGTGGGACGCGCTCGTAGTCGAACTTCTCACGGAACGCATCAGGGCCATCAAGCCGGACGCCGAAATCCTTCTGCACCTGAGTATGCCGCCCGACAATCCCGGTAAACGACAAATGTCTCGCGACCTCCGGCGTCTGCCGGAATCCGTCCGCCACATCTTTGCATGGGGCGCGGACGACGAAACGAGCCTTGTCGAATGGCTGGACGCGGATACCAGATTCGAACACTTTGCCAAACTCGGCCGCGTCCTCCTGTTTCCGGACGGACGGCCCCCGGAAACTCCCGTGCACGAGCGTGTCGCCCGCACCTTTCGCTGGTGCAGACTCGCCGCACTGCGAGGCAAGACCGGCTATATGTTCGACTACCGCATCTTCGGCGGCAGAGAATGGCAGGGGCACGAGACCGACATTCCGTCTACCCGGCGGACCGGCAAACGACCCGCCTCCATAGCCCTTATGGGTGAGGCGATGAACCGTCCCTTTCTGGATGAGGACGGCCGGCGCGAACTCATTGCCCGGCTGAAGGTCGAATGCGACTGGGACCTGGAAGATCCCGCCCGCTTCTACACGACACCCTCCGCCTAAAGTCATCCGTTTATCTCCATGACAGCAATGTCCAATCTTCTTGCCGCTTCCGAGGCTGCACCGGCACAAATGCCGGCGGGCCGGGGCGTCACGCTTCGATCCATCTTTCTGGCCATGCTCGTTTCTGTGGCCGCGTGCGTCTGGGTCAACTATATCGAGTACGTCATCCACGCCTCCCGCATGACCCTCAGCCATTTCCCGATGGGTTCGCTGATGGTCTACCTCACCCTCGCCCTGATCCTCAATCCGCTGTGCAGGAAACTGGCCGCGAGATATTCGCTCTCGCCCACCGAACTCAAGGTCATCCTGGCCGGCGGCCTGGTTGGCGGCGCCATCCCTTCGGTGGGCCTGACAGGCTATTTCCTGGGTGCGATCGCCGCGCCGTATTATTTCGCAACACCGGAAAACCAGTGGGGCGAGTTCTTCCACCCCTACATTCCCCAGTGGCTGGCGCCCCGCAACGTCAACCACGCGCTGGACCACCTGTTCGAAGGCGGCCCGCCCGGCATGGACATTCCCTGGGAGGTCTGGTACATCCCCCTGGCCGCGTGGATGGCGTTGATCACAGCCCTCTTTGTGGCCTCTACCAGCCTTTCCGTCATTCTCCGACGCCAATGGGTGGAGAGCGAACGGCTGAGTTACCCGATCCTGCGCCCGGTCCTGGATCTCACCGACCGCGAGAAGCCCGGTTTTCCAAGGCGTTTCCGGATCGGTTTCGCCATTGCGCTGGGGATCATCAGCTGGAACATGATCCACTACTTCGTACCCGGATTTCCGCAAATTCCCAATATCCGCTGGGGTCCCTGGGTGCATTTCGAACGATACTTCCCCGGTATCTGGACCCGCATCAACATGTTCACCATCTCCTTCGCCTACTTTGCAAACATCGACGTCCTCTTCAGCCTGTGGTTCTTCTGCGTTCTCTTCATCCTGCGCAGCGGCATCCTCAATCGATACGGCTTTAACGCCAGCAGTACCTATACGACAACGGGCGAGTTTGCATGGCTTCAACTCGGCGGATTCGTCACGCTGGTTGGCTGGGGATTGTGGATCGCGCGACACCACCTGAGATCCGTGATGAGGATCGCCATTGGCCGGAGCGCGCCTCTGGACGATGCCGACGAAATGATGAAATACCGAACCGCTGTTCTGGGTTTCATCCTGAGTACCGTCTTCGTCATATTCTGGTTCTGGCGGGCCGGCATGGGGATTGGCGTTGCATGTCTGTCCGTTCTGGCGACTCTGATCATTTTTCTTGGTGTTTCCCGTATCGTGGCCGAAGTCGGGCTGGTCTTCGTCTGCACGCCGATTGGCCAGCAGGAGATCGTTACCCGGCTGATCGGGCCGAGGAATCTCTCCGGGCCGAGCCTCACTGTCCTGGCCTTTTCGAACGCGCTTACGTCGTTCGGAAAGGGCCTGTTCATGCCCTCCGTCGTTCACGCCACGAAAATTGCCGACCTCTGCCCTCGCGAGGACCGTCCCCGCGTGCTGACCGCAATATTCCTGGCGTTTGCCGCGGGGGTGGTCGCATCCATCGCCTATACTCTCTACCTGGGGTATACCCACGGGGCCTACAATTTCAACGACTTCCCGTTCACGCGATACAGCCGGAGCGGCTTTGCGAATGCGCTGTCGAAAATGAAGGACCCGGCGGTCGAGACCAGCATCCGCCCGGTCCTGCTGGGCATCGGCGCAGCCGTGATGTCCATCCTGACGTTTCTCAAATATCGCTTACCCTGGTGGCCGCTGCACCCGGTCGGCTTTGCGATCGCCGGCATCTCGTACGTTCACTTTTCCACTTTTTCGGTGTTCATCGCATGGTGCATCAAGTTCATTATCCTGCGTATCGGCGGGGCGGCGCTGTACAGGCGCTATATTCCATTTTTTCTTGGGATATTGACGGGGTATACGACCGGCGTGGGGCTTTCTCTGGTCGTGGACATCATCTGGTTCCCCGGGGCGGGCCATTCGATTCATGGGTATTGAAACTGACATCCACAAGGAGAGAGCGGAGAGGAGTGAGAAGTGAGAGAGAGAAGCAAAAAGCAGAGAGGCAGTGGATCGTGAAAAACAGTGGTCAGTAAAGGCAAGAACAAAGACAGCTGTGGGGAGTGAGGAGTGAGAGGAAGAAGGAGGGCGCGACGATTGAAACAAGCCGGCGGCGCGTCGAGGGCGAGACGCCCTCGCTCCCAGGAATGTCCTGTTCGGGGACAATCAACCCGCCATCACGAAAATCTCGACAGATTCACCCAACGGATATGGGTATATATCTTGTCATAACAGATTATAATCTATACATAATCGCATTTATATTATACAAATCGACAATATATCTTTACATATTTCACGCTGTTGCTGAGGCCCCCGAATTCGGGAGAACCTGTGATGGTTGACATCCATCAGACCTTCAACTGGCACGATGTCCAAGGGAACCAGGACTATGCCGTCGGCGAAGACGGATACCTGAAGATGGACGGATCCAGGACACCCGTCCAGTGTATCCGTGAACTCAAAGAGAAGATCACCGACCTCACCGGCTCGCTTGAATTGGCCATGCGGGTCGTACTCGACGAGCCCGAGTATCACACGCTCTACACCCTTCGACTCTATGACAGCGCGGACCGCCCTGCCATCGAATGTCATATCCGGAGGGACGGCTGCCTGCTGTTCCAGGGCGGAAAGGAACTGATGGATTCCGGCAGGGTACTCACGTTCCAGGGCAACTGTCCGTTCAACGATCGCACCCGGCGCAAATGGTACGTCGTCGAATCCGACGAACACGTCTACACATTCGAAGGCTTCGACTTTTCAAAACAGACTGCCGTCTTTCTTCTGGACGGCGAACGACCGGTCACCGTACCCTTCCGCAACCGGGTGCGGGATATCGCAAAACTGGAACTTCAGACCGGCGGTGTCGGTATCGGCAGGCGCATCCGCGTTAGACACGTAAAACAGTCGGTCGGCGGCAACCAGATCGACCGGGAAGACCACCCGCTCTACTGGAAACCGATCCCGCCGCCCAGAGACGGGGAGCCGGACGACAACGTCTGCGAGAGCAGACTCAGACCCGTTCAGAATCGATGGCTCGAGCTCATCACCCGGTACGGGTTCGTGACCACGACTTTTCCCGTCATTCCCAAAGGCACGCTGGAATTCGAAGTCAAGTCGCCGGACGTATCCGCTGAAGCCTGTATCCTGCTGGGCGAGTACGACGGCTCCATCAAGTGTTTCCGAAAAATCCAGACGGGTATCCTGACAAACCGCATGACCGTTGCCACCGGCCAACCGACGCCCGGCTTCAATACCCTCGATAACTCCGTCGCTCCCGAAAACGACCGCGTATACCGGTTCAAAATCGCATGGAATGCGGAAACAAATAAGCAGAAGATCTGGATAGACGACGTGCCGCAGCGATACCAGGGCGAGACGGAAATCGAAATCGACGGCCTCTGGGGCAAAGAAAACCGCATGACCCGCGGCATCGACACCATCTCCCTGCATCCCGGCCTGCTGGGCGCAGCACGTCTGACATCCATCCAAAAGGCGGAAGGCAGAACGCTCGAGAATCCGCCGGAGCCCCTCCGGACGTGGTGGGGAAACTTCAGGCTTCGCGCCCTGGACTGACCTTGATTCGTCATTTTTCGAGGACGTTAATTCGAATATGTGTCAGTTAAAAAGGCGATTAGACTGCTGATTACCAGGATACACCAGGACACTGTACGTGAACTGAAAAAATGTCCTTCATGACGACCATTTCGGCCTGATTCGAAGGGTTTCGTCGCGGTGCCGCGTTGCGGCTCTTGCGGAATTGAGGCTAACCGGCGGTCGCCCGCCGCACACGGATGTTTGACGTCGACAAGAGGACGATATGCAAACGCATCGATATCCCTGCACGATGTACAAGCCCGACGACCTCGTGCGCGCCAGGGAGAATATCAACCGGCACGCGTGGGCGAAGGAACTCTACGGGCAAATCAAATCCCAGGCCGATTACTATCTGACCATGGACCGGGACCGGATGCGGTCTTTCATCAGCGACCAGACGCCGCTCGTCACCGTCGTCTGTCCCGACTGCGGCTGCGGACCCTGGTATGCGTACATCCTGACCAACCACGGCGACACGCTCCAATGCACGGACTGCAAAACGACGTGGGACTGGGACCCGCAGGACACTTCCGAAACCTGGAATATCCAGGCGGTGGTCCGCACGTATCGCCTGAAGTACATCCTCGGCGGCCTGGAGAGCGCCGGCATCGCGTACGGTATCGAAGGCGACGTGCGATACGCCGAAAAAGCGGCCGTTCTGGTCGAACGATTCGCGGAAGTCTTCGAGAGCTACCGGCTGAACCAGGTCAACAAGAACGTCTGGCACGATCAGAACGATCCGTATTACGGAAAAATCGACGGCTGGAAGCAGAGGGATGCGTGGTGCGCCCGAACCGTGCTGATTGCGTACGACCTCATCCGCGGCTCAGACGTATTTAAAGACGAACAGCGCCGGTCCATCGATGCCTTTGTCGAATACGTACGGGACTATTTCGTCGAGTCCTTCAACAACCCGGGAACCTCGACGCTTGAGGGATACAAATATACCGACGATCTCTCACCGTACCTCTCGCACTACTCGATACAGGATCACGGCGGCGCGTGGTGGTGCATCGCGGCTTCCGCCGCGTTGACGGGCGACGTGGAAATCCTGCGATCCGTCGTCACGCTCTATGAGGACATGCTCAAGCCCGAGGCCGGCGTGTTCTTCCAGGATGGCGCGTTTTACGAATGCACGGCCGACTACACCCTGGGGCTGCTTCAGACGACCATCGGCATTCCGGAAATCATCCGCGGCAACCTGGACACCGACGTGTACGCCAATCCCCGATGCGCCCTTCTGGAGAAGTGTTATACCTGGTTTCTGGACGCCGCCTTTCCGAACGACACCAACCCGGCGATCAACGATTCGCACGTTGGAAGTCCATTGCGCCCCTTCTGTTCGGAAATCGCCTATATCGTCTACAACAACCGGAAGGCGCTACGACATCTCAAGACCGTATGGGGCGCCGACCTGAACGGAGGAACCGAGTATTCGCTCTTCTACAGAGATCCGGCTGCCGCGGTCGACAGCGGCGGAGAACCCTATGCCGTCGCGAGCGCCAACCTGCCCGATATCGGGCTCATGATTCTGCGTCACGGAGAAGACAAGCCGTCGCGGACCATGGCCTTTATCGACTACGGCCCCTATATTCCCGCCGCCCACAAGCAGAAAGACTATCTCAATTTCGTCCTCTGGTCGTGCGGGCAGGAAATGGTGACGGAAATGGGATACAACTGGAATCCGGAGTGGGCGCGTCTGTGGGAACGGGGTCCGCTATCGCACAATACCGTCCTGGAATGCGCGGAACAGGGCGAGGGAGGTAAACCGCTCCTCTGGTGCGTGACCCCGGGTCCGAAGCTGGCCGAGGCGGGCCTCCCTCCGGCCAACTCGCGCCTTATCGCGCTGCTGCCTCAAAGCGCGGGCCAACCCCTCATCGCAGATATCTTCCGCGTTTCCGGAGACAGCAGTTCGTACACGTGGATGTTGCACGCCCGATCCGGAGACCTGGAGGTTTCGGGTTTGGGCGACCTTTCGCCCATAGACGTCCCCGAACCCCTGCGGTCCGGCCGATCGGCCCGCGCGATCGGCGACGTCACCGCCACGTGGACGATGGATCGCGGCGGATTGCGGACGATCATCCCGAGAATCTCCGACACCGAGGTTACAGTCTCCGAATGTCCTCCCGAAGAGGACGTGATCGAGGACCTGCATGCGGAGGGCGGCACCCTGAAGCCCGGCGCGGTTCTCCCGTACCGCGGCCACCTCCAGGTTTCCCGTCCAGGTCCGGACGCCGTATTCGCAGCGGTTCACGCGCCGTTCCGGCGCCACCCACCCGCGATGGATATCGAATGTCACGTCCTGTCCGGCGATACCCTGGCACTACGGATTTCCACCGGAGACGAGGGTTTTCTCCTGCTGCATCACGTCGCGCAAAACGAGGCGCGTTTCGACGACATTGTCCTGAATGGTCGCGCGGCCGTCGTCACAGTGAAGGACGGGACGCCGCAGTCTCTCTGTCTGGCATCGGGAACTTCCCTGGTCTGCGACGAAGCCGAGCTTCGCATGAAAAAAACCGGCAACGCCTACGCCGTACGTTCAGGAGACACGTTCAAAAGGTTAGAGCTATAGGTCTCGGCGCGTTATATTGAGCTGGCCGGAACCGCAATCCAACGTCAATTCAGGAGACATCAATGCCGTCCAACTTTCTCGACCGTGTCGCCGAAGGACCCCTCCTTTGCGATGGCGGTTATTATCTCGAATTCGAACGCCGTTGCCTTGGCAGCTACGCCTCAAAAATTCCGATGGGCGTACTCGACTATCCCGAAGGCGTCCTCGAACTCCACAAAGAGTTCGCGCGCGCGGGCGCCGAAGTCCTTCAGGCCATGGTCTGGGGCGTTCGACCCATGGAACGGGAAGAGGAACTCCACCGTAAGGCCGTGGAACTGGCTCGCGAAGCCGCCGGACCGGACCGGTTCGTAGCGGGCACGCTCAGCCCGTACGTCTATTCGGGCCGCTCCAAATGGGACCCCATGACCGAAGAAGACAGGACCAATGCGAGTGAATTCTTCGAACGCCGCGTCACCCAACAGACCTCTGCCGGTGTCGACCTCTTCATTATCGAAACCTTCTACTCCGTAGATGAAATCAGTCTGGCCATACCCTTCGTCAAACAGGCCGGGATTCCCGCCGTCGTTACGATGACCTATCGCGACGCGGAATTTACGCGGGAGGGTTACCGTCCGGGCGAAGCCGCCAAACGCCTGGTGGACGCCGGCGCCGACGTGGTCGGCATCAACTGCATGCGTCCGTGGTCCACCATGCGCCCGCTGATGCACGAAGTCAGGGAAGCCGTTTCGGCGCCTCTGTGCGCGCAGCCCACCGGATACGAACTCGAACCCGGAGAGAATTTCAATCGCCCGTTGAGCGTCGCCAACCTCTGGACCCAGGTCGAGCCCCGCGTCGTCACGCGCTTTTCGATGGCGGAGTATACCGCCGAAGCCGCACATATGGGCATCGGCCTCATCGGATCCTGCTGCGGCGCCCTGCCGTTCCACGTGCGCGCCATGGCCGAGGCGCTCGGCAAAGTCACCGATTTGCCCGACGTTGACCGTGGGTACCACGGGCTTGCGGGGTGAGACGCGATCGCGGAATTGTGGAGATCCGCGCTTGAATGTTTCACGCCGCCCACCCACCGGGCAGCGTCGACGGGAGGATACCATCAATGCTGAATGAAATCACCGCGTGCCTTGAGAAGGGGTTCGAACTGGGTGTCCGGTGGACGGATGAGAACGGCGTTCTCAACGACGCCTACGAAAGCAACCGGCCGGAGAACTTCGCGCCGGCCTGCTGGGCCGTCATCGGCGCGTCCCTCTACCGACTCTCCGGCAAGGACGTCTACCTCGAATGGACGGACAGGTGGATGAAACGCACGGCCGAGATCATGGAAGGCGCCAGGAATTCGCCCGGTTTCAGGGAATACGTGATGGGGTACGGCGCGATGGTTTTTCCCATACTCTCCGACGTCGTGGACAGGGATGTCCTGGAACGATGGGAAGCCGATTTTACCGCATCGTATTCCGACGACGCCGGATTGTCCGATTGCCATGTCTCCGCCGCGTCTCTGCTTTGCGACCTGTTCCTGGACAGCGGGCGTGAGGAAAAAGCCAGGAAGCGATCCGGAGAATTCATCGCCGCGTTCAACAGGAGGTTGACATCGGGGGGTTTTCTCCGTGACGACGACGTGAACGGGCACTCCGTTGCGCACGTCTACCTTACGGGCACCTTCCTGGCCGCCGCCCTTGTCAATGAACAACCAGATGGTTGCAGGGCTTCCAATGACGACCGGCGTCAAATCCGGCGGCTCCTCGAGACCCTATGCGCGTGGTTCAAAAAGGCCAACGGACAATTCCATCTCCCGTTTCTTGCCAGCCGGAGCATCTATCAGATGTACGTCTACCCCATGGTCGCGCTTCTCTCGTTTATAGGTGAGGGTGAAGCGGCCAGGGAAAGCGTCCTCGCGCTTCTCGACTTCTGCCAGTCCTTCAATCCCGACAGGGGCGTGTTCTCCCATACGCCCAACCATCTGTCTCCGTTTGCCCTCGCCGGCCTGGAATGGACCTACAATCGTCTGAACACCGACCTGGGCGCGGGTCTCGTTGCCTGGGCGCTGCTCGCGCTCCTGATCGACGAGGAATGGACGGGGTTCGAATCGGTCGACGCCGCCACGGTGGAAGACGTGGTCGATACGGAGGCGGGTTATGCGATTCTGCACGGCGAAAAGTCGCGCCTGGCTCTGGCCCTTTGCGACCACGACTGGGGGTATCACCTGCCGCTCCAGCCGCTTTCGGTCAAACTGGGAAATTTCCCCATGATTGAACCCATTGCCGACGCCAAACGGGACGGTGTCAAACATGCATTCCACGAACGGATCGACGAGCCGGACAAGGCCGATCCGTTACTGGAGCCGTACTTCGGCATGCTTGTCAACGAGGCCGGCGGCGCCAACCGCATCATGGAAGGCCACGCGGAGGCGATTGCCCCGGACGAATTCAGACTTACCGGTCCGCTCCCGCTGAACCTCAAACTCGAACTCGGGAACGAGAACATACGGCTGACGTACCGGGTCACAGAACTTAAAGACGACGACCAGGCCGTTTTCTCCATTCCAATCCTCCTGTGGGACGGAAAAGAGGAACTGACCTACAGTATCGACAACGGTACGCTGTTCCTGGGTTGGAAGGGCGCAGCCTACCGCATTTCGATATCCGGCAACAGCGGCCCCTGGGATCTGCACAGGGCGCGCTATCTGCACGCGGGGTACGGCGTCACGGGGAACATGATCGCGCCCGTCGCTCACGATTCCTCACGACTCCAGGTCGCCGTCACCATCGAACGGACGGCGTGACGCGCTCCCTTCTGAAGGTCCGATCATGAACCTCGGATTCGTCGGTCTGGGCAATTACGCCATAAATCACCAGCGGGCCGCCTGGAAGAATCCGGACCTGGTCCTGGTTTCCGTCTATGACATTGTGCCCGAACGGGCTGAGGAGGTGGCCCGGGAGTTCGGCGCAAAACGGGCCTCCACCATTGAAGATCTTGCCGGCGACCCCGACGTGGAAGGCGTTGTCATCACCACGCCCAACCCGCGCCATTACGACGACTTCAGGATTTGCGCGGCCCACGGAAAACACGTCTTCGTCAACGTGCCCGTGACGACCAGCCGCGCTCAGGCCGCGGAAATGATGCGTCTCGCCAACGAGCGCGGCCTGACCTACATGGCCGGCCACAACCTCCGCAAGAACTCGGCCATTTCCCACCTCAAGCAGCGTCTTGACGCCGGAGACATCGGCACCCTGCACTCCGTCGAAGCATCGGTCGGTGGCGCCACGGCGTACGGTCTCACGCCGGACAACTGGCGGTACCATATCAGGAACGCGCCCCTTCTGCCCTTCGCGCAGATGGCTGTTGTCTTCATCGACCTGATCCTGGACATCATGGGCGCCCCTGAAAGCATCGCCGCCTTCATGTCCAAGCGAGACGGCGCCGGAGAGTCTCCGGACCTGGGCGCCGTTATCGGACGGTACGCCGACGGGCGACTTTCCTATATCGGTGCGTCGTACGTCTCCCATCTGGGATACGAAATCACCTTCGCTGGCAGCGATGCCAGGGTAACGTGGGACAGCCACGACGAAAACGCCGTCACCCTGATCAGTCCGGAAAGTCACCACAGGAAAGCCTTCGACAGGATCGACGAACAGTACGAAGAACTTGCCGAATTCGCGCACTGCGCGCAGACCGGCGCCACGCCCTCGGTAAGTGGCCTGGACGCCTTCAACGTTGCCGCATACTTCGAAGCCATTGCCGAATCCCTCAACACGGAACGGGCCGTTCGCTTCAGGTCTTTCGATGAATAAAAAAACCCTGGAGATCGCGTCTCCAGGGTTTCCGTCGGACATCCTGTCGGACCTTTAAACTAACCATAGGGAGAAGAGGGCACATTCTCGTAATCTATACGTTTAGCTAATTGGCCATTTGTGCGATAAATGTGCAGCGCCGTGCCTAAGCCGCTCGCCAGTTCTTTTCCGTGCGAAATCGCATAGGCTTGTGTTGGGTGAACACCGAGAGGTTTATCCATGCCCGCTAACTTTACTTCCCATTTGCCACCATTTTCTGTGACATGGATATTATTCCTTGCCGCCAAATGTACCTCCTGTGGGCGATACTTCAGGGGCTACTTGATCGCGCCAGACCTGTCTTAATATACTCACGTGAGGGCCTTCGTCAATAGTCACGTTCGATTTCGAATGTGATTGGTTAACGATTCTTACTCATACAGATCTACAACGGGCCGTTCTAGGTTATCGTGGGTTGTTATCCCACCGGGGGATAGGCTACGCATGAGACTTCTCCACCTCGTCTTCCGAGGCTTGTCGATACGAAATATCCTGTTCATCCAAAATCGACAATGCCTCAACGGGCACGATGTACACACCATCCGGTAAGCTTGTCACCGTGGCATGGGTCGCCAGTTCGTAATAGCCCTTGACCTGATGTTTGCGACTATTGAACTTGATATATGCAGCATTCATGCCTGGCCTCGTTGGAAGATTTCTTTCACGTACCCTGCCAACGCTTCGATTGCGACGTCTTTCCTATCCCGCTCGTTTCTCATTTTCACTTCCACCTGCCCCTTCGCCAGCCCCCTGGAACCCACGGTAATCCGGACGGGGATGCCAATCAGGTCCGCATCGTTGAACTTTACGCCCGCCCGCTCGTCGCGGTCATCCAGCAGCACTTCGATCCCCTCGGCTTCCAGGTCCCGGCAGATCCGCTTTGCCGCCTCCAGCTCTCCCCGCGGCCGATTTCCGGAAAGCACCACGATATGCACGTGGAACGGCGCGACCGAAATCGGCCAGACGATGCCCTGATCGTCGTGGTGTTCCTCGATTACGCAGGCCAGCAGGCGCCCGACGCCGATCCCGTAGGAGCCCATCACCAGCGGACGGGCTTTGCCGTTTTCATCCAGGAAATTCGCGCCCAGTTTCTCGCTGTACCTCGTGCCCAACTTGAAGATATTCCCCACCTCCACCCCGCGCGCCGACCGCAGCGGAGCACGGCATGAAGCACATGGCATTCCCGCCTCCACCGCCACCAGGTCGGCGACCAGATCCGCTTCGAAGTCCCGGCCCACGTTCACGTTCAAGCAGTGATGGTCCACCCGGTTCGCCCCGGACACCAGGTTCCCGGATGCCGCCACCAGGTCATCCACGACAATCACAGCATCCCCGGCGATGCCGATGGGAGATCCGTAACCGGGCTCGGCCCCGATCGCCCGGATCTCCTCTTCGGTCGCCGGCCGCATATCCACGGCTCCGGCCGCGTTGGCCAGCTTCGTCTCACTCAGCTCATGGTCTCCCCGCACCAGCGCGAAGATAAACCGTTCCTCTCCCTGGATGAAACCGGTCATAAACACCGCTTTGGCCGTTCGACTCGCGGGAATGTTCAGGAAGCGCGCCAGATCCTCGATGGTCGTGCATCCCGGCGTCGCCACTTCCGTGAGCGCCTCCGGCGTCTCACCGACCGCCTCCTCCCTTTCGTACACGGCAATCTGCCGGTTCGCACGGTAACCGCATCCGTCGCAGATCAGCAGCGTATCCTCACCCGCGGGATTCAGATACATGAATTCGTGCGCCCCGGTCCCACCCATCATTCCGGTGTCGCTCTCCACCGAAACCACCTGGTCCTCCAGGCCGGCGCGACGGAAGATATTCTCATAAGCCCGGTACA
Organism: Gemmatimonadota bacterium; assembly: GCA_028874335.1. GTDB lineage: Bacteria > Latescibacterota > UBA2968 > UBA2968 > JAAXHE01. Next base: position 50,923 of record JAPPJY010000028.1, on the reverse strand, counting down.
TATCCTGATAGACCGAATCCAGGCCGGCTTCATCCAGGTCGAAGCTGTACGCGTCTTTCATCGTGAATTCCCGCACGCGTATCAGACCGCCCCGGCTCCGGGGCTCGTCGCGGAATTTCGTCTGAATCTGAAACACGCTCATCGGCACCTGACGATAGCTCCTGATCAGATGCCTCGCCAGGTCCGTTACCGCCTCTTCGTGGGTCATTGCAAGGCACATGTTCCGCTCGGATCGATCCTGCATCCGGAGCATTTCCGGACCCACCTCGTTCCACCGTCCGCTTTCCTGCCAGAGCTCAGCGGGCTGCACGATTGGCATCAGCAGTTCCACGCAGTCAATTGCCGCCATCTCCTCCCTGAAGATCGCCTCGATCTTCCGCGCGACCCGGAGTCCCAGCGGCAGCGCGCTGAAAATACCCGCCGCCAACGGCCGGATCAGCCCGGCCCGAAGCGCAAGCTGATGGCTTACCAGCTCCGCATCGGCCGGCGCCTCACGAAGCGTCTGCGTAAAGAGGCTGCTATACCGCATCCGTACTCCTTTCGATCTCCGCTACTGCGTCGCGGCGTTCAGAAACTGAAGAGCCTCATCGCGGTCCGGCCCATGATCCATTCAAGTTCGCTATCGGAAAGGAACGTCCAGCGCAGGGGCATCTTTACCGCCATCTCGCAGGTTTCATGAAGACTCACGGGCGGGAAATCGCTCCCCCACATCATCCGGTCGGCGCCGAACCGCTCCAGCGCCCGTTCGATGAAGGGCGTTGCCTCCTCGTAGGGAAATCCCTTCCCGAATCCATAGAATCCGGACAGCATGAAGACGGTGTTTTCGTACTTCGCGTATCCCATCAGGCGCTCATAGTCCGGCTCATCCGGGGTCTTCTCCACGTCGGGGAACCAACCCATATGTTCGATGCGAAACATCGCGCGCGGATGCCGCCGGATACGTTCTTCCATAATGGGGCGAAGCATGCCTGCAATGCCCCCGCTCAGGCTGGCCATGATACCCAGTTCGCCAACAGTGTCCCAGACCGTCTCGTTATCGACAGAGGCCGGAATCCGCAGTCCCGCCAGACTGAATTCGGCCACTTCGCGCCGGATCCGGTCGCCCGCGTCCGCGGCGTCGTAGTCCACCGCGCCCAGAGACGCGAACCGGCCCGGATAGCGGTCCATACAGTCTTTCAAATAGGCGTTATCGTGACATCCGCCGTACTGTACCAGCAGGGCCTTGTCGATTCCGGCCGATTCCATCTGCGCCAGAAGCACTTCAACAGCGACGTACTTGGTCAGACCGACGTGGACGTGGCCGTCGACAATGGTCATTCCATCCTCCCCGGGTTGTATACGATATCCAGTATCTGCCGTTCTCTTAGGAAGCCGTTTTAAAATTACCGGTGAATTCCCGAGCGCGAGCGAAAAAGTGGCGGTCAAGGCTGGAAAACCCGCCCATATTTGTCTATACGGGTGGGTTTGACCAACGCTGACCGGCGCTTTTGCAGCCGCGCGAAGACCGCTGGGAATTTTAAAACGGCTTCTTAGCAGTCCGTTGGAAAAGTCGCTCTGCAGGCGAGGCCGAGCAACGCAGTATTTCGACCGCAAGGGCCGGCCGTCACCCGGATGGGCTTTTTCAACCGGCTGTCAGACCAGCGGCGTCATTCAGATCTCTACAACCAGCCCGTCTTCGGCCACGAGCACCTCGCCGTCGTATCCGCCCCTGATCTGTTCCGCCATCTGATAGGGAGAGGACCGGTCTCCCGTAATGTCTTCAATCACCAGGTGTTTGATCATAACGCGTTTCACTTCCGCCTTCCGTGCGATATCCGCAATGTCCGCAGGCGTAATATGCCACGCGCCCCACGGTTGCGTTTCCAGGAATTCCGGCGTTCCGGAACACTCGATGGCGAGCAGGTCCGCGCCTTTACAGAACGCCGGAAAGTCATCATCGGGGGTACCGTCTCCCGTGATGACGACCCGGCGATCGCCCGCGTCCACACGGTAGGCCAGGGTCGGAATATTTCCGTGGTCGGTAAACACGGCGGAAATCCGGTAGTCCTCCCGCTCCAGAACACCATGATTTCCTTCCACTTCGATCACCTCGGGATCGAGTGGCTGAATGTCCTTTCCGTGGCTCAAACGGCTGCTGATGTCCTGTTCAAAGGGCGGCCTGATGATACGCTCCACGAAATCCCGTGTGCCCTCGGGCCCATAGATTTTCAGACGACGATTCCGCACCTTCACCCATCCCACGAAAACCAGATAGGGCACATCCACGATATGATCGAAGTGCAGATGCGTGAGAAACAGCCGGTCGACCTCCTCGCAACCCACACCCGCGCGCGCCAGGTTCGTGCCGGCGCTGCGCCCGCAGTCGAACATCAACACCTCGTCTCCCATCCGGAGCATCTGGGCCGGGCCGCCGCGAACCGGGTTGTCCCGGACGGCGCCGCTGCCCAGCATCACGAACGTCATTTCGGCCATTGCCGATCCTTCTCAATATTGAAAAGTCGCGTCTCTCGGTCCGGCGATTGCGCCGCGAACTGCCAGTTCGCGTTACCAGATCGAGCAGCCTCATCTCTCTGCGGATCCAGTCTCTTGCACAGCGCCGCGCCCACTGGCGGTGGCGTGTATCCTCCGTCCCATCTTTCGTCCGGCGATTGTGCCGCGAACTGCCAGTTCGCTCTACCGGATCACGCATTCGCGCGGCGAACTGCCAGTTCGCGTTACCCGATCAAGCACGTGTCAATCATCCTGCTCCGGCCTCTCAGGCCCATATTGATACGCCTCAAGCGTCTTTTCCGCAATCGGCCCCCAGGACAACGCCTTCGCTCGCTGAAACGCGCTCTCCGAGCAGGCCGGCATGTCGCGCTGTTGGATTTCCGCCATGGCCCGCTCCAGCCCATTCCTGTCTTTTGCGTCGTATATAATTCCGGAGCTTTCGTCCAACAGTTCCGGGAGACAGCCGATGCCGGGAGCGATGACCGGCCGCGCGAAAGACATCGCCGTGATCGCCGATCCGGAAGTCAGCATATCCACGAAGGGAAGCACCATCACGTCTGCCGCGTTGAAAAAGAGCTGGAGCTCCTCGTCAGGGAAAAACTCGGCCGTTTGCATAAGAATTCTTGGATCGCCGGCCTGTGCCCGGGCGACGACCTCCGCGCTGTATTCGCTGTTCACCTTGGCGGCGAGGAGCAGCCTGAGATGCTCGCCCGGCAGCCGTGAGAAAACCTCGAGCAGGTGCTCGACGCCCTTATAGCGTTTCACGTTTCCGAAAAACAGATACACGAACCCGTCGGGGGCGATCCCCAACGCTTTCCTGGCCTCGACGCGCGAGATCCTGTTTTCGTACGCGTCTATGAAATGACCGTGGGGAATCGTAAAGATGCCGCGTTTCCGGTGAAAGTGATCCAACACCTGCGCGCGTCCGTACTCGCAATGTACGATCAGGGCTGTCGCAAGCTGCGTGATCGCGAGGCGCGCAAGGCGGTCCAGTCCCGGATGCGGACGTTCGTGAGGATACAGGTTGTGGACGGTCCATACAACCCGGTATCCAAGAGACCGCGCGCGGGCCAGATGGCCGACAAGCGCTGCGCACTTCCTGACGCTCTCACCGGCATCGTCCGCGTTATACATATAGGAGGGCCAGTTCAGGTGCAAAATGTCCACCCGGCCCCGGTTTTCCATCAACCACGATTCGCTCAGATCCTCATCGTACCCGGCTTCCAGCTCCACCCCTACCCCGCCCATCGCCCGGGCGAGCAAGGGGCCGTAAGGATTGTTTTTTTCGAATCCGAGCCCCGCTCTGCCCCAGTAGAAAACCGCCCGCATACGTGTCTCCGTTTGCGCTGAATCTCGTTGCCGCCAGCCACTCCGGGATTCCAGCTTTGATTCCCTACCGCTGCTGTCCAGAAACCGCGGGATTCTCAGAGATGAGGTTCGAAAAGTGGCTTCAAATGGCGATTCTGTGCGGGTCTGGCCCGAATATCGAAAACCAGGTTGCGATTGGCTCCCGATTGCGTACCATTATCACCACCGTCTTTTTCGTGGAATTTCCCGCCTTTAATAGTCTGATGATTTCAGCCTTTTTCGTGGTTTTTCGTAGTTTCGTATTCTCGCGCCTTTGAGCCTTTTTCGCGCCAATTCGCGTTATTCGTAATTCATTTTTTTTGTTCTTGGACAGGTGTGATTCTCTACAACAACAGTCTCCTGACCGTCCGGCTCCACCGCTTCTGGAAGTACAGGTCTCCGTTTAAATATACGTTCAGTCCCAGGTTCATCACAAAACAATCCGCGTTGCTGGTCAGCGATCCGGTCGCTTCGGAACGCACCTCGCACCCCGGCCACGCGACCGTTGCCAGCTTTTTCGAACGGGTCCAGGCCTCCTCCGGCGTTCGGTTCGACACCCCCATCTCGCCTTCCCCGCCAAACAGAACCAGGCGGTATCGGTCTTCCAGCACGTCGTGCGCCACCTGCCATGGCGCGTTGCCGGACCCGGTCGCCCTTGCGGGATGTGGAGAAGGCGAATAGGCGAACTCAGGATCTGCGCCCCCATTCCACACCGGCAATCCGATCTTCGACGGGAATTCCGGTCCCCAGTGAACCGTGATCCGGCCCGACCGAGGCGTGGGCCATACATTTGGGAAATCCGATCCGTTGACGCTGATCCCGATCCGGTGACCCTTCCGGAATCGCCACGCAGTTGCTTCCATATGAAACGCGGCCAGAGAGACCTCGCCCGGAACCATGGGGACGGCCCGGTCCATTCCCTCACGCCGGGTCGCATTCAATATACCCTTGCTCACGAGCACGCTCGTCCCATCCGGCGCAATCTCCAACAGCCGTACGGCTACGGGTATCACCTCGACGTCGGAACCGACATACAGGCTGAATGTTGGCGTTCCAAGGATCGAAGTCGGCTCCTCAAGGGCCGGTGAAACAAAATTGATCGCCCGCGCCGAATCCTCCCGCTGGTCTCCCGGCAGCGTGAAAGGCGTCCCGCCGTCCCACAACCCGCCGTGCCGGCAGGCTGCCGGGAGATATGCTACTGACATCTTTCCCACTTCCGCCGCCGGGCCGTCTGTCAGGCTTTCGCCGTGAAGGTAGAACGTCTCCTGCGCCTGCCGCGGAAGGTCTTCCGCCATCCGCCATCCGCCGGCTATCATGGTGCGATCCGTCACCGGTTCTTCATATTCCCGCTGGTATATCTGCACCGGGGGTTCTTCCGTAACGCCGTTATCAATCTCCTTAAGCCAGCGGTCCCACCAGCGCAGCAACTCGTAGAAGATGTCGATTCGGGGTCCGCAGTGCGACTGGTCCCCGTACGAATGCGACCATGGACCCATGAGCAAGCGCCTGGGCGACCGAAGCTCCCGGTACACGCGCAGCGGCGGCGTGGGGTACCCGTCGTGCCAGCCGCCAATCAACAGGGCCGCTGCGGAAATTCGATCGTAATGCCCGGAAATCGATCCCACCGCCCAATAATCATCCTCCACCTGATGGGAAATCCACTTCAGCAGATAGGGCTCGTTCTCTTCGAGCCGCTGCTGCCAGAGTCCGCTCCATCGTTCGCCCACGGCTTCCCGGAACGGGGGCAGCCCGTTGCGGGCTACCATATTCAGGCCGTAGGTCAACATATCGTAAAAGCCGCGAAGACATCCTCCCTTGTAGTGACAGTCATCCGTATACCTTCGGTCCGTAAAATATGCCGGCGCGATCGCTTTCAGCGCAGGCGGCGCCGTGGCCGCAACCTGCAGGGTCGTAAAACCGCTGTAGGACGTACCCAGCATCCCCACGCGGCCGTTGCACCACGGCTGGCCCGCCAGCCATGCGATTGCGTCGTATCCGTCCCGAGTTTCCTCCACCATATATTCGTCTTTGCTCACGCCTTCCGAGTTTCCCGTCCCGCGTGCGTTCAAGTAGACAAATGCATATCCCCGCTCGGCGAAATACCGTGCCATGGGCGATGTTGTTCCGTCCGATCCCCCCCGGTACGGGTCGTACCACACCAGGGCCGGAAACGCGCCTTCGGCCAACGGTCGGGTTATCGTGGCGCCCAGGGTGATTCCGTCACGCGTCGGGATGCGATATCGATTGCTCGTTTCAAATCCGTACTCAGCCGCCGAACAGACATTCCTCTTCGAGATGTCCACCGGTAATCCCTCACCTTTGTGTTGACAGTGTCTTCCGGATTGTTTACCTAAAAACAACGCTAACATGCCTTCAACTGCAAAAGTATTCATTCGGGGAAGAGATGCGTTACAGGAGCATGCTACACTGCGTACGCGACCTGGAGAAAACCGGCCACCTCGTCCGTATCAGTGAAGAAGTCGATCCGGACCTTGAAATGGCCGAAATCCACCGCCGCGTCTACCAGGCCCGCGGGCCGGCGATCTTTTACGAGAACGTCAGGGGAAGCACTTTTCCGGCCGTGTCGAACCTGTTCGGTACCCTGGAACGGTCCCGCTTCATCTTCCGCTCCACGCTGAAGTGGGTCAGGCGTCTGATTGAAATCAAAGCCGACCCGCCGGCTTATCTGAAAGCGCCCTGGAAAGCCGCGGGCATCGCAAGCATCGCGCTGAACATCCCGCCGCGAAGGGTCCCGTCCGGGCCCGTCCTCAAACATACGACCACGATCGCCGGTCTCCCGCAGATAAAGTGCTGGCCGGACGACGGCGGCGCGTTCATCCTGCTCCCGCAGGTCTACACCGAAGATCCATTGAATCCCGGTATCCTCAGTTCCAACCTCGGGATGTACCGCATTCAAATGTCGGGCAACCGATACGAACCCGACCGGGAGATCGGGCTGCATTACCAGATCCGGCGGGACATCGGCATCCACCATACAAACGCCATCGAAAGCGGCGAGCCGCTACGGGTGAGCGTTTTCGTGGGCGGGCCGCCCGCGCACACGTTCGCCGCAGTCATGCCCCTTCCCGAAGGCCTGCCCGAAGTCGCTTTCGCGGGCGGGCTGGCCGGGCGCCGCTTCCGTTATACACTAAAAAACGGCTTCACGATATCCGCCGAAGCCGATTTCTGTATCACGGGGGAGGTTGTCCCGGGCGAAACCCTGCCGGAAGGCCCATTCGGCGATCACCTGGGATATTACAGCCTGGCGCACGAGTTTCCCGTGCTGCGCGTGGAAACCGTCTATCACCGCAAGGACGCCGTCTGGCCCTTCACCGTCGTCGGCCGGCCTCCCCAGGAAGACACTGCCTTCGGAGAACTCATTCACGAATTGACAGGTCCCATGGTCCCTGTCGAGCTTCCCGGCCTGAAGGCCATCAACGCCGTCGACGCCGCCGGCGTTCACCCCCTGCTCCTGGCCGTCGGGAGCGAGCGCTACGTGCCCTATCGAGAACGGCAACCCCAGGAGATCCTCACCATCGCCAACGCGCTGCTGGGATTCGGCGCGTGCTCGCTTGCCAAGTATTTATTGATCGTCGCGGGCGAAGACAATCCGGAACTGGAAATTCACGACATTGCCGAATTTCTCCGCCATCTTCTCGAACGGGTGGACTGGACCCGCGACCTCCACTTTCAGACCCGCACAACCATCGACACCCTCGACTATTCCGGTACCGGGCTGAATGAAGGATCCAAGGTTGTGATCGCCGCGGCCGGCGAAAAAAAGCGGGATCTGCCCGTCGAAATTCCAGGCAGTCTGAGTCTGCCCGGCGATCTGAAGAATCCGAAGGTTGCGCTTCCGGGCATCCTCGCGGTCGAAGCGCCCCCCTTCAACTCTCCCGCGGATGGAGAAACGGCGGAGCAACTCGCAGCCACCCTGGAATCCGTGGAGCAGGTTCAGGGCTTTCCGTTGATCCTGCTCGTGGACGACGCTGACTTCACCACGCGCACGCTGAACAATTTCCTGTGGGTTACGTTTACCCGGTCCAATCCCTCGCACGATATTTACGGTGTCGATAGTTTCATCGAAAACAAACACTGGGGCTGTCACGGGCCTTTGATCATTGACGCCCGGCTGAAGCCCCACCACGCGCCGCCATTGGTTGAAGACCCCCGAATTACGCGGAAAGTCGATCGTCTGGGCGAGCGCAACGGCCCCCTGCACGGAATTATCTGAATAACTTTCAATACAGGTCGTCGGCCGTCGTCACCGCGCACCACCGCGCGGTAAACAACTCGTCGATCAGCGCCTTCCGGGCCCTGCGCGTGCCAATGCGCCTGAGCGCCAGCCCCGCATAGAACCTGTTGTAGCGATTTTCGTCCCCGAGAACGTCAACGAGGTCATCCACCGCCGGGTCTCCCTTCTCGCCGACGTTGCAAAGCAACAGCGCCGCATTCCGCCGAACGCGGTAGTCCGGGTCCTTTACCGCCCTGAATACCGCCGGCATCACCTCCCCGGAATCCGCCCCGATCGAGCGCAACGCTTCCAACGCGTTTCGACGGACCCACCAGTGTTCGTCGCCAACCTTCTCGACAAGGATGAACACCGCGGCGCGCGCTGCGGGGCCCATCCGGGCGAGCACGTCCGCCGCCATGGCCCGAACCCACCAGTGATCGTCTTCCAACGCCTCCAGCAGCGGGTGGATAGCCGCCGCGCCCATGGTTGACAATGCGCGCGCGGCCGCTCCCGGCGTTGGATTGGTCCCGTGCGCGTTGTCCGCCGTCTTTGCGGTCGTATCCTCGATGGAAGCCAGCGTTTCCCTGCGCATCGCATCCACGAGCAGCGGAATCGACGTTCTGTCGTTGGCCAGCGCATACGCCGTATTGATACGCACGCACTCGTCCTCGTCGAACAGGCCCTCTTCCTTCACGTCCCCGGTCGCTTCCGAACGTCCGTTGACGGTCTCTCCACGCATCCACTTCCAGACATCCGCTGAAACAGCCGGATTGGCATCGTCTTCAGGGGGCGTCCAGACCTCATCCCGGTGATTCCACGTGGGTCCCTCCGGTTCCCGCAATCGCGTAAACTGAAACTTCAGCATATATCTCTTGTTGTCGCTCACGTTCGGGTTCGCCCGGTGCCACGAGTCGAAATGCATCAGGGTCACGATCCCGGCATCGCCGCAGATGGCATATCCCGGCTCCCGGGTTTCTTCCGGATTGGGATCTGAAATGGTCTTGTAGTTCTGCATGCGCGGAATTACCCCTGACGGGCCCATGTCTATTGTGGTGTCCTGCGGATAATAGAAAGCCAGCACCCACTGAAAACGCGGATGACGGATATTGTGGTCGAAGACATAACAGTCCTTGTGCCAGCTCTGTCCGCTGCTGCCCGGTGGGTTCAGATGGCAGTGCCGATGCGGATTCATGATGTAGTCGGGGCCGAGAAGACTCGTCAGGGCGCCACGCACGACGGGCTGGTCGAACACCTGCTGAATCCTGGGCACGCGCGGGAGAATATTGTTGCCGACGTTACCTTCGCTATCAAAAACGGTTTCGATCTCGTCGTAGATCCTCCCGTGCGTCTCTGGGATTGCATCCGTTTGTACGGTAATGTAGCCATCCAGGATAAAGCGCTGGATCTGCGCATCCGAAAGAAGATGATTACTCTGCGTGGTCATTCGACCTCCTTGTACGACGGCACGCCCAACACTGCGGCACGCCCGCTCGCATGCATACCCCGGGCCTGTCTGATCGCCGACAGCACCTGTTCAACCGTGTAAAAATCGCTCTTGAAAACCTCCCGTCCATCCGGCGCATAGATGACCAGAAGCGGGATGGTCAACCGGCCGGTATCTCTCAGCTTCGCCTTGCCGACCGGGTTGTTGCCCGTGATATCCACCTTGACCGCGGCCACGTCGGGCGCCGCCAGCGATTTCACCACGTCCTGACTTTGCAGTACGTTGTGCTCCAGTACTTTACAGTTCAGGCACCACTCCGCGGTGAAGTCCATTACCACAACCTGGCCCTCCTCCAGCGCCTCCTGGAACCGCACGGGCGTATAGTAGATCCAATCGATCGGTCCCTTATCCGTAAACCGGACGGCGCCTGCCGCGGAGGAAATGAAAAGCGCGGCGCCGAGAAGGCCAAAGACCACACGCCGACCGGTACGGGTGGTAATCCGAAGCGTTCCGTAGACCAGCCAGAAACCTGCGGCGGCACCGAATGCCATCACGGCCCACCAGTATTCCCTGCCCGGCGGATCGGGAGGTGTGACAACCAGCGCGCTGAGCCCAACGCCAACGAAATAGGCCGCCGCCGCCAGCATCAGCAGCCCCATCACCTGCTTGATCAACTCGCTGGCCGGGCCCGTGCGGGGCATCCGCTCCACCAGCGCCGGAAAGATCGACAGCGCCATGTACGGCGCGGCCATCCCGGCGCCGATCGAGGCGAACGTCAGCAGCGTTGTTGCGGGATATTGGGTGGCCGCCCACGCCGCGGCCGCACCCATGAAGGGCGCCGTGCAGGGCGTGGAAAGCACGGCCGTCATAATCCCGAACCCGAACGACCCCCCGAGGCTGTCCTGCCCCGGATTGAACCGGTAGACCGCCTGCGGAAGCCGGATGTAGAACAGCCCGCACATGCCTACGGCCATGGCGGCGATGATTATGCCGACGAGGATCGTAAACACCGGATACTGAAACAGCTGATTGGTGGCCGTAAATCCACTGATGCCGGCAATCATTATACCCAGCGCCAGCCAGAAGGCGACGACGCCCAGCGACATCGATCCCCCAAGTACAAGCCGCCGCGTTTGATTCTCCGACGCCTGCGCCAGCCCGATGATCTTGATGGGAATGACCGGTAGCACGCAAGGCGTGAGGTTAAGCAGCCCGCCGCCGAAGGCCGCCACGAACAGGAGCAGAATCAGCCCGCCGCCGGATGACGTATCGATCGAAAACGTCCAGCCGAACAGATCGAAGCGCACGCCGCCCGCCCCCGTATCGGCGCCGGTCGCACTGAACCCTTCGAACAACGCTGAATTCAAGCTGTTCACGGATTGGCCGGCGTCCACAATCGGCAGCGACGCTTCCAGTTCGACCGTCTTGGGTATGAAACACGTGTACGCGTCACAGGCCTGGTACTCCACCTCGAGTTTAATCCCTTGAAGACCCGGTTGTACCTCTCCCCCCACCTTAACGGGCAGATAGAACACGGTTCGGCCCTCGAACACCATAAGTTCGCCGTCGGCATAGTCTGCCTTAATTGGATGAGGCTTCGGGAAGCGAACGGCTTCAAGGGTGAGTCCGCTCGCCACCTCGAGAATGCGGACGTCTGTGGGATAGGGTTCGAAGTCGCCAACGACCACCACCTGCGCCGGATCCGGGTTGATGTGGAATTCATCATCGATATCCACCACGATGGCCAGCGCCACGAGGTCGCCCGGCCGCGCCCCGTCCACCGGCCAGGCCGTACTCACTCTGACTTTGTCCTGTGCGTCCACCGGCGCCGCCGCGAAGAGAAACGCGACCAGCAGGACGATCAAACCCGACTTATGCATATCTGAGTACTCCTTAAAGGCCGGTGAGAGGGAAGAAACGGTAGAGGTATCGCCGGTGGCAGGGCGCCCACAAGGGACGCCCCTACAAATGCAACGTCGGTGCGGAACTCAATGAGTTTGATTCGTGGATGTTTGGTCTTGTAGGGGCGTCCCTTGTGGGCGCCCGCATATTGGCCCTGGCAACCGTGGATTGATATCGCCAGGCCGTATCGTAGACCGGGCTTAGCTGACAGCTAGTGGCTGACGGCTGAAAGCTTGTTTTCTGACAGCTGAAGACCGATAACTGACAGCTTCGTTCCTCCTTCACCACGTGTAAAAGAAGCGAAAAGACGTCTTGATGGCAATGCTTTTTTCTTTGCAAACGACGGGGCCCGTTCTTAATTTACGCCACAAAATCGGCTTTCTGGCGGCCTCGCCGTGAAGGTCCGCTTCCCCGTTCCGAACCGCTTCCGGAGTAACCCTTCCTTGAATCTCCTTCGTGCCTACGTCGGCCTTGCGAATCGGCTGAACGAACGGATCGGCGTTGCCGTATCCTGGCTCACCACGGTCCTCGTAGCCGTCGTTTGTTACGACGTTTTCACGCGCTACCTGCTGAAGAGCAGCCTGGTGGCGGTGCAGGAACTGCAATGGCATCTGTTCGCCGTCATTTTCCTCATAGGCGCTGCGTATACCCTGAAACATGGAAAGCACGTACGTGTGGATGTCTTCTACAATCGTTTCTCCGCGAAAACCAGGGCGTGGGTGGACTTCATTGGAAGTCTGGTCTTTCTCCTGCCATTCTGCCTGGTGGCCATCTGGTGTTCTCATACGTTCGTAATCAACGCGTTTATCATCGGCGAAGGTTCGCCCGATCCCGGTGGACTGCCCGCGCGGTTCATCCTGAAAGCCGCCATACCAGTCGGCTTTTTCCTTCTGTCCCTGCAGGGCCTGGCGCTGGCCTTCGGTTCGCTGCTCGAGATCGCAGACTTGCGGGCGACAGACACCAATGCCGAACGACAGGGGACCGACGCATGATCGAAGCCATGCCGCTCATCCTGTTCGGGGTCCTGTTTGTGCTGCTCCTTTTCGGATTTCCGGTTGCATTCACCCTGGGCGGTGTCTCATTCATCCTGGGCTATCTCACGTTCGGCATGGATTTCTTCAATCTGCTGCCCCTGCGCATCTGGGGCGTGATGACCAACTACGTGCTCATCGCGGTACCCCTGTTCGTCTATATGGGCGTCATGCTCGAAAAGTCCGGCCTTGCCGAGGAATTGCTGGAAACGATGGCGCTGCTCTTCGGCAAGCTGCGTGGCGGCCTTGCCGTTTCCGTAATCGTCGTCGGCGCCCTTCTCGGCGCTTCAACGGGAATCGTCGGGGCAACCGTTGTCACGATGGGTCTCCTTAGCCTGCCCACCATGCTCAGACGAGGCTATCGCACGGAACTCGCCACCGGCATCATCTCCGCGTCGGGCACGCTGGGTCAGATTATTCCACCCAGCATCGTGCTTGTGCTTCTGGGGAGCATCCTGAATATATCCATCGGCGACATGTTCATTGCCGCCGTGATTCCCGGCCTGTGCCTCGTGGGCCTCTATCTGACCTGGATCGTGATCGTCGCCCTGACAAGGCCCGAATCCGCTCCCGCCATGCCCAGGTCGGATCTGGACCGGTTTGTGGGCGCCGTCAGGTTCAAACAGACCATCCACGCGTTCCTCCTTCCCGGCCTGCTGATAACGGCGGTTCTCGGCTCGATCTTTGCCGGTATCGCTTCCCCGACGGAGGCCGCGGCCGTCGGCGCCCTCGGCGCAACCGTCCTTACTCTGTGCAAGCGCAAACTTTCGCTGGCTACTCTCAAATCCGTCATGGCGGAGACGACACATCTCACCTGCATGGTCTTTATCATCCTGGTGGGCGCCACCGCCTTCGGCCTTGTCTTCAGGGGATTGCAGGGCGACGCGTACCTCACGCGGCTGATCGTGGAAGCGGACCCGGGGCCGCACGTCTTCCTCGCGCTGGTCATGGTGGTCATATTCGTCGCCGGATTCTTTATAGACTTCATTGAGATTACGTTTATCATCGTGCCGGTGGTCGCACCGATATTTGCGCACCTGGGCGTGGACCTTCTCTGGGTGGGCGTCCTCATCGCGATGAACCTGCAGACGTCTTTTCTGACCCCGCCGTTCGGATTCTCCCTGTTCTATCTGAAAGGCGTCGCGCCGCCCGAGGTGCGGACCGGCCACATCTACCGGGGCATCATACCCTTTATCATCGTTCAGCTGATCGGCCTGACCCTGGTTATCGTCTTTCCGGAAGCGGCCACGTGGCTGCCGCGGTACCTGGCGTCCTGATGGATCCGAAACAGGAAAGGGACGCGGTTTTAACGCGTCCCTATTCGCCAACACATCTGTCGTTAACGACCGTTGCTATCCGCCGATAGCGGAATAGTACAGCTTTTCCGACAGGGCTGCCCACGGATCGATATTCTTCCGGAACGCGTCGAAAGAAGCATAGACCTTTTTGCTCATCGGATCCACTTCAGCGACCTCGTTCTCGACCTCAACGGAGAAACCGCGCAACGTCTTGAGCACCTCGTCCGAAAACCTGCGTAATACGACGTTGTGTTCTGTGGTGAGTTTTCCCAGGTACGCGCTGTTCTTGGCCTCGAATTCCGAGAGCATCCATGCATTGGAACGGGCGGCGGCCGTCTCCACGACCCGCTGCAGGTCCGATGACAGTTGTTCGAAGGCGGTCCTGTTGACGATCAGTTCCAGGGCGGTGCCCGGCTCGTGCCAGCCCGGATAATAATAGTATTTCGCGGCCCTGAAGAATCCCATCAGGTAATCGTGATAGGGTCCGATCCATTCGGTTGCATCGATGACACCGCGTTCCAGGTTGGTGTAGATTTCGCCTCCGGCAGAAAGCACCGCGGACCCACCGGCTTTGGCGATTACCTTGCCGCCGAGCCCCGGGATCCGCATCTTCAGGCCGTGAAAATCGGCGATGCTGTTCATTTCACGGTTATACCAGCCGCCCATCTGGACGCCGGTATTGCCCACCGGCATCGCGACCAGATTGAACGGAGCATACAGCTCCTGCCAGAGGTCCAGCCCGCCGCCGCTGTAGATCCAGGCGTTGAGCTGCTGTCCGTTCATGCCGAATGGAACCGCCGCGAAAAACTGCGTGGCCGGCGCTTTTCCGGCCCAGTAATACGCGGCGCCGTGGCACATCTCAACGGTTCCCTGGCTGACGGCGTCGAATCCTTCGAGCGGGGGAATCAGCTCACCGCCGCCGTAAACCGTGATTTTCAACTGTCCGCCGGACATCTCATCGATCCATCTGGCCAGCATGTCCGCGCCTTCGCCAAGAATGGGGAAATGCGGCGGCCAGGTGGTAACCATTTTCCATTCGTATTTTTTTCGGGTGTGAACGGCGGGCGCGCCGGGTTTTTCGTCTGAAGCGGGACTGCAACCCGCCAGAGCCGCAACGCCGCCCGCGACCCCGATCGTGGCCTTTTTGAGAAAATCGCGCCGTTCGAACTGATCCATTTAACGCCTCCACGCAAGGATCCGTCACCACATCGAGAGGTTGGCGATCAACGGGACAAGGTAGGTCGCGTAAGCCTCTGTCGCAAGAATAATGAGAACCCCTGCGCTCCTCGTTAGCGGTGTGCCGGGGGTAGGGAGAGAACAATGGGCGAAACAGACAGGAAGCTCTACCTGCTGGACGGAATGGCGCTGGTTTACCGGGCCCACTTTTCGATGATCCGAAATCCGCGCATGTCGTCCACCGGCCTGAATACCTCTACGGT
Organism: Gemmatimonadota bacterium; assembly: GCA_028874335.1. Taxonomy (GTDB): domain Bacteria; phylum Latescibacterota; class UBA2968; order UBA2968; genus JAAXHE01. Next base: position 35,738 of record JAPPJY010000028.1, on the reverse strand, counting down.
ATTCGTGCTCACAAATACCCTGATGGATATTCTTTCCAACGCGGATCCCACCCACATCGGCGTTGTCTTCGATACGCCCGAGCCGACCCACCGCCACAGGATGTTTCCGGAATACAAGGCCCAGCGCGAGGCCATGCCGGAGGACCTCAGCGCGGCGCTCCCCTACGTCTTTCGCCTGTGCGAAGCGTTCAACCTGCCGGTTGTCAGGGTCCCCGGATGGGAAGCCGACGACGTAATCGGGACCCTCGCCAAACAGGCGGAAGAGGCCGGCTTCACCACCTATATGGTTACGCCCGACAAGGACTACGGACAGCTGGTTTCCGACCGCACGTTTGTCTGCAAGCCCGGCCGCACCGGCGACGTTGAAGTGCAGGGCGTCAGGGAGATTCTGGATAAGTGGCAGATCGAACGCGTGGACCAGGTTATCGACATCCTGGGACTGATGGGCGACAGCTCGGACAACGTGCCCGGCGTGCCCGGCGTCGGTGAAAAGACGGCACAGAAACTGATCGGAAAGTATGACAGCATCGAAAACCTGCTAGACCACGTGGATGAACTCAAGGGAAAGCAGAAGGAACGCATTGAAGAAAACCGCGAACAGGCGCTGCTATCCAAGAAGCTGGTCACCATCGAATGCGACGTGGTGCTGAAAGTCAAGCCCGATGACCTAGAACGCGTCGATTGGGACGAGGCGAAACTGCAGGCGTTGTTCGTCGAGCTCGAGTTCAATACGCTCGGCCAGCGACTGTTCGGCGACTCGTTCAAGGCGGGTCCCACGGCCGCAACCGACGAGGTTGGAGGAGACGTCCTCACCATCGACGACGTGGAACATGACTATCAACTCGTGGACACCGAGGAATCCCGCCGGGAACTTATCGCAGCCTTGAACGAGCAGGAATCCTTCTGTTTCGATATCGAAACCACGGGTCTTAATCCGAAGAAATGTGGACTGATCGGCCTTGCCTTCTCGTACAAGGCGCACTCCGGATATTACGTGCCCTTGCCCGAGGTCCCGGACGAAGCCCTCACAATCCTGGAATCGTTTCGGCCCGTTCTGGAAAATCCCGATATCGAAAAAATAGGCCACCACCTGAAATTCGATCTGGGCGTGTTGCGCTGGAAGGGCTTTCGAGTCAACGGCCCGCTGTTCGACACCATGCTCGCCGCGTATCTGGCGACACCGGATCTTCGACGCGCCATGGACTATCTCTCCGAAGCGCTGTTGGGATACCGCCCCATTCCGATTTCCGACCTCATCGGCGAAAAGGGCGAGGACCAGTTGAGTCTCACCGACGTCCCCCTGGACCGGGTAACAACGTACGCGGCGGAAGATGCGGACATTACCCTTCAACTGAGCGAAATCCTGAGGTCCAGGCTGGAAGAAATGGGACAGGTGCGGGTGTTCCGGGACGTGGAATGCCCGCTCATCCCCGCCCTTGTCGAAATGGAATACGAAGGCATCCGGTGTGAAGCCGGCGTACTTCGGGATTTATCGAAGGGACTCGCCGTCGAAATCGAGCGCGCCAGGGAAAGTATCTTCCAACTCGCCGGAGAGAATTTCGATCTCAACTCTCCCAGGCAGTTGGGCGACATTCTCTTCGATAAACTGAAGCTGGATCCGAACGCCCGCCGCACGGCCAGGACCAAACAGTACCAGACCACGGAGCAGGTCCTGAGGCGGCTGGCGTATAAACATGAAATCGTGGAACAGGTGATGTTCTACCGGATGTGCACCAAATTGAAATCGACGTACGTCGATCAGTTGCCCGGGTCGATCTTCAAACCCACCGGCCGCGTCCATACCAACTATGAAGCGGCGGTTACCGCCACGGGCCGCCTGCAGTCCTCCGGCCCCAATATGCAAAACATCCCCATCCGCACAGAAATGGGAAGGGAAATCCGCAAGGCCTTCGTGCCGCGCGATGGAGACCACGTGCTGCTCGCGGCGGACTACTCGCAGATCGAACTCCGCGTCGCAGCGGAAATCAGCGGAGACCAGGCCCTGACGGACGTCTTCCGGCAGGGCGGAGATATTCACACGGCCACCGCTGAGAGAATCTACGGTATCGAAGGCGCAACCGAGGAGATGCGGCGCCACGCGAAAACCGTCAATTTCGGCATCATCTACGGTATCTCGGCCTTCGGTCTGGCGGACCGCCTGGACATTACCCGAACGCAGGCCGCGGAACTTATCGACCACTATTTCGACCAGTTTCCCGGCATCCGGACCTACATGGACGAAACCATCGAGTTCGCCAGGGGAAACGGTTACGTGGAAACGGTGACCGGCCGACGCCGGTATCTTCGGGATATCAACTCCCGCAACGCCACCACTCGAAGGGGCGAAGAACGAAACGCCATCAACTCACGCATCCAGGGCACGGCCGCGGATATGATCAAGCTCGCGATGAGCCATATCCATCGCGAAATCCTGGGACAGGGCCTCAGATCGCGAATGCTCCTGCAGGTGCACGACGAACTGGTATTCGATATGCACAAAGACGAAGCGGATATCCTTCCGCGCATCGTGGAACACGGGATGAAGACCGCCATTCCCATGCAGGTGCCGATCGTCGTCGAGATGGGCACGGGGACGAACTGGCTGGATGCGCATTGATCTGCGGCGCATGCGATAAGATGCCGCTACGGTCACCCCATCGAACCGATGCACGCGGCACCGGGTTCTAGCGGTCGCAGGTTGACAGCAACCGATTTTAAATTAGATTTTTTTAGGGAGAAACGCGCGGTGATGAAACGGCATTGCCGACGCCGTCCATGCGATTTGTTTCGATTACGGCGTATTTCAACCTGAAATACGGGGATTTTATGAGATCCATCGCATATATCGTCCTGTTGGTGTGTCTTCCGGGCATCTTCAATATCCTTGCCGACGCGGGTCCCGCCAATGCGCAGGAAACGGCGGTAACGGCCGGCGACGTCGACGTCGACGAACCTGCAACCCTGAGGGCATTCGTGGAATACGCGAAAACGCAACTGGATGACATCGCTGACGCCGCCGAACTCGCCGTCGTATGGAGCAGTATGCGTCTCGAGGGGGAGTGGAAGTCAGGCAATATATACCTGATTGTCCTCAACAGCCGGGGCTCCGTGCTGTTCCACGCCGATCAGCCCGATGCCGAGGGAAAGACCCTAAGGCGCATCGTCGATGCCAGGAGAGACAGCATTGGAAAGAATCTTCTCATGGAGGCGGCTGCCGGCGGAGGTTTTGTGGGTTACTACTGGGACGATCCGGATATGGAGGGCGACGACAGCAGTCACCCCAAGGTGGCCTATGCCACACAGTTTTTCTCGGAGGTAACCGACGAAAATTATATTCTGGTCGGCGGCTTCTACCAGGACTTGACGGATCTGCCCGCAGGCGATCCCGTTTCCGTACCCCGCCCGGACATCACGGCCGGGGAAGTGGTGGACCGAGAGACCCTGAAGGCCTTTGTCGAAAGCGTCCTCAAGGCCTTTTCCATTGCGCTCGAGCGGATCGGACTGGAGAAACTTACGACCATCCAGGAGGTCTTCAGAGTCGAAGGCGGGCATTGGAAACACGGCTCGATCTATGCCTTCGTTTTTACAACCGGCGGGAACCTGGTCTTTCACGGGGCGGACCCCGAGCGCGAGGGGCGACTCATCAACTTTGACCTTGAAGACGCCAACGGCGTAAAGATCGTGCAGGAGATCATGAAGGCGGCTCGGGCCGGCGGGGGCTACGTCGAGTATGTGTGGGACGACCCCGCGAGGGACGAGGATGGAGACGGAGCGTTATTGGGCGATACGGTAGGCTCATTCAAGGTAAGTTACGCCTTGCTCCATACGCATCTCGGCGAAGAATACGTCATTGGGGCCGGCATCTATCGGCGCGGACCCGACTTCGACGAAGACGGTATCGTGGGTTTCAACGATTTCATCCTGTTTGCCAGGCATTTCGGATTGGGCAGGAATGATGCGGGTTTCGACGGTCTTTACGATCTGAACAGCGATGGCGAGATTGCGTTTGCCGATTTCGTACTCTTTTCCGTGGACTTCGGTAAACGCGTGCGTTCGAATTGACAGCATCCGGCCCACTGGTTGTTGCTGCGGTTTGGACGGACTCAAGAGGGAGGCGGCAAGAGTCGGAATGACTGCAGTAAAGGAAGCGATTCGAGATGAGGCGTAAGGCGAGTCACCAGGCGGATTTCTCCCTCGGTCGAAGCTATATCAGATGGTAAATCGGGGCGAGAGGAAACTGTCCATGCCAAAGAGGGGCCGTGTAAATCACACGGCCCCTCTTTGGCATCCGGGAACTTCAGTGAAAGATCCTTGCAGAACTGCAGTCAATTGACTGTAAACGTGTTCTCGCTGGCGTAGCTTCCCCTTTCACCGTCGATCGTAATCTCGGCGACCATCCGGTATTCCCCGGCGGTGGTTGTCGAGTAAGGGCACAGGCCCACGCGCAGCGTTCGTTCAATGTCGACCCATGAATCGCCCTCTTTGCGCTGCCATTTCGACGTATGCGTGGTGTAGGTGACGCCTTCAATGGAAATACCGATCAAGGGGGGGATGCATTGCTCTGTTGTCGATAATACCAGGAATTGAACCCCTCCGTTCGATACACGAAGCCCTGCCAGCGGTTTAATCACCGCGGGCGTGGTTGTCGTTTCATCGCAATTCTCTCCGGTTGTACGGTCGATTCCCGTCAGCCACGACTGAAAGCCCTCCTCGAGCGGCGCGCACAGCCCGGTGGCGTGAAACTGAAGATCTTCCATACCGTTCAGATTGGTCAGGCTGAACGGCAGCGCGCCCTTCAGGTCCGCATTGTCGTTAACCCACAACTGCGCGAGGTCGGACAGATTTCCCATGGACTCAGGCAGTTCGCCGCTTAACGTGTTTTCGGAAAGATCCAGCCATACCAGAGTGGACAATTTGCCCAATTCCGAGGGTATGGGGCCGGTCAGCTTGTTGGCGGCGATCCATAGCACCTCGATGGAGGCCATATCGGCCAGCGCACCCGGAATTTCGCCGGTCAGTTCATTCTTGTCGAGTTCCAGCCACCTGAGTTCGTCCAGTGTGCTGAACTCGGAGGGAATCTCGCCCGTCAGCTCGTTTTCATTCAACCTGAGAATTTCCAGGACGGCGATGTTGGCCAGCATCGGGGGAATGGCTCCGGACAGCTCATTTTCATTAAGGTAGAGTCGCTGGAGGTGGGGGAGGTTGCCAAGCGCCCCGGGAATCTCACCTGACAGTTTATTCGAGCTAAGCCATAGCATATTCACGTTGGCCATATCGCCCAGTTCGGCGGGTATGGCGCCGGACAGCTCGTTTTCCGAGAAATCCAGAAATAGCAGGTTCGTCAGCTTGCCTAATTCCGCGGGTATTTCACCACTCAACGCGTTCTTCCAGATCCACAGGATCTTGAGATTGGACAGGTTTCCCAGTTCGGCGGGTATCGAACCACTCAACTCGTTTTCGTCGAAATTCAGCCAACGCAGTTCAGCAAGGTCCCCGAGCTGTGCGGGTATGGTTCCGCTCAACTGGTTGGCGTTGAGGGCCAACCATCTGAGATCGGACAGGTTTCCCAGTTCGGCAGGGATCGTGCCGCTCAACGCATTCCGGTGCAGAAAGAGCACTTCATTACGGGTGTGATTTCCCAATTCTGGGGGAATTGGACCGGCAAGGCCATTCCTCTGAAGGTATAGGCGCCTGAGATGGGACAGGCTGCCCAGTTCAGACGGGATTTCGCCAGTCAGGTTGTTTTCGCTCAGGTTTACAACCGAAACGCGACCGTCGAAGGCGATCACGCCATGCCACGTGGAAACGTGTTTGTCGGTGAGCCAATTTGTCCTTTCCGTCCAGTTGTCTCCTCCCGTAGACCTGTACAGCGCCACCAGGGCGTCGCGTTCTGCGGGGTCTACAAGCGGGGCGGGCGGCGGCAGTTCCTTGCCGAATTGACTGGCGAATTCGAGGAAATCGCCAAACGTGATTGATCCGTCGCCATCTAGGTCGAACCGTCCGTCGAAGGAATCGTCCTCCTGCTGTGACCCGAAATTGCTCGCGAAAAGCAGGAAATCGGACAACGCGACCGTGCCATCGCCGTCGAAGTCGGCACGATGCACGTCAAGGCCGGGAGACGGAGCCGCTGTACTGTCCAGCAGGGAAATATCGATGTCCAGCGACGCGGTTTCCTCACGGTATCGGCCCAGGGAGATTTCACCGTCGGTCAGCCGGATCGTGGTGCTCGAAAACGACTCAGACGTGCGAAAACGTGCGGTACCCACAAGGCCGGCTCGGGGCGTGGTGCGGCTCGCAAAGGGCCAGACGGAGATCTCCACGGACGTCGGATGCGTTTCTTCCTTCGTAGTCGCCACGGCATTGGACATGATCCCGCCGACGTCGAACCCGTCAAAGAGGACCTGGCGCCCGTCGTATTGAAAGTGCATGGTGACGGCGGTGGCCCCCTGTATGTCATCGCCGAAAACCTGTATGGAAACGACGTCCTCGGCGGAGACTTCAAGAGACGTCGCGCCCTGATCGCCCTCTGCCCCGTCCAGATCGGGAGAAAGCGAAAACGGACTCTGGGAAGAAATCGGCTGTGGGCCAATCCACAGGACCAGGGCGACGATTGCAAATGACAACACCGCCGCCACAACGAAATACCTGGTGGCCCAGCGAGAGGAATGACTTCTCGAATCGGGCATGGATTCGACTCTCCTGATGCAATAGCGTCGGTCTGAATTCCCACATTTAACATAAGGGATTCCAAAGGTTTCAACAAGGGCATTGCAGGTTGTGTTTACCGTCGTGTATGGAAATGCGCGGTACGAAAGGTCGGATTCCTGGAGATTGACGGACGGGTTCAGATCTTTCGCTCGATCAAGGGGCCAAATCTGCGGGTATCGACAGACCACTCAGACGGTCTTTTTGATTTGCACAACAAGACTGTTGACAACAGAATTGTGACGCAACCGATTCACATCCACCTCACGGAACCGCCGGCAACGGAAAATATCTTCGCCGGTGGGTGAGACTGGTCCCAGGGGTATGATTCCGGCTTATCGACGCCCAATGGGGTTGACAGTAGCGGATTTATGCAATAGATTTCGGTTAGGAATTTAACGTCGTGAAGCAGAACGTAGCCCGTAAGGAGTAACGACATGCGACGGTCTCTTGTCCCTGCCATCTGCGCGGCGCTGGTTTCTTTCGGACCGGTCTTTGCCGATGAACTGACCACGGACGACGGGAAGCGCGCCAATGTAAATCCGAAGGCGCGGCTGTTAAGCGTCCTGAATGGGGGCAGGAGTTCTCTGCCGAAGCCCACTCCTTCGATGGAAGAAGGGACATTGAAGGGATACGGGCTTTCACTGGAACACGTTCCGTCGAAGTACGAGATGGTAAACGGTCGTGGGTTAAGCGTCGATCCGCTGGACGCAGAGGGCAGGGAACGGTCGCTGCCTTTGCTGTCATCGGATTTCGGGGGTGGAAAATCCAGCGGAAAGCTGACGCGGGGTTTGAACATTACCGGGGGCCGGAACGCTTTTGCCGCGCTTATGCTGGAAAAGGTTGATGACTCGAGCGCAGACAAAGACCTTCTGAAACTCCACGTCTCACTGGCGCACACGAAGGACCTGAAGGGGTACGGGTTCTCGCTGCATTACGATCCTGCGAAGTACGAGTTCGTGAAAGCCGGGGAACCGGATGAGAACCTGCTCAAGTCCGGCCCGGGCGGGCAGACGCTTTTCGTATCCGCGAACCACGCCCCGGGCAGGGTGGATCTCGGCGCGGTGAAGGTGGATGGGCAAGGCGTCAGTGGCGACGGAAAGCTCGTCGAGCTTATCTTCAAGACAGACGGCGCGGCCTCGTCCGGCGACTTCAGGGTTTCGGAAGGCGTGCTTATCGGTCTCGACGGCGCTATCGACCGGTTGACGAACGTCGATTTCGACCGACTGTCGTCACTGCCCGGCGAATACACGCTGGACCAGAATGTACCCAACCCGTTCAACCCCTCCACCGTCATCGGATACCGCATTCCGGAGGCTGCCCCGGTCCGGCTGGCCATCTATAACCTTCTGGGCCAGGAGGTGCGCGTTCTGGTGGACCTTTATATGGAGGCAGGTTCCTTCACAGCGACCTGGGACGGGAAGGATGAAATGGGCCGGCAGGTGTCCAGTGGCATCTATCTCTACAGGATTCAGGCAGGCGGTTTCTCGGCGTCAAGACGTATGTTGTTCCTGAAATAGACCATGCTCGACGTCGCAGCGGGATACACGGGCCGCCCGAACGTGAGGCGGCCTTTTCCATTCCAGTCGATCATCCTGTGGAAGGAAGGAAACATGCCCCGATTTTGCGCAACCGCCCTGGCGGTCCTGGCTACGCTCGGATTCGTCCCGCCGGTCGCCGCGGAGACGCCGGACTTCTATGCGCACTGGGCGGACGGCAAGGCGGAGATCTCCAGCTATCGCGTGGTGCAGCCCCGTTACGGCGAGTCCCGGGAGGGCTACGGCGTCCTCATTTTCGTTACCGAAGACCTGAACCGGAATACCTTCATCAAGGTCGAATCGCCAACTCCCCAGGCGGAGAAAGTCTACGTTCTCAAACTGAACAACGTGCTGAAGTTCACCACCGGCATCTATGACTATTCGGTAATGACATCCGTCTTCAGCGCCGTTGAAGGTCTGGACGGTTCAAACCCGTTCGAGCTGATGAAACTGAACCTGAGTTCACAGGAGTGGTGCGGACATATTTTCGATGAAATTCGCGTGGATGACGGCAAACTGCGAGGCGCCCTGAACAGTTATTTTGAACGCGAAGGCCTCCGTACATACAGTCTGGACATGCCCGAAGGCTTTCAGAGTGAAGACCATCTGCTCATCCGGATTCGGGAGCTCAAGGGTCCGATCATGCGGGCCGGCGAATCGAGGCCGGTCCGGCTTCTGCGCAGCCTCTGGTCGTTCCGGACGCGGCACCGCCCCCACGCCCTGGTGGACGCACGGTTGAGCAAGGGAAAGCCGGAGACGATCACCGTTTCGAACGAGCGCCACAACGCCATTCCATGGCGCTGGGAGACAGACCGGTGGAACACGACGGTCTGGGTGGAAGCGGCGCACCCTCGCCGCATCCTGAAATGGGAAGACGGGGCGGGCGCCCGCGCGGAACTGATGGTGACCGTGCGCGAACCCTACTGGCGTCAAAAAGCGCTGAGCGACGAAGTCTACCGCAAGCGATTGGGTATCCCCTGAACCGCAAATTGGAGGAGAAAGAATGACGCCAATCGAACAGGCGCGAGAAGCCATTGAACAGAGCGACGTGAAAAGGCTAAAGATGCTCATCGAGTCGTATCCGGAATTGCCCAACCTCAGGTCGGAAGACAACGATCGCACGCCCCTGCATACGATCGCGGATTATCCCGGGCACAAACCGAAGGGCGTGGAAATGGCCAGGCTGCTCATCGAGGCGGGGGCGGACGTGAACGCGCGTTTCCAGCATGGCCAGGTCGAAGCGGCGAAAGAGACGCCGTTGCACTGGGCGGCGAGCAACGACGACGTCGACCTGGCGGAGCTGCTTCTGGACGCTGGGGCGGATATCGATATTGACTGCGGCGTGATTGCGAACGGGACGCCGATCTGGAATGCCGTCATCTTTCGGTGTGTGAACGTCGCGCGGCTGTTGATCGACCGGGGCGCGGCGTCGAATCTCATGACGGCCGCGGGCGCCGGTCGGAGAGATCTCGTGGATCAGTATTTCGATGAAGATGGGAGCGTAACGGAAAACGCGGGCGCCTTGCCCTGCTGGGATCCGCCGAGACCGCCGAAGACGGCGCTGGACAGCGGGTTCGGCCTGGCGTGTCGAAACGGCCACGCGACCATCGCCAAAATTCTTTTCGAACGCGGCGCCGATCCCCATTGGGTCAACCCGGCCGGAGAGTCCGCATATCAGCAGGCAAAGACGGGCGGACACAAGATCGTCATGGACTGGATGCAGGCGCGCGGCATCGCGCCGGATGAGGAATGAAATGGCGGATATCTGCAATGCCTGGCATGCGTTTCCGGGCTTGAGGTGTTGACAGACGTTTGGCGAGGGATATATTTTCAGTATGTCAATCTTTATGGATGACGATTTCTTGCAGGTGAGGACGTTATGGCGACCCTGATGGAACGTATCACGGTGAATCCAAAACAGTGCGGGGGGCGTCCCTGTATACGCGGCATGCGCATCCGCGTGACTGATGTGCTGAATCTGCTTGCTCATGACCTCACCCGTGAACAGATTCTGGCTGAGCATCCGGACCTCGAGCTTGAGTACATTCGTGCGTGTCTGCGTTTTGCGAGCGATCGGCTGAATCACCCGGTTCTCGCTGCATGACGCTCTTGGTCAAATTGAGGTGCGGGAGACGACCTGCTTGAAGAAATATCGGCCGCATAGATGACCCCACAATCCTGGCAATCAGTCCTATACTGGAAGTTGTCGCCTTGCTCGATGTGTGCACGATAATCTTTTTGTTCATTCTGCTTGACAAAATTAGCAAATTTAAGTAGATTTAGCAATATGGAACAATCAGAATCAAATCTGGGGACCTTTCTTGCATCGGCGCGAAATAAGCTCGATTTGACGCTCCGAGCTGTAGAGGCGAAGACCGGGATCTCCAACGCTTATCTGAGCCAGTTGGAACACGGTAAGATAAAGACGCCGGCACCACAGAACTTGTACAAGCTTGCCGAACTCTATCGTGTACCATACGAATTATTGATGGAATTGGCCGGTTATCCGGTGCCTGGTGATCGATCGGCCGAAGGACAGGCATCTATCTCCAGCTTCGCTGCTCGCATTGGAACAGTTACAGTGGAAGAAGAGGATGCACTACTCGAATACCTGCAATTCATCAGGTCGCGAAGGCGAGGACGACAGTGAGGTGGTCGTATTCGGCAAGCCGTTCGTTTCGCCAGTGCCAGCGGCAATGGTTCTTCAAGAATGTCGTGGCGAGCGCCAGAGCCAAAGATCCAGTCAGGAAGCGGGCTTATTTACTTAGTAAACTACAAAGCGTTAGCGCGTGGCGCGGCAGAATCGTCGACGACGTAATTTCTAACTTGATCATACCCCAACTCAATCGTGGCAATCTGGTGACGCTGCGAGAAGCGAAGAACCGCGCACGCGATTTGTTCGACGACGCTACGGAGTACGATCCAGACGCCATCAGGTTCGCCAGTGCCAATCTTTCAGAAGAGGTGGTGACATGAGTGATTTGAGCTTGCTGAACGGCGTTTATGCGCATGTAGAAGCATACGCTGTACTAGTAGACAAGGTAATTGAACGATTGGGGCGGAAAGGTACAGGTCCGCCGGATCCAGACCAAAAGAAACTCGGTCAACTTCTCATTGATGCCAGTGATCAGGGTCTAGAATCGCAGTCGCTCGAGGCACTGACCTTTGATGGCTTGCTCCGGTCAAACATCGGTGAGCCCTTGCAGGGAATGATGGGTCTCGGCGAGCGCCTCCTCAGCGGCAATATTGATTTTAGCCATCGCAAGCAGCTAGAGAAGCTTGCGCAGAGACTAGAACGGGAACGGGTTGGAATTGCACGCCGTCTACGGGAACGTTGATGATTGAGAAATACTTGACCGGATCGATTGGCGAATCATTGGAGAGGACGCGGCAGTTACGCCAAATCGTACAGAAACGGTACCTGCGAGAATATGACGGTTTGCGACAGATTTGCCTGTCGCGACTAGATGAAACACAATTGGCTCTTCAACGTTTGGCCGATGAGACCATAGTCGATTCGGCGTTACAGACTCCGCGGCGTACCAGGGAATTAAAACGGATAGCGAAACGACTCAATGCTGTCGAAGGAGTCGGCGTATTTGCCCTTAGCAGAACGAGCCCAGATGATGATTTCTTAAACCGGAAAATTACGGATATCTGCAATGAAATCGCTTTTCCTTTAATTTCTCCAACGATCAGCCATATTTCTCAGGACTATTTCCACATTTATCCAGGCTTCAATCTCCTATGTTTACCTTTGATCGAGAGCCGGTTCCTACTTCATCTCCCCGACATTTATCACGAGCTTTGCCATCTATTTCACCAAGATCAGAATGTTGATCTTCCATCGCTCAGACCATACCATATCGCCTACAAGCGATGCATGTTCGATAAGGTAGAGCATTTTCGCAACGAGATTACTGCCGCCGAACGCGTTCGCAAGCCAGGGGGCAATATTCATCAGCTTAGGTTATGGGACACCTTTTGGACGATATATTGGATGCAAGAGTTTTTCTGTGACCTATTCGGTGTGCTTACAACAGGCCCCGCCTTTGTTTGGTCACACTTTCACCTCTGCGTCAAACGTGGCGACGATCCGTTCGAAACTCCGCTGATAAACGAACCACAGCAGGCATTCGAACAAACGCACCCGGCAGATGATGCACGGATGCAAGTGATGCTCAGCATGCTTACGGCCAGTGGATTCGATCATGAAGCGAAGCGGATCAATACGGAGTGGCGGGATTTCGTTGAAATAATGGGCTACGATGTGGAGCCGGAGTACCGGCAGTGTTACCCTGAAGAGTTGCTATCAAAAATCGTCACCGCGACAAAAGTGGGAGTCGAAGGGATTGGTGTGGTGACAGCTAAGCCCGATGCACTGGCGCCATTCGCTGGTCTCCTGAACTCCGCATGGAAGGAATTCTGGCGTGCACCAGAAGACTATCAGGCATGGGAGGCTGGAAAGCACGCCGAATTGAGGAGTTCTTTGCATGCCGACTCGTAAATGTCCGGCGTTCCAACGTGTGCAGCAATAGTAAAGCGCTTGACGAGAAACCGAAGGCTTCCTCTCTCGTCTTCCTGGGCGACGAATCGCAGGGTGGTTCGTATATATTGCGAATCCATCTCGCGGAGACGGCGGCACTCTCTTTCGGCGGATTTAAGCGCGGAGAGACCATTGAGCTTCCGGCGGGAGAGTACACCTACGTCGGGTCGGCGATGGCGAAGAGAGGCGCAGCGTCGCTGGCCAACCGGTTGGTCCGCCATGCCACCCGAAGCGGCGGGAAGGAACCGCACAAATTCCGCGGCGAAATGTTCAGTCGATTCAAGTCCGTCGGTCTTGGAAACAGGAACCTGAAGCCCGCCAGAAACAAGAACCTGCACTGGAATATCGACCATCTGCTCGACCTGCCGGCTGCTGAACTGACCGGCGCCTGCATCCTTCGAACTCCGGAGTGCCTCGAAGCGCGTCTGGGTCAATTTCTGGAATGCGATCCCCACACCGTCGTTGTTGAAAAAGGGCTGGGCGCCAACGACGTACCCGGCAACACCCACCTCCTGCGCCTCTCGGGCGGCGCCGCGTGGTGGTCCTCGCTACCCGGGCGGCTCAGCGTCGAGTTTGACATCTGACGCGCCCGGCCCCTGCTCAGGAATCCTGCCAGAATTCTTCAAATCGCTGCAGTACCTGTTCGGGCGAGGCGGTGCCGGTTGTCCCTATCTGCTGGATGGTGATGGACGACGCCAGCACCCCGACCCTTGCCGCATCGACGCACGACGCGCCGGCGCAGAGCGCCGAGACGATTCCCGCGGAAACGCTGTCTCCCGCACCCACGATATCGATGGGACCGGGCACCGGAATTCCGGGAATGCGGTCGGTTGTCTCGCCGTCGGCGCAGAGGATGCCCTCGGGACCAAGCGTAACGTAGACGGGCTGGCCGGTGCGGTCCAGGAAAGACCGAATGGCAGCGTCCTGGCAATTCGCTGCTTCCGCCCGGGAGTCCGTGGAAACCGCCTCGAGCGCTTCTTCGCGATTGACCTTGACTGTCACATTCCGAAAAAGGCCGATGTGCGATCGGGAATCCGCCAGAAAAGCGACATCCGGATACTCAGTCGCGAAGTGCGCGATTCCCTCGCGAACCCGATCCGTAATGACGCCGCAATTACGTTCCTGCACCTGGTCGAGTACAATTACACCGTGGACCTCGCCCAACAGTCTCTCCAGGGCGGCGAGAATGCGGTCTTCAGCCTGTCGCGGGAGTGTCACACGGTTCTTGATATCCAATCGCTCCGTCTCCTGTCCGGTCGTGATGAGAATCGGTTTGGTATAGGTCGGCGTTGCGCGGCCCTGAACCTCCATCAGATGCTCTGTCTCCACGCCGGACGCATGCAGTCCCGCCTTCAAGTCGTAACCCTGTCCGTCATCGCCAATCGCGCCGATCGCCCGGATCTGCCCCACGCCAAGGGCATTCAGGTTACTGGTCACGGTTCCCGCCGCACCCGGCCGGTTTCGGACCTCCACAACCTGCCGTGCTTCCAGTCCGGTCTCCAGGGAGATTTCAGCAAGGTCAGGATCGACCATGAGATAGCGATCCAGGAAAAAGTCCCCGACGACCAGGATAGCGAGGTCTGAAAACCTGCTCAGCAGCTCTTTTAAAGCGGAATGGGTCATAGAAAAACCGGGCCGTGCCGGATTGCCGGCAGCTTCTGTAAACTACGCGTCGAGGAGATAGTCCACGAGTACCTCCTGGCACCGGAAGTCCGGTACAATCAGGTCCGCTCCCGCTTGAATCAGTCGTTCGCGTTTCCACGCGTTCACACCCTGGCGGCGGGCTTCATCAGACGCGACGCCCACGGCCGACCCGCCTGCCGACTTGACGTTTTCGATTTCCACGTATCCATCGCCGAAGCCCAGCAACTCCTCTCCCTCGATACCCTGCGAGGCAATCAGGTCCCGGATTACCCTTTCCTTGGAAAAGTCCTGGTAGCGATCCAGCGCGCCGTAAACGCGGTCTTCGAAGAAGGGCGTCAGCCCCAGAAGGCCGGCCTCCTCTTTAACGTACACTTCGTCGGTGCCGCTTGCCAGGTACAGCGTAAGGCCCCGGTGTTCCAGGTTGCGAAGGAGGTCCAGAGACCCGGGCACCATCAGGTCTTCCGACTCAACGACGCCGGACCGGAGACCTTGAATGCGGTCCCCTATGTGACGGTTGAGTTGTTCGTGATATCGATGTTTGTAGGCCACCGGATCCGGAGGCGCGCCGCCGCGTTTTCGCACTTCCTCGGCGAGCTGGATCATCTGATAGATGGTCTGTTTGCCGGTAAGCCGGTCGACAAAATCAGCGACAACACGTGACAGTTGGACCTCGGTTTCGCCGATGGGGCACTCGCCAAGCGTTTCGACCATCATGGGTATCATGATTTCCCGCCAGCCCTCGCGAATCAGCGAAAGCGTTCCGTCGAAATCGAAAAGCACGGAGCTGAAACGGCCACGGGCAATGGCGTGATTCACGCATTCTATATCAGCCATTCGCAAGGGATCGGAGCGATCCGGTATAGCCATTGATGACCTTCATTTTCGGGAAAACCGTGTACTTGCCCTGCGGCGCCTCGCCGGATTGCCAATCTAAATGTGCATCTACGATTGTCAAGGTATTTAACCCGGCAGCGCTCCTTCTTCAAGTTCAAATCTGCTTGTGAAATTTCAATTCTGCATTATCTTAATAGCGTATCTATTTTGTCATCGATAGCGAAGGAGGCTGAACGGACGTATCAGGTCCTGGCTATGGATCGGCGGGTTGTGCAGCGTTCGTCCACCCGTACGGGTGAATTGCAGCTTGCGTCCGTTAACGCCGGCACGGTCTCCCATTTCGAACTCATCGTCAATGGTGTATTCCTGATGGCCACGTACAATGCGTCGTCCAATCGCGCATTGATCGACACGGTCATGGAAACATCGAAATCCGGCAGGCACATCAACCTGCTTATCGGTGGTTTGGGATTGGGAATATCCCTTCGACAGGCGCTCGCCTATTCAAACGTGCGTTCCGTGTGTGTGGTGGAACTCGAATCCCGAATTGTAAACTGGAATCGCGATTACCTGGACAACGCCGATGTTCTCGACGATGAGCGCACGGAAGTGGTCGTCGGCGATTTTTACGAATACGTTCAGGGAAATCCCCGAAGCTATCACGGCATCGCGCTGGATATCGACAACGGTCCCGACTGGGTCGTGCGTCCGGAAAACCGGCGGGCGTACAGCGTTTCGGCACTTCACACGCTGAGAACACGGTTGCGTCCGGATGGTACCCTGGCGATCTGGAGCCATGCCGCCAACCGCTCGTACGAACGCGCGCTGGACCGTGTCTTCGGTGGGGTGACTCGACAGCAAACGTGTGACCACAGCCTGACCGGAAAACCGCTCGAGAGCGTAATTTATGCGGTTCGGGCCTGACTGGCAGCGGCAGACGACTTGAAAGGAATTGTGTGGATGAACAAAGACTCACTCACCATTACGGATAATCGCACCGGCAAGACTTACGAAGTACCCATCCTTTATGGTACGTACCCCGAATACGGGGCCGCCATTCGAACCGCCGACTTGAAGCAGATTAAGGTATCGGAGGACGATTTCGGGCTTCTCGGATACGATCCGTCGTATCTGAATACCGGATCCTGCCAGAGTTCCGTGACGTTCATCGACGGAGAGAAGGGCATCCTCAGATATCGTGGATATCCGATCGATCAGCTCGCGCAACGCAGCACCTACCTTGAGACGTCGTATCTGCTGCTGTACGGCGAACTGCCGTCACAGGCGCAACTGGATGCCTGGAACGAATCGGTGATGGCGCAAGTGAAAGCCGAGCCTAAGCTGACCGAACTGGTAAGCGGCTTCGGAAAAGGCTCCCACGCGATGGGGATGATGGTGGGCGTGCTGGGGTCTCTGTCCACATTCTACGAGAATGCGAGAGAGATTGGTACGGAGGATGTTCAGGAACTACATATCCGACGGCTTATGGGCCTGGCCCCGGTAGCCGCGGCAGCCGTGTATCGCCAGAGCCAGGGGCTGCCTGTTGTGGACCCTGACCCGTCATTGGGATTCTGCGCCAATTATTTGAGGATGATGTTCGAGGGTACGAGCGCATACAGGTCCGACCCCGCGCTGGAACGGGCGCTGGAAGTCCTTCTCATATTGCACGCCGACCACGAACAGAACTGCAGCGCAAGTACCATGCGCGGCGTCGGTAGCAGCGGTGCAGACCCGTATTCGGCGGCGGCGGGCGCCGCCGGCGCGTTGTACGGGCCGGCGCATGGCGGGGCGAATGAAGCCGTACTGAAGATGTTGAACGAGATCGGGTCGGTCGACAATATCCCCGCCTATATCAAGCGGGTATACAACCGGGAGGTGCTGCTCCAGGGATTCGGGCACCGGGTCTACAAGAACTACGATCCCAGAGCGGCGATTATCAAGAAGACGGCCGAAGAGGTATTCGAAGTCACCGGAAAGAATCCACTCATCGACATCGCGGTAGAACTGGAACGCATCGCGCTGGAAGAAGAGTTTTTCATTTCTCGCAGTCTGTATCCGAACGTGGATTTTTATTCGGGCATCATCTACCAGGCGATGGGCCTGCCCACGGACATGATGACGGTTATGTTCGCAGTGGGCCGCATGCCGGGTTGGCTGGCGCAGTGGAAAGAGTTGATGCACGATCCGGAGCAGCGCATCGCGCGTCCGCGGCAGATCTATATGGGTGAAGATATCCGGGACTATACGCCGATGGGAGAGAGGTAGGAGTCGGAAAGGTAGCGACAGAGTTCCGATACAACAAGAGCGCAAAAGCCACCGGCCTTTGCGCTCTTGTCGTATCCGCTCATTTGCGTGAAAGCAGGATCCACGATGCTGCGGGTCAGCCCACGGCAACGTTGTGTTTGTAGGGGCGACTCTCGTGGTCGCCCGCCTTTTTGGTATGCTGACTGCTGACCGCCGATCGCTGACAGCTTGAATCACTCACCGTAGAGCTTCAATGGTGAAAGCGTGATGAGTGAGGGTTCGTCCCGGAGGACGCGGGAGACGTATTCGAGGGTGGGAATGACACGGAAAGCCTGCCAGACAGAAGGCCCCACGCAAACCTGACTGACCAGGCCGGCGGATTTCACGCGTTCGCCCATAACGCTGAAGTTGAAACCGGGCCACATGCGCGAGGTGCCTTTGTCGGCGTAAATCCGCTCGACCCATAAAGCCTGGTTGAAATGGAAGATGGAGCAGACGTTGAAGCCAACGCCCATGAGCAGGTAAAGGGCATTGCGCTCCACCAGCCAGTCCCATGGTGAGCCATGGCCGAACGCTTTCTCGTCCCACGGGCTGAAACGAGGCCCGGCGTGCCTGTGTCCGTCCATCGCGGACCCGGCGTCGGCGCCGATCGCGGCAAGCGAGTCGCAGCAGTGGTCGCTGCGTACGGCTTCAGGGCGTCGGCGGAAGACCTCGGTGATGTGCCCGACGTCAGATGGCGACGAACCGATGTTCCACGCTTCCAGCCGCGTCCGGTATGTCGCGGACTCTCCGTTGACCTTCTGTACGAAAGTCGGAACGACCACGGTACCCGATTCGCCGACGGCCTCGACTGCCCCGTCGATGACGGTATCCGCGCCACCCTCAACGTATCCGAAACTCCTGAGGGAACTGTGAAAGAAAAGCGCATCTCCGTCACATAGGCCGAGGGCGGCGAAGCCGTGAAGGAGGTCGGATTTGTGGATTGTCGGATGGTCTTCCAAGGCGTAACCTGAACAGGGGTAAGGACGGTTCAACGTCGCGCTCGAAACGCGTCGTCGACGGCCGAGACCAGTCGATCGACGTGCCGGTCTTCCATCGGCAATGAGACATTGCCGCCAAGTTTCCAGTAGATCCCGCGATTCAGCAGGGCGAAGAACAGCCACCGGTGCAGAAGCTGGTTGTCGCGGGCCGCTTCGCGGAAGTTCCGGGGCCGTTCGGGAAGGAAGTGAACGCGGAACAGGGAGCCCGCTGTTGTGACCCGGGCCTGGACGCCTGCATCCTGAAAGACACGTCCGAGCTTGTCGGCGAGGCGCCCTGTCAGAGCATTCAGTTTAACGTAGGCTTCCTGTGTGAGCAGGCGCAGGGTGGTGAGGCCCGCGACGATGGCGATGGGGTTGGCGTTATACGTGCCGGAGTGAGGGATTTCCGGCGCGTTCCCGGTGGGGTTGTAGAGGTCCAGTACGTCCGAGCGGCCGCCGACCACGGCGCCGGGAGTGCCGCCGGCAACGACTTTGCCCAGGCAGGTGAGGTCGGGGCGTACGCCATACGTTTCCTGGGCCCCGCCGCGGGAAATGCGGAAGCTGACGATTTCGTCGAATATGAACAGGATGCCGTCGCGTTCCGTCATCTCACGGAGGCGCGACAGAAAGCCGTTTGCCGGGAGGGTGAAGCCCGCTGCTGTTGAAAGCGGATCGACAATCACAGCGGCCAGATCGTCCCGGTGACGTTTGATAATCGAATCGCAGGCATCGGCGTCGTTGAACGGGAGGACGATGACATTCTCCACAGCCTGGGGGGTGAGGCCCCGCGAGGAAGGCACGGACTCGGGCCGGTCGGGGGGACCCAGATCGCCATCGAGCGGAGGGACGTGGCTTACCATGACGTATTCGTCCATCCCGTGATACGCCCCTTCGAACTTGGCGATTCTGTTCCTGCCCGTGAAGGCGCGGGCGGCGCGGATGGCATTCAGGATGGCTTCGGTGCCCGAGCTGCAGAAGCGCACCTTTTCAAACGATCCGACACGGTTCTTAAGAAACTCGGCCATTTCGACTTCGAGGGCCAGCGGACGCGAGAAGCCCGTGCCAAGGGCTACGCGCTCCTGGAGGGCGGCGACGATTTCGGGATGCGCGTGCCCCAGGATGAGGGCGGTGTTGTTGTTCACGAAGTCAAGAAGGCGGTGGCCGTCCAGATCGATGAGATGGACGCCTTCGCCGCGGTCGGCATAGACCGGGTACGGGTCGAAGTGCACGCCGGTGCGCGTATTACCGCCCGGCAGAGACGCCTGTGCGCGTCTGAACATCTCGCCGGAACGCGGGTGGTTGTCCATGTATTCGGCAATCTGTCTATCCACGGATGTCCGCAGGTTTCCCGGTTCCATGCAATCCTCGCCGCGGTAAGGGGGCGTCCAGGATGGTGAGGGAAGCCAGCACTGGCGCGCCGCTTTTTTTGAATCGCATCAAAATACCGAAAAACGCGACCGATTTTCAACTGTTGATTGCAGCCTCGATCACACGGTGCCGGCAGTTGAGGGAAGGGGTTGACTTGCCTGGTATACAGGTGTAGCATATAGGGGATGTTTCCGAAAATGTGACCTGATATCGACGTATGACGGAGGTGTCTTTATGGCGGGCCTGGATCTCGATGGATTGCCGCGTGTATCCGGCAACCCGGAGGTGGCGAAGTCCAATATCGAGAAGTACGGGTATTGTCTGCTGAAGGACGCGTTGAGTCAGGACCAGGTTGCGGCCATGCGCAGAAGGCTGGTGGAGCAGGCGGAGGCGGAAAGGCAACTGGGCGCGGCGTACGAAGACGGCGGCCCGAACCAGAACTGGGGATCGTTCCGGGACGAAAGCGGTCGGGTGCGGCCCGAAGCCTTCACGGCTGCGCAGGGAGGCGTCAACCAGCGGCTGTGGATGTTGATCAACAAGGGACGGGTATTTCATGAGGTGTTGTTTCAGGAACGGGTGCGGGAGGTGATTGGCCATGTTATGGGTGAGGAGTACCTGCTTTCGAGCTTTACCGCGAATATTGCCAAGCCGGGCGGGGTGGAGATGGACCTGCATACCGACCAGTGGTGGATGCCTTCGCCCGCGCGTCCGGGAAGGAAGGGATTGCCCGTAGGCTCCATCACACGTGAGCGGTTCGATACGGACCTGGATGACGCGCCGCCGATGATCGCACCGGTGGCAGCGGTGAACGTGCTCTGGATGCTCGTGGATTTCACCGCGGGAAATGGGGCAACGCGCGTCGTTCCGGGAAGCCACCTGTTCGGCCGGCAGCCGGACACGGACTCCGATACGGAGGCGGTTGCCGCGGAGGGCCCGGCGGGTACGGCCCTGATTATCGACGCGCGGATCTGGCATGGGACCGGGGCCAACGTGACCGGCGGCGAACGGCTGGCGCTGCTCACGACCTTCTGCGGCCCGCAGTTTCGGCCCCAGGAGAATTTCACCGTGGGGACGTCGAAGGAGGTGCTGCGGGAAGCCTCTCCCGAGTTGCTGGCGCTGCTCGGGTTCAAGGTGTGGCACGCATACGGTCGCATCGAAAACCCTGCGGTGGAATTCATCTCCCCTGGCGAGCCGTCGCTGGGAGAACTGCGTCCGGAGTAGCGCAATGGCACCCAGAGAGCGGGTCGATCGACGGACCATTTCCATCCATTGCGCCGGATGCCGGACGCTGCTCTACAGGTACCAAAAAGGCGGACGGGGCGGCCTGGTCAAGTGCTTCGTTGAACGGATCGTGAGTGATTTCACCCATGGTGACCTGAAGTGTCACGAGTGCGGGCAGGCATTTGCGCGGGAACGGATGATAAGCGGGCGACCCGCCCACAAGATTATCCAGGGCAAGGTGTATACCCGGGGGATGTCGAGAAAGTGATATCAGGGAGGAGACGGAAATGGACGAAGAACTCGCGACTTTCGGCGGGGGATGTTTCTGGTGCGTGGAGGCGATTTATCAGGACCTGTCAGGGGTGCTGGAAGTGGTCTCGGGATATGCGGGAGGATCGGAACCGAATCCGACCTACCAGGAGGTGTGCGTGGGGACCACCGGACATGCCGAGGTGGTACAGATCCGGTTCGAACCGGAGACGGTTTCCTATTGGGACCTGCTGGACGTGTTCTGGCGCACCCATGATCCGACAACGCTGAATCGCCAGGGCGCGGACGTGGGAACACAGTACCGGTCCGTCGTCTTTTATCATGACGAGAAACAACGGGCAGAGGTGACACAATCGATGGCCGAGACGGATGCGTCGGACCTGTGGAAGGAACCAATCGTTACCGAGATTTCGCCGCTGACCGAGTTCTACAGGGCCGAGGACTACCATCAGAACTACTATCGTTCGAATCGCGCCCAACCCTACTGCATCTTTGTGATCGACCCGAAGATGAAGTGGTTCAGGGATGCATTTCAGGGACGATTGAAGACCGGGTAACGGGATGGCTGGCGTTCGGTATGGATTCAGGCTGGAGGTGACGTCGACGCTGCCCGCGGATCTCGGGCGTATTCCGATGTCGGTGGAGATGGATTTCGGTCGATTGTTGCAAGACGTCGAGGCCAAGGGCGTGTTCGATCCGAATTCCATCGAGGTTGTGGATCTCACCTCAGGAAAGCCGGTCGCGTTCTCCAGGACCGAGGACTTCGCCTATGGGGATCGGGGCAGAATCGAGTGGGTGATCGAAGATCCCTGCCATACGGATTATGAAATCCGGTTTCGCACCCGGTCGAAGAGGCCGCCGCTGCAGCCGCAGGAATACACGCCGATGATCGGCGTTGGCGATCTTCTGCGATACAACGCCGGGGTCCCGCGGCCGATAGCGCTCGCGCATTCGATGCGGTTGGTTGACATCACCGGTGACGGCCGCGCCGATCTGGTGGGATGCTGGAACTACTTCTATCGACCGGCGTCGCCAGTCAGCGGGATTGTCTGTTATCCCCGTGTGGGGCGGGATGAGGACTTCACGTTTGGGGATCTCGCCCGGTTGCGGTACGTGGATAGAGAAGGGTCGCGCCGGTTCAAGCATTTCCCGGAGGTGTACGCCGAAGCGGATTTCGCGGATTTGAACGGCAATGGATTGCCCGATATCGTGTACGCAGGGATGCGCGATACCGGGGTGACGGTCTACCTCAATTCAGGCAAACGGGACGAAGGCGGTCTGCCCGTCTTCGTGAAGGACGCCGAGATTCCTGCGCCGGTTGCTCAGAACGCGGGGATCCAGGTTATGGATCTCAACGGGGATGGCGCCTGGGACCTGGTGGTCAACGGACACTATATCCGCAATCTGAATCCGGAAGGCTGGCCGTTCAGGCCAGCCGGGGCGGTGGATCTCCGGGTTGGAAAACAGCTCGCGTTCCTGGACCTCGACGCCGACGGATTGCCGGACGTCATGGCAACACCTGTTGGCGGTTGCGATCATCCTATGACGTGGCGGAAGAATCTGGGTGGCGATCCGCCCAGGTTCGGCCCGAAGCAGAAGCTGGGAGACCTGGAGCCGGAATCCTGCAGCCGGATCAGCACGGTAACGGACGGCCGGCGGAGTGGGATTCTGGTGCAGCACAATGGGTTTCAGAATCTCTCATTCTACGAACGGATTGGAACGCGCGGCGGCCATCCTCGATTCGAACGCCGGGGAAGGGCCCTTTCTATTTCTGCCGTGATGTCATTGAGCGATCAGGCGTGGCCGTGTTCGTGCGACTGGAATGGCGACGGCGTCTCCGATCTCGTCATCGGCGGGGGTTACGGTTGGCCGCGCGTGGTTATCAATAGCGGGAGCAATGAGCGGCCGGCCTGGAAAGAGCCGGAGCTGATTTATTCAGAAGGCCAACCGATCCGGGTGCTGCGCGACGAGATTCTGCACAGCACCCACTGGCACAATATGGGATATCCCTATCCCGTATTTGTGGATTGGGACGGCGACGGCCTGCCGGACCTGATGCTCCCGAACGAAACGAACCGGATTGTCTGGTATCGGAATATGGGCACGCTCGAAGAACCCAGGTTTGGAGCTCGCCGTTTTCTGGGCGTGGATGGATTCCCGGATTCCGATGGTCTGAGGGCGGAGTCGGGCAGGGAGGCCGCCGACAGGACCCTGCCCAACAGTCCCTATCCCTACGATGTACGTGCGCCGTTTTTCTGGCGGACCGGCGCGGCATTCGCGGACTGGAACGGCGACGGGATGATGGACTTTATCTCGCACGACCATACACGAAAAGCAACGCTGTTCGTCCAATATCGGGACGAGCAGGGCTCCCGAAGACTGAAACGGGATGACCACGTGCGGCTCGTGGACGGGCGGGAGATCGACGATTCCATTGTCGGCCGGATAAAACACTGGACCGAGTCGTTCCGCGCCGTGGACTGGGACGGGGATGGATTGATCGACCTGGTGTATAACGTCGCGGGGACGGGAAAGATCTATCTGCTGCGCAACGTGGGTTCGTCGGATGCTCCTGTGTTCGACCTGCCGAGAGAATTCAGGTGTTACGGGGAGGAGATCGCGTTTACGGTTCACGGACCGAACGCGTGGCCGGGTGATTTCAACGGCGATGGGAAGCCCGATCTCCTGGGGTGTGTGGAGTGGAGCGTATACCCGTTTTACTGTCACGCAGCCTTGGAGATGGGGAGTCACCCGACGTACCGGATGGGGACGGTGAGGAGCTTGTAGCTTCCGGAACACCGGGTTTTCGACAACCGGATTGTCTGCCCGGTTCAATCCGGCGTCGATGATTCGACGACGGCCTTCCGGCGTGCGTTGGCAAGCGCGCGGTAGCAGAATTCCGCGGCATGCCAGGGGTCATACCCGGGCCGGCTCCAGATCATGGCGCTGACTTCCGCGCCAACGGGTACTTCTGTTCCGGCATCGAGCAGGGTCTTGAAGTATTCGATGAGGTCGAGGCTTCCTTCGCCCGGCAACAGGAAGGTCACGGCGCCGTCTTTCATATACCCGTCTTTGATGTGGATGTGTACGGTGTCGGGCAGGCAGAGGCGGGCGGCGTGCCTGAGGTCGATGCCCTGCACGTGAAAGTGGCTGTGGTCGAAGTGGATTCTCAGGTGGGGATGGCGGGTGTTCTCCATGAGCCACGCCGCTTTTTCGGGTGTGTCCAGAATTGCGCCGACGTGCGGTTCCACGGCCAGGATGACGTGATGTTCGGCTGCGAGATCCGCAAGTTCCATCAGGTCGGCAGCGGCGGCGTCTCTGTCGGTTTCCCATTTCGTGAGAGGTCCGCTCACCGTGGTGGTGATAATGGCGGGGTCGCCGCCAAAATTCAGGTCCCGGGCGAGGACGCAGTTCTCGATGAATCGTGCAAGGACCGCGCCGCGCTCGCCGTTCCGTGCGCACGTTGAGACGGGGCCAAAGAGGACCGGTGGCGGGAAGCCAAGATCCCGCACGGTATCTGCAAGTCTGCGCCTGGTCTTCCGATCGAGCTTGCCTGGCGCGGTGGGCCACACGTCGCCGATCGCGATTTCAATAGCGTCGTAGCCGATCGCGCGAATTCTCGGCAGGGCCTCGAAGACGTCCACCTTCTGCGTCGCGTAGGTGCTGAAGCCGATCGGGATCATATAGAAACCCTATAAAGGAAAAAGGAAGAAGGTAGAAGCGAGAGAATCGGCTTACGTCTTCCCGCCTTTTGAAGACCGGCGCCGTCGTTGCGAATGTAGGGGCAACCCTTGTGGTTGCCCTCTCCGTGACTCGTCGCACGCACTGTATACCTAAGGGCGACCGGCCGGTCGCCCCTACAGAATCCGCCCCGCGCCCTGAGGCCCAAGAAAATCGAACACGACCCAGGTGTCAAGCGGCGTTGGAGCGGGTGGGCGGTGAACTTCGAAAAAAGAGAACGACATGGAGCGGATCAACCTGGGACTGGTAGGGTGCGGCGGTATGGGAACGCGACACCTGTATGGTCTCCGTTCGCTCGCGCAGACGCCGTTCAACAGGATAGACTTGAGGGCGTTGTGCGACATCAATCCGGAGAATGCCGGGATGGCGGCCGCGGAGGCCGGAAGGCTGCTGGGGGTGGAGCCCGCGGTCTTTACAGACCTCGAGGCTATGGCGGCCGCGATGCCGGAACTGGATGCCGTCGACGTGGTGACCGATCCCGCGGTGCACCACGAGGTTGCCTGTAGAGCGCTTGATCTCGGACTGCACGTGATGGTGGAAAAACCGATGGCGATTACGGTTCGCGCCTGTCTGAAGATGATCCAGGCCGCGGACCGGAACGGACGCGTGCTGTCCGTGGCGGAGAATTACCGGCGGGACCCGTCGGCACGGCTGGCGCACCACATGGTAACCAGCGGCGCAATAGGGACACCCTACATGGGTCTGTTTCACGCGGTCAGCGAGGGGGACCGGATCTTCATCACGCCATGGCGCCACCTCAAGAATCGTGGCGGGCCGCTGGTGGACATGGGGGTACACTATGCAGACCTGATCCGCTATCAGTTGGGGGATATTCAGGAAGTGTACGGCGACGCGCGGCTCGTGGAGCCTGTGCGGCGGAAGTCCGATTCGATGTGGAGGCCTTACGAGTTTTACCGGAAACAATACGAAAACATGGCGCCTGAAGTCCCGGCCGACGCGGAGGATTCGTCTTTAGCGATGTTTCGCATGGTCAGCGGCGCCGCCGTGAGCTGGGTGGTCGGTCTGGGGGGATACGGGGGATGCAGTACGCAGTTGATTCTGGGCACTGAGGGGTGCATCGAGGGTTATGGGACCCGAGGCGGTCGGGTTCGGATGCGCCGGGGGCGCGGCGACTTCCAGGAACAGGAAGCAATGCTGGCGCAGGCTGAAGGCTTCGAACAGGAAGCGCTGGCTGCCCACTTCTTTCCCACCGGGCTGACGTCGGCGGATCCCGAGGTCGACTGGAAGCTTCTCGCCATGGAGTACTACGAGTTTGGCGACGCTATTGCGGAAGGCGGGGAAGTGGAGGTGGATGGAACGGAAGGGATGAAGGATGTGGCGGCTGTCTACGCGGTATTCGAGTCAGCCGTGTCAGGCCGGGCGGTACAGATGACTGAGGTCGAAAGCGGCGAAACGGACGCCTATCAGGCAGAGATTGACACGGCGCTGGGTATTGTGTGAAAGGAGTGGCAAATGGCGGAAACGCGGCCAAATGTGGTGTTGATCATGACCGATCAGCAGCGAGGGGATTGCGTGGGCCTGGACCCGAATGCGCCGGAGGTCCTTCAGACGCCCAACCTGGACTGGCTGGGCAACTCGGGGGCGATGTTTGGCCGCGGGTATTCTGAATGTCCGAGTTGCATTCCCGCACGGCGTTCCCTGATGACGGGCACGGCGCCGGCTGCAAACGGCGTGGTGGGGTTTCAGGGAACCGAGTGGGAACCGCGGCATACCCTGGCCGGAGAACTGTCGAGGGCGGGATATCAGACCGAGATGATCGGGAAGTTGCACCTGTCGCCAATGCGCAAGCGGTACGGATTCGACCATATGCAGCTTGCGGACGCCACGCGGGGACGGGAGAACGACTATGTTGACTGGCTGAAGGAACGTCACGGACGCACGGAGGTGGATCCGGGGATGGCCCACGGAATTTCGGCCAACGGCTGGGTGGGACGACCGCACCATCTGCCCGAAGAGCAGATGCACACGTTCTGGTGCGTGGACCGGGCGATGGCGTTTCTTCAGAAGCGGGATCCGTCTGTGCCCTTCTTCCTGAACCTCTCGTTCATCGATCCGCATCCACCGCTGACCCCGCCGCGGGTCTACTACGACCGCTATATCAATCGCGCGTTGCCGGAGCCGGTCGTCGGAGATTGGGCGGCTCAGTTCGAGGCACCGCCGAAGGGGCTGGATCCGGACGCTTCGGAGATCTGTCTGAACGCCTACGACATGCAATGCGCACGCGCGGCGTACTACGGGATGGTGAATTTCATCGACGATCAGATCGGGAGGTTGATTCAAGTCGCGCGCGGCATCCTGAACGAGAGTCTCATCATATTCACGTCGGACCATGGAGAGATGCTCGGGGACCACCACCTGTTCCGGAAAACGTGGCCGTTCGAGGCTTCAGCGCGGGTGCCGTTTCTCATCCGCGCGCCACGGAGTTGGGGGGCACCTGAATCTGTCACGTGCGGTTCGCCGGTGGGCCTGCAGGATATCATGCCGACAATTCTGGATGCGTGCGGCCTGGACGTGCCGGAAACGTGTACGGGCAAGAGCCTTTTGCCGGTGTTGCGCGGCGAATCGGATGGCGTACGCGAGGTGTTGCACGGCGAACACTCGGGGTGCTACGCATACGAGCATGGAAATCACTATGTGACGGACGGTCGCCACAAGTACATCTGGTTCACCCAGACCGGCCGGGAACACCTGTTCGACCTGGACGAGGACCCGCACGAACTGCATGACCTGGCGCTGGGGGAAGGCGCCGATGACCTGTTATCCCCGTGGCGGAAGCGATTGATCCGGTTTCTCGAAGGTCGGCCCGA
Organism: Gemmatimonadota bacterium; assembly: GCA_028874335.1. GTDB lineage: Bacteria > Latescibacterota > UBA2968 > UBA2968 > JAAXHE01. The sequence continues at coordinate 7,780 of JAPPJY010000028.1, read as the reverse complement.
GGGATTTACCGATGGCGACAGATTGGTTACAGGCCGGGAACACCGGTCGGTGATGCCGGGATACGAGCCGGAGAGGATGTTTCCTTTCCTATAGCCTCTTTCCCAACCTTAACAGCCCGTTGAAAAAGCCCATCCGGGCTACGGCCGGCCCTTGCGGTCGAAATACTGCGTTGCGCTCCCTCGCCGAATCGCAGGATGGGACTCGGTTGCGCGCCTTGTCTTCGGCCACAATGGCAAGTGTTCTGTCCCGGAAATAGATTGCCGAAATTCGGCCGCCGAGTCGCCCGGCTGGCAAGGCGCCTGAGCAAGGCGACCTGCTCACGGTCACCGAGCGAAGGCAACGCCGCCAGACGGGATGAATCGGCGGATGAATGGTGACATATTTCCGGGACGGGACACCAAGCCTCGCCTGCAGAGCGACTTTCTCAACGGACTGTTAGAGGCGTGACGGGTTCTGTTTGTCGAGGTTGCCCGTGCCCGCTATATTTCGATGTGTGTCTGTCCCGGTGTTCATCGCGAAGTTCACGTCGTTCCGTGGGTCGATAATTCCAGCGGAAGGAGATACATCCAATGGATTCGTTCAAACGCATCGTCGGCGTCTATCTGGTACTCGTCGCGGCCGTGGTAGCGATACACACGGTCGTCGAACCGCTGTATTATACTTCCACCGAAGCCAGTCCGTACAGCCCGCATTGGAGCAAGCTGAACGCGCTCATGGTGCTGGCGATCGTGCTGGGCGTGATCTTCGGAACCCTTCGCAAGCGCGGCGCCGGGGGTGAGGGCGGCGGCGCTTCCGTAACCCGCGAATATCTCGAAGCCAACATCCAGTTCTACGGACTTCTCTTCGTCGGCATTCTCTTCTTCTGGAACTTCTTCAACCTGCACAGTCCAGGATTCACCGCTATAGCAAAGGAAACGGTATCCGCGGTGTGGATCGTGATCGACGCCGCCCTGCCCTTGCTCCTGGCCTCGATTGGCTTTTCCATGCTCAGATCCAGGGAATAAGCTCCGGTGAGTCGAAAACGGACCGCCCCGCACGACCGGTACATTCGTGAGGAGATCGAAAAAGCCGTCAGTTGGACTTATGCCCAGCCTGACGGCTTTGCACTTCAGGGTGATGCTATGGCGCTGGAGGTCGCGGGTTCAACGCTTTCCGTCGCGAGTGATCAACAGGTCGGCAGGGATGCCGAGGTTTTCGGTCAGGCGCCTGATCTGCCGAATGGAAAGGGATCGCTTGCCGTTGTAGAATTCGGAAACACGGCTTCTGCCGCCCAGCCATTCGGCGAGATCCGTTCTGGAGAGTCCTTTCTGTTCCAGCATGAACTCCACGATCTCACTGGGCTCCATCGTTTCATCGATGGGGAACCGGACGTCTTCGAAAGCCTGTACCAGAACGGAAAGGAATTCCAGGCGCTCGTATTCATCTGAACCCGGTTCGGGATCGGCATCCAGCAGGCCGTCGATTTCACGTACGGCCGCGTCGTATTCGGTTTCGTTTCGCAATACATGAGGTTTTGAGAAGTCCAGCAAGCTGGTCATATTCAACGCCTATGCAGGTTGTTTACAGGTCGCCAATTCGAGATCTTCTGTTGTATTCTTCGTGTGTAAGCACGCGTCGGATGTAGATCCTCCCGAGGTCGTACCGCATATCGACAATCAGCCTGTATTTGTTGCCTCCGATGTTGAAAATCGTTCGCGATCTTCCGAGGAAACTCGCAGAGGGAAAATCACGTCGAACTTCGTAGGGGCTGAAATAGCTTTTTGATCTTACGATGGCCAGCCAGGCTTTCAGGGGCCTCTGCGAATCCGAATGCTTTCTCCAGAATTCCAGGAGTCTCTTACGGGTGATTACGTGCATGGTTGATTGCCTGGATACGCAGTGCCTATGTTCCCAATATGGTAACTTCAGGATAAAATGTCAAGAGATCATTCTTGGCTTTTCAGGTTGATCGCTTACCGAGACGCTGGATCAGCAGGCCGGCGACGATCAGAACCAGCCCGATCGGGGTGGAGGTCAGGATTGCTTCGCCGACCAGGAAGTGGATGAAGACCAGGGAGACGAATGGAGAGATGAAGATCAGGTTGGCAACCCGGGCCGTTGTTTCCGAGAGGCGCAAGGCGATGAGCCAGAACACGAAGGCGATGCCCATTTCGACGATGCCGACGTACGCTGCGCCCGCCAGCCCGTAGAGATTGGAGACACCCAGGTCAGAGAAGACCACGCAGAGGAGGAAAACGAACGGCAGGGCGAACGTGAAGTTCAGGAAAAGGCCGACAACCGCGTCCCGGTCATCCCGAGTGTTGTAGATCCAGTACAGGGCCCAGACAATCGTGCTGGCGAGGGCAAGCGTTACGCCTAGAGGGTCTGAGAGGCGAAAGTCCAGCACGTTTCCGCGCGTGGAGATCACCAGGACGCCCGAATAACACACGAACAAGGCAAGGATTTCCCGCGGTCTGATGCGTTGTCTCAATAGAGGAATGGACAGGAGCGAAAGGGTAATCGCCCAGGTGTAGTTCAGGGGCTGAGCTTCCTGAGCGGGCAGAAGATCGTAAGCCTTGAACAGGATCATGTAGTAGAGGCACGGGTTGAGCAGGCCCAGCAGGAGGGACTTCAGATACTGTGTTTTCGCATACGAGAAGATGAGGCTTCCCTTGCCCTGGAAGACGACAATGAGCGCCAGGGTGCAGACGGAAGCCAGGCAGGCATAGAACAGAAGCTGCAGTGGATCCAGGTAGCGGAGGGTGATCTTGAATGCGGAAGCGACGGTCGACCAGAGAAGAACCGTTGCTATGGCGTAGAGGTAGGCTTTATTCTGGTCGCGCATTGATGCCGAAAGGAGGGCGCCCACAAGGGTCGCCCTCACACGGTAAGGGAATACGATTTGGAATAAAATCGAATGAATGATTGAAATTGTAGGGGCGTCCCTTGTGGGCGCCCGCCTACTCCTTCTCCACCTTATCCAGTTTACGTTCGTAGGAAAGGTCGATTTCTGCGCGGATGTTGTCCACGGGTTTCCTGTGGTCTACGCGCCTGACCTCTGGACGGGTAAGGTTCGTGCGCACTTTGTGGGAGATGACGATGCCGCGGGTGGCGTCGATGACCCAGGTACCCTTGCCTTCTCCGGTTCCGTCGACGACCAGGTGAAGAGAGCCAATATTGAGAATGGCTCTGAAACGGACATCTCTGTCTTCCTCGAACGTGACGACTTTATTGCCCTTCTTCGTGGTGACGTTTTTCACTTTGTACGTACTCTTGATCTCGACCACGGCTTCGTCATCCAGCACCAGGATCGGCGTTTTGAAGGTCGTTTCGCCGGTCCACGTGTCACCGGGTCCGATCGGTTCCTGCGGAAATACCGGATGAAGTTCGGGCGACCAGATCTGCCAGAGATCTGTCAGGATATCGGGGCGGTTGAGATCTCGCGGGGAATTATCGCTTGTGTGCCGCTGAACCGTTCCGTCCGGCGTGAGAAACCACGTGAGTTCCCAGTCGTCCAACTGCTCCAGCGTATAGGGAAACTGGTCGTGCGTGAGACGTTTGTTCTCGAAGAAGAAGCCGTTGACGGCCTTGCTGACCTTTGCGACAAGGCGCGTGGTCTGTGCCTCGGTTTCGCCTTCCTGGATGACTTCCCGGCTTCGCCACTCGCCTCGGATCTCGCCAGAGGTAAATCCGCGCCTCGTGCGTCCCGGCACGATGACTTCCGAGCGGTCGCTCTTGAAGACCACGGAATATTTGTGCTTGTACTTGACGGTACGTCCGTCTGGATACGTGACGTGAAGGGTGACTTTCTCCCTGGCATGGATGGAAGTACCAATGGACAATAGAACGGCAAGACACAGGAACGAAGAGGTGCCCGGAGACTTCATGTTGCGTCCTCCTTTGTGAGCGATCCGCCTACTACTTGAAAAGGAGCCCGAGATAAAAAAGCGGGCTAAAGAGTTTTTTCTTGGGAACGGCGTTGGCGATCATGCCGGTGATGAGATCGCTGATCTGTTGATTCCGTGCTGCTTTTTGAATGACGAGGTTGAGCAGGGGACGCCAGCGGCCCAGGTCCTGCAGGCGCTTGCTGGTTCTGAGTTCGTCGCCGATTGCATCCCAGAGTCGGTCTTCGTATCGTTTCAGGAAGGCTTCGCTGAAGTTATTCGCCGATTTGGCTTCCGCGGCGACCTGCGTTGCGAAACGCGCGGCGTAGAGGGCGTTGCCGATACCCTCTCCGGTGAAGGGGTCGATCAGCCCGGCGGCGTCGCCCAGAAGCATGAACCCGTTGCCATAACTCTTCCTGCGGATGCTGCCGATAGGCAGATTCCATCCGATGGGTTCTTCCATGGCCCGTGCTTCGGCGAACCGCCGGTCGAATGGCGGGCGGCTGATCACCTGTTGCAGCGCGTCCTTAAGATTGACCTTGCGGCGCTTGAGGCTGCTATGTAGCATGCCGATGCCGACGTTCGCATAGCCGTTCTCAAGGGGGAAGGCCCAGAAGTACCCCGGCAGGACTTCGTTGACGAAGTGCAGTTCGATCTGGTCCTTCAGTCCCGTCACGTTTTCGTAGTAGCAACGCAGGGCAACAACCCAGTGCCGGCCGTCGTGGCGATATTGCCCGGTCCGCCGCGCGACGATGGAATTGAAGCCGTCACAGCCCATGACCAGGTTGGCGCGGTAAGTCTGCTGTTGTCCGTTGGCGCTGCCGGTTACGCCACTGACGGTCCCATTTTCCCGGACCAGGTCTTTAACCGCGAATCCCTCGATGCATGCGTCGACACTGTTACGGGCTTCCTGGAAGAGGAAGGCGTCGAAAACCGTCCGGCGGATGACAAATCCCTCCATGGGGATATTCCGACCGGTACCGATGTCGTGAAGGGTATGCCGCTCCAGGTCGATCCAGGCATCCACGTGATCGGGGCTGCTGAAGACGATCTTGTTGATGAGCGCTCCGGGCAGATCCCGGATCTTTTCGAGCAGGCCGAGTTCGAGTAGAATGGCTACGGCTTTCCCCGACAGGGCGTCGCCGCAGATCTTGTCTCTTGGAAAGGTGGACTTGTCCAGGAGAAGGGTCTTGAGACCGTGTCGCGACGCGTACAGTGCGGCGGCGGCGCCCGCCGGCCCTGCGCCGACGATGATGAGATCATAGGTGGTTCGTTGAGGATCCGGCATAGCTTCTCTGGTGCGCGACGGCGGTAGATTTATCAAACGGTACGTTTTAACATATCCTTATCGGGTGCACGCGTCAAGCGAGAAAACCGTTCCGTGGACAGCAGGAGGGACCGCGAATTGAGCAGGAGACAAGCGCGAAAATCGAAGCGGCAGCGCCATATCGGAGTCCGTAACCCCGCGACCGTCGCAGCCGCGTTCCTGGGTCTCCACGTTCTTCTCGCCTACTGGCGTCCCAATCCCTTCTGGGGCGCGGACCTTCTCTACTATTATCCTGACTCGCTGCGGGCTGTTTTCATCCTGCTCACGATACTCGTCTTCGTTCCGTGCGTGCGGGCACGGATTCACGCTTTCGTTGCGGCGCTACCCGCCGCACTCTGGGGCAAAGGCGTCCGGACCTGGATCGTCCGTATTCTGTTCATTCTCCTGGCGCTTGCCGGATTCATTGCGTTGCAGTCGGCGCGGCACCTCCTGGGCGACGGCTATCTCTATTTGAGGGAACTGGATGCCGGCATGACAGAGCGCGTCGACCGGGCGCCGCTCACTTTCACTCTGATTCGACTCCTGCATGACGCGGGCGCCGCGCTCTGGCAGACCGCCGAAAACACGTACCGTATCTACAGCTATGCTTCCGGCCTTCTCTATCTGGTTCTGGCTTTCGTCACGGCGGGCGCCCTCGGTAGAAGCGACCGTGAAAAAACCGTGGCGTTCGCCTTCCTTCTCACCGCCGGATACGTGCAGCTCTTCTTCGGATACGTGGAGAACTATGCTTTCTATATGCCGGCCAGTCTGCTGTATCTGCTGGCGGGTCTTCGGAGTCTGGAAGACCGGGCGTCCCTCTACGTGCCCGCGCTGGTGCTGGGACTGCTCGTTCCGTTCCACTTTCTGTTTGTTCTCTTTGCGCCCTCCCTGCTCATCCTCGGGTACTGCGGATATCGGCGCCGCGAGACGTCGATGCCGCGATGGAAGAACGTCGCGGACAAGCTGGCCGCGATTTGCAGTGCCCCGCTGGCCGCCCTGCTCGCCTTCTGGATCGCCGGATTCGAATTCGGCGCCTTTCTGGAGCGGACCGGCGGAAAACACCACATTCTCCCCCTGTTTTCGGAACCGGGTTTTCATTTGCCCTACCGCATCGTCTCCGTCTCCCATGTGCTCGATTTTGTGAATCTGCAGATCCTCTCGGCCCCCGCGGCGATGATGGCGGTGTTCGTTTTCGGCGGGAAAGACTTCCGTCACCATCCATTCCTGCTTTCTGCCGCCGCTGTCCCGCTCTTCTTCACGTTTATTGCAAACCCTGAAATCGGCGCCTTCAGAGACTGGGATATCCTGGCGCTTCCGGCCCTGCCGTTAACGCTCTGGGCGGCCTCGGCGCTGCTGGAACGCCGTCGTCGGGACGAAAGGCCCCTCCGAAACGTCTCAGTCATTTGCGCGGCTGCCGCCCTGCACACGATGCTGTGGATTGGTCTGAATGCCAACCCGGTTGCCGCCGAGGCGCGATATGTGCACCTGATGGGCAGACTCAGCGGTCATGCCGGTTCATACGGTTGGGAGACGCTGGGTACATACTATCGTCTGCAGGGCAGAACCGTACCGGCGTTAAATGCCTATCAGCGCGCGCTCAATGCGAATCCGAAAAATCCACGCCACTGGTTGTCCGTTGGTATCATCTACTGCGACATTGGCCGGCCGGACCGCGGGATAGAACACCTCAGAAAAGCAACGGAGATCCAGCCCGACCTCGCTGAGGCGCATATCAATCTGGGTGCTGCGTACCTGGGGACCGGTCGTCACGGGGCCGCGATCAACCACCTCAGGAAAGCCGTCGAACTCCAGCCCGAAACCGCGCTCGCGCTTGTCAATCTCGGCGCCGCCTACAACGAGGCGGGAAGATACAGCGAGGCGCTCGAACCTCTCAATAAAGCCCTTGAAATCCAACCCGAACACCCGGGCGCCCACGTCAATATCGGCGCCTCATTCCACGGCCTTGGCCGGTACGGGGAGGCCGTCAAACACCTTGAGACCGCACTTGAACTTCAACCGGCCCTGGCCAACGCGCAGACGTACCTGAACATTGGTGGGACCTACCACAGCATGGGACGATTCGAAGAGGCGATCCCGTATCTTCAGAAAGCCATTCAGATCAACCCCAGGCTCACGAATGCCTACTTCAACCTTGGCCTGGCCTATGGCGCGCTGAATCGACTGGAGGAAGCGAGAGCCAACCTTCGAAAGGTGCTGGAACTGAATCCCAACGATCCCCAGGCACCGGTGATCAGACAACTGTTAAGACAATAAGCGGTCAGCTATCAGCGGTCAGCTATCAGCTAAAAACCAAAGGCGAGAACCATACTGCGGGAAGACAAGCAGTCAGCAATCAGCCCAGAACCAGAAGCGAAAACCACACCGCAGGATATCTGTACTAATGCGACCTCCTTGTGGGGTCTCGCTATCGGATAGGAATTCGGCTTCCGAACGCGATGCTACTCGAGAGGAATGCCGGAGCAGGGCGCGTTGTTCCGTCCCGCACAGATTTGCGTTATCCTCCGGGGTTGGCAGGCCATCGTTTCGGGTGAGTTCTGTGAGGGTATTCGCGCCATGCATAAGGCAGGCCCCGCGCCCAGCGGCGACTTT
>JAPPJY010000046.1 GCA_028874335.1 Gemmatimonadota bacterium | reverse complement strand
GACCAACGCCGACCGGCGCTTTTGCAGCCGCGCGAAGACCGCTGGGAATTTTAAGGCAGCTTCTTCGCTGCGTTTATTGTTGTGCTTTCTTCTTCTTGGCAATCTGACCCTTTTTGGGCCCTTTTCTTGTCCGGGCATTCGTCCGGGTCCGCTGGCCGCGCACCGGGAGCCCCCTCCGCCACCTCAGCCCTCGATAGCAGCCGATGTCCATCAGCCGCTTGATATTCATCGCCACTTCGCTTCTCAGGTTGCCTTCCACCCGGAATTCACCCTCGATCACGCTCCGGAGTTTCGTGACGTCTTCCTCGCTTAACGCGTCGACACGGGTGTCCGGTGAAATCTGCGTTTTTTCAAGGATCCGGTTCGAGGAACTTCTGCCAATCCCGTAAATGTAAGTCAGTGCGATTTCTACACGCTTTTCACGCGGAACATCGACACCTGCGATACGAGCCATCGTATCTCCTCCTTCGTTCGGATTCCGAAGGCCTATCCCTGTCTCTGTTTATGACTTGGATCGTGTTTGCATATCACGCGGACCACGCCCTTACGGCGAATGACCTTGCAGTGATTGCAGCGTTTCTTAACGGATGCTCGGACCCTCATCGGTCTGTCCTTTCGGTCATCTCCGGCCCTTCAACCTTCCCTTTTTCATAAAGCCGTCGTAATGCCGCATGAGGAGGTGTGACTCCACGCGCTGAAGCGTATCCAGCGCTACGCCGACGATAATCAGAAGTCCGGTACCCCCGAAGAAGTCGATCAGACCGGGATTCACGTCGGCCCAACTGATAACGAAAAACGGGAAGACCGCGATCGCCGCGAGGAAGATCGATCCCGGAAGCGTGATTCGGGTCAAAATCCGGTCGATAAAGTCGGACGTGCGTCGACCGGGCCGGATCCCCGGAATGAACCCGCCCTGTCGCTTCATATTGTCGGCGAGGTCTACAGGATTGAAGACGATTGCCGTATAGAAATAGGCGAAAAAGATGATCATCGCGGAGTAGAGAATCCAGTACGGCAGTGCGTGCAACGTGGTAGCCGGTGAAAACCGTGAGGCCATATCCTGCACCCACTCGTTCATCGGGAAAAAATTCGCCAGCGTGGAGGGCAGAAACATGATGGCCTGCGCGAATATAATGGGCATGACCCCCGAAGTATTCACCTTGAGCGGAATGTGAGTACTCTGGCCGCCGTATACGCGCCTGCCCACGACGCGTTTGGCGTATTGTACGGGGATTTTCCTCGTTCCCTGCGTTATGAGCACCACAAGCGCGGTGACCGCGATGATAATAACGACCACGAACAGCTCCAGCAGGATGGGCTTGTTATTGGCCACGAAATCCTGATATTCCTGAATGACCGCCGCGGGCGCGCGGGCAATGATACCTATGAAAATCAGCATCGACATGCCGTTGCCGATACCCCGGTCGTCAATCTGTTCACCCAGCCACATCACAAATACGGTTCCTGCGGTGATGGTCAAAATTGTCAACAACCGAAAGCCCAGACCCGGGTCCGGGACAACCAGCATGCCCGTGATGGGTGACCGGAGGCTTTCCATAAACAGGCTGACGCCAAAAGATTGCGCGGCAGCCAGCGCAACGGTCCCGTAACGGGTATATTGGGTGATCTTCTTGCGACCCTCTTCGCCCTCTTTCTGCAGCTTTTGCAGGAACGGGATTACAGCACCCATCAACTGGAGTATGATTGAGGCGCTGATATACGGCATAATGCCAAGCGCGAATACGGTTGCGCGGCCGAACGCGCCGCCGGCAAACATGTCGTAGAATCCGAGGACACCGGTAGCGGCGCTGCTGAAATACTCGTCGAGAGCCCTTGGGTCGATGCCGGGAATGGTCACGTACGTGCCGATCCGGAAGACCACAAGAATACCCAGTGTAAACAGGATGCGATTGCGCAGTTCGGGGATTCGAAACGCACTCTGGAAACTCTGGAGCACCACCGCCTCCTCTACAGATTAACCCACCCCGGATCCGGCGTCCATCAGGCTGACACTGCCTCCAGCCGCTTCGATCTTCCCCCTGGCCGATCGGGATACCGCGTGTGCCCGAACCTGCATGGCATCGGCGATCTCACCCCGTCCCAGAATCTTCACGGGTCGCCGAATTGACCGTATCAGGCCCGTCTGCTTCAGGTGTTCGGGTGTCACTTCACCGGACAATCCTCGCCTTGCCATATCGTCCAGATTTACGACCTGATAGACCACCTTCTGAGGATTATTGAATCCTATTTTGGGCAGCCTGCGTTGCAACGGCATCTGCCCGCCTTCAAACCACGGCCTTGTTTTCGCGCCGGAACGCGACTTTTGGCCCTTATGTCCTTTCCCGCTTGTCTTGCCGCATCCGGAACCCGCGCCACAACCCAGCCGCTTGCGGCTCTTGACGGCGCCCGCGGGAGACTTCAGCCTTCCTGGTTTCATGCTCGTGACCCCTATGCTTGAGGGAAGGTAACCCCGGATCCTTCGGACCGGTCCCGCAAAGATGCATCACCGGAATCAGCCGTCTGCCGGCTCCACCTCTACAAGGTGTGCAACCGTGTTGACCATACCGCGGATCTGCGCCGTGTCGTCGTGAACCACACTGTGGCGAATACGGCGAATTCCAAGAGCGCTGAGCGTACGCCGCTGCTTTTGATTTCTCGAAATCAAACTGCGTACCTGGGTAATTTTCAGCTTTCCGCCGTCGTGTGCCATGCCGCGTTACTCCCGGGCGCCCGTCAACTCCGCCTCATCGACATTCCGTAACCGTGCAAACGCCCGCGCGTCCCTGAGGCTGGACAGGCCCTGAAGCGTGGCTTTCACGGTATTGTGGGTATTCTGCGACCCCAGTGATTTGGTCAGCACGTTCTGCACGCCTGCCAGTTCCAGTACCGCTCGAATGCCCCCGCCGGCGATCACACCGGTTCCCGGAGCAGCGGGCCGCAACAGCACACGGGAAGCGCCAAAGACGCCGATGATCTCATGCGGCAGCGTTCCGTTGATCAACGGTATTCGTACCAGCTCCTTCTTGGCGTTTTCCGTCGCTTTGCGGATGGCTTCCGCAACCTCTCCCGCCTTGCCCATTCCCGCACCGACGTGACCCTGACGGTCTCCGACGACGACCATCACGTTGAAAGCGAAACGACGGCCGCCCTTGCGAACGTGGGACACCCTCTTGAGGCTGTTGTTGATTACGATTTCGGTCAGGTCCAATCCGGAAGAATCTATCCGTTTCAAATGGCTGCTCCCTTTAATCTGACACCACTAAAACAGCAGACCGCCTTCTCTCGCTCCGTCGGCCAGCGCCTTGATCCGGCCATGATACAGGCGGCCGCCCCGGTCGAATACAACTGTCTTGATCCCGGCTTCCAGTGCCCTGGCCGCCAGGGCCAGGCCCACCTCGCGGCCCTTCTGGCTCTTGTTGCCCGAGAGCGTGTCCCGGATTTCCCGGGAATTGCTCGAGAGTCCAAGCAGGGAACGCCCCGTCGTGTCGTCGATCAGTTGCACCTCGATGTGGTTCAGGCTCCTGCTCACCGCCAATCGGGGCCTCCCGGGGGTACCTCGGATCTTTTTCCGTATCCGCAATCGGCGGCGCAGTCGCAGCCTGGCCTTCCGGATCTGTGGGTTTGCCATAAAATCCGCTCCGTGTCTACCAGTCCGTTGATAAAGTCGCTCTGCAGGCGAGGCTTGGTGTCCCGTCCCGGAAATATGTCACCATTCATCCGCCGATTCATCCCGTCTGGCGGCGTTGCCTTCGCTCGGTGACCGTGAGCAGGTCGCCTTGCTCAGGCGCCTTGCCAGCCGGGCGACTCGGCGGTCGAATTTCGGCAATCTATTTCCGGGTCGGAACACTTGCCATTGTGGTCGAAGACAAGGCGCGCAACCGAGTCCCATCCTGCGATTCGGCGAGGGCGCGCAACGCAGTATTTCGACCGCAAGGGCCGGCCGTAGCCCGGATGGGCTTTTTCAACGGGCTGTTAGGTTACGGCGGCCTTGCCGGCCTTGCGTCGAACGTACTCGTTGACGTACCGAATTCCCTTACCCTTATAAGGCTCGGGGGGACGGACTTTTCGAATATCGGCAGCCACTCGCCCCACCAGTTCCTTATCCGCGCCCCGAACAACAATCGTGGCCTGGGCCGTGTCGATTTCGGCGGGGGCGGGTTCGACGCTTATTTCAATGCCGTCCAGGGGTTCGATGATCACGGGATGACTGAAGCCGACCTGTAAATCCAGACTCCTGCCCTTCATTTCAGCCCGGTACCCCACACCCACGACGACCAGCCGCTTGTCAAATCCGTTGCGCACGCCTTCAACCGCGTTGGCCAACAACGCCCGCGTCAGCCCCCACACAGCTTTCGACTCCCTGTCTTCAACATCCTCTACCGTAACCCGGATCGCGCCGTCTTCCTGTCGGACCCGGGTCAACGGATGGACCCTGACCGACAGTTCGCCCTTGCCGCCCTTAACCAGCACCCCCTCAGACTCTATACGTACCTGAACGCCATCCGGTACGGCAATCGGCTGCCTTCCAACACGTGACACCTGGACTCCTCCCGGTTTACCAGAGGTGACAGAGGACCTCGCCGCCGACACCGGCCGTTCGCGCCTCGCTATCCGTCAGTATACCCTGTGGGGTGGAAAGTATCGCCACGCCAAGGCCGTTGAGCACTCTGGGGATTTCCCCGACACGGACGTAACGGCGCAACCCCGGCCGGCTGATGCGGTCCAGTCCCTGTATCGCGCTCTCGTCGTCCGAACTGTACTTGAGATACAGGCGGATGTATCCCTGCCGATTGTCCTCCACGCGGGCGTAGTTGTGGATGAACCCTCTTGACTTCATTATCCGGGCAATTTCGGTTTTCATCCGGGAACCCGGAATGTCTACCTTCCGGTGCCCGGCACCGGCCGCATTCCGAATACGGGTCAGCATATCCGCAATCGGATCGCTCATACTCATAGGGCCAACCGCCTCCTGTCTGTCTGGGCTCCTACCAGCTCGCCTTCGCGACTCCGGGTATCTCACCCAGCAACGCCAGTTCTCTGAAACAGATCCTGCAGATACCGAACTGCCTCATGTAGCCTCTCGGACGTCCGCAGCGATGGCAACGATTATACCGGCGAACCGCAAACTTCGGTTTCCTGTTTGCCTTTACAATCAACGTCTTCTTCGCCACAAGTACGCTCACTTTCCTGGAATCAGGCCGCTTCGGCAGTCTGGAACGGCATGCCAAAGCGCCTGAGCAATTCAAATGCCTCTTCGTCGGTCCCGGCCGTGGTAACGATGGTTACGTCCAGGCCTCTGATCTGATCGATTTCGTCGTAGTTGATCTCTGGAAAGATGATCTGCTCCCGAACCCCAACGGTATAATTTCCCCTGCCGTCGAAGGCATTGGGGGACAAACCCCTGAAATCACGGGTACGTGGTATGGCAAAGGCAAAAAACCGGTCGAGAAACTCGTACATCCGGTCTCGGCGCAACGTGACGGCGCACCCGACGGGCGTACCCTCCCGCAGTTTGAAATTCGAGACGGATTTCTTGGCCCGACGTATCGACGGACGCTGTCCGGCGATGGTGGACAGGTCCGCGATGGCGCTGTCGATCGCCTTTGGATTCTGGACGGCCTCACCCAGCCCCATGTTCAGGACGATTTTCTCGAGCCTTGGCACCTGCATTTTGTTCCTGTAGGCGAAATGTGAAACCATCGCCGGGACGATCTCGTTGTTGTAGATTTCACGGAGTCGCGCAGCCATCCAGCCCTCGCTATCAGCTTGCTTCGGCAATCTGTTCGCCGCTCTTGACCGAAAGCCGTATCCGTATGCCGTTCTCAAGTCTCTGACGGCGTATCCTCGTAGGTTCGTCGGTCTGTGGATCGATCAGCATGAGATTGGAGATGTGTATGGGAGCCTCTTTCTCGATGATACCGCCCTGCTGGTTCTTGGGCCCCGGCCTGGTATGACGTTTTATGAAGTTCACGCCTTCCACCAGCGCGCGCGACTTTTTCGGGAGTACTCTCAATACGCGTCCGCGCCTCCCTGCATCGACACCACCGATGACCTCGACCTGGTCGCCCTTGCGAAGATGAGTTTTCACTTTTCGACGCTCCTCGCTGTCTAAAGAATCAAACCACTTCCGCCGCCAGAGAGACAATCCGCATGAACCGTCTGTCGCGCAGTTCCCGCGCGACTGGGCCGAAGATACGAGTAGCCCTGGGTTCTCCCTCGGCGGTTATCAGAACCGCCGCGTTGTCGTCGAAACGAATGTAGGAACCGTCGGAACGCCGGGCCTCTTTCCGGGTCCGAACAATGACCGCCCGCGCGACTTCCCCTTTCTTCACCGCGCTGTTGGGCTGGGCGTCCTTTACCGAGACCACAATCGTATCGCCCAGGCCGGCATATTTTCTCCTGGACCCGCCCAGCACCCTGAAACACATGACCTTTCGGGCGCCGCTGTTGTCGGCGCAGTTCAATACCGTCTGTTCCGTAACCATCCCCCGATACTCCCTATTGAACCTTTTCCAGTATCTCGGCAAGACGCCACCGTTTGGTCTTGCTGATCGGGCGGGTCTCCATAATCAGTACGGTGTCGCCGGCGTTTGCAGCGTTGTTTTCGTCGTGCGCCGCGAATTTGGAACGACGACGGACGACCTTGCCGTAAAGCGGATGAGGGGTACGCCACGTGACTTCCACGACGATTGTCTTATCGGCCTGATTGCTCAGAACCTGGCCCACAACGGTCTTGCGACGTCCCCGCGCGACGGATTGTGCCATAGTCTAATTTCCTTCCGATCCGGTGGATTCGGCGCCTGCTTCGCAGGTCGAGGCGTTCACGTCCAGCGTTCGCTCCCTCAATACGGTTCTGATTCGGGCGATATCCCGCCGGACCGACTTGACCCGGAGCGGATTGTCGAGCTGCTGTGTGACAAGCTGAATTCTCAGGTTGGACAACTCCTCGAGTCTGTCTCCAAGCAACTCATCGACCTCGCCCCGCGTCATCTGACGAATCTCGCTGGCTTTCATTCCTCGCTGTCTCCCCGTTCGATAAACCGGGTCTTTATGGGCATCTTGTGGCCGGCCTTTCGCATGGCTTCGCGAGCGCTGTCCCGCTCAACGCCGTCGATTTCGAACATGATGCGTCCCGGCTTCACGACAGCCACCCAGTATTCGGGGTTCCCCTTTCCCTTCCCCATCCGGGTCTCGGCGGGCTTGATGGTGACCGGTTTATCCGGAAACAGCCGGATCCAGACCTTTCCCCCGCGCCCGAGCGCGCGGGTGATGGCCACGCGCGCCGCCTCGATCTGCCGGCTGGTGATCCACGCGGGCTCCAGCGCCTGGAGCGCAAATTCACCGAAAGCGATCCTGCTTCCCCGGTGCGCCATGCCGCGCATGCGCCCACGCTGCTGTTTTCGCCACTTGACCCTTTTCGGCATCAACATGGATTCTGATCCTTACAAATCCTGAGTTTCCATTACTGCGCAGGCCCCCCCGGGGCCCGGCGCTCCACGACCTCGCCGTGACACACCCAGACCTTCACCCCTACCGTGCCGGAGGTTGTAAAGGCCGTGGAGGTTGCATAGTCGATATCGGCGCGAAGCGTATGCAAGGGCACTCTGCCGGCGGGTTCCGACTTTTCGATTCGCGCCATTTCCGCGCCGCCCAGACGCCCGCCGCATACGATCTTGATGCCGACGGCGCCCATGCGCATCGCAGAAGCGATGGCTTTCTTCATTGCCCTGCGAAAAGACACGCGCTGCTCCAGTTGACGCGCGATGTTGTCGGCAACGAGTTGCGCATTCAGTTCAGGCCGCTTGATTTCCTGGATATTTATGTAGATCTCTTTTCCGGTGATGTGTTTCAGTTCGTCTCTGAGCTTGTCGACCTCCTGCCCCTTGCGCCCGATCACGATACCGGGACGCGCGGTGTGCACCGAAATGGTGACCCGCTTCGGCGCGCGCTCTATCTCGATTTGAGACACGCTTGCCCGTTGCAGCCTGCTCTGGATGTAGCGCCGCAACATCAGGTCTTCCTTGAGCAGTTCGGCAAAATCCCTTCCGGCAAACCAGCGGGAACGCCAGTCCTTAACGATGCCCAGTCTGAATCCTGTTGGATGTGTTTTCTGGCCCAAAAGAAACCCTCCCGACGGCTAACCTTGATTCGTAAGTTTTCTCGGACGTTAAATCGAATAAGTGCAAGTTAATAAAGGCGATTCAACCGCGGATTACCAGGATACTTCAGGTCACCGGACGTGAAATGAAAAACCGTCCTTCCGGACGACGTTTGCGCCCCGTTTCGGAGGGTTTTATCACGACACCCGGTTACCGTTTTTTTCGCATTTGGGCTAACCGTCGTCCGAAACGACCAGTGTGATATGGCTGCAGCGTTTTCGGATGAACCCGGCCGCGCCCCGCGGCATGGGTCGGACCCGGCGCATGGCGATGGCGCCGTTCACGAACGCCTCCTGTACGTAAAGGTCTTCTTCCCTGACCGCGGACGCCTCGCTGTTGGCGGCGTTGGCCACCGCCGAACGGAGTGTGCGCTCCACGAAACGGGCAGCCTTCTTGGGCGTAAACTGAAGAATGTGAAACGCCTCTTCAACCCCTTTGCCGCGAACAAGATCAACGACCTGTCGGACCTTCCGGGGTGAAATCCTGACGTATCTGGAGACTGCCCTGGCCGTCATTGAGTTCCTTCTCCTGATAAAACCGCTGTCCCGCCGGCCGGGAAACCGGGAACAACCGGCGCTACTTCAGTCCCGTCGAACGCTCGGTGAGGCTACCCGAGTGCCCTCGAAAAGTCCGCGTAGGCGCGAACTCACCCAACTTGTGGCCCACCATATTCTCCGTGATGTACACCGGAATGAACTTGTTCCCGTTGTGCACAGCCAGCGTATGACCGACGAATTCCGGAGATATGGTCGAACGACGCGCCCACGTCTGAATCACGCGCTTGTTGCCCGATTTGTTCATTCCCTCGATCTTCGTTAGAAGACCCGGCTCCACGTAGGGACCTTTTTTCAGCGACCTTGACATTCAATCCTCGCCGGCCTATCGCTTGCGTTGTCTTCTCAGGATGAGTTTGTTGGACTGTTTCTTGCGTTTTCTCGTCTTGTATCCCTTCGTGGGCACGCCCCAGGGCGTCACCGGATGTCCACCTCCGGAGGCGCGCCCTTCCCCGCCTCCGTGCGGGTGATCGATGGGATTCATGGCAACCCCCCTGACGGAGGGCCGCTTTCCGAGCCACCGGTTGCGTCCCGCCTTGCCCAGAACGACGTTTTCGTGTTCCTGATTCCCCACCTGTCCGACGGTGGCATAACACGTCACCGGCACAAGACGGACCTCGCCGGAAGGCAGACGGAGTTGCGCGAAATTGCCTTCTTTGGCCATGATCTGAATCTCGGCGCCGGCCGAACGGCCCAGTTGTCCGCCCTTGCCGGGCTGTAACTCGACATTGTGTACGTGGGTTCCCTGCGGGATGTTCTCAAGAGGAAGCGCATTGCCGGGCCGTACGTCGGCGTCGGGACCGGAAACCACCCGGGCGCCAACCCTCAGACCCGTCGGCGCGAGAATATACCGCTTCTCACCGTCTGCATAGTGGAGCAGCGCGATTCTCGCGGAGCGATTCGGATCGTACTCAATTGAGTAGACACTGGCCGGAACACCGGGTTTGTTGCGTTTGAAATCAATAACCCGGTAATGCCGGCGATGGCCCCCGCCGCGGCGCCGGCTCGTGATGCGGCCCATGTTGTTTCGACCACCACTCTTCCGGTTTGCCTCGACAAGCGACTTTTCGGGTTCAGACCGGGTAATTTCCTCGAACGAGGACACGGTCTTGAATCGCAGCGATGGCGTAAACGGTCGGAACGATTTAACCGGCATCGATCAGGACTCTCCGAAAAAATCGATGGTGTCGCCGGACGCAAGGGTGACAATCGCCTTTTTCCAGGCTGCACGGCGGCCTTGAAACCGCCCCATTCTCTTCAGCTTTCCAGCGACTGACGATGTATTCACGCTGAGTACCCTTACATCGAACAACGTTTCAGCAGCCTTCTTGATTTCCAGCTTGTTGGCGTCGACACGAACTTCAAACACGAACTTGTTATGATCTTCCTGAAGTTCGGATGCACGTTCGGTGATCAACGGCCTGCGGATGATTTCTCTGATGTCTTTTTTCATGCCGACCCCCAGATATCCTTCAACCGGCCCAGGGATTCCGTTGTGAAGACGACCGCATCGGCATTGACGACGTCGTACGTCGAGACCTGAGCCACCGGCAAGACATGTACGCCGGACAGGTTCCGGCATGATTTCAGGATATTCGGAGCGGCTTCCGGTGTGAGAAGCAGGACCTTTCGATCGTCGATTTCCATTGCCCGCGTCAGATCCGCAACACGTTTCGTTCTGGGTGCGTCGAACGTAAAGTCTTCCACCACTTTGATCGCGCCGTCAGGGACCTTAAGGGAAAATGCCGATTTCAAGGCGAGCCGCCGCACTTTTCTCGGCACGCGTTCGCTCAGCTCCCGCGGCCTGGGGCCGTGTGCGACTCCGCCTCCGACGCGGATCGGAGAAGAGGCGGTGCCGGCTCTCGCCCGTCCCGTTCCCTTTTGCCGATACATCTTGCGTTTGCTGCGCCGGACTTCAGCGCGGGTCTTGGAATGGGCGTTGCCCTGACGCTGATTCGTCAGATAGGACTTTACCGTATGATAGATGGCATGATGAGACGGTTCAATTGCGAAGATCGTCTCCGGGAGGTCGACGGATCCAACGACTTCACCTCGGAGGTCTGTAACATCGACTGACGCCATAACTCGTTCTGTTCCCATTAATTGCGTTGCTTCTGCACCTTTACGATGCCGCCGTTGGGGCCCGGTACGGCGCCCTTGAGCAGCAAAAGGTGGCGCTCCCTGTCCACCCGGATGACCTTCAGCCCTTTCACGGTTTCCCGACGGTGACCCATATGGCCTGCCATCCGCATCCCTTTGAACACACGGGAAGGATCGGAACTCTGACCGATGGAACCCGGCGCCCGATGCCGGTCGGACTGCCCATGTGTTTTCGGGCCGCCTTTGAAATGGTGCCTCTTGACTCCGCCCTGGAAACCTTTTCCCTTGGTGCGACCGGATACCGAGACGGTTTCACCAGGTGTGAATATGCCGGTATCAAGGACCTGGCCCACCTCGAACTCCGAGGTGTCGGCCACCCGAAACTCCTTCAGGATGCGATGCGGCCCGGCGCCGGCCTTCTTCAGAACGCCAAGGTGCGGACGGGTCAGACGCCGTTCCGACGTGGCGCCGAAGCCGACCTTCACCGCGCGGTATCCATCCGACCCATCGTCCTTGACCTGTACGACCGGGCAGGGCCCGGCCCTCACCACGGTAATCGGGACAAGGTTGTCGTCCTCGTCGTATACCTGGGTCATCCCGATTTTTGTTCCGATCAGTCCCAGCACGGCGCTACGCCTTGATTTCGATGTCGATCCCCGCCGGCAGATCCAATTTCATCAATGCATCTACCGTCTGCGGCGTCGAGTTGTGAATGTCGATTAAGCGCTTATGTATCCGGGTCTCGAACTGCTCCCGGGATTTCTTGTCGATATTGGGTCCCCGAAGCACCGTATACAACGAACGCTTGGTGGGCAGCGGGATGGGGCCGGAAATCAGCGCCCCGGTCCGTTTTGCCGTCCGCACGATTTCGTCGACGGAACGATCGAGAGCCATGTGATCGTAAGCCTTCAGTCGAATACGAATTTTCTGTGCTGGCACTGCCCCTCCGTCCTAGTCCAGGATTTCAGTGACCACGCCCGATCCGATTGTCCGGCCGCCTTCACGTATCGCGAATCGAAGTTGGGGTTCGATGGCGATGGGTTGAGGTGTCAGGTCGACGTCCATCGTGATATTGTCGCCCGGCATCACCATTTCCACGCCTTCAGGCAACTGAACCGCACCCGTGACGTCGGTGGTTCGGAAATAGAACTGCGGCCGGTAACCCGTAAAGAATGGTTTGCTCCGACCGCCCTCTTTTTCCGTGAGTACGTAGACTTCGCCCTTAAATCGGGTATGCGGCGTTACTGAACCGGGTTTGGCAACGACCATACCCCGCTCGAGGTCTTCCTTATCGACGCCGCGCAGCAGAAGGCCCACGTTGTCACCGGTCTCGCCAACGTCCAGTAACTTCCGGAACATCTCGATACCCGTGACCACGGTCCTGCGAGTCTCTCGTATCCCAACGACTTCCACCTCTTCGTTGAGATTGACCACGCCTCGCTCGATTCTACCTGTGCCCACCGTTCCCCGGCCGGTAATGCTGAAGACATCTTCGACCGGCATCAGGAAATCCCGGTCGACGTCGCGCTCGGGAATCGGAATCGCGGTGTCGACGGCCTCCAGCAGTTCCCACACGGATTCGCAGGCTTCCGAATCAGGATCGTCGGCCTCGAGGGCGTGCAGCGCCGACCCGCGAATCACGGGTACGTCGTCGCCCGGAAAATCGTAATCGCTGAGAAGCTCGCGCACCTCCAGCTCCACCAGTTCAAGTAGCTCGGGATCGTCAACCATATCCACCTTGTTCATGTAGACGACGATTGACGGCACGTTCACCTGCCGGGAGAGCAATATGTGCTCTCTCGTCTGAATCATCGGACCGTCGGCGGCGCTCACGACCAGGATTGCGCCATCCATCTGGGCAGCGCCGGTGATCATGTTCTTGACATAGTCGGCGTGACCGGGACAGTCGACATGGGCGTAATGACGGCTCTCGCTGGAATACTCGACGTGCGCGGTATTGATGGTGATTCCGCGTTCGCGTTCCTCGGGTGCCTGATCGATCCGATCGAACGGCATGTAATCCGCCAACCCCTTGGCGGCCAGCGTCTTGGTAATGGCGGCCGTCAATGTCGTCTTCCCATGGTCGACGTGTCCGATGGTACCGATATTGACGTGGGGTTTGCTTCTGTCGAATTTCTCCTTAGCCATCTCGCCTTCCTCCTGTTCAATAGACTTCGCGAAAGCCTATTTGTTTTGCAATCGCAGTCGACCGCTGTGTAAAAAACCATGCATCTTCAAGTCGCTAGTTGTCCTTGAGTTCCTGTGCGAGCGCTTTGGGCAGTTCCTGAAACCTCGAAAATTCCATCGAATAGATCGCACGCCCCTGGGTCAGGGACCGCAGCCGTGTGGCATAGCCGAACATTTCGGTTAAGGGTACCATTGACGTGATCACCTGGGCATCCGGCCGGTTTACAATGCCCACGATATGTCCGCGACGGGCGTTCAGATCGCCCATCACGTCGCCCATATATTCTTCAGGCACGACCACCTCGACGTCCATCAGGGGTTCCATCAGGTACGGGTCCGCCTTTCTTGCGCCGTCCCTGAAGGCCATGGATGCGGCCACTTTGAACGCCAGTTCGGAAGAATCGACATCGTGATACGATCCGTCGTACAGCGTGACCCTGACGTCCTCCACCGGATATCCGGCCAGAACTCCCAATTGCATGGCCTCATGAACACCCTGTCTGACGGCGGGGATATATTCGGTCGGCACGGACCCACCCACAATTTTGTTTTCGAATACGAGGCCGCTGCCCGGTTCACCCGGACCCATCTCCAGCCAGACATGCCCCCACTGCCCGCGGCCACCCGTCTGCCGGACGAAACGACCCTCCACCTGAACGGTCCTGCGGATCGCCTCCTTGAAGGTCACCTGGGGCTTGCCTACGTTCGCCGCCACCCGGAATTCACGCATCAGGCGGTCGACGATGATTTCGAGATGTAATTCACCCATACCGGAAATAATCGTCTGCCCGGTATCTTCGTCTGCGGATACGTGGAACGTGGGGTCCTCTTCTGACAACTTCCGCAGCGCGGTGCCCAGCTGATCCTGGTCCGCCTTGGTTCTCGGCTCGATGGCAACGGACACCACCGGTTTCGCGAAGTCCATTGATTCCAGTATAACCGGATGGTCGGGGTCGCAGAGCGTCTCACCGGTTGCCGTGGCTTTCAGCCCCACGGCCGCCGCGATATCTCCGGTGACAACCTCATTGATGTCTTCGCGCTTGTTGGCGTGCATCTGCAGCACCCGGCCAATTCGCTCCCGCTTTCCGTTGTTGGAGTTCCTCACGTACGAACCGGTCTTCAGACTACCCGAATAGACCCTGAAATAGGTCAGGTGCCCCACATAGGGATCGGTCTTCACCTTGAAAGCAAGCGCCGAGAAGGGTTCGTCGTGGGATGACGCCCGGGTCACGTCCGCGCCGGTGTCCGGATCGGTGCCCTTGACCGGCGGAACCTCCAGTGGCGATGGCAGGTAGTCCCGGACGCCGTCGAGCAATCGCTGGACGCCTTTGTTCTTGAAGGCGGATCCGCAGAAGACCGGCACGGCATGAACGTTGATGGCCGCCAGACGAAGCGCCTGCTTGATCTCTTCTTCGGCGATGGGTTCGCCTTCGAGGAATTTCTCCATCAGCGTGTCGTCAAAATCGGAGACCGCCTCCAGCATCTGCTCGCGGTAGGTCTGCGCATGGTCGAGCAGATCCTGTGGAATTTCGCTCTCGGAAAAAACCGTGCCCAACGTGTCTTCCTGGTAGGAAACCATTTTCATCTTCACCAGATCGATCAGTCCGGTAAACAGTTCGCCCGCGCCCACGGGAATCTGGACCGGCACGAAATTCGACGCCAGGCGTTCCCGCATCATTTCAAGTACCCTGAAGAAATCCGCACCCGTACGATCCATCTTGTTGACAAAGGCAATCCGCGGCACACCGTACTTGTCGGCCTGGCGCCAGACCGTTTCCGTCTGGGGTTCCACGCCGCCGACCGCGCAGAAAATACCGATAACGCCGTCCAGAACCCTGAGCGACCGCTCAACCTCGGCCGTAAAGTCCACGTGTCCGGGCGTGTCGATGATATTGATCCGATATCCGTCCCAGAAACAGGTGGTAGCCGCCGACGTGATGGTAATGCCCCGCTCCCGTTCCTGATCCATCCAGTCCATCGTAGCCGCGCCATCGTGTACTTCGCCCATTCGATGCAGACGTCCCGTATAGTACAGAATCCGCTCGCTCGTTGTGGTTTTACCCGCATCGATATGGGCCATGATGCCGATGTTCCGGATCCGTTCCAGTTGTTCTCTGCGTGACATTTATTACCACCGATAGTGTGCGAACGCCCGGTTGGCCTCGGCCATCCGGTGTGTCTCTTCTCTCCGCTGCATTGCCCGACCGCGGCCGTTGGCCGCATCCATCAATTCCCCCGCCAGCCTCTGGGACATGGTTTTCTCCCCGCGGCCGCGAGCGAATGTAATCAACCAGCCGATCGAGAGCGAAAGTCGCTCATCCGACCGCACTTCGACCGGGACCTGGTACGTCGTTCCACCCACACGTCGTGATTTCACCTGAATGATCGGTTTGGCGTTTTCGACAGCCTGCTCGAATACCTCCAGCCCGGTCTTTTCCGTGCGTTCGGCAATCTGGTCGAGCGCGCGGTAAAGGATCTTTTCACCAATGCTCTTCTTGCCCTTCCGAAAAAGGCTGTTGACAAATTGCGTCACGAGAACACTGCCGTACTTGGGATCGGGTGAAAATTCTCTCTTCTCGGCCCGCCTTTTTCTCATGATGCCCTCAAAACAAGGGGGACACACCGTCTTGAACCTGCGCCAGCGTAATCCCCCATTTCAAAATCCCTGCAAATCGTCCGAAAGTCCTATTGAGGCGTTTTGGCGCCGTATTTGGACCGACCCTGTTTCCGGTCGGCGACGCCGGTCGTGTCCAGGACGCCGCGGATAATGTGATACCGGACCGAAGGCAGGTCCCGTACCCGACCACCCCGGATCAGCACGACGGAGTGTTCCTGGAGATTGTGGCCTTCGCCCGGGATATATGCTGTGACTTCCATCCCGTTTGTAAGCCGGACGCGTGCAACCTTCCGGAGGGCGGAGTTGGGCTTCTTTGGGGTGGTGGTATAAACGCGCGTGCAGACACCCCGCTTTTGAGGGCATCCTCGCAATGCCGGGGCAGACGACCGCTTTGCCTTCAGCTTCCTCCCCTTGCGCACCAGCTGATTGATGGTGGGCAATTCAACCTCCAGTATGGTTTACATCAGGTGCGACGCGGCCGAATCCTCTCGGAGACGAGTCCAGACGGTTCCGGAAAATCGGCCACAGACTTTCATTATACCATTTCAAAGGCTGCTTGTCAAGCATTTATCGGCGGAAGTCCGACGTTTTCGAGGCCCTCTTCCGGTACGTCCTCGGCCTCCTTTTCGAGCGACACCGCCTGGACCTCGCGATACCGCTCCGAACCGGTTCCCGCCGGAATCAGGTGGCCGATGATCACGTTTTCCTTCAGTCCCAGCAGGCCGTCCATCTTGCCCTGAACCGAGGCCTCCGTCAACACGCGCGTGGTCTCCTGGAACGACGCGGCGGAGATAAAGCTGTCCGTCATCAGGGAAGCCCTTGTAATGCCCAGCAACACCGGCTGGAACGTGGCCGGATCGCCGCCCTCCGCGATCACCTTGTCGTTCTCGTCCCGGAAACGGAAGCGATCCACCGTCTCTCCTTCCAGGAAATTCGTGTCGCCCGGGTCCGTAACCTGGACCTTTTGCAGCATCTGACGCACAATGCACTCGATGTGCTTGTCGTTGATCCGGACGCCCTGCATCCGGTAGACGGCCTGGATTTCGTTCACCAGGTACTCCTGCACCGCCTGGATACCCTGAATCTGGAGAATATCGTGTGGATTCACCGACCCCTCCGACAGCTGTTCGCCGGCCTGCACCCGATCGTTCTCCTGGACGCGGAGGTGTTTTCCATAGGGAATCGTGTATTTCCGCTCCTCGCCATCGTCGGACGTGACGATTACCGTCCTGGAACCCCGCACGAGGCCGCCGAAACTGACGGTACCGTCGATCTCGGTGACCACGGCCGGATCCTTGGGCCGCCTCGCCTCGAAGAGTTCGGCGACGCGGGGCAATCCGCCGGTGATATCCCGCGTCTTGCTGCGTTCGCGCGGGATCTTCGTCAGCGTATCTCCGGCGCCGATGCTGTCCTCGTCGTGTACCACGAGACGAGCGCCGACAGGGATGATGTAATGACCGACTTCATTCCCGTCGACGTCGACGATTCGAATCCGCGGCGACAGGGTGCGGTCCCGGTGTTCGGTGACCACCTGCGCCGCCAGACCCGTTGTCTCGTCGGCCTCTTCCCGGTACGTAACGCCTTCGACGAGATCGACGAATTCGACGGTACCCGGCCGGTTGGAGACGATGATGTTGTTATAGGGATCCCATTCGTAAAGGACCTGGTTTTCGTCGACCTGCTGCTCGTTCTCGACCTGCAGCACGGCCCCGTAGGGAACGTAATAGTGACCGCCGCGCGGGCGACCCTGGTCGTCCTGTACCTCGAACTCGCCGTTCCTGCCCACCGCGATTCGCTGTCCGTCGCTCCGGGTGACGGAATCCATGTTGATAAACTTCACGACGCCGGCCCGTTTGGCGACGATTTCAGCCTGCTCCGCGATCCGGCTGGACGTGCCGCCGATGTGGAAGGTCCGCAACGTGAGCTGGGTACCCGGCTCACCGACACTCTGGGCGGCGATCACGCCGACGGCCTCGCCGATGTCGACGAGTCTTCCGGTGGCGAGGTTGCGGCCATAGCACTTGGCGCAAATGCCCCGGCGGGCTTCACACGTCAATACCGAGCGCACATTAACCCTTTCCACGCCGGCGTCGGCGATCGTGGCAGCGGACGCTTCGTCCAGGAGCATTCCGCTCTTAACGATGATTTCGCCGCCGATGGGATCGAATACATCTTCCAGAAGCGTTCGGCCCACGATGCGGTCCGCCAGGGGCTCGACCACCTCCTCACCCTCTTTGAGCGCTTCGAGTTCGATGCCCATAATGGTGCCGCAGTCCACTTCGCCTATCACGCCGTCCTGCGCCACATCCACCATTCGACGCGTCAGGTAGCCCGCTTCGGCGGTCTTCAGCGCCGTATCGGCCAACCCCTTCCTTGCGCCGTGCGTCGAAATGAAGTACTCGAGCACCGAGAGCCCCTCCTTAAAGGAGGCAACGATAGGCGTTTCGATAATCTCACCGATCGCTCCGGTGAGTTTCTTCTGCGGCTTGTTCATCAACCCCCGCATACCGCCCAGCTGTTTCACCTGATCGTCGCTTCCGCGGGCGCCGGAGTCCTTCATGATGTAGATCGAGTTGAATCCGGCCTCCGAATGCTCCAGGGCCTCGTTCATCATTTCGGCAATGTTGTTCGTGGTATGCTGCCAGACGTCGATGACCTTGTTGTATCGCTCGCCCTCGGTGATGACGCCGTGGACGTACTGTTGCAGAATGCGATCGACCTCACCCTTGGCCCTGTCGATGAGTTCCTGCTTTTTTGGCGGAACCACGACGTCGTCCATCGAAACCGTCACCCCGGACCGGGTGGCGTAGTCGTAGCCCAATCGCTTCAGACCGTCGGCGAATTCAACGGTTGCCCGATTCCCGAACCGACGGTGGACGTCGGTGGTTACTTTCTGAATCACGGGTTTGTCCACCATCTGGTTGATGTAGGGCATTCCGTCCGGCAGGATTTCGTTGAAGATGACCTGTCCAACGGTGGTTGTCAGCAGCTTCCCGTCAACTCGCAGGCGAATGGCTTCGTGGAGGTCGATCTTGCCGTAATCGTGCGCGATCAGCGCTTCGTTGGGGCTTCCGAACGCCTTGAGGTGATTCCTGTCGGGCTGCTGGACCATTTTAGTCAGATAATAACAACCCATGGCGATGTCCTGCGGATTGTGCACGATCACGGCGGATCCGTCTGCCGGCTTGAGCATGTTGTTGGCGGACATGATCAGTACGCGGGCTTCGATTTGCGCCTCGAACGACAGCGGCACGTGGACGGCCATCTGGTCGCCGTCGAAGTCGGCATTGAACGCGGCGCAAACCAGTGGATGTATGCGAATCGCCTTCCCTTCCACAAGCACGGGCTGGAACGCCTGGATGCCCAGCCGGTGGAGCGTTGGCGCGCGGTTCAGCAGGACGTAATGATCCTGGATGATTTCCTCCAGAATATCCCAGACCTCGACCCGTTCGCGCTCCACGAGCTTTTTCGCGCTCTTGACGGTCTGGACCAATCCCCGCTCTTCCAGCTTCTTGATGATGAATGGCTTGAACAATTCAAGCGCCATGTGCTTCGGAAGCCCGCATTGATGCAGCTTGAGGTTGGGGTCGACGACGATGACCGACCGACCGGAATAGTCGACGCGCTTGCCGAGCAGATTCTGGCGGAATCGGCCCTGCTTTCCTTTCAGCAGGTCCGACAGTGACTTCAACGAGCGGTTGCCGTCGCCACGTACCGCTCGAGATCTGCGGCCATTGTCGAACAGGGCGTCGACAGCTTCCTGAAGCATGCGTTTCTCGTTGCGCAGGATCACCTCCGGCGCCTTGATTTCGATCAGTTTTTTCAGCCTGTTGTTCCGGTTGATGACCCGCCTGTACAGATCGTTCAAATCCGACGTGGCGAACCTTCCGCCTTCCAGTGGCACCAGCGGGCGAAGGTCCGGCGGGATGACCGGTATAACGTCCAGTATCATCCACGACGGATGGTTGTCGGACTGACGAAATGCCTCGACCACCTTGAGTCGCTTCAGCGCCTCCTGTTTGCGCTGAACGGAGGTTTCCATCCGAGCCTGGGTGCGCAACTCCGCGGAAAGCTCCTCGATGTCTATTTCGCCAAGCAGCTTTTTGAGCGCGACGGCGCCCATATCCGCCTCGAAGCTGTACCCTTTGTCCGCGAGTTCAAATGCTTCATCTTCCGAGAGAAGATCCTTGTACTTGAGGTCCGGCGCGTCGCCTGGATCCAGCACGACGTAAGACTCGTAGTAAATGATCCTTTCCAGATTGCGAATGGTAATGTCCAGCAGATACCCCATGCGGGACGGAAGTGACTTGAAGAACCAGATATGCGAGACCGGCACCGCCAGTTCGATGTGGCCAAGCCGCTCGCGCCGCACTTTCGATTGGGTCACTTCAACGCCGCACCGGTCGCAGACCACGCCCCGGTAGCGAATCCTCTTGTACTTGCCGCAACTGCATTCCCAATCTTTGACCGGACCGAAGATGCGTTCGCAGAACAGACCGTCGCGCTCCGGCTTGAACGACCGGTAATTGATGGTTTCCGGCTTCGTCACCTCGCCGCGCGACCAGCCGCGGATCGTCTCGGGTGAAGCCAGTTGAATACGAATCGAGTTGAACTCTGTGGGCCGCTTGGAAGTGTTGATGTCCGCCACGGGCCTTACCCCCTTTTTGCGATCGAAATCAAAAGAAAAGATGACCCCGCTGTTGGAACCTATCCGACCTGACCATTCTCGAGGACCACGTCCAGACAGAGGCTCTGCAATTCCTTCACCAGCACGTTGAAGGACTCGGGAACTCCCGGTTCAGGTGGATTCTCGCCCTTTACGATCGCTTCGTAGATCTTTGAACGTCCTGCAACGTCATCGGACTTGACCGTCAGCATTTCCTGCAGCATATATGCGGCGCCGTAGGCCTCCAGCGCCCACACCTCCATTTCGCCGAACCGCTGGCCGCCGAACTGCGCCTTGCCGCCAAGGGGCTGTTGCGTTACGAGCGAATAGGGTCCGATGGAGCGCGCATGGATCTTGTCGCTCACCAGATGCGACAGCTTCAACATATAGATGTAACCGACCATGACTTCCTTGTCGAACGGCTTTCCGGTCTTGCCGTCGAACAGTACCGTCTTGCCGGACTCCGGCAGGCTGGCCTGGTCAAGCGCCGACTTGATATCCTCAAGGGATGCGCCGTCGAAGACCGGCGTGGCGACGTGAAGGTCCAGCGCCCTGGCCGCCCAGCCGAGGTGGGTCTCGAGGATCTGTCCGAGATTCATCCGGGAAGGCACACCCAGCGGGTTGAGAATAATGTCGATCGGGGTACCGTCGGGAAGATACGGCATATCCTCCTCGGGCACGATAATCGAAACCACGCCCTTGTTTCCGTGGCGTCCTGCCATTTTGTCGCCGACCATCAGCTTTCGCTTACGCGCGATATACACCTTGACAAGCTGTACGATCCCCGGCGGGAGTTCGTCGCCACGGGCTATTTTTTCAAGCTCCCGCTCAAGTTCCTCTTCCGCGGCCCGGACCAGCTTTTCCGACAGTTCGACAATGCGGTCGACTTTCCGGCTCGTCCCATCGTCGTCGACCCAGGTCTCGTCGGGTCTTACGACGTCCAGATCGAGCTTTTCCGCCAGTTTCTCGTCGAACACCCGTCCCTTGCGGGCCGCGACCGAGTCGTCTTCGGTGTTCCGCAGCAGATTCAGCTTCTTGCCCTTCAGCGAATCCGCCACCTGTTCGTTTCTGCTGTCCTTTATGGACTTGATTTTCTCCTGGATCTGTTTCTTGACCGCGGCGGTTTTCTCCTTGTCCGCTTTTCGGGTTTTTTCCCTGTCCTTTCGTGAAAACACCTTCCGGTCCATCACGACGCCGTCCATTCCGGACGGCGCTTTCAGCGATGCATCTCTCACGTCCCCCGCTTTCTCTCCGAAAATCGCACGCAGGAGGCGCTCTTCGGGCGAGAGTTCCGTTTCTCCCTTGGGCGTTACCTTGCCCACGAGAATGTCACCGGACGTCACCTCCGCGCCTGCCCGGACGATTCCCTGATCGTCCAGGTTGCGCACGGCCTGCTCGCTGACGTTGGGGATTTCCCGGGTGATCTCCTCCACGCCCCGCTTGGTGTCACGCACCTGGAGCTCGAACTCTTCGATGGAGATGGAAGTGAAGATGTCTTTCTTCAACAGTCGCTCGGAAACGATGATCGCGTCTTCGAAATTGTATCCGTTCCAGGACATGAACGCGCAAAGCACGTTCGCGCCGAGTGCGAGGTCTCCCCGGTCCGTGGCGCAACCGTCGGCCAGCAGGTCGCCCGCTTCAACCCGGTCGCCCACCTGAACGAGCGGCTTCTGGCTGATACAGAAATCCTGATTCGACCGTTTGAATTTGATCAGCCGGTAGTCGTCTTCGTCGAACAGGTCGATCATCTCCACGTCGCGCCCCTTGCGCCGCTTGACCACAATCTTGTCCGCGCTGACGTAGGTGACCGTTCCCGGGTTCCTCGCCGTTACGACAGCCTTGGAATCCACTGCGACCGCGTGTTCCATTCCGGTACCCACGAACGGCGCCTCAGTCCGGAGCAGCGGAACCGCCTGCCGCTGCATATTCGAGCCCATCAGCGCGCGGTTGGCGTCGTCGTGTTCCAGAAACGGAATCAGGGACGCGGCCGTACTGACCAGCTGGCAGGGGGAGACATCCATATAGTCCACTTCCGTGGGGGCCACGAGCGGGAAGTCGCCTCGCCGGCGCGCCTGTACGGCGGAATCCCGGAACCGCCCGTCGCCGTCGAGCATCGCATTTGCCTGGGCGATCGTGTGTTTGTCTTCCTCGTCCGCGGAAAGATACTCGATCCTGGAGGTAACCCGTCCGTCTTTCACAACCCGGTAGGGCGTTTCGAGAAAGCCCAGGGCGTTGATCTTGGCGTAGGTGGAGATGTTCGCGATGAGTCCGATATTGGGACCCTCGGGCGTTTCGATGGGGCAGATACGCCCGTAGTGAGTATGGTGTACGTCGCGAACCTCGAACCCGGCCCTGTCGCGTGTCAGACCGCCGGGGCCCAGTGCGGACAGCCGCCGCTTATGGGACAGTTCGTCCAGGGGGTTGGTCTGCTGCAGAAACTGGGAAAGCTGGCTGCTGCCGAAAAAGGCCTGCACCACCGTCGATACCGTCCTGGCATTGACCAGGTCCTGCGGCGTAATCTGTTCCGTGTCCCTGAGACTCATCCGCTCCCTGATCGTCCGGGCCATTCTGACCAGACCGGTTGAGAAGTGATAGGACAGGAGTTCGCCCACGGTCCGGATGCGACGATTGCCCAGATGGTCGATGTCGTCCGTATAGCCTTCCCCCTTGAACAGGACGAGCAGATATTGAATGACCCTGTGAAAATCCTCAATGCACAGCGTGGTAAACTCGAGGGGAATGTCGAGATTCAGGCGTTGATTCAAGCGGTACCGACCGACCTCGCCCAACTGGTAACGCTTTGGGCTGAAAAACTGGCGCTCGAGCAGGCCGCGAGCGGTCTCCAGATTCGGCGGGTCGCCCGGACGCAGCAGATTGTAGATGCGGGAGAGCGCTTCTTCTTCGTTGTCACAGGGATCTTTCTGCAGGGTGTTGGCAATGACGCCGCCATCGTTCTCGGCGTCCACGTCCAATACTGTCAGACTGTTGACTCGCGCATCCTTCAATGCCTGCAGGTGCTCTTCCGTCACGGTATGGTAGGCCTCGACGATCACTTCGCCCGTCTCTTTGTCGACCACGTCCTCCATCGCGACGGCGCCGACCAGTTCCTCGTCGACCTTCGCGGTGGTGTTTGCGTGAAAGAGGCTGAGGATTTCTTCATTCCGGCTGAAACCCAGCGCGCGCAGAAACGTGGTGAACGGAAGCTTACGTTTCCGGTCTATATGCACGTACATGATATCGTTAATGTCCAGACTGAATTCCAGCCAGGCGCCCTTGTACGGAATGATCCGGGCGGAGTAGAGACGTTTTCCGTTCGGGTGAATGGTTTCATCGAAAAAGACACCGGGAGACCGGTGGAGCTGACTTACGATCACCCGCTCGGACCCGTTGACGATGAACGTGCCCTCGTCGGTCATCAGCGGCAGTTCGCCCAGGAATACCGTCTGTTCGACGATATCCTTGATCCGAAACTCTTTGTTGTCCTGCTTTTCGCGGGAAATCAGCCTCAGCGTGGCGCGGAGAGGAACCGCGTAGGTCGTACCCCGCTCCAGACATTCGCCCACGTCGTATTTGGGGGTTCCAATGGAATAATCGACAAACTCGAGCGAAAACAGCCTGTGAACGTCGCTGATGGGGAAAATGCTATGGAAAACCGCCTGGAGGCCCTGTTTGCCGCGTTCGCCAGGCGGTACGTCCTTTTGCAAAAACCAGTTGTAAGAATCAATCTGGATATCCAGAAGATTCGGCATTTCGATGGCAGAAGCGATCTTTCCGTACGACTTCCTGTCTATAAGTCCTTTTTTCGCCAAGATGATCACACTCCTCTGGTGAAATCGACCAATGATTGAAGGCAGGAATGCAGTTCGGCCCGGCTATTTTATCTCTACAACGGCTCCTACCTCCTCCAGTTCGGCTTTGATCTGGTCGGCCTCCTCCCTGGAAACTCCCTCCTTCACGCTGCGAGGCGCACCATCGACGAGTTCCTTGGCTTCTTTCAAGCCAAGGCTCGTGACGCTGCGTACCACCTTGATTACCTGAATCTTCTTGTCGCCGATGGCGTTCAACACCACGTCGAATTCCGTCTGTTCTTCTTCTTCAACCTCTCCG
Organism: Gemmatimonadota bacterium; assembly: GCA_028874335.1. Taxonomy (GTDB): domain Bacteria; phylum Latescibacterota; class UBA2968; order UBA2968; genus JAAXHE01. The sequence continues at coordinate 49,600 of JAPPJY010000046.1, read as the reverse complement.
TCCGCGCCGGCGCCGGCGCCGGCTGCGGGCGCGGCGACCATCGCCTGGGCGCTCACACCGAATTTTTCTTCGAGCGCCTTGACAAGTTCGGCCAGTTCCAGAACGGAAAGCTTCTCGATCTCATCTATTATGTCTGCGATTGCCATGGACGTCCTCCATACGTCTTACCATGATGATGGAAACGGATTTGAGAAATGTCTAGTTTTCCTCCCCGGCTTCACCTTTCTTCCCGGCGATTTCGTTCAGAACCAGAACCAGGCTCTGAATCAGGCCGCCCAGGCAGAACACCAGTCCGGTCAGCGGGCTTTGAACCGAGGAAACCAACTGTCCCAGCAACACTTCCCGCGATGGAAGCTGGGCAAGCGTTTCCAGTTGATCCGCCCGAAAGACCCGTCCGTCCGCAAACCCGCCCTTGACCCTTGGCAGACCGTTGGTCTCAGATGCGAATTCGTGAAGCAGCCTTACCGCCGCTACCGGATCGGTTTCGGAACTTGCCAGGCCGGTCGGTCCCTGCAAAACCTCTTCCAGTCCCTGAATCCCGGCGTTTCTTACGGCTATCAGGGCCAGACGATTCTTGACGACCCGATAGATGATGTCCTCGTCGCGCAGTCGTTTTCGAAGCCGGGTGACTTCGGGGACATCCAGCCCGGTGAAATCGGCCAGATAAAACCCCTGAGACCGGCTCATCAGACGAGTCAATTCCTCGACAGCGCTGACTTTTTCATCGGTTGGCATCCTCTTCCCTTCCGTTGCGCGGACTGCCGCAGTCAGTTTGTCACGCTGGACCGATCGATCCGTACGCCGGGCCCCATGGTGGTTGCGAGGGTCACGGACCGGACGTACTGTCCCTTGGCGGATGAAGGACGCGCGCGAAGAATCGTATCGAAAAGCGTTCGGGCATTCTCGACCAGCCGGTCTTCATCGAATGACATCCTGCCCACGGGCGCGTGAACGTTGCCGTTCCGGTCCGCCCGATACTCCACGCGGCCCGCCTTGGCTTCCGCTACCGCCCGCGCCACGTCCGGCGTAACCGTGCCGCTCTTGGGGTTGGGCATCAACCCTCTGGGGCCCAGAATCCTTCCAAGGCGTCCGACAACGCTCATCATGTCCGGCGCCGCGATGGCCACGTCGAAGTCCGTCCAGCCGCCGTTGATGCGTTCGGCCAGGTCGTCGGCTCCCACAACATCCGCTCCCGCCGCTTCGGCTGCCGCCGCCTGTTCGCCCTTGGCGAACACGACCACGCAAATCGTCTTGCCCAGCCCGTGCGGCAGCATCACCGTACCTCGGATCTGCTGATCGGCCTGACGCGGGTCCACGCCCAGCCGCATCGCCATTTCTACCGTTTGGTCGAATTTCGGCGCCGGCATTTCCTTCAGCCGGGAAACCGCATCTTCGATTGAATATTGCGCGCGTCGATCGATCCCTGAAAGCGCCGTCCTGTATCGTTTTCCGTTGCGCCCGGCCATATTGATGTACCCCCTAATCTTCGACCGTTATACCGGCGCTTCGCGCCGTTCCCTCGATCATCCGTACGGCGGTTTCCAGACTGCCCGCATTCAGGTCTTCCATCTTCATTTCGGCAATTTCCCGAACCTGGTCCCGCCTGACGCTGCCGACCTTGGTTCGATTGGATTCGGGCGATCCCTTCTCCAGGCCCGCTGCCCGTTTCAACAACACCGCGGCGGGGGGGCTCTTCGTGATGAAGGAGAAACTGCGGTCCGCAAACACGGTGATGACCGCGGGAACGATCAATCCCTGCTTGTCCTGGGTCTGAGCGTTAAACGCCTGGCAGAACTCCATGATGTTGACCCCGTGCTGGCCGAGCGCCGGCCCGACCGGGGGTGTGGGAGACGCCTGTCCCGCCGGAATCTGAAGTTTAATTGTCGTCATTATCTTCTTTGCCATCGCGCTACCCTTCCACGGCCTCTTCAACCTGAAGGACATCCAGTTCCACAGGCGTATTTCTGCCGAAGATGCTCACCATCACCTTGATTTTTCTCTTCTCCGGGTTCACGACGTCGACCATGCCGATAAACTCGCTGAAGGGTCCGTCTATAACCTTGACTCGATCGCCGACCTGGTAGGGAATTTCCTGATCGTCCTGCTCCTGACGCCGGTCCACGTGTCCCAGCACGTGTTCCACTTCTTTTTCGTGAAGCGGCTGGGGACGCTTGCCCGGTCCGACAAAGCTCGTAACGCCCGGCACATTGGTTACGAAGTGCATGGTCTCCTTGTCCATTTCCATTTCGACCAGAATGTAGCTGGGCAGGAACTTTCTGAAGGAGGTCGTCTTCCTCCCGTCTTTCATCTCCACGACCTCTTCGGTCGGAACCACGACCCGGTTGATCCTTTCCGCAACCTCGGTGCCTTCCTTGGCGCTTTCGAGATAGGAACGCACCTTGTTTTCGTGTCCCGAATAGGTATGCACGACGTACCAGCGCATTGCCATGGGGCATCACTCACCTTTGGTTGACCTGCGGCCGTCAGCTCATTCCAAACCTGCGAACCAGCGAAAGCACGAAATCTACGGCGAAAATAAACACCGAAAGGGCCAGCGAAACCACCAGCACAATCGTCGTGGAAGCGATCAGCTCGTCCCGGGTCGGCCAGGTGACCTTGCCCATTTCAAGCTGCACGTCCTTAATGAACTGCGCGACTTTCGCGAACATCGGGTATACCGCCAGGGAAACGCCCCAACACCGGCAGCAGCCCGGGAATGAGCAGCCGGGTGCCGAATGGACGCGGGTTGATGGGGATTCGCAAAAGAAACCCGGGTCCTGTAGGTGCTTGCGGAACTCGGGTGCGGGCCAGGTGGCTGTTTCGGAGGATAATGGCAGGGCAGGCAGGAATCGAACCCGCAACCGCCGGTTTTGGAGACCGGTGCTCTACCAATTGAGCTACTGCCCTAACCCCAACAGTCCGTTGATAAAGTCGCTCTGCAGGCGAGGACGAAGACAAGGCGCGCGACCGAGTCCCATCCTGCGATTCGGCGAGGGCGCGCAACGCAGTATTTCGACCGCAAGGGCCGGCCGCAGCCCGGATGGACTTTTTCAACGGGCTGCTTATTCAGCAGTGAACCCTGAAATTCAGCGAGTCTCCCGGTGCAGGGTATGCTTACGACAGAACCTGCAGTATTTCTTGAACTCGACGCGGTCCGGGTGCAGACGCCGATTCTTGTTCGTCGTATAGTTCCGGCGTGCGCAGTCGGCGCAGGCCAATGTAATCAGATCTCTGGGCATCGATGGTGCCGGGACGCAATTCTGGAGCCCACGACCGGACTCGAACCGGTGACCTCCTCCTTACCAAGGAGGTGCTCTACCGACTGAGCTACATGGGCCATGATCCTGTCTGGACGACTGAAAGAGGGCCGATTAGACAGCCCGAAGGGTTTTGGAGCGGGAAACGGGACTCGAACCCGCGACATTCAGCTTGGAAGGCTGACGCTCTAGCCAACTGAGCTATTCCCGCAAATCACAGGAAACGGCCCCCATCTGAGCTGGGTACATACCACGGCCAGCCCCGAAAGTTTCCAGACTTAGAAAGCTATAATATATAGGCAAGGATGTCAAGTGTTTTTATCAAAAAACAGCGCTCACAAAATCGAGAAAAACATCCACATCTCCCGATGACACGCTCAGAAACCGCTCGGCCTCGCGGCGTGCGGTCGTTTTCGTACACACGACAAAACCCCTCCGGTTTAGATGTTGTTTTAAAATTCCCGGTGAGTCCCGAGCGCGAGCGAAAATGTGTCGGCCAAGGCGGGCAAATTCGCCCAAGAGAGGCGAGCGAGCGCAGCCTCGACCTCTCGATACGGGTGGATTTGCCCAACGCAAACCGACGCTTTTGCAGCCGCGCGAAGACCGCCGGGGGTTTTAAGACAGCTTCTCAGGAGGGGGTCGGAGCCCGGAACATGGTGGGGAGGGGCGGATTCGAACCACCGAAGGCGTCAGCCAACAGATTTACAGTCTGCCCCCGTTGACCGCTTGGGTACCTCCCCACTCAGGATGAAATCAGGGCGGAAATGATACATGCGGGCGCCTGGAAAGTCAAGCGGAAAAGTGCGAATTGCCGTTTGACATCCCCGGAACGAATGCGTATTTTGGCACTTCCGTCCAGTCGGCGCCCGCGTATTCGGGGCAACCCGGAAGGACACCTTCCCCGTGTGTGCCGACGGGTAGAAATCGGCGATCTGCTTCCGTATCCCGAATCGCTACCCTTGCGATTCGGAACCCACTTGCGGCAGGAGAGAAAGGAGTCCCTGTTGTGACCGAACCCATTCAGAACTACGCTCGCATCGGCATCGTCCACTTTATGGCTTACAAATCCTGCATCGGGGGTGAAGGACCGATTCTTGAAACGCTTGAGAGAATCGCGCTGGACCCGTATTTCCAGGCCGTGGAAGTCACGCACATGAAGGACGAAGCCGTACGCGCCGGTGCCGCCGAATTGCTCGCGGCCGCGCACATGGACGTGGCCTTCGGCGCCCAACCCATCCTTCTTGGTGGCAATCTGGATATCAACGCCAACGACGAGGACCACAGGCTCGGCGCCGTAGACGCGGTCAAGGCCGGGATCGAGCAGGCCGAGGCGCTGGGGGCCCCGGGGGTAGCGCTGCTTTCCGGCACGGATCCCGGTCCCGGAGCCCGCGAGCGGGGCGTGGACCTGCTGGTCGACTCACTCTATCGGCTTTGCGATGACGCGGCGGGCAGGAACATGAACGTGGTATTGGAGACGTTCGACCGTGTCCCCTTTGGCAAGAATTGTCTCGTAGGCCCGAATGCACTGGCGGTCGAAGTGTCTTCGAGGATCAGGCGGGAATATTCCAACTTCGGATTGATGCTCGATCTGAGTCATTTTCCCCTTCAGGGTGAAAGCTCGGAATATGCGCTGAGAATCGCTCGGGACCATCTGGTACACGCCCATATCGGCAACTGCGTGATGCGGAATCCCGATCATCCGGCCTACGGTGACAACCACCCCCGGTTTGGTTGCGAAGACGGCGAGAACGACGTACCGGAAGCCGTGGAATTCCTCAGCGAACTGCTCGACATCGGATTCCTGGATCCGGACAGGCGCCCCATTCTGAGCTTCGAAGTCTCTCCGATGGAAGGAGAATCGCCCGAAATCGTCATCGCCAACGCGAAACGGGTACTCGATACGGCGTGGGCGCAGGTCTGATCTCATCCAGCGCCCCGGGAATCCGCAGCCCGGATCCCGATCAGCCATCCGAATACCCAGGCAAACACGACCATCAGATAAAACGAGCCGATTGACCCGACGAACATGGCCACCGGCGGTACCGCGCCCAATATCAGATTCACGAGGAGCAGCAGCCCGAAGCAGAGATAGAACCCCAGACACGCCTGCGTGTACCTCCCCCCGCGAACCGCCCGCCCCAGGTCCGAAAGGATCGCTCCCGGATCGAACGAGGCCCAAATCTTGCGCTCGGCCGCGAACCGCGCGAAGACGATGGGCAGCAGCCCGTAGAGCATCATCGCGGCGCCGATCGCCAGCAACGTCACCGCGCTCAGCCGGGTGGGGTCCTCACCTGGAGGGAACAGGCCAAAAACAGCCATTGCGGCGAGCGCCCCAAGACCGACCAGGAACAGATATCCGAGATAGATCACGCCAAGGCGGACCCCCACGGCAGCGTACTGCAGCCAGTCGCTCCACTCGGGCAGGCGACGGAATTCAAGGCCGTTCAACGCGTCGACGAAGACACGATAGACATATCCCCAGGTAACGACCGTCGGCAGCACGAAGAAAACAACCGCGACCGGCGCGAGCATTTTGGAGACTTTTCCCAATGCCATAAAGACGGCGAGCAGCAGCGCCAGATTCGGCAGCAGGGACAATAACCCGCCCACCAGCACCTTCTGCCGCCAGCGCTCATCCTGCAGAGGCGCGCGCAGCGCGAATGCAAGAAACGGACCGAACATACGCCGCGACGCGAAGCGAATCGCGTCCCCACTCCTCCCTTCCTTAAATGACCTCGAGCGCCCTTTCCACGTCGCGGATCAGGTCTTCCGCGTCCTCGACCCCCACGGAATAGCGTACGAGTTCGTCGCTGATCCCGATGGCGATCCGGTCCTCGCGTTCCATTTCGTAGTAGGAAATGGTTGACGGATGAGAGACGATGCTCTCCACCCCGCCCAGGCTTGCGCCAATACAGGGTATTTCCAGGCGATCGAGGAACGCCATGGTTCCGGCCAGGTCCGCATCAAGATCGAAACTCACCACGCCGCCGTACCCGTTCATCTGCTCCCGCGCAACCCGGTGGTGCGGGTGGCTCTCCAGACCGGGATAGTAGACCTGGCGCACCCCGGGTCTCCCTTCCAGAAAACGGGCAAGCGCCAGCGCGGTCTCGTTCTGACGCGCCATTCTCAACGGGAACGTCTTGATCCCCCTGATCAGCAGATACGCGCAATGGGGGTCGATAACCCCTCCCAGGATACCGCGATAGTCCTTAATGGCCGATACCAGCGGCTCGGGTCCGGCAACGGCGCCCGCGATAAGGTCGTTATGCCCCCCCAGATACTTGGTCGCGCTGTGAATGACCAGATCGACACCGAACTCGAGGGGACGCTGGTTGACCGGTGTGGCAAACGTACTGTCAATAACGACTTTCGCACGGTTCGCCCTGGCGACGGCGACCACCTTTTCGAGATCCATCACATTCAGATGCGGGTTGGTCGGCGACTCCGCAATCACCACTCTCGTATTCTCCTGCATGGCCGACTCCAGCCTTCCATAGTCGCCTGCGGGAACGAAGGTTGTGGCGATGCCGAACTTCTTCAGCATCTGCTCGCAGAACTGCGCGGTCTTCCGATAACAGTCGTCGGTGATCACGGCGTGGTACCCCGAGGACAGCATGCCCAGCAGGGTCGTCGTCACGGCGCTCATCCCGGACGAAAACAACAGCGCCGAATCCGCACCCTCGAGTTCGGCCAGTTTTCGTTCGGCAATCTGTTGCGTCGGGTTTCCGTAGCGCCCGTAATCGAGTCGGGCCGAGCGCCCCGACACGAAATCGTCAACCGCCGCGGTGTTCTCGAACACGTAGGTGGACGTCTGCGCGATCGGAACCGTAAGGGAGTGACCCCAATGCCCTCCGTTTTCCCCCGCGTGGACAGCACGGGTGGAACTGCAGGCGCTATCCGACGATGGCTTCTTGTCCATCGCATCCTCCGGAAAGGACAAAAAAAAACTGAAGCCAAAAAGCCCCAGAGAACCTGAATACGCAACCAGCTATCGTATGGGTGATCAGCTTTTTAGCGATTTCTTTATAGTGGCTGCAATATGCCTCAAATCACCACTACACTGAATCTGATCGATCAATTTAACCAATTCCGTCGCCGCTGTCAACCACCGTTCAGATCGAGCGTCTGAAAGATCCGGTCCCGGACCGGACCGTATTCCGCCGGCAGCTGCAGGGGCAGGTTCGCATGGTTCGGGTCCACGTCGAATGCCCCGAGTTCGGCCTGGTGGTACCTGATCTTGAAATCGGCGAACTTCAATCCGTGGGCGGTGGAAATCACCACAACACGCTCGTCGTTCCGGATGACGCCGCGGTCCACCAGTTTGAAGAGCGCGGCAAAGGCCACGCCCGTGTGGGGGCACGAAAACAGACCCGTTCGATCCGCCCGCGCCGCCGCGTCCGCCAGTTCCTGATCGGTGGCCTGCTCCACAACGCCACCGATGTTCTTAAGGGTCCTGATCGCCTTTTCGGTACTGACCGGATCTCCGATCTGGATGGCGCTGGCCAGAGTCGATTGCGCCTTGAGAGGTTCAAACGTGTCGAAATCGTTGAGAAAGCTGCGGTAAAGCGGATTTGCCCTGGCGCTCTGAGCAACCGCGATTCGGGGCACGCGGTCGACAAGGCCCATCTCCTTCAACTCGCTGAAGCCCTTTCCCAGCGCGCTGACGTTGCCCAGGTTTCCCCCGGGAATCACGATCCATTGCGGCAGTTCCCAGTCGAACTGCTGCAACAACTCGACGCTGACGGTCTTCTGCCCTTCGACACGAAGTGAGTTCATCGAATTGGCAAGGTAGATGTTCTCCCTGTGGCATATCTCCTGAACCAGCTTCATGCACCCGTCGAAGTCCGTATCCAGACTCAATACCAGCGCCCCGTTGGCCATCGGCTGCACGAGCTGGGCCGTGGAAACCTTGTCCCGAGGCAGAAACACGACCGCCTGTATGCCGGCATGCGCGCAGTAGGCCGCCAGAGCCGCCGACGTGTCCCCGGTCGAGGCACACGCGGCGGCGGGGATGCGCTGCCCTTCGGAGACCATCTGCCGTACCATCGACACCAGCACCGTCATGCCCAGATCCTTGAACGAACCGGTGTGGCTGTTTCCACATTGCTTGACCCACAGGTCCTCGACTCCGATCTCCCGGCCGAGACGCTCGGCCCAGAACAGATTGCTCCCTCCTTCGTACATCGACACCACGTTGTCGTCGTCCACAACGGGACACACCATTTCCTTCTTGCCCCACACCGAACTGCCGTACGGCCATTCCGTGCGCATATACCTCCGATCGAACAGGCGACGCCAGCTCCCGGGTGATCGGTTGCGAAGCGCTTCCACGTCGTGGCGCACCTCGAGCAGACCGCCGCACTTCGGACACGCGTAGATGATCTGCGTCAGGGGATAACGGCCGCTGCAACCCTTGAAACATCGAAACCAGGCCTTGAACGACGTCACGCCAACCCCCTGACCGCATGAGTCGCCGGCACGCATCGGGAAACCGGTCTTCTCTTTTCGTGACGACCGAAAACCCGCACGCCGCCCGCGTGTGCATACCCGTCTTCCACGATTCAGATGATCTCCAGCGAATTTACGGGCAACCACCCGCCAATGCCGTTTGGCAACCTCACCAGATACCAGCGTTCTTCGACGCGTTCAATCGTTACCTTCGTACCTTCATGGATCGTGAATACGAGCAGATAGTCGTCGCCCGGCCCGCTGCGCCCCCGCACCTCGTCCGCAAGGACGACCGCTTCCGAAGCGGCGTTTTCGCTATAGACCCGGTTCGTCAGCAGCACGCCCGAACCGCACAACCCCATGCCCGCCAGCACCAGCAAACCGATCCACAACGAGCGTCGAGAAGGCGCAAGAAGCCGGATCACGCCGGCGAACGCCGCAAGGAACAGGCAGATGCTTCCGGATACGGCCAGCACATCAGCGCTCAGCAACCGGTAGACGGACGACAGGATGCGGGTTGCGAGATTGACGTTGCCATCCGGACTTCTGTCGACCTTCAGCGCGTTCACGAACCGAAGATTCGCCAGTACATCTTCATCATCCGGCATCAACCTGAGCGCCCGCTCATACGCGAGAATGGCCTGCCCCGTTTCCCCCGCCTTGAACCAGGCATTGCCAAGGTTGAAGAAGACGTAGCCGTTCCGCACGCCCCGTGAGACGATTTCCTCGTACCGACCCGCCGCCTTTCTGAATTCGCCCTGCCCGTAAAGGGCGTTCGCCTCGTTATAGATGCTCGCGCCCGTCCCGTCGCCGCAGACCGCGCCGGGGAACAGCAGAAATACCAGTACCGCCGGCAAGGCCGAACCTGCCAGAGGAACGGCGGAATTCAGAGCCCGGAAGACCCGCCGGACGCAGCCGGTCCGTGTGCGCCCGTCCCTCATATCCTGGCTCCCAGGGCGTCGATAAGCGCCGCCGCGGCGTTGTAGATTTCCTCCCGTTCAGTCTCGGGTATCCGGACCGAGGCGAAACGCGCATAGTCGCAGCGCAGGAACACATCCTGCACTTGCGAGACGATTGGATCAGGTACGTCCTGTTCGCGAAGCGCCCGCGCGGCCGACTCGCGGGTCATGCCGGCAACCGGCAGGTTCAATCGATCGGCCAGAAACTGCGCCAGGGCGCGGTCGATTTCGACGTAGAACGCCACGCCGTCTTTTTCCTGGAGTCGCTTTCGAGCCCGCGTAAGGCGTTTCCTGGCCTCCGGACCCGAACGCCGTCTTCGGGCATAAGCCACGTCGCCCATGAGCCGGTCCCGGTGGCGCTTGTATGCAAATATGCCGAAAAAACCGAGGACGGGCACCAGCTGAACGGTCCAGAACCAGGCGCTCCTGACAATCGGCCTGCCGTGATCTTCCAGATGTCCGAGATCCGGCTTCAGATGACGAATATCCCGGCCGAGCATCTCGATCTCTCTCCGGCTCATCACCGCCCCGGAAGCGGCCTGCTGCCTGACCGGCTTCACGTTCACCGAAACCACACGCGAACGCGCCGTCCGATATCGCTGTTTCTCAGGGTCGAAGTAAACCAGCACAAAAGGACCGATCCTCGCGCTTCCGGCCCGGTTGGGAATCGCGACGTATTCGAACGTCTTTTCGCCGCCGATTCGTCCATCCGAATCTCCGCTGCTAACGTTTGAATTCGGGTCGTAGAACTTGAACGCGTCCCCTTCCGGCCGAACGGGTTCGCCCACGGCATTCAGATTACCCGTCCCGCGAACCCTTACATTCACCGCGATCGGATCTCCCGTCCGGACGTCTACCGGCGACGCCTCGACCGATACGTCGAACCGTCCCACCGCGCCGCTGAACCCGGCGGGTGCGCCGCCGGGCAGAGGGGAGACTTCGATCTTCACTTCTTCGGATCGCGCGCGCACTTCCCGGCTGGCGCCGAATCCGAAGAAATCATCCATATCGAACAGATTTCTGCGACGCGTATGGTCCTGAACCTGGCAGACAACCTCAAGAAAGTCCAGCGACTTTACGCCGGATGCCGTTGGAAACAACGCCATGGTCTTCAACCGCATGACGTTGAATTCTCGGCCGTTATGGACCTCGCGGTCAAAGCTCGCGCGCTGCGCGTCGAACAGGGTCTCCGACCAGAAACCGGTATAGGAGGGCAGGCGGCCGTAACTGATGTTGCGGAGCGTACGGCGTGTGTAGAGCTTGTACGTCACGGTGACCTGCTCTCCCACGTATACCTTTTTCTTGTCTACCGTCGTCGCAACAAACAGGTCCCGCTCCAGATCATCCCCGTACGAATCGCCGGGATCCTGTCCCGGCACGGGCGCCGGACGGGTGCGCGGCCGCCGGCCGGGCTTCACGACGTTCAACCGAACCTTCGATGATTCAAGCCGTCTTCCCTCGTGCAGCACGTGCGCCGGGCCGATCACGAAACTGCCATCGCGCCTCGCCGTCAGGGAATATACGTACGAGTGGTTTCGCGTGGTTACCACCCGGCCGTTTGCAATATTGATTTCCTGGGTTGTATAGGACGAACGCCCGACGACGTCGAAGGCCTCCGAAACCGGCAGTTCCGGCGCGGGGACGTCTCCGCCGGCCGTTAACGTCACCGTCAGCGTGACCTGTTCGCCCACCTCCACGCGCGTCCGGTCGACCGAAACGTCGAGACGCGGCGATTCGGCCAGCGCGGCACCGCGCGAAACCAGGAGGACGAATAGCCAGACACAGATGGTCGCGCGTGACATTCCTACCACTCGTTACCCTTGTATCGTTTGCCGTAAACGCGCAAACGGCGGTATTTCTGGGACTTCATTTCCCGGTCTCTCATCGCATCCAGCAGGCGCTCGGCCTCTTCCCGACTCAATGAACCGGCCGGTGACTCCGATTGCGTCGACTGCTGATTCTGCTGCTGCCCGTCGGGGTCTTCCGGCTGCGGGCGTTGTCCCTGGTCCGGATTCTCCCGGCCTTTCTGATTCGGATCACGATTGTCGCCGGCGTTTGGATCGGGCTGTTCCCGATTCCCTTCGTCGTCCGGCTCATTTTCGTGCGGCTCATTGGCTTCTTCATTCTGCTCCTGATCACCCTCTTTACTTTCACCTTGCTCCTGTTCGCGCTCCTGATTCTTCTCCTGCTCCCGCATTTTTTCCAGGACCCATTCCAGATTCACCTTGGCGTCCAGGTCGTCCGGCCGCAACGCCAGCGACCGCTTGTAGGCTTCGGCCGCCTGCTGCAGATTCTGTTGGCGGACGTGGACATTGCCCATATTGTAATACGCCCTCGCGAGAAACGAGGGGTCCCTGCTCTTCAGCGCCTGTTCGAACTCCTGCAGGGCGTCTTTGTAGGCGTTCTTTTTGAAGTAGGCGTCGCCCGCATTGAACCGGAGTTGCGGCGCCTCGGGATTCTCCACCTGGGCCTCGCGGTAGTACTTGAGCGCTTCCTCGAACCTGCCTTCGTGAAACATGCGGTTGCCCCGCCTGTTCCTGTCCGCCGCCGGGTCCAGAAACGTAAAGCCGAGAAGCGGCACGACGACGAGGCCGATCAGATATCGATACACGGTGTACACTCCGGTCAATTCCGGCCAGGGCTACTGAAACCGCCCACGCCATCTCGTTCGCACCCTCCTGCGGTCCGACAACATCGCCTCGCAGGCAAAACAGGCCACGGCGACGGCCAGCGGCCACTGGAACCGGTGTTTATACTGCGTGTATTTCCGCGATCCCAGTTCTTTCTTCTCCATCTGCGAGATTTCTTCGTAAACCCTGTCCATGCCCACCCCACCCGCCTGTGACCGGATATAGACCCCGTCGGTCACGGCGGCGACCTGTTGCAGACTCGCCTCGTCCAGTCGCGACTTGACGTAATTCCCCCGCCCGTCCTTCAAGAAATCCGTCCGTCCGTTCCGCTTCACCGGGATCAACTCTCCGCCGGGCGTTCCCACCCCCACCGCGAATATGCGCACACCCGCTTCCGCCGCCTCTTTCGCGGCTTTGATCGGATCGTCTGCGTGGTCTTCGCCGTCGGTGATCAGCACCATGACCTTGTACTTGCGTTCCTCGCTGCCGAACGCCAGCGTCGACGCGCGAATGGCTTCGGCGATGGCCGTACCCTTCACCGGTATGATATCCGTGTCGATCGAGTCCAGAAACAGCTTGGCGGCGCCATAGTCAAGGGTCAGCGGGCAGAGCGTAAAGCTGCGGCCCGCAAACGCGACCAGACCGATCCTGTCGCCTTCCAGCCTGTCGATAAAGGACTCGATTTCCAGGCGTGCGCGCGTCAGTCTATTCGGACGGATGTCTTCCGCCAGCATGCTCAGCGACGTATCCAGCGCCACAATCACATCCACGCCCTTCCGGTGCAGCAATTCGAGACGCATTCCGTACCTCGGCTGCGCCAGCGCCAGAACCAGAAAGACGAGTCCGCCGACCGTCAACGCCGCCTTTACCCACTGCCGCTTCCAACTCGTGGCCGCCGTCAGCTTCCGCATCAGTTCCGGACTTCCGAAACGGGCGAGAGCCCGGCGCCTCTTTCGAAAGGCGATTGCAAATAACAGAATAGCCGCGGGCACGGTCAACAGGAACCAGAATGCCTGAACGTCGCCGAATCGCATCCTACGGAATCCTCCGGAACCTCGTGTTCGCCAGGATCAATTCCACGCCCAACAAGACGAAACCCGGCCAGAGGAAGACCGTGAACAACTCGGAGTAGTCGACGTAGTCGCGCGTCTTTATCTCGGTCTTCTCCATCTCGCCGATCGCGCGGTAGATCTCCGCGAGTTTCTTCTCGCTGGTCGCGCGGAAGTAACGGCCGCCCGTGATTTCGGCGACTTCCTTCAGGGTCTCTTCGTCGATTTCAACGCGAACCCGCTGCTGGAGCAGGCCCCGCCCGGTCACGATCACGCCGCTGCTTCCCGCCCCGATCGTGTAGATTCGAATGTCTACGGCCTGTGCAGCCCTTGCGGCGGTAACCGGGTCCACCTCTCCCCTGTTGTTCACACCGTCCGTCAACAGGATGACCACGCGGCTGCTGGCCTCCGACCGGCGCAGGCGGTTTACCGCCGTGACGATGCCGGTCCCGATGGCTGTGCCGTCCCAAGATTCGTCCGCGAGCCGGACTTCCTCCAAAAAGCTGAGGAAGATCCCGTAGTCGAGTGTGAGCGGACACTGGGTATAGCTCTCGCCCGCAAACACGACGAGTCCGAGCCTGTCGTTGACGCGGCCCTGCACAAACTGGCTCACGACCTCCTTGCTGACCTGCAACCGGGACTTCCTCTGCTGGTCCAGGTCCTTGTAGGCCATGCTGCCGGAGACGTCAAGGGCGAGTACGATATCGATTCCGCGGGTCAGAATTTCTCTCCCTTCCCGCCCGGAACGCGGACGCGCCAGCGCGATAATCAGGATTACCAATGCCAGACAGCGCAGCGCAATCAGGCCGTGGCGCAACTTGAGCACTGCCGACGGCGGAATCCGGCCGATTAACCCCAGGTCCGGAAAACGAATGCTGCCCTGCTTCTGCCGTTGCCGGCGTACGTATCGATAGATCAGAAACGGCACCAGAACCAGGGCGAAGAGCCATTCCGGATCCTTGAACTCAATCATGCCGTCACTACCGCAGGCGCCGCATTCTCCGTCCGGTCGTCACCGGGCCGATGCTGCGCGTCCAGCCGCCGCATGAGATCCAGAACCGCCTCCGCGGCCTTCGTTGCAACCTCATCTTGCGGTCGAAGCTTCGCGAACTTTACCAGATCCGCCTCCGACAACAGCCCGTCGAGCGCCGATAGCTCCGCTTTCCCGACCGCCACCCGTTCGAGGTCATGCACGAGTTCGTGCGTGGTACACTCCATGGCGTCAACCCGGAACCGATCCTCCAGGTACCTGCGCATCACCTCGGAAAGCAGGCTGTAATAGCGCTTGTACTCGCCGTTTTCCAGGAGTCGCATCCGCAGAATCTTCTCGACTTCGTCGGGCCAGTGAATCGGCGGCGGCGTATCGATCACGGGCTTGCGCCGTCGCCGGCGCCAGAGCCAGATTGCCGCGGCCACGAGACCGGCCAGGGCGGCAACAACGAACCAGAACCACGGGGGTATTCTGGCCTCGATGTCGACCGGAGGCTTCACATCCCGGATATCCGACATTCCCGCCGGCATGACGCCGCGTACCACAACCGGAATCGGCTCGGAAGTGATCAACCCGGAGTCGCCGCCGGCCGTCCGCACCCGGAGTACCAGGGACGGAACTTCGATCACCCCCAAACGGTACACGGCAAGTTCGAAGGCCTGTGTCTCCTCCACACCGCCTCCGGGCGCCTCCCGAACCACCGGCGGCACCTGGCGACGCACCTCGAACGGCGCGAGGAAATCCTCGTTCCGTACGAGCGCGACGGCGTCCCCCGACTCGCGCCTGATCCGTAAGCTCAGGAGAACGGGATCGCCTACCGTCAGCGTATCCCGGTTTACCGTGGCTTCGAATAGAACTTCGGCGCTGGCCTGGACGCATGTAGTCACCATGCCGCACGCAGCAACCCACAACGATATCAGGATCCGGGCCATATTCCGTCGGCCGCCTTCATCGCATCCGCACTGCCCCGCCAAGCGGTGATTTAATAGTATCCGGGCGGGCTACGTCCGGTCTTACGGACACGAGTTCGAGCTTCAGTTTCGTCAGGACCTTGTGATCGATTCGGACGACCTGGGTACGGTGGTGGCCCTGAGCGTACACCTCGCCGTCCCTTTCGCCGATGGTCAGTTTCTGCACGGTCGCGCCGTCGCGCCAGGCGGTGACCTCCAATGCCGGGCGATCCAATCCGAATGCCTCTGGCGACTTCAGCTCTTCCGCCACGAATTCTTCGGCTTCGAGCAGTTCAATGGTGCGAAAGAGATGTTTTATACGATGTTCCGGAACGATATGAAGCTTTGGCTGCAGCACCTCCCACGTGTTCCCGTTCCCCTCCCTGACACACTCCACGACGCGGTCCCGATACGCCAGCTTCAACCTGTCGACTCCTGAGGCATCGAACGCGAAGATACGCTTGAATCTCAGGTCCGAGGCCGTCCTTCTGATATCGGCGACAAAGGTCGAGTCGACCAGGAAAACCATGGGACGGCCCGAAAATGCCGCGAAAAACGGCGGAAACCGGCGCCCTTCCTGCCTGCGTCCGATCATTATGGTCTTTTTCCGCTCACGGTCTCCATCGAATACCGATACCGTAAGCGTCGGTCTCTTCAGACCAAATTGACCGCGCTCCCGGGATTCCTCCTCGACCACCCGCGTGAATTCGGCGGTTCGCAGCCTGTTGATCAGCTTTCGGACCTCGTCGTCGTCGGTGCGGTCGTCGACCGGAAACGTCAGACGCCATTCGTCCGAAAGCTTCTCGACGACAACCCGGGCATCGCCGCGGGCTATTTCGACCTTCCGGAGGGTTTCCGGATTGAAGTCCGCGACCCGCTTGTCTCGCAGTTGAAACAGCCCCTTCTCCAATCTCAACCTGAACGGGGCGCCAACCGCGAGTATTCCCGGATGACCGGACCACCTGACGTAACCGTAACGTCCGGTCGGGCTTCGATCGCCCCAGAAGAGCGAATCCACCCGGTCCGCCTGCGTGATCGCCAGTGCCAGATTCGGTTTGTCGAGACCGAAATCCGAGAGACGGGCCTCGCCCTGCGCGATGCGGACGCTGTCCGCGACCACACGCTCAAGGTCCAGGAACCGCAACGTCCGGATCAATCCGACGATTTCGCCGTGGTCGCCGCCCGTGGCAACGGGTTGCAGAATTCGCCACGTGGTTCCCGATTTCCGAATGACGATGGTTGTGTCGCCCCGGTGAACCGTCAGCGCGCTGACCGCGCCTTCTTCCAGGTCCAGCAGGCGTCCCGCCCTGACACGGGCCTTGTACCGCTCGTCTGCGCCGCGGATTTCGTAAAAGTAGACAAAACCGGCCAGCACTGCCAGAAGCAGCACGAGACCACCTGTCGTCTTTAGATTCATGCAAATTACCTGCCGTGCTGCTGTTGCTGCCGGTTTGCGGCCGGGCGTCAGCGCCGCCTGCGCCAGACGCCAACCCCGACAACGACCGGTATGGCCGGAATAACGACAACGGAGAGCCACGAAAGCCACAGGAGGTCCTCTGCCGTCATCACGACGCCCCTGAATGCCCACATCTTGGGCCGGATGGAGATGAGATCTCCCTCTTCCATGAGCCAGCTCACCGCGTTCATGAACAGGTCACCATTACCTACCGTGTCGAAGAATTCGTTGCCCGCAAAGTCAGAGTCTCCGAAGACGACGATCCGGGTGTTCCGCAGTCCCACGTCGGATGGAAAACGACGAAATTTCGGTCTGTCGAGCGCAGCGACCGCGACGGACGCCGGGCCCTGCAGATCCCGCCCGGGATCGTAGACCGGCGAGGCGTCGGGAAGCCTCTCTTCCCGCCAGCTGTCGCGCGGATGGGTCGTCACCAGTTCCTGAACCTGTATACCGGTGGTGTGTTCGCGACGGGCAACGGAACGCGCGATTCTGTAGAAGGTCCTCAGATTGCGGTTGCGGTGTTTTTCCGTAACCGGATGCCGTGCGTACCAGACCGAGCCCGGCATCGTGGGATCTCCCGGTCCCCAACCCAGGACGTAGTCGTTGTTGACCTGTATACCCCATCCCGCCAGCAGCGACTCGAGACCCGTTTCGCCGGCCGGGTCGAGCATGAACAACCCGGAACCGCCACCGGCGAGATAGTTGCGGATCGAATCCGCTTCGACCCGGGAGAAAGCAGCCGTCGGTCCGGCCACGATCAGCAGGTCGCAATCCGCCGGCACGCCCTTCCCGGCATCCAGGACAAGGGTGTCCCGAACCCCGTACCCGGCATCACGCAGCGCCTGCCCGACGCGGATGAAATCCCCTTCCGGCGCCTTCAGCGTCCGTTCTCCGTGCCCGGTCGAAAAATAGACGGTTTTATCACGTTTCCGAACGACTTTGGCCACCGCATTGGTCAGATGATTCTCCTCGGTTCCGAAAACCCGTTCCTCCCGTGCCTCGGACAACACCACCGAGACGCGCGGTTTGCCCACCCCGTATCGCCTGGCTTCACCGGGATGTACCGCCGGATCGACCATTTTAAAGGTGAATCGCCCGGAGTGGTTGGCGTAGGCCTCGAGTCTTTCCTTGAATCCGGCGGTTTCCGGGTCGGTTTCGTGGAAAAACGCCAGAACGTGCACATCCGTCGCCAGAGAGTCCAGCAGCGTCGCGGTCTGATCGGACAGGCTGTGCATTCCCCCCTCGGTCACGTCAATCCGGTGGTGATAGCGCGTTGCGAGATAGTTGATCGCAACCATGATCGCAAGCAGCGCAAGAACCGCCACGAGTGTACTCGAACCGTACCTCACCCAGCGTGCCCTGAAGAAACCGGTCATGCTCTATCGCCTCCAGCGGCGCGATTCAAGCGCGGCGTGCGTTAGAAACAGAAAGAAGAACGTGAACGTCAGAAAGAAAATCACGTCGCTGCTGTCGACCACGCCGCGCGCCATATCCCTCGTGTGATCGATCAGCGACAGATAGAAGAGAACGGTTGCCCACTCGCGCCCGATAAGCTCGGGCGAATACCGGACGACGAACAGCAGAAGAAGGAGGACGAACGCGATGACCACGGCGACGATCTGTTTGTCCGTGAGCGAGGAGGCCAGAATGCCCACGCTGATAAACGACCCCCCCAGCAGCAGGATCGCGGCGCCCGCGGAGAGTACCCGCGCCCAGTTCAGGTCGCCGTAAAACGACACCACGATGATCAATGAAAGTAGCAGCAGTTCGATGATGACGTACAGACCCAGGCAGGCCGCGAATTTGCCGAGTATGACCTGCCACGTGGTCAAAGGCGACGTCATCAGGAGTTCAATCGTCCCGGAGCCTTTCTCCTCCGCGAACAGCCGCATTGTCAGCATTGGCGTCACCACCAGCCAGACGAGGCACTGGCTCAGGAAGAAATGAAACACGACGTCCTCGTTCACGTTCGGCGGATCGACGCCATGCTCCTGATGCTGAAACGTATAATTCAGGCACTTCGCCCGGAACTCCACGATCTCGTTCTGGAAGAGATATCCCATCATCACCAGGAAACCCGTCGCAACCACGTAGGCGATCGGGGACCCGAAGTAGGAACGCATTTCCTTCCGGAAAATCGCGGCGATATTTCCCATCAGGGGCTCTCCTCCTCGGATGTCGTCAATTCGTGGAATATGTCCTCCAGTCTCGCCGTTATCGGCCTCAATTCGACCAGCCCCAGGTCCCTTTCCACCAGCCTCGCCGCAATTGCCGGGCGCATATCGGAATCTCCGGAAACGTCGACCTCCAATGCCCGGCCTTCGCTTGCATGCCCGACGCCAACCACACCCGGGACGCCCCCGATGGCGTCAGCGGCCGCATTCAGGTCGCCCGATACCGCCACGTAATACCGCCGGTTGCCCGACGCCCGCGCCGTGAGGTTTTGCGGCGTATCCACCGCCGCGATCCGACCCCTGTTGATGATGATCACGCGATCGCAGGTCATTTCCACTTCGGGTAATATGTGTGTGCTCAGAATCACCGTGTGTTCCCGGCCCAATCCGCGGATCAACCGGCGTATCTCCTGAATCTGATTGGGGTCCAGTCCGATCGTCGGCTCATCCAGGATAATGACGTCCGGATCGTGCAGAATGGCCTGGGCGATACCCACACGCTGGCGATAGCCCTTTGACAACTGGCCGATCAGCTGCTTCGCCCGATCCGCAATCCCGCACCGTTCCATCGCGGAGTCCACCCGCGGCCTCCGGTCCTTTTTCGGCACGCCCTTGATCTGCGCCACGAAATCCAGATACGAACGCACGTACATGTCGCTGTAGACCGGCGGATGCTCCGGCAGGTACCCGATGCGCCGCTTGACCTCCATCGGTTCGTCGAAGACGTCGAATCCGGCCACCCGGGCGGTCCCCATCGTAGCAGGCTGATAACACGTCAGAATGCGCATGGTCGTGGTCTTGCCCGCACCGTTCGGACCGAGGAATCCGACCACGTCCCCCTTCTCGACCGTAAATGTCAGGTCCTTGACCGCAACGAGCGACCCGTACTGCTTGGTTAAATGATCGACCTCGATCACTACCGCCTCCTTATCAGGCCGTTGAAAGAGACCATCCTGGCTGCTATGCGGCGATCTGTTGCGCCCGTTTACGGAAGAAACGCATCAGCGCGTCCACGTACGTCTCCTCTGTATGAATATCGACACGGTCGATGCCGACCGAACGGAACACCCGGTCCCGCCGTTTCTCCGCCCTGTCGTTCAGCTGCCTGAAGAGATAGCGGAACTCCCGGTCGGATGTGTCCACCAGTATCTCTCTGCCTGTTTCAGCGTCTTCCAACTCGACGAGTCCGACGTCCGGCAATTCACGTTCCCTCGGGTCCTGTAGCACAACCGCGATCAGGTCGTGCCGCTTTCCGGACACCCGCAATGCGGCCTCATAGCCGGACGCCAGAAAGTCGGAGACGAGAAACACCACGCTCTTCCGCTTGTTGACCCGGTTGAGATAGTCGAGCGCCGCGCCAATGTCCGTGCCGCGACGACGGGGCCTGAAGTACAACAACTCACGGATCACGCGCAGCACGTGCATCCTGCCCTTTTTGGGCGGGATGAATACTTCCACGTCGTCCGTGAAGACGATCAGGCCCACACGATCGTTGTTTTGTATGGCCGAGAATGCCAGCAGGGCGCAAATCTCGACCCCGATTTCCCCCTTCATCTGCGAGACCGTACCGAAGTCACCGGATGCGCTGGCGTCCACCATCAACATCACCGTCAGTTCGCGTTCTTCGTCGAACACTTTGACGAAGGGATGTCCCATCCGGGCGGTGACGTTCCAGTCTATCGACCGGATGTCGTCTCCCAACTGGTACTCCCGCACCTCCGCGAACGCCATCCCCTGCCCCTTGAAGACGGAATGGTACTCTCCGGAGAACACGGTGTCGACCAGGTACCTCGTGCGCAATTCAATGCGTCTCACTTTCTTGAGTATTTCGGCGGGAATCATCGCGTCACGGCACCTCGACGTGGTCGAATATCCGGCGGACGATTTCCTCCGAATCGACTTCCTCTGCCTCGGCCTCGTAAGTCACAATCACCCGATGGCGGAGGATGTCCAGGCCCATGGCTTTCACGTCCTCCGGCGTCACGTAACCCCTGCGCCTCAGGAAGGCGTGGGCCTTGGCGGCGCGGGTCAGGAAGATCGAGCCACGCGGCGAACACCCGTATTCGATCAGGGCGTTGAGATCCTGAATCCCGAAGGCCGCCGGATCCCTGGTCGCCAGCATCAGGTCCACGATGTAGTCCTTGATCTTGTCGTCGACGTACACACGGTCGACGACCCCGCGCGCCCGGATGATATCTTCGGGACGGACCACCTGGTTTGCCGCGGGGGGATCCCCGCCCCCCATCCGGTCGATAATCTCACGTTCCTCCTCACGCCGCGGATAGGTAACCCGGACCTTCATCATGAAGCGGTCCACCTGCGCCTCGGGAAGGGGGTAGGTCCCCTCCTGTTCTATGGGATTCTGCGTGGCAAGGACGAGAAACGGATCGTCCATCCGGAACGTCCGGTCTCCGATGGTCACCTGGCGCTCCTGCATCGCCTCGAGCATGGCGCTCTGGACCTTGGCGGGCGCCCTGTTTACTTCGTCCGCGAGTACCAGTTGCGCGAATACCGGACCCTTCTTGGGTACGAACTCACCGGTCGCCTGGTTGTAGATCATGGTGCCGATCAGATCCGCGGGCAACAGGTCGGGTGTGAACTGAATGCGGCTGAACGAGGCCTGGACCGCCCGCGCCATTGTCGTAATGGTCAGCGTCTTTGCCAGACCGGGCACGCCTTCGAGCAGCACGTGGCCGTTGCACAGCAGCCCGATCAACAGCCTTTCAACCATGGGCTGCTGGCCTACGATGACCCGGCCCACCTCGCCCGTCAGACGCTGGACGAACGCGCTTTCACGTTCCACTTCATCGTTCAGCTGCTGTATATCGGCTGCGATCATTATCTTTGAATCCCGGGAAGCTGACTGAAAAAGAACACCGGACGGATTCCGTGTACACAGATACCGTCCGGCCGGGTTGCGTTGGAGAAATGATGAGAAACCATGGCTTCACGAACTGACTGACAGCCTGAATCGGTGAGTGAAGTCGATTCGGGCGCGGCGGCATGAAACTCGTTCCGAACACGCCACACCCGTTTCCGGTTCAGTTTATGCCTGTGGCCGAGGTCGAATCGACGGGAAACCACTCCTCGGGCGGCTTCCCGAGATTCCGGATCGAAATGGCGGCATCATCGTACAATTCCGACTTCGGAAACATATCGATGACTTTCTGATACGCTTCGCGTGCTTTTTCATACTTTCCCTGGAGGTCGTACGCGTACCCAACCATGAATTGAGCCTGGTCGGCATACCGGCTCTCAGGGAATCGCCGAACCAGCGTCTCGTAAGACGCGATGGCCTCGTCGAATTTATGGCGATTCAGGAACACGCGCGCCAGCGCGTGAAGCACGAGGTCCGCCCTTGGATCATCCGGATAAAATTCCAGGAATTTCTTGAGATGCGCTTCCGCCTGCGAATAGGTCTCCTCCTTGTGAGTCGCCGCCTCGCCTTTTGAAAAAAGCTCGTCCGCGGACTCGCGGGCGCACCCGAGGAGAAGGGAGGCCGCCAGTCCGAGAACCCACGTCCACCGGATCATACTGAAATTCCGCTCCTTCCTAATAAGACAACACTTCAACCGAATCCGGGTTCCGAAATTCTGAACGCCCGTTTCGAAGGGGTCTGCCCCGGCACGTCGCGGCGCGCGCCTGCCGTCCACACCCGCAAGAAGCCCGCCGGAAGGAATATCCGCTCCCGGCCTCCACGCAGTCGGAATCGGGTATTCATATCTTCTTTATTTTAATGAGGATAATTCAAAGCAAGGGCAGAGCGCAAATCTACAGGTTTGCGCATCGGGAGTCAAGCGTTTTTTGCAGAATCCCACGTATCGACGCCGGCTTGCCCTTTACGTTCAGGGCGTGACCCGACCGGGCACAACCACGACGTAGATCTGGCTGGCGCCCGTCCGGTCCGAGGTATAGATGACCCGTTTCCCGTCAGGGCTGAACGACGGGTGCGGGTGGGACCACTGGGGTCCGTACGTTTCGGGCCTGGTCTTGTCGTCATCCTCGGGGACCGTCTTCGCGCACTGAGCTCCCCCATTCGAACTGCCTGGAAAACACAGGGTTTCGTGCGCTCCGGTCCCGGGGTCGATCAGCTGCAGCCCGATATCGGGACACGTGGTGTCACACACAATGAGGGATCCGTCCCGCCGGGGCGAAGGATGCCAGGCGTTGAAGGAAGCGATGGTCCTGTCTTCGTCCTCCCCCACTCCAATACCCCGCAGGGCAAACGGCCAATGCACGAACATCACTTCATCGGATTGCCCCAGAAAGGTCTCGTGCGTTATCCAGACCGACCTGTCGTGTACGAACAGCGCGCGTTCCGCGCTCCCGTCAATCCTTACTTCCCACATGCGTTGATTCACGTCGCTCGAGTACAGGATCAGGTCGGGGTCGACCGGGCAGACCTGAACGTGGCCGACGGCGCGGGGCGGTTCGCACACCACGCGGAATCCGGACCCGTCGGTCTCCACCGCGACCACCGCCGACGCTCCATCACGGTGCCATGAGGTCACCAGGCGCGCGCCGTCTGACGAAAGACTGCATCCGCCCGCGCTTCCGCGCCCGAAATCGGCGAGAACCGACTCCTCGAACGTGTCTAAGTCTACGGCGCGTACCTGTCCGCCCGCATTGTAGAATACCCTCTGCCCGTCTCGCGAAGGGCAGGCGGCGAAGCCCCCGAACCCTTCCGTATCGGTCAACTGCGTGATCGTGCCGGCCGCCTCGTCCATTTTGAAGAGGTCGGGTTTCCCGGAGCGATACGAGGTAAATACAATGGTCTTTCCGTCCGGCGTCCACGACGGGTTCGAAAAGTACAGATTGTGACTGATGGCGGGATGATCCGTCATCTGACGGATCGATGCACCCGTTCTCTCGTCCGTCAGTCTTCTCGTCTCGGAAGCGAATGTGCGTCCTTTGCCCATAACGTAATCTCCGAAACCTGGCGTTTCCGGGGCGTTGGCTAACGCTTCGGAAAGAACACGTCCACGCACGCTTCCACGTCGAACGGATCGCACCCGTATTCCCGCGAGAAGCGTTCAAGCAGCCTCGTTTCCCGCGACGTGGGTTCCCGCAATGGCAGGTCCACCGGCTTCCCTCCCAGCCGCCCGGATTCGGCCACCGCCAGTTCGATCTCGATATCCTTCCGCGCCCTGTATCCATCATATCGCGTCGGAACGTCGTCCAGTACCGCCCTTGCAATACTGTCCATCTCCTCCACGATCGCCAGCCCGCGGGGAGACGTCCGGTACTGCGGCCACGGATTCAGCCACACCACCGGCGGGTCGGTTTCCACCACCATCCGGTCCAGCACGTGCGTCCCGTCCACTTCGCGCGTCTCCGTCCTGATGGGACAGACAGTGGCTCGCCCGCCACTCAGACGCTGCGCTTCCGTGGTGGTATGCACGTCATCCTCGACAATCGTCCCGGTGGTGCCGTCGACCTGAAACAACGTCTGGCTCTTGCGTCCGAGCGCCTGCCCGTGATACATGGAAGAGTAGGACATCACGGCCAGCGCGCCGTTCGCGAACTCGACCAGATCCATCGTCCAGGATTCCGTTTCGTATTGCCGGATGTCGCTTACGTTTACCCTGGGAATCGGCGAATTCATCGCCAGGCCGGTAACGCGCACGGCCTCGGAATCGCACGCCATCGCACGGACGTTGCTCACGATGTGGTAGCCGCCGGTCTGAAAGAGGGAGAACACCCGCAGGACATCCCCGATGTGCCCGGCCTCGATCGCCATGCGTTTCATCAGGTGCATGGGTTCCCTGCAGAACTGCTCGGCCACCTCCAATTTCACCCCGCCGCGTCTAGCGGCTTCGATCAGGACGTCGGCAGTCTGCAGCGTTGGGGAGATCGGGGTTTCCACGATCAGATTCACGCCGCGCTCAGCCAGGTACGCGCCGACGGCGTGGTGCGAATCGCCGGGCGTACCGATCGCCGCGACGTCGAGGTCTTCATTCGCCGCCAGGTCCTGGACCCGCGAATAGGCGGGCACCCCGAATTCCGCGCCGACCGACCGCGCCTTCCCCTCGTCCACGTCGCATACGGCCGCCAGTTCGAACACGTCCGACATCATGCGGATCGCGGGCAGCCGCACGCCCAGTCCCCGGCTGCCGCATCCCACCTGCGCGATCCTCAGTTTGCGATCCTGGGGCATCGCATCCCCCTACTCACTGGTTAATCTCAATTCGAAAAAGACAACCGTCAATTTACCACAAAAAGCACAAAAGGCACAGAAGGTGTCGGTGCGAAAACGGGGTACTGAGGTCGTACATATGAATGGCGTTTTCGTTCGCGTCCAGTGACCTCGTAGTCGTAGTCCCTGAGCAACGCCAGAATCATCGGTATGCTTGGCGTATACGTGAGCGCACGCATAGATCTGAAGCCCCCGAACAGGGAGTCCCTGTCAGATCTCTCCGTACCGCTGGCATTGGCGTAGACGACTTCCAGTCCTTCACTTTGCGTTCGGGAGTAGGGATCGTCGAGAGCGAGGTTTTGTTGGGTTTCCATTTGTTGAGGATTTCAGTTTAAGGGCTGTGTGAACCTTCATCTCGGTCTATGCTTCGGCTCACGGGACGGAAAGCTTACTAACTTTCTGCCTCGCTGGCTCTGACGCTCGAGAATGTCGTGGAATATGGCATTCTGGTCATGGTTGAATTGCGCTGCATATTCCTCACGCAGTTTCCTGGTCTCTTCAACCATCGGATCGCGCATCTTTAGACCTCCATCAATTCTTGCGGAGTACAGATCGTCGGTGGCTCCTATCCACGGTTCCTGCAGACAATATCTATGTCTGAAAGTATTGCGGCGTTGGCGACGTTGAACTTCCGCTAAACCGCAATGACCCTTGTCGCGCCTTTGTCCTCCGGCCAATTGATATGGATGCTCACCTCGCAATTCAGGCGCTCGAGGAATCGCATCAGCCTTTCGACGCTGTAATACGAAAACTTGCCGTGCTTGAGCCTGGAGATCTCAGGTTGCTTCACGCCCATAATCCTTGCGGCCTTTGTCTGAGTCAGCCGCCGATGTTTGAGAATCCGGAAGATTTCCGCACCGAGTTCCGCTTTGAGCAGTTCCTCCTTGGCTTCCTCTTCACCAAAGCCGAGGTCTGTAAAGACGTTTCCGCTGCCCTCTTCGATTTTAATCTCCTCGCCCATGGTCTTCACCCTCCTGTTTCGCCAATTCTTTAGCCCGCCTCAACCGTCTTCTGATCAAGTCGATTTCGTACCTGGGGGTTGAAATCCCACTTTTGGATTTCTTCTGGAATGCGTGCAGTAAGTATATGAATTCGCCGATCTTGACCGTATACACGGCCCGGTACGTGTTTGTGTCATGATCACTGGCAATCTCAAAAACCCCGGACCCTAACCCTTTCATCGGGCGGGCAGACTCCGGGGTCTGGCCGGTTTGTACAAGGTAAAGCGAATGGCCGATATCTTTGCAGACCTGGCCGGGAAACTCTCGTACACGGGTGCGTGAATCTCCTACCCATCGGATTTTTCTGAGGACTTCTTTCTCAGGATCCATATCCTGAATATAACTAAATAGCTATATTATCGCAATACTCAAATGTCTCCTCAATAGCAGCCTGACAAAACTGATGGCCTTCGCTGTCGTTCACGAAACGTCTGTGATGAGGTTATCAGACACCTGCCACCTACCAATAGATCATTCCCTGGACATCCCCGCCGTCAACGCGCCAGCCAGGCGCTGAAGCGCTCGTTCATTTCGTCCAGGTGATCGCTCCACCATTCCCAGTTGTTGTGCAGGGCGCGCTTCACGTTCTGAGGGCTGGTGGGCATGTGCGGGTTCATATCCACGCCCTTTTCTGCATGCGTCGAAATCAGCGCCATCGCCGAGCGACGCGTCGGGCTATAGGAAATATATCGGCCCACACCGGCGATGGCCCGCGCGCTTGTGGCGAAGTTGACGAACTTCCTCGCCGCTTCGAGGTTGGGCGTGCCCGCGACAATGCCCAGTCCGCCGGTATCGAGAACCTGACCGTCCCACACCACGACAAAGGGCTGGTCTTCCAGCACCTGCGCGTTGAAGATGCGACCGTTGTAGGCCGTACTCATAACGACCTCTCCGTCCGCCAGCATCTGCGGCGGCTGCGCCCCCGCCTCCCACCATACGATGTGCTCCTTGATCGCGTCCAGCTTCCGGAACGCGCGGTCCACGCCCGCGGGCGTGTCGAGCGCGGCGTAGACGGAGTCGATGGGTACGCCGTCGGCCATCAGCGCAAACTCCAGGTTCACCAGAGGTGAACGGCGCATGCCGCGGCGCCCCGGGAACTTCTCCAGATCGAAGAAGTCTGCGATCGTGGCCGGTTTATCTCCCTTTATGTTGTCGTTGTTGTAAGCGTAGATCGTCGAGTAGAAGATCGTTGCAGGTCCGCAGTCAGTCAGCGTGCCGGGGACGAAGTCCTCCGCAGCGGGTGTGCCGTCCGCCCCCGCGGGGAGGGAACCCACGGCAATCGTTTCCAGCAGACCCTCGTCGCAACCGCGCACCAGGTCCGGAATCTCCAGGTCCACCACGTCCCAGTAGACGTTGCCCACGTCCACCTGCGCGCGAATCTGCGCGAGGCCGCCGTTATAGTCTTCCAGGTTGATCTTGATCCCGGTCTCGGCAGTAAACCGCTCGTGGTAGCCCTTTACGCAGGCAAGCGCGTAAGACCCGCCCCACGAAACCACCGTCAGCGGCCGGTCATCGGCGGCGGCTCCGCCCGCGGTCAATATGGACAGTCCTGCCAGCGACGCGATGCGAACGACCTTGCTTAATACGTCCCTCATGATGATTCCTCCTCGTCATCCGTTCCGACAGTCTGCAGCCTGTCGGGAGTAACCGGCTGGTTCAGCGCGCCAGCCACGCGCTGAAACGCTCGTTCATCTCGTCCAGGTGATCGCTCCACCACGCCCAGTCGCTGCGCAGGGCGCGCTTCACGTTCTCCGGGCTGGTGGGCATGTGCGGATTCATGTCCATGCCCGTCTCGGCGTGCGTCGCGATCAGCGCCATCGCCGAACGGCGCGTCGGACTGTATGCAATGTACCGGCCGACACCGGCCAGGGACTCCACGCTCGTGGCAAACCTGACGAACCGCCTCGCGGCTTCCAGGTTGCGCGTGCCGGCGACGATACCCAGCCCCGCCGTGTAGTAGACCTGGCCGTCCCACACCACCACAAAGGGCTGGTTTTCGAGCACCTGTGCATTGAAAATGCGCCCGTTATAGGCCGTGGTCATCGCCACCTCCCCGTCGGCCAGCATTTGCGGCGGCTGCGCCCCGGCCTCCCACCACACGATGTATTCCCTGATCGTATTCAGTTTCCGGAAGGCGCGGTCCACGCCGGCGGGCGTGTCGAGCGCGGCGTATACCGAATCGATCGGCACCCCGTCGGCCATCAGCGCGAATTCCAGATTCACCTGCGGCGAGCGACGCATGCCGCGACGGCCCGGAAACGCCTCCAGATCGAAGAAGTCGGCGATGGTTTGCGGTTCGTCGCCCCGGAAACGCTTCCTGTTGTACGCAAAAATCGTGGAACCGAACAACGACGTCGGGCCGCAGTCCGTCATTGTTCCCGGCAGAAAGTCCTCCGCCGCGGGCGTACCGTCGGCGCCCCCTGGGAAGGATTCCACGTCCACGGGCACGAGCAGGCCCTCGTCGCATCCGACCACGAGGTCGGCAATTTCCAGGTCCACCACGTCCCAGAAGACGTTGCCCACGTCCACCTGAGCACGTATCTGCGCCAGACCGCCATTGTAGTCTTCCAGATTGATCGCGATGCCCGTCTCCGCGGTGAACCGCTCGTGGTAGCCCTTGACACACGCTCGCGCGTAGGATCCGCCCCATGAAACGACGGTCAGCGGCCGGTCGCCGGCACCGGCGGGGATCCCGATTATCAGAGACAATATAACCGCAAACGCGACGGGCACGATGAGCTTGCCAATGTGTTTCACGTGGTCTCAGCCTCGTCATCCGGGTCCAGTACCCGGCAGTCCGTGGGTGTCCATCCGATCCGGACCTCGTCTCCCACGAGCATCGCGCCATGCCCCACGATGTTCGGAATCTTCGCGATGAAGTCCGAACGGCCGCAGACGTTCACGCGAACCCGCAAATGGTCGCCCAGAAAGGTAATGTCCTCGATTCTCGCGTCGAGCTCGTTCGTATAAAGGCCGGGATCGGGCGAGATGGCAACCCGCTCGGGCCGGATCGAAAGCGTGGTGGCGTCCCCCGGGCCGCATGCTGCGACGCGAAGGGCGCAGATGGTCTGACCGCCCGTCTCGACTTCGCAGATATCCCCGTCGACGCTCCACACGCGGCCGTGAAGACGGTTATTCTCTCCGATAAAGCGGGCGACAAACGAGCGTTCCGGCTCTTCATAGAGGACCTCCGGTTCGGCAACCTGCTGGACGTCGCCTCCTCGAAGCACAGCGATCCGGTCCGACATGACCATCGCCTCCTCCTGGTCGTGGGTCACGTACACCACGGTAACACCCAGGCTCTTGTGGATTCGCCGGATTTCGTACTGCATCTCTTCCCTCAGGCGCCTGTCCAGCGCGCCCAGCGGCTCGTCCATCAGCACCAGGTCGGGCTCGAAGACCAACGCCCGGGCGATGGCGACCCGCTGCTGCTGGCCTCCGGAAAGCTGCGACGGCTTCCGATCTTCAAGGCCGTCGAGACGGACCAGTTCAAGGGCGCGCGCCACGCGTTCGCGGCATTCCACCCCGTCCAACCCGCGCACCTCCAGCGGAAAGGCGAGGTTGCGGCCAACCGTCATATGGGGAAAGAGCGCGTAATTCTGAAAGACCATCCCGATCCCGCGTTTGCGCGGCGGCAACTCATGCACGGAACGACCGTTGATTCGTATCGCGCCCGACGAGGGCGTTTCGAACCCCGCGAGCATCATAAGACACGTGGTCTTGCCCGACCCGGAGGGCCCGAGCATCGTGAGGAATTCACCCTTACGGACGCTGAGATCGAGATCGTCGACGACAAGGGTACGACCGTCAAAGCTCTTGCTGACTCCCTCGAACTCGACGTGCGCGGTCTCGTTTGCGTGCATTGGGGCGGCCTCTGGATCCATTTGATTTCCGACAGCAGTGTTGTTGGCGCAGAATTGCCGATGCGCCGCGGCCTATCTCGAGGTGGAACGCCTTCGCATCCACTCAACGGCGAAGAGCAGCAGAACGGCGAAGACAATCAGAAAGGTCGCCACCGCAAGGATGGTCGGGCTGATCTGCTCCCGGATGCCGGCCCACATCTGCCGTGGAATCGTGCGTTGTTCGATCGCGGCCATGAACAGCACGACGACCACTTCATCGAAAGACGTGGCGAAGGCGAAGAGCGCCCCCGAGATCACGCCGGGCGCGATCAGCGGGAGTTGAACGCGACGAAAGGTCCGCACAGGCCCCGCGCCGAGACTGGCGGCCGCGCGCGTCAGGTTGGTGTCGAAGCCGGACAGTGTGGCGGTCACCGTGATCACGACAAACGGGGTTCCCAGCGCCGCGTGCGCCAGAATCAGGCCCAGATGCGTCTGCGCCAGCCCCAGGTTCGAGTAGAAGAAGAACATGCCCGCAGCCGCGATGATCACCGGCGTCACCATGGGAGAAATGAGCAGTCCCATCGCAAGGCGCCGGCCGGGCATGGCCGGGCTGGAAAGGCCCATCGCCGCCAACGTGCCCAGGCCTGTCGCCAGGACCGTGGAAGCGACTCCGATGACCAGGCTGTTGACGAGCGCGCGCGTCCATACCTCATTCTCGACGATCTGCCGGTACCAGCGCAGCGAAAAGGCTTCGGCATCCAGACGCAGCATGCCCTCGGTAAAGGTGAAGTAAGGCTCCGCGTTGAAGCTCAGGGGTACGATCACCAGGATCGGCGCGATGAGAAACAGAAAGACCGCGGCACAGAAGCCAACGTAAAGACTACGTCCCACGCGTTCCCGCGTCCCGACGAACGCCATCTCAGCCCAACCTCATCCGCTCGATGCCAACCACGCGGTCGTAGATCAGATACAGGGCGCCCACGCAGGCCAGGAGGATGCCGCCCAGCGCCGCGGCGAGACCCCAGTTGAGCGATGTCTGCATATGAAAGGCAATCATGTTCGATATGAGCTGCCCGCTGCTCCCGCCCACGAGCGCGGGGGTGATATAGTATCCGATGGCGAGAATGAACACCAGGAGAGATCCCGCGCTCACGCCCGGAAGCGTCTGCGGCCAGTACACGCGCCAGAATGCCTGAAAGGGACTCGCGCCAAGGGAGGCCGCGGCGCTCATCTGAATGGGCGGGATGGCGCGCATGATCGAGTAAAGCGGAAGTATCATGAACGGCAGCAGCACGTGTGTCATCGCCACCAGGGTCCCGGTCATGTTGTAGATCATGGCCAGACGCCGGTCGTCGCCGATCAGACCCGTCGCCACGAGCAGATCGTTGAGAACACCCTGCGTCTGCAGCAGCACGATCCAGGAGGTGGTTCGCACAAGCAGGGACGTCCAGAACGGGATCAGTACGAGAATCAGAAGCAGATTGCCGACACGCGGGGGCGCATGCGCGATCAGGTGAGCAATCGGATAGCCAAGCAGCAGACAAAGCGCCGTGATGGTCAGGCTCACCCAGAGGGTCCGCCACAGCAATGGGAGGTAGATGCGGCGTTCCTCGGGCTGGCGGGCGATTGAACCGCCGGGCAGGCTCTGAAGGTCCAGGGCGTTCAGATAGTGGCGTGCGGTATAACGCTCACCGGCGCTCCGGATGGCGTGCCAGGTTCGCGCATCGCCCCAGTCGGCGTCGATGCCGATCATCGCGTCGCGCCATGGTCCGCTGTCCACGCGCCTGAGCCGCCGCGCACTCTTCGTCAATACGCTTCGCAACCCGCCCCGGACCCGGTTGACGCGGCTGGCAATCTGCCCGAGGGTCCGATCTTCCCGCGCCTTCACGAGTTCGCGCGCTGCCGATGCGTAGACCGCCTCCGAAGGAGCGCCCCTGCCGTCCCAGTCGCCCAGCAGGTCGAGTGTATGGGGCATCGCGTCGGCGACGACGGGATCATAGACGCTTCGCACCAGCATGGTCCCGAGCGGCGCCGCGAAAGTGAAGCCGACAAAGGCCATCAGCGGCAGCACCAGCCCCGCGGCACGGAGTCTCGGGCGGAGATCCGGATTCTTGATTTCTTGGTTTGTCACTTAATGCTTTGGATGAGGATCATTCGTTCTGCGGCAATGGCACCCAAGGATCGAGACAGTTAGGGCGTCAGTCCCGCCTGTAGAATGCTGATGACTACTTCAACCGTATGTTTAAGCCGATCTGGATACAAGGTTCCAACCTGCGCTATCATGATACTGCTGCTGGCAGTGAATAGCTTCCCAGGACGTGCATAGCTAACCAAGTGTAAAGATCCTGAAGCGAAGCTGCCATTGTCGAGAGTGATCGCCCGATGATCTCCATATGGTTTGCTTGTAATCTGGCAGAGCACCCAATCCCCTCTTCCAGCATTAGCAAGTACAACCGCCGGTCTTAATTTGGTCTGTGATAAATCAGAAAATGGAAAACGAACTAAGACGACTCCTCCGGTTGCAGGTGCGACCATGCTGCGTCCTCCTCTGGACGATTCCAGTCAACAGCAAGCGAAGCTTCACTCAACAATGCTGATTCGGAAATATCCAAGTTTGCAACCATCCGTCCGTTCTGGAACTTCCGATCCGGTCCGTTCTTCACATTCGCAAGTAGGGTCGTTGCCAGTTCGATACCCCTCACTTTATCGATATCAGCATTGCTAATGTTGTACGATTTAGCAGGTTCGATACAATTCGGACAACCGGATTTACAGGCGCAATTTTCAGCGATTTCAATTCCTTTTTCTAACGCATTTGGCCATACTTGAAACAATTTCTTTGCGACACCAATGCCACCGGAATAATTCTCATAGTAGTACGTCGTCGCCTCTTCGGCTGTCTTTGAATAGGTGCTGGCATCGAACCGGTCGGCTGGAATGACAAACATCGCACCTACGCGGAACAAATGCTCCAATGCCCCAATCCCGGAATCTAATCCGTTCGGAACATTCACCCAAAAGGCATACAGATTGTTTTCGAAATGTGCGTCACTAGCCCCTCCTGATTCTATCTCTTCTCCCGTAAACTCATCCAGCAACTTATACCCCGTGAAATTCATTACTATATCCAACGAACCGAAATACGTTTCGATATCTCCGTAACCGAGGCCGTCGAAAATGCTCGTAGCAGATAACACAGTAAAGAATCCTGGTTCTGTCCTTAAATTCGGTTCGGCATCGGTCAAGATTACGGCATCTTCCTCGTGGGAATGTACTCGGTATTTTCGGCCAAAAAAGGTAAAGACGGCACCGATATATGCTTCTCGAAATCGTCGCATTGCCGATATTTGACCTAGTTCTTCGCTTCCGCTTTTTAATTTGAACGACTTACCGAATCCGCCTCGAATGTTAAGTCGAGGATGGGGCGAAAACCCTTTTATCGGTTTGCCCATATTTTGGCCTGCATTGAAGAACGCGCGACCTAGTATGTCGACCTCCTCGGACTGCAGTTTTCCTCCCGTTTCTGTCGCAAGTGGTGCAAGGTGATTTTCGATCAACGCTTCATTGCCCGGATCCACAACCAACTCGTCAAAGGGTTTGTTCAAGAACGCGTCCAAGTTTCCTACGAAGAATCGATCGATCGGATCATTCATCGCATAAAAAAGTACAAACGCGTCCTTGTTCCAACTACGACCGGCACGGCCAATCTGCTGCCAGGCGGACATAATGCTAGGAGGAAAGCCGACCAAAATCGTACCGTCCAACCCGCCAATATCCAAGCCCAATTCCAAAGCGTTGGTCGTGAAAACGACGCTGATCTCACCCGATTTGATCCTCTGCTGTATTTCCTGTCGATCGTCATTCTTCAAATCGGCATGAAACAGAGATATCTTCTCACGGTCGAATTTGTGCTCATCTGCCTTGTCACAAGTATTGCGAAAGGCGTCTTCAAGAAACCGCTTTGTTGGACAGAAAACCAATACTCTTAATCCCATCGCAAGAACAGACAGTGCTGCCTGCTCAACACGAACTCTAAGGATGTCTCGATATTGGAAGTCGCGAATTGCAGGGTTGACAAACAAGAATCGACGCTTAGGACGAAGCACATTTCGTGCCGACACGACATCCAAATCCCGCCCAGTAAGTACCCGGGCATGTTCTTCCGGGTTGGCACATGTCGCAGTCGACATGAAGATTCGAGGAGAGGCCCCTATGCGATTTAGATGTAACAGGAATCGTCGCAGAAGAAGCGCCATGTTACCGCCAAAATAGCCTCGGTATTCGTGGATTTCGTCAATCACCAAATATTTCAGATTTTGCAGAAACCCATGCCATTTTTCTCGCCAGCCCAAGAACGACATATTAAGGTACTCGGGGTTGGTTAACAGAATCCTCGGTGGGTGTTCTCGCAATATGCTTCTGTGCTCCGTATCCGTGTCGCCGTCGTAAGGCCAAGAGTTAATGTTGAGTGGTTCGCAAAGTTGCCGAATCTGTTCCCGCTGGTCGAACGCCAACGCCTTCATTGGATAAATCATCAGTGCATGGGAATCTCGATCTTGCAATAAGTAGTTAAGCATAGGCGCGCTGAATGCAATCGTCTTGCCACTGGCCGTCGGCGATTCCAATACGACGTCTTTACCGCCGATAGATCGGCGGATGGCTTCAGCCTGATGTTCATAAAGGCACGAGATTCCGTTAGTGTTTAGCGCGTCACGGATCGCAGGATTGAGTTCTGTAGGCCATTCGTCTGCGTACTCTGGTTTAATTCGCTCGACCATACCAGTACTTTTCGTGTCATCGGCGCGAAGAGCGTCGAATTCATTAAGCTGCTCTTCAAGTGTCGCGATATCCATTGAGTCCTCTCTTTTTTGTACTGGAATTTAGGTTAACCACAAAATCTGCTGCGCTTTGTTCCAGTTTTGGTGTTTGACAAATGTAATGCGAGCGTCGCCGCGTCCCTAACGTCGGAAGGTAGAGCAGTCCACGAGCGTGGGTGTGCAGCCCTTGGGAACCGGTACCTGAAACGCATTCAGGGTCTGTGCGACCAGACTGTAATAGCCCGCGATCCCGGTCAATTCCACGACTCCGGTCTTACCCACGGCTTCCTGAGCCGCGTTGAAGACGTCGTCCGGAACGAACCGATTGTCGAGCAATTCGCTGACGTATTCGAAAACGGCGCGCTCGTCGTCGCGGCCGAAATGAGGATCCCGCCCGTGACGGACCGCGTCGATGATCCCCTCGCTCAGTCCGCTTTCCACGGCGAAGGGCTCGTGCAGGGACCATTCCACCTGGCAATCCCAGAATCGCGCCGTCACGAGAATGGCGAGCTCGCTGAGTCTCGGCTCCAGGGAGGTGCGGTACCGGACGAATTCGCCCAGGCTCTGCGCGCGGTCGGCCAACTCGGGACTGTGCAGCCAGATTCCGAACGGCCCGGCGATGTTGCCCCGGGTCTCGAGGATGGCATCGTAAATCCGCGCCTGCTCCTCATTCAGTTCCGCGCGTTCCAATTGGCCTGGTCTGGTCATTCGCAATCGCTCCGCAGAATTGATCTCAGGTCGATGTCAATAGGAAGCTGCAAGAAAACCTCTCTCGCGGAGCGCATAGTCGTGCATCATCGACTTGCCAATTCGGCGGTCGACGTTGCCGGAGGCAGAGGTTTCCCGTCATTCTGGTATATTTCGATCGCCTCCTCTACAATCTGGCATAGATGATCAAAAACGGCCCTTTCATCGTCTCCGTGGCAACCACCGTAAATCAGTCCGGGCGCGCTGCCCACATAGCATTGATCCTCTTCGGACCACTCAACAACCTTCGCGTACCTGGCGCTGGCTCTCATTTGTCTGACTCCTCTATTGCCAATCGTACGGCTCGAATCTGATAGTGCTTTGCGTCGTCACCTAGATTACCCGAGATGGTTAACGGTCTGTTCCGGTTCCGGTGTACGAAGTTCCTATGGTTGCCCTTGCCACCTCTATCCACAAATCCAGCCCGCACGAGTTCTGCGACCAATTCCCTCACCTTCGGCGGCACCTGGATCCCTTTCGACTGATATCCATATATCGATGGATGTTCATGTCTTCATGAGGTTTTGCGTCAATTCACCGACAGCTGCCGTTTTATGTACGAATCGTGGAGTTATTCTTTGCCTCGGTCGGGTTTCATCCACGGAGGAAGCGAGGTCCCCGTAGCCTCACCATACAGGGTCTCCGGTGCGATGTCAATCTCGTTGTCCCAAGTCAGGACTCCAAGTTCCTTGTTGATCGCGAAACTCCGGAAGAACCCATGGTCTCGAAATCGCTCGAATACGCCTTTCCTTTTCAGGTATTTCGAAAAATCGACGGTCCCTCGCCGGCCGTCATCGAACTCCAGCTCTATCAGGTAACCACCCTGATAAATGGCAGAAACGACGTCATGCATCATGCTGTAGACCTCGATATGGCACCAGAAGCGGGGTGTTGTCCAACGCAATTAAAGATCCACGAGCCGACCCTTTTCTTTCTCATCAAGGGCTTCCGAAATCAGAAAATCAAATTTGCCGGCCTTTGAATCCGTCTCAATCTGCCGGTCCCACTTCTTCCAGTCCAAATCGCTAAACCACTGTCTTAATTCGACATATTCAGTTTCAGGAAGGGCCAAGATCGCCTTCTGTATCTCCTTTATTCTTGACATTTTAGAAATCCTATTGCAATGAGCGACAACGAGTACACCGCCATCTAAACTTCCGATTCTACCTTAACATACGTGGAAGATGCGGTTGGTTCCGGTATCGGATAGCGCTCCTGTTTCATTCCGTCGAGGTGAAACTCAATTGCCTCCTTCATGTTAGTTTCCACTTCCTGCCGCGTAGCACTAGTAGATACACATCCGGGAAGGTCAGGAGAATACGCCGAGAACCCTGTTTCGGTAACTTCGATGACGATTGAGTACCTGTTCATAGCAACTCTATCGCCCATCATACCGTACCAGCCTCTTCGATCTCACGAATTACATCGCAAAGCTCTCCTGATAGTTCTTGCCTGTGTATTGTTCGTGCAATGCTTGTTGCACTAAACGACACGCCGTACTCCGTCTGTGCCCAGGCTGACAAACGCGAAAATAGCTCCTTACCTGGGGCAAGATCAATCAGGCGTACGCCATCGATCCGCTTGCGTTTGATCAATTCACGGGCATTCTCATTTGACCGGCTCAGGCCGCCATCCCTGTCATCCGTATAGAACTCCTGAGAAAAGCCATCTGTAATCTTGTTCGTGAGCGCAACTGCCTCTGCTTCGAGTCGACTCTCGACCATTTTGGCCGTCGGTGGGCTTGTACCATTCCGGACGGAGTTTGTTATGTTCCGGGCAATTGCTTCTGGCACAAGAAGATAGTTTTCGATTTCCTTCTTTGCCCAAATATGAAGCCAGACACCCTTTTTTTCGGCCTTGAGTTTTCGATTAGCGATTTGATTCGGAGTATGATAATCTGAATCGAGTACGCACATGACACGTACCGCCTCATTTGCGGCGTTCTTTAGCAGCATCTGCGAGCCGACGGCCCAACTCCACGCCCCCCATCCGGGTATTTCCATGTTTGGCAAACTATCCAATGGAGTCGGACTATTCGGATACAGAATATCTTGAATCATCCTTAAGAGCTTTAGATCTTTCCCTTCCACTACCAAAAAGCGACGTGCTGACCATAGGCGAGTTAGATGGATGTTATGGACGCTACCTACCCGGTCTATCAGTGATTGAAGGCCGGGAAGACTATTCACTCGCTGTGATGTTCTGCTACGTCGATCGACAACTATTACTGACGAATGGTCGACCTCAGACATTATTTCCGTAGAATGCGTGGTGATGATCGTCTGTGAGAAACGATTCCGTAGGAATCGAATTAGCCGCCTCTGAAGATCCGCATGCATGTAAACATCTGGCTCATCCAAAATAACGGTATCTGCATCATCTGATCTGGCGAGGAACCACATGGTCTGCATCCACATTTGCAATCCATGCCCCATCGCTCCTACTTCAGCAACGAAGTCCCGATCCCGTACCTCAAGCGAAAGCTGGTTGGATACGGATACGTACGGTCGTCGTCGAATCTGCAAACCAGGCCATGTATCCTCAACAATGGACTTGAAGTTATTCCAGACTCTGTTTTTCGCTAGCAACAGTTGGTTTCTAAAGTGTAGTGGAGCTAGATATGAACTCTGGGAACGACGAACATATTCAGAATCTAGACGTTGCTCTGCGCGTTGCAAGGGACCTACCTGCGGTAAAATGCTTACCAAAGGAAGCCTTATCTGAAGTGCGCGCCCTTTCGTACGAATAATCTCGCCAGCCTCAGTTGTGATTACAGCGTAAACCTCCGCCTGTGGTCCAATGGAAATCTCGACAGTACCAACGGAAGGAAACGTTGCAGTAATCCGCGCA
Organism: Gemmatimonadota bacterium; assembly: GCA_028874335.1. GTDB lineage: Bacteria > Latescibacterota > UBA2968 > UBA2968 > JAAXHE01. Next base: position 11,233 of record JAPPJY010000046.1, on the reverse strand, counting down.
GGAGGATCCGAGTATCTGTTGAACAAGGTATCAGTACGTATCTGCAAGCCTTCGATAGACGGTCGGCAGCCACGTAGGCGCCTAGGCAGACCCAACCACTGCGGAGGTTCCCGATAGCTGAGAGTCGCATACCGAGATGTGACGACCGACACTAGGCGAAGAGCTTCAGCAATCGTGGTTTTTCCTGCATTATTTGCACCAACTATAACTGAAAGTGGCTGCAGGTGGATCGTGTGGTCAGTGAAGCATCGAAAGTTTTCTATTTGTAGGGTCGAAAGCATGGCAGTAACTAAAAATAACTAATGGATTTGTCGCACGTGGAGATGCAGTAATCTTCGATCACTCCTTGCAGGTTGATGCGTTTTGTGTCCAATTAGGTTAGAAATTCCTGACTATTTCGCTGATGACGAATGATCCCTCGAGCAGCACTTCGGGTAGCGCCACAGGATCGGATGTGCCTTTCCAATATTTCCTAGCAGCAGCGGCGACTTCCGGTTGTCTACTCAGGTTAACGTCAAGCAACTTGGCGTCGGTACGGTGAGTCGCGGACTTGCCATCAACGGGTTCTACCTTAATCAAAGATCTTCCTGTGAGTGGGTAACCCATCTTCTGCAAATAAACTTCAGCATCCTTATCGTGTTCTGCTTCGAAGAGAAACAAGCACCTCATTCGAGAAGGGATTTGGGGAAACTCAGACGCACGTATTTCCTCGAATATATACTCTTTGAGCAGTTCCGCTGAGTACTTTGCATGCAGTAGAAACGTACGTATTTCCTCAAGGTCCGCTTCGTGCAGTCCGTTAAGGACATTTAACATCCCCTTGGTAAAACCCGTAAACGGTTCAAAGTCATTTAGAAATGAGCCATCAAGCTTACACTTCCAGTAATTCGATACCTCCCAATTTGCCTCAAATTGCTGGCCGACTCCCATTGAATTCATCTGCCAGGTTGTAAAGTGATAGTATACTTTTGACATTTCAAAATGGGGATTCTTCCCAAACTCGATTGCTGCCTCTTCTTGTGCGTTGATCAGTCGAAAATGTCGCGGGGCCTTTCTTCCGCTTGGTTGTTTTCTTAGAGGGCAAATTCGATTAAATCGAAGTCGATTCAATCCTCAGTGTGCACGATTCAAAGGTTCGCAAATCCGAATCTAATATTCGGAGACTTACACGAGAATAACCAGGCAGGGAATTGCCGTCAAACGTCCAATTACTAAAGGTGTAGTTCTACGGACACATTCGTCGAATCCGTCGAAGATGCTTAATGAACGCCTGTGTATCGAGGAAATAACTTGGATATGCGCTTCGTAGGGCTCTGATCGAACCAGTTGAAACAAGAACTGCCTGCATATTCGCGCCTTCTTGAATATGACGTTCGGTTTCAGAATATGCCTCGTTGGCGTTTTCGAGATTGTCTTTGCTGAAGGTCATGATCCTCACAACCTTTTCGTCCAAATCGAGTATTAGAAGTTGATAACTTCCGCTCTTCGGACCCTCTTGAATGGCTTCCCCGGCGATGCCAAATGCTATCAGATTCTCTCGAACCCTGAGATCTCTTTCTTTGTCACGTACCAATTTGAATATTTCAACCTTGGAAAGGTGCTGATAGCCCGGAACCTCAGGAGTACCTTCCAGGTGTGCGAAGGCCGCCCCTGTGAGTGAGAAGAATCTCAGCCACTCCTCTGGGCCTTCAGAGGATTTTAGCGCTTCCTCAATGAAGGTGCCAACTGTCTCCACGGCAGTCGCCCAAGCGTGTTGTAATCGCGTTCTAAACTGGAGCTCAATGAGCAAACCATCGTAAGCGGGGCACGAGGATTTCTATACCGATAAACCAAATGGACGCTGCGGTACCCGGAACTCTTGGGTTTAGTAATGTAGTCATCGTATGAAACTAGCTCATGTTGGAATCTCGTAGAACGGTATTGCTCTACTAAGGCACTTACCTTTTTCAGATTTTTGAGAACAGCGCGCAATCCACCGATGTCCTGCATACGCGAGAGTTTCATATTTCGGAAACGACGCAACTTGGCGACTATCGACGGTAACCGCTTCAGTCTTTGTGCAACTATCGCGTCCCTGTCAACAGACTTCAGTTTCGCTCGCAATGTGGCCTGAAAGGTGTTTATCGGATACCCGTGGGACGAGCGCCAGTTTGTGATTATCTGGAATGCCTCAAGGATTTCCTCGACTTCAGGCGCATTCTTGACGAAAACGTCACCGGCCTTATTGACCTTGGTCTTGGAGTATTTGGGTATTGCCCACGCCACTATGCCATGTTCTCCTTGTTCTTTGAGAATTAACGCCACTGATTCTTTCTTTTAGTGTTCGATTGAATCTCGAATGGAGGTGCGTTTGTAAATTGCCTCGTAGATCTTTACTGGAGAACTCAGGTGTCTTCTCCGGAGTATACAAAGCAAATCAAGGTCAAATTGACTCGGTAAACGTCACTATGGAAAGTTTCGACCAATTGCTCGATGGTCCCAGTTCATCTCAAATTGTCTGCACCGAGTCCAATTACAATTCACTTGCCTCGTTCCCAGTCCTCGTTATTACATGCACTAATTGGATGAGGGAAATGTCGCCGCCACAAATGTCTTGCAGCTTAGTTTGAATTTGAGTCTAAGGCTTCGTTCAGAGCTGATCTAAACTCGTTCTCATCCTCGTTGTTATAAAACGGAACCCCAATCAAACGATAGTCCTTGTTGTCAAATCGCAGCAACCTGGCGTTGAATTGCGATGTGATTTCCTTCAAGAATACTTCCTTCCAGTGGTCATGCTCTTTGAGGTGCTTTCCTTTCGGTTCAATAAATAGCTGGAAAACAGAAAGCTCGCCACATCTTTCACGCAGAAATAGAACGAAATCGGGTTCGAAGGCCTGGCCATCAGCAAATCTGTAAATGGCAAATTGCCTTTCGTTGCGAAGGAGGTATATTTCGTCGTAGCTCTTCCTTATGTTCTGAATTTGTCTGTCCAACATACGCACGAATGCCTTTTCTTCGCTCGTACCATAAACGGTGTTGAAAGCAAACCAACTGCGGACCGAAGCGAAATATTCAAACTGAGCATCTTCTGTGGCGAGAGGATTTCTAGCGTCAAATTTCAAGACTTTGTCTGTGAAGACTTCGTGCACCCGATTCGGCCTGAATTCTCGCGTCCCCTCGTATTCGGTAATTTGCTGTCTGATTTCTGTTTCAATCTGACGCAACAACCCCGACACTCCGGCGAGTTTCTCAGCTCGATTCTCATCCAATCTGAATAGGTCACCCTCGAAGGTTAACATCAGGCCACCGAGATACTCCTCAGATGTGATAAATTCGCTTATGGATTTAAGGTTGGGGAAATAACGGCTAATGGAGTCGAACCTGAAGAACCTGTTCCGGGCGATTGCAGATTTAACGATGTTGCTTTCAATTTCAGTTACATTCAAATCTCGACGGGCTTCGTCTTTTACGATCGCGTCAACCTTACCAGTCCCCAACGCTGATTGCGTACCACCGAGTCCTGTGGCGATAATGTGAATGTAGTTCCGCTTCTTTACGCCTAAATCCGTGAGTGATCGCACGTGCCGGTAATTCTTAATGCGGCGGTCATTGCGCCAGACAACGCCGTATTTGTAAAAATCTGACTCCTTAAACGATTGTTTTAGTTTGACGTCACGTGTTACTTCCTCTTCATCCATCATGCCCTGGTTGACCAAGGCGGTTCGGATTTCAGCAATGTAACGAGAATCGTTGATACTGTGGTAATGCAACTCTTCCAGAACACGCAGTTCGTTTCCAAGATCGGTGTCGAATTTACGGCGAAAACGGTCGTCAGGCTCCTCGACCACAAACGGGAAATATCGCGCTCCGCGCCCAATCAACTGGGCTTCTGATATCGTCGTCTTACCAATCCTATTCTTTCCTGAATCTCGTGTTTCGTAACAGCGGACGATATCGAACAGATTGAGAACGTCCCAACCTTCATTCAACTTTTGAACAGCGAAGATTGCACGTATGCGATTGTTGTAGTCTTCGAGTGTGTTTACCAGAATCTGATAGCTTTCCTTCTCTCTTTCGTCGTTAACTGATAGACAGTAGTCTTCCTGAAATCCCCTCCTAATGCGTTCGGCCAACTGTTCATCGCCTATATTGTTGTCGTCGAAAAATCGAAATGCCCGCTGTATAATCGAAATATTGGACCTGCGAATTCTGCGAATGTGGTCTGCACTGAGGCCACCAACTAGCTCGTGAAAGTTGGCTTTGTTCACCCGTGATTGCGCAATTGTCCGTTGCGCTTTGAACATGATCACTGGCTTGAGATTAATGCGGTATTTCGCGGCCACCTCTTGTTTGTACTGACTAAGGATCAACGCTTGAATGATGCGTTCATTCAGGCCCATATCAGATTGTACGATGACCACATCCTTCGAAAAACACTCGTTTCGGAATTGCAAAAGATCATATCGATACAGAACCTTATTGCTGTATTTACTGGCCATCTCCGGTGCTATATAGTCATGTGTAGCGGTGAACTCCAATAGTAGGTTGTATTCGTTCTGTCCGAATATACGTTCAACAGTGTTTTCCCAACTCTGCATCAACTCGTGCTGCGATTTGGTCGTTACATTCATATGGTGGGCTTCATCCGCAATCAGCACAATGCGATGCTTGCGGAAGTCTTCAGTGGTGATTGCGTTTTCTCTACAGACCGTAAGGTCCGAATGCAGTTTCTGTATTGTCGTGAAGCAGATATTGATATCATTCTCGTTGACGCCTTCGAAGTTTTCAACTGCCGAAACACGCACGAGGCGTTCGGCGAAGCGAATCTCCTCGCGGAACAGATACTTCATGCTACTTGGATTGAGAAAATTGTCCCTCGTCTTTTCGATGACATTTGTCGAATTGACGAAAAAAAGAAAATTGCGATAGCCCTTTTCGTAAAGGTAAAGAATAAGACCAGCCATGATTAACGTCTTGCCGCTGCCGGTCGCCATGTTAAACAGAAAATGCAAGGGTCGTTCCTTGCCTGGGAAGTCATTGTCGAGACAGTGGAAAAACCGCGCAAAGGCTTCTCTCTGATAGGGACGAGGTTCAAATCCATTGTTCAGGTTTTCAATCACATACGTGGGTATGTCTATTTTGAGCAATCCCATTTCTGAAACGGAGTCAAGAATCTCAAATAAGTATTTACGAGCCATATCGCAAGTTCCCAATAGCTTATCTTTATCGCCACGTCTGGGACCTGAATCATACCATTAACCGAGCAAGTTAACCGGCTAACGATATGATGTTTCTCGGTTCTCCAGAGCCTATGCTATCTTCCGTACTCTTTCGTATCGATGTCCGTGCCGGTGTTTACAATTCTGCGTAAAATTGTTGATTTAGGTCCTTGTCTTCTCCGTTGACACCGAAATCTAGGTCGTCGATCTCCGAAAGGTTTACGTACATCTGGTTTTTGTCCAATAATTCTGTCAAAAGCCGCTTTTGTTGATCCATGCCGTTAGCACTGTCGCCGATGGCGATAAAATCGGCTAGTGCCTCCTCAGGTATCTCGGGATTCACGTACCAGTTCAGGAAGGAATTTTCTGAGATTTCCCGCCATAGTGAGGCTAGCGCTTCTGACGACCTTGCAGATTGTATTCTCTCCATAAACGCCTCGTTGTAGCGCAACAGCTCACAGTAGACGAAGTCGCCACCGCCCTCCCATGCGATTTCTTTAAGTGTCCCCGTCTCTTTCCCATTTAAAGTGTCCTTCAACCTGTTCACGTATACTTCGGGGTCATAGTGTAATTGCTCAATGCCGATATATTGTCTCTTGAGTTTATGGGCGACTGAACAAGTGGTAGCACTTCCCAAAAAAAAGTCCAACACGATGTCACCCTCATTCGAAGCTAGCTTGATGATCCGGGCTAGAAGCTCCTCGGGTTTTTGCGTCTTGAATCCAACACTCTCAGTCGCCATTGGATTAATATGAAAAATATCCGTCCAGAGGTTGTTAAGCGGAATTCCTTTTAATTCATGCAGATATTGTTTATACTCGGGATTCTTGTTCTTATCCTCCCACCTAATCTTATCCAGCTCAGACAATTCCGTCAGCTTGTTTTCCGAATAGGTCGCCATATACTGCCATCGGTATTTGCCCCGTTGGTCCTCATGCTTAAAGCGCCTGAGATAGTCTTCTGAATACGGTTTATACTGCTTGTTAAATAAGCTTTTCTTAGACTTCGCATAATAGAGAATCGAATCTGTGTCGTTACTAAGTTTCTTCGCCATCCCCTTACTGCTACCCGTGTTGGTCGTTCGCTGCCACACTATTTCGTTTCTGAAATTCTCTTTCCCGAAAACTTCATCCATGAGCACTTTGCAATAATGAAGTTGGTTATAATCGAGTTGTACAAAGATCGAACCGTCATCGGAAAGAAGCTGATGGGCCACGTCTAGCCGATTCTTCATAAAGGTAAGCCAGCTGGCTCCGTTGAAGCTATCATTGTAACGAAAACTATCGTTTCCAGTGTTATATGGCGGGTCGATGTAAATCAGCTTCACCTTGCTATTGAACTGTTGCTTCAGCGTATGCAACGCCAACAGGTTGTTCCCCTTAATGATCAGATTTTCGCTGATTACGCCGTTTTCGTCGCGCTTGATCTCAGAAACACCATTCTCGCCGTCACCTGTATACCGTATCCATCCCGTTAACACCTTGGGGTCAAACAACCTGTCAATCTCATCAGGAGCGAGAATCTCATTAAAAAAAATCTCCAAGCGCTTTTCCTCTTCCTTTGTCTGTCCTCCTTCAAGAACACAATCCTTATATGGCCAGACAAGAGACACCTCGCCTCGCTCTCCGAGATATTTCCCGTCGATGTTCAAGCCGATTCTGTTTCGAAATCGAGTGTACGAATCTGAGAGGAAGTTTTTGTCGGAAATATAGTCTATAAACGTGTTAATGTTGAAGATCCAGTGTCCTTCTATCGAATCAAAAAATCGTGACTTGATATCCGAGTCAGAAAGCAAGAGCTTCACAAGGTCATGGTCAGTCTTCCAAGCTCGATCGATGACCGCCGCCCTGACCAATTGGCCCTCTTTGTCGACAAAGCGGGAGTCTGTTTTGAGAAGACTGATCAGTTTTGCGTGAAGTTGATTTGGCATATCCATGTCCTATTTCATCTCATTATCGGCTCTTGCCAACAAGAGGATATTCGATGCCGTTAGGTGAAGTGCGTATGCAGCTATTGATTCCGGTACGGGCACGATCGTACTCCCTTGCCCGTGTCCGCCCCGTCTATTTCGAATCGTTGGAACACCCGACTCTAACGTATTTCGCAAAGCGGAAAAGTGTGACTGCATAAAATTCGGAATCAGCCCATGGTTAAAGACGATTTCAAGCAGACGTTTCGCGGTATCTTTTTCGCTGTAATGCCACTTCCTCCCTTTGCAGATTGCCTTAAGACAACTCTCGACCGCTTTGAGACAATCATTCAGACATTCCTTGTGCTTTCTGTTTCGATAGTGCTCGTGAGCACTTAGAAACTCCTGATTCGCACCCTTGAATTTCGAATCTTGAAGTAGATTCAGTGTAGGTTGGACTACCTCCGAATGGATCAACTGGCTATCAATCCGGACGATCATGCCGGACTCATACTGGTAGCCAACACCATGTTCACGAAAGCGATGGTTAAGTTCATCAATCGCGTCGTCCGGCGAGATTTTCCGATCCTTATATTCGTGCCGATTCTCTCGGACATGATTGTCAATAACGCGTAAGGAAAGTTCAATGACGTCAATCGCATTTTCTGCTGCTTCTACTTGGAGAAGGTAATTCAGAACAGCCTCATAACAAGATTCATACTCTCCAGGGAGTTTCAAAAAACCGTATTCGCGGCACAAAGCATCGTGGATAGATTCGTATGCTTTCCATACCTGATTGCCGTGCCCACCCAAGTTGAGGGGTGTCCCAAATGCATCCCTAATGATGTGGACGATCTTAACCCGCAATTCGCGTGGTATTTCATCGTATAGGTAGACATCGGGATACTCACCACGCTTTCGCTTCTCCCGTTTTGAAAAAAGGTCAAACACCTTCATTGTATTTCCAATCCTTATTGGAATATGAATCCCCTCGGGCGCCTGCAATCGATCGCTAACTCGCTGCCCGGGCAGATGGATCGTCGTTCTCGATGGCTGCCATTTGTCCTGACGCACCCTTGCTTACGCTCTAGCTGCAAGTGCGAGGCCGCCGGTACAAGAGGTGACAGATATACCGGCTGAGAATTCATCCAACAGCTATACATCCATCAGCTCCGGCACGTTTTCGTCCTCATACTTCTCAATCAGCACGCCGATGAATTCCATCAGCGAGGCCAGGGGATGGCTATCGTCTTCGCCGACCACGTCGATCAAATCGTCCAGAACGGTCACAAGCCGCTGATATTCGCTATGGGCGTGAGGGACGAAGACAGCGGGTGTCAGTTTCGGCCAGACGTCTTGAGCCGCTTGAAGCTCTGGCGTCATCACTTGATTCTTCCAATTTCCGCGGTTGTATTCCACTTGCCCTGGTATCGTACGTATGTACGATGGTTGTCACTGCTGTCCTGGAACCGTGGGTTCTCAGAGATGAGGTTCGAAAAACGGCTTCAATTGGCGATTTTATACGGGTCTGACCCGGACAACGAAAATCAGGTTGCCATGGGTTCGCGTCTGTTGCAACGCATGTCCTTCTGAGCGGATTCGAAGCAAGAACGCTTGTGCTGCATTTTTGTTCAGACTGATTGGTAGACGTAGACGCTCGCCGTTGATCCGATGCTGCAGTAGATCCTTCGTCGGCCTGCGCCTCTTCCGGATATGACAAAGGGAAGTACGTGTAACGGGCATGTTTCGCCGACGTCGCGCGCAGGCCTCCTCTGGATGACAGTTTGTGCCGACACGTGACAGACACGTTTCGCCATTGGTTATCGCAACGCGTGTCATTCTGAGCGAAGTCGAAGAATCTCCCGTCTCGATCGTACGTGCAGCACAGGGTCTTTGTAGACGACTTTGTGCGCGGACACTTCGACTGCCTGGCAGCCTCGTTGACATGGCGGAACAAACGAGACTTCTGTCGCCATCCCGCAGGAGAACCATCCGTGCGGGCAGACAGGAATGTCCGCCCCACCCTCACAGCGTCCTCCTCAGGATGAGAGTCTCCGTCCCCGTTTTTTTGGTGGTCGCCTTGAGGCATTTATTCGTGTAAATTCGCGCCATTCGTAGTTATGGTTTTGCCTTTCAGCCTTTCTCTCGTTTTTGGTATTCTCGCAGTTTCGACTCTTCGTGCCTCTCGTTTATTCGTATTCTCGTCTATTCGTAGTTTCACCTTTTTCGCGTATATTCGCGATATTCGTAGTTAATTGATCTGTTTTTGGACAGATGTGAAGCGGAAGACAAGGAGAAAAACGACATGGCAATTGTCCTGGCATTTTTGTCAATCGTTCAGACGGCCGAGGCAAATTCCAAAATGCAGCGGTTTCAATTGTATACTCGATGTCTTGGAGTTCATCTCGTGGTTGAGGAACTACCGGACAATGCGGAGCGGATTAATCTAACAAGGGAACAAATAATAAAAGTTGCAATGGACAAACTGCAGAAGGCTCAATTGTATGTACCCAGGAAATTTGTCGTGGGCGCGCCGGACGAGATTCATCCCATCTTATACGTAAATGTCAACCTGAGCCGAACCGCTTTCAGTATTGGAATCGAACTACGAAAGGTTGTGTTGGATAGCTACTCCAAACGGGAGGAGTATGCCGTGACCTGGCGAATTGGTACCCTGGGCGTACACGGATTTCGAAATCAATTCATCTTGCGTATGGTCGATAAGTACACAGGCGTATTCATTAAAGAATGGACCAGGATCAATAGGCCCAAATGTGCTGAAGACGATATGATCAAACCAGAACAAGGGCCGATACAACCGCCTGTCAGGATCAAATAGTCGACTGATCAGTTCATCATCTGTACTAAGTATCCCTGTTACACCCGATGCGCTTCGACGAAGTCCTGGTTCAGCGTGAGGCCGAGGCCGGGTTCGTCCCCCATTTGGATCATTCCATCTACAATCTGAAAAGGCGGATCGTAGAGTTGCGACCAGATCTGGTACGGCTCGGTGTGGGGGCACGCGGAAACCATCAGCCCATTGGGCACGGCGGCGATCAGGTGGCAGTTGATTTCCGGAAACGAGGCTCCGTGAGGCGCAACGTAGACGTGGTGGGCCTCGGCCAGCGCCGCCATCCGCATGAGTCCGGTAAACCCGCCGCCGCCGATGATATCCGACTGGACCACCTGCAGGCCGCCGTCGACGATCAGGTGACGAATGCCGTACAGCGTGCCCTCGCCCTCGCCGCCGGCAACCAGCGACCCCGTGGCCTCACGCACCATCCGCATATGGGCTGCCTCGTCGTCGCCGCGCACGGGTTCTTCAATCCAGTACAGGTCGTACGGCTCAAACCGCCGCGCCATCTCCGCCGCCGTCTTCCCCTCCCACATCCTGTGGATGTCGATCATCAACCTCGTGTCATCGCCCAGCGCCCGGCGCGACAGCCTGACCTTTTCAAATGCGAGTTCCCGATCGTCATTCGACAGATGGAACTTCACGGCTTTGAATCCCAGGTCCGCGTGTTTCCTGACCAGGGCGGCAACCTCCTCGGCGTTCTGGTGCTCGTAGCCGATCCCGTCCGCGTACGCGGTCACGCGGTCCCGATAGCCGCCCAGCAGCCGCCACACCGGCTCGCCGCACGCCCTCCCGTACAGATCCCAGATCGCCACGTCCAGGGCGCCGATCGTGCCCATCGCAGCCCGGCCCGGGCCCCGAAAGCGCCACGCGAGATCGTACATCCGCTGCCAGAGCCGGGCCGGCCGGCGCGGGTCTTCGCCCACGAGCACGGGCGCGAATTCCCGCTCGATCAGGTCGGCGCTTCCTCCCCTCCCAATGCCCACGAGCCCGTTATCGGCGCGGACAAGTTGAAGGGGCCAGGTCCGCTTGACTCCCCGATCGGACGGCCCCCAGAAACAGGACAGCGAAATGGTTTCGATGGATTCGATACGCATGGCGTGGCCTCCAAAGAGCGAGACTACGAAACTACGAGAATACGAAACGGCAAAACTACGAAACTGCGAAGAAACCAAAAAGGCGAAACTACGAATCACGCGAATCACACGAAAAAAAACCGAAACTACGAGAGAACGAAACTACGAGAGAACGAAACTACGAGAGAACGAAACT
>JAPPJY010000041.1 GCA_028874335.1 Gemmatimonadota bacterium | reverse complement strand
CACTGATTCCTACACACCATATCTTCCTGAACCCCCTTCTCGGAGGGGACTCAAGATTTCGATCGAAAACTGGAAAGAATCGATGCTCGCCTGGATTCTTTCGGAGAACGCATTACCACAAACAAAACACGACTCGACACTCTGGATTAACCCGTTCTCCCGTAACACGATTAACAGCCTGCCTGAATCCCAAATTGGCAGGCATTGCTATTTCTTCTCCCTTCGCCTCGTCTCCGCCTTCCGATTACCCTTCCATCGGGTGATCGGCAGGCCGCGCCAAGCCCCCACAACCTCCCTATAGCAGCGACCTGCGCAATACCGGATGCGGCGCCATGTAGGGCCCGCCGCTGCTGACGCCGGCGATCTCGTCGCCGCGCCAGCGAAAGGTCACCGTCTCTTCTTCGGCGGACTCGTCCCGCGACAACTCCTCCTCCTCGTACTCGGGAATAGCAAAGCGCAACTCGCTGGTTGTAACCCCTGCACCCGGCGCCACCACCACGAACCCGTTCTCCACCGTTGTCTCGACAGGCTGCCCGTCGACGGTCACCGAGCAGGTCCCCTCATCGGCCCAGCCCGGGAAACGCAGCCGCAGTTCCTTTCCGGTTCGGTTGACCACGGTGACCCGCCCCGCGTTTTCATCGCGCTCCGCCCTCACCGCGACCTCGGGCAACTCGCGGTCGAAGTGAAAGTTGACGCGGACGATCTCTTCCTCGACGTCCACGGTCCGGGTCCAGAGCTCGATGAGGCTGTGGAGGGTAGCGGCGGTGAAATCGGTGACGCAGGTCTGGCCGCTGACGTGGCCTACCGAGCCGCCGATGGCTCCCACGAAACGGTTTGGGAGGTCGCGGTAGCAGTCGCGGGGGTCATCTGCTACGGCAGGCCGGATCGGAACCGGTTCCCGCACCTGAGCCGGGAACAGCCGGGCCCGCGCGATGCGCTCGGCATCGTCGAGCAGCCCGGGGTCGGCGAACAGGTCCCACAGCAACAGGGCGATGTGCGCAATGTCCCCGGCCGAGGCGATGTCGCCGCCGTAGCGTTTCCCGATGTCGTGAGTGACGAACCCGGAGCGGGTGATCATCCCGGACACGGCATCACCGTAAGTCATGTATATCAACATCTGGCGTTCGCGCGAACCCTGGTGTACGGCCAGCATCAGAAGGCCGCGGAGGGTATTGAGGTACGAGTGCGTGTGGTGGCCGCAGCCCCCGGCGAGGCTGCCGTCCGCGTTCAGCACGTATCCGAAGTGGAAATCGGCCAGGCGCTCCGCTTCCTCGAGGGCGGCCGGATCGCCGGTGGCCGCGTGGAAACAGAGCAGGCCCTCGATGGCGCGGCCGTGGGTATAGGCCGGCGTGGCGCTGTTGCCGTGCTTTGCCCGCACAGGTCCGCCGTCGAACGAGAATCTCCACTCCATCAGGTCCCGGCTGGCGCGGCGCATCCCCTCGATCGCCCGGCGGCCCCACCCGGCGGCGCGGTTGCTGCCGCGGCATTCGGCAAGCAGTCCGAAGGACAGCATGGTCTCGCGGTAGGAGTGAATGTACCAGGTTTCCGGGTCCCGGGGGTCGACGTCCTCGAGGAAGATGCCGCTGGCGTTGTCGCACAGGCGCCGGCTGTTCTCCAGCATCGCCGCTTCGATTTCGGCGGGGATTTCGAAGCCGGCGGCGCGCTCGAGCCGCAGCATCGTGTTCCACCAGCGTCCGACGTTGTGGCCGGTGCAATAGGGCCGGAACTGGTACATGGCGCGCAACTTCCCGTCTACGGCCATGTGCCAGTATGGCATGTAGCCGTGGTCGCGCGACAGACAGCCGAGAAGGTTTCGGCCGGACAGCAGCAAACGGTCCTTGACGTTCATAGGGCGTGGTCGACTCTGAGCACGTCTTTCCGATCTTCAGGCATCCGACGCTAAGCTACTGTCGCAAAATGCGACAGTGACAGGATTTTGGTTTTCCCTCTGTGTCTTCGTGCCTTTGTGTCTTCGTGTGAGAAATGCCATGGGGAATGGCAAGTGGGTGGGGTTATTATCGTCGTCCGGACTCCGCGTTTGCCGCCTTGCGCTTCTCGAAAAATGCCCGGACGTCCGCGAGTTGCTTCGCGAAGAACACGGCATCCTCATTGTCGCGGGATTTCAGCGCGGCGATGGATGCGTCAAACTCCGATTCGCCGGTTTCGGTGTCGCCCGAGAGGATCTTCGTCAGCCCGATGAAGCCTTCGTGCATGGTCCGGTTATCCAGGTTCCTGCCATCCGACGCGCTGTGGTCTCTTGCGGCTTCAAATACAGTCAGCGCCTCCTCGTACGACCCATCCGCGATCAGGTGTGCGCCCAGGAACCAGTATGTATAGGCAAGTTGCGCGTCCGTCGGGTCCAGTTCATGGAGTTGCCGGACGGCGTACCGCGCGAAGGCGATACCGTGCCGCATTTGCCCGGGCGAAATCTCAACGTCAGGTTCGTCCCAGCCAATCCATGTAAATGCCGCGGCGTTGGTGGCGATCCTCTTGGCGGCGAACCGGAGCTCTCTCGCGGAATCGGCGTCCTCATCGTATTCGCAGGCCTGAGCGAGACAATAGTGGATGGCCGCGTTGGCGAAGTGAATCACCTGCTCCACGGACTTCGCCTTCCAATAGCAGTCGAGCAGGAGGTATTCGAAAGCCTTCACCAGGTCGGTCTCTTCCCAGAGCCCGAGCACGTACTCGCTCGCGGCGTATAAGTCCTTATCAACGGCCAGAGACTGGACGGAGTCGAAAATCTCCTCGCGTGTCACGCGACCTCCAGGTCAGTTACAGTTGGTGACCTTCTCCGAATGACTGCGAACAACGATTAAATATGGATACACAGGATAGGCAGGATCACACCTGTCCAGAATCGTCTGCTCCAACCGCTATCACGACATGATCCACCTGCAACCGGAGCGAGGGCATCCTGCCCTCGAACTTCGCGTCACCTATCCCTATTCTGGTCGAGAGACTGACGGGTTCATTCAATCTGACACCGGTTCACGGAAAACACCGTGTGCGACGAGTTACCCGATGTCGAGGGCAGGATGCCCTCGCTCCCGGGAACGCCAACCACACCGGTCCCAAATCGGTTTCTGTCTTTGACAGCCGTGGCCAAATGAGAAACACCTGCACTGGCACTTCGAAACGACTTTCAAGAAAACCAGGTACTTACGCATCCAAGATCGTCTTTTTCAAACTATCCTGAACAGCAGTTACGCAGGATCAAAAGCCGAATATTGGGAATTACCGCAAAATGACCATATATAGCAGGGCAAAGAACCGAATTCAGTGTCTCTGGTTCTTATCCTGTTTATCCTGTCCATCCATGTTTCCCGCTTATTCGGATTTCGAGCGCCAGGTCTGAAAGTCATCAAGGGTCATCGCGTTCAGGACATCTCCGGCCGTGAGTCCGCCCTTCCGGCCGACGCCCAGACCGAATTCCATCTGCTCCAGTCCCACTATGCTATGGGCATCGGTATTGATGGAAATCTTCACCCCTTTTTTCCGCGCATATCCGATATGCCGCCAGTCCATGTCCAGCCTGCGTGGATTGGCATTCAGCTCGATGGCGGTGTTGGCCTCGGCCGCGGCGTCGATGACGGCGCGGTGGTCCAGCGGGTAACCCTCTCGCGATAGCAGCAATCGCCCCGTGGGATGTCCCAAGATGTGCACATGAGGATTCTGTACCGCGCGCACGATCCGCTCAGTCGCCTCGGCCTCGGTCATACCGAACCTGGAATGCACCGACGCCACGACAACCTCGAATTGAGACAGAAAGTCATCCTCGAAATCCAGCCGCCCACCGCCCAGTATATCCACCTCGATGCCCTTCAACACCCGGATGCCATCGAGTTTGGCGTTTACGCTGTCGATCTCCTCCCACTGGGCGCGGACCCGTTCCTCGGTCAGGCCGTTTGCATAGGCCGCCGCCTTGCTGTGGTCGCAGATCCCGATGTATTCGTATCCCAGACCGGCCGCCGCCTTCGCCATCTCCATGACGTCTGCCCGGCCGTCGCTGTGCCGGGTGTGCACGTGAAGCGTACCTCGCAGATCCGCGCGCGACACCAGCTTTGGGAGCCCTCCGGTCCCGGCCAACCGGACTTCGTTGGCTCCCTCACGCAGTTCAGGCGGGATTTCGGACAGACCCAGCGCCTCGAATAACGCAGGTTCGTCTCCACAGGGGATTCGACGTTCGCCATCGAAGAGACCGTGGTCGTTCAGCTTCAGTCCCAATCTGGATGCTCTGTCGCACACTTGCGCGACATGCGCCTCGCTGCCCGTAACGAAATGCAGCGCCGTCGCGAACGCCGCCGCCTCCACCATCCACAGGTTCGCGCGCATGCCCGACTTCAACACAACGCTCATCCGCGATTCTCCGGTTTCGACAACCTCGGCCACTTCTCCATAACCTGTAAATGCCACGGCCAGCGCATCGGGGTCGTTTGTACTTGCCACGAGATCGAGGTCGGTGTGCGCCTCCATGCGGCGTCGTATCGATCCGGCAACGGCCACACGGTCCACGTTCGCCCTGCCTTCGAGGAACGCCAGAACGCCCTCCGCGTCGCGGCCCGCGTTATCGCACAGAAACCGGCCCCGGTGTTTCTGCATGTATTGAATGCCGTGCGCGATCCGTTCGGCCGTTTTGCGGCCGAATCCGCTCATTGCCTCAAGATCGCCCGAGTCGCAGGCTCTGGATAGCGCATCGATGTCCACGATGCCCAGCTCTTCGTAGATCGCGCGCACTCTCTTGGCGCCAAGTCCCGGTATTTCAGTCATTTCGATCAATCCTTCCGGGACCGACGCTTTCATTTCCTCGAGGCCGGGCAGATGCCCGGTTTCCACGAGTTCGCTGATCCGCCCCGCGAGTCCCTTCCCGATACCCCGGACCGAATCCAGCTTTCCCGCGGCTGCCAGCGCCGCGACCGGTTCCCCGAGGGAGTCGATCGCCCGGGCGGCGTTGGCGTACGCGCGAATGCGAAAACCGCCCTCGCCGTTCAACTCCATCAACGTCGCCGTCTCTTCCAGGATTTCCGCGACCTCCCGGTTGTCCATTGCTCCTCCGTGATCAGTTTGCAGGCGGCTATACAAGTCTCGGACGTGCGGCCGATCGCCGGATCCAGATCGTTGGCGGCTGGCCGTTGCTCCCGAATTCGGCAGTTTACTCCGGCGCCGTGGCCCGGGTACCTCCCACGTCGTCCAGCAGCCGGTTGTTCTTCCGGATATAGAAAGGGGTGAGGGCGAATGCGATCATATTCACCAGAAGACTCAGGATCGCCAGGACCTCGTGCAGGATCTGATAGAACGTGCGGCCCCCTTCGCCGCCGCTCCACAGCAGGTCGGCGTGCGCGCCGCCGCCGATCATCGCCGCGGCCATAATCAGCAGAATACCGAGCGTCAAGAGGTAGAAGAAACTGCCCTTGAACGCGCGGGCGCGGGCAAGAAACTCCGGATTCAGACCTCGCTCCCGGACCTCGGACTTTATCGCCGAGCCGGTACCCATAAAGTAAAACATCGTCGTCGTCTGCGTCAGCACCGTCAGAAACGCGGCAAGCAGCCCCACCTTCAAGTGAGAGCTTACGGATACGGACATCCAGTCGAACCGCGACGCATAACCCATTCCGAAGCTGACCAGCAGCAGCGGGACATTCACAACGAGCATGCCCAGAATGGCCGCCTGCATCGTTGTCGATCTGACCCCCTCGGAAGCACCCGGACGTTCCGATCCGGTTCCCACCGCGGACCTCCCGTTCGATAATTTAAAGAAAATGACCAGCACGCACGGCGCCCGGATCCAGCGAAAACCCCTCATGATTTCTGTGGACATTTGGGTCACAGGATTTATCTTCTACGCCGTTCGCAGGAATATAGACAGAGAAGGCAACGTCGTCAACTTCCTCCCATTAAGCCTCGATTTAAAAAAGACAACTGTCAAATTAGCCACGAAAAGCTTGAATGCGGTTATAGGGTAGACCAAGAGCGGTGAGACGAAAGAAAAAAGGAGGGTAGAGGTAAGAGGGTAGACGGTAGATGAAATCCATGCCCGCCATATTTTCCCTTCTTGCCTTCGGCACGAGAAGAAACCTCAATAGGCAGGTAATCTCTCCCGTCTCCCGGACCTACCCCCTAACCCCCTTTAAAGGAAGGGGGAACGGTAACGTGTGAATGTACCAGACTTGCTGACTTTCCGGGACGGCGATTTTCTTTCATTGAGAGTCTATATGGAAAGCCAGCGAGTCGACGTCCGGCCTTGCTCCCTCTTTCCTTTAGGAGAGAGGGTCGGGGAGAGAGGTCTGAGGGGCCGGAGGGAGAGGTCCCGTTCGCGTCCAGTGACTTGGTGTATCCTGGTAATCCGTAGTCTAATCGCCCTTATAACGGGCACATACTCAAATAAACGTCCACGAAAAACTGCAAATCAGGGTTAAGCCTCAGGAAAGCACGCCCATGGCGACAAAGTTGAGGGTGGCGATAGCCGGACTGGGCCGGGCCGGATGGTCCATACATTTCAATAGGCTCAAAGATGCGCCGAATTTCCAGCTCGCTGCCGTTATCGACCCCCTCCCCGAGCGTCTCGACGAGGCGGCAGCTCTATCAGGCTGCCGGACATACCGGACCCACGGAGCGTTCTGGAAGAAAGAGCGTCCTGACATACTGGTCGTCGCCACGCCAACGAGATTTCACGAACGGCACGCCAGGCGGGCACTCAAGGAAGGCTGTCACGTCATCCTCGAAAAGCCGATGACCACCACTCTGAGATCGGCCGACCGCATCATTGACGAAGCAGAGCGGCATGACCGCCGCGTACTCGTCTTCCAGCCGCATCGTCTTGCCGCTGAGACTCAAACGCTCAAAGGGATCCTCGACAGCGGGATTCTTGGCCCGGTCTACCTCATCCGAAGGTCGTTGACGCGTTACGTGCGCCGCAACGACTGGCAGAGCCTGCGCAAACACGGCGGCGGAATGCTCAACAACTATGGGTCCCATTATGTCGACCAGTTGCTGTATGTCTCCGACGGCACGCCCGTTGTCGACGTGCAATGCAATCTCTGGGCTGTCGCGACACGCGGAGACGCGGACGACGTGGTCAAAGTCTGGCTGCGGACCCGGCGCAATCAGCTCCTCGATCTGGAGATCAATCAGGCGGCCGCGCTCCCCCTTCCTCCCTGGCATGTGTGCGGGCGATACGGAACCCTCATCCAGTCGGAAGACGCTTTCCATATCCGGTATTTCGTTCCCGAACAGGCCCCGGAACTGGAGGTTTTCGAGGGCGCGGCGCCGGGGCGCAGCTATGACAACAGGGACCGGCTCCCGTGGCGTGAAAAGACCGTGCCGGTTCGATCCGAAGCGCAACTCGATTTTTACGCGAACATCCATGATACATTAACGGCAAACGCGGAGCCCCATATCAGGACCCACGAATCCCGTGAATTGATCCGCGTCATCGAACAATGCCGAAGAAGGGCCAAATTCGGAAAGGAGATCGATGCGTAAATCATCCCGTGCTTTTCTCGAATCCATGCTCAATGCGCCCGGTCCATCCGGGTACGAAGGCCCCGTCCGCGACGTCTGGACGGCGGAAGCAAAGGGATACGCGGATCAGGTCACCGTTGACGCGCACGGCAACGCGATTGCCGTCCACAACGCCAAAGGCAGCCCGCGAATCATGCTGGCCGGGCACATGGATGAACTGGGATTCCAGGTCAACCATATAGACGACAACGGATTCATCTACGTCAACGCGATCGGCGGCTTCGACACGAATATCATCCCGGGCAGGAAGGTCCGCATCCATACCTCTTCCGGTGCCATTCCCGGCGTATTCGGCAAGAAACCAATTCATCTGATGACCGATGAAGACCGGAAAAAGACACCGAAGATTCACGATCTCTGGATCGACATCGGCGCAGCGGACAAGAAAGAGGCCGGAAAGGTCGTCGACATCGGCGATCCCGTCACGTACGATCCCAATTTCGAAGTCATCCGGGGAGACCTGGCCGCCTCCCGCGCTTTCGACAACAAAATGGGCGCTTACGTCGCGGCGGAGACCCTGCGCTGCGTTGCCCGTTCCGGGAAGACGTCCCGGGCCGCTCTGTTCGCGGTTGCCACCGTACAGGAAGAGATCGGGCTGCGAGGCGCCAGGACCAGCGCGTACGGAATCAACCCGCACGTTGGTATCGGGCTGGACGTCGCCTGCGCAACCGATCATCCGGACGTGGACAAACGACGGGACGGCGATCTGAAGGTCGGGGCCGGGCCCGTCATCGCCCGTGGAGCGAACATCAATCCCGTCGTCTTCAATCGCCTCGTTTCTGCGGCGCGAGAGGCCGACGTGCCGTATCAGATCGAAGCTGCGGCGGGCGGAACGGGAACGGACGCGAACGCCATCCAGCTCACGCGCGCCGGCGTGGCTACCGGCCTCGTCAGCGTGGCGCTGCGTTATATGCATACGCCCGTGGAGGTCCTCTCGTTGAAGGACCTGGACCGGACCGTCGCCCTGCTCACCGAATTCATCCTGTCAATCACGCCGAAGACCCGATTCATTCCGTAACAGTCCGCGAAGCCGGAGGCCATATGAAACTTTCCTGCACGTCGGTCATGCTTCCTCGCTGGGACCTGGACCGCACCTTCGACAAGCTGGCCGAACACGGGTACGACGGCATCGAACTGCGCTGTCGTTACAACCCCGACGACGCCACCGAGGAGCCCTCGTTCTGGGGCCGTCACCTGTCCGACGTCAGCCCCGACAACGTCATTCAGAAGGCCGATGCGATCCGGGCGGCAGAGAGACGGACCGGCATAAGGGTGATCGCCCTGGCCCCGAACGTGACCCTGGAAGAGTCCGAAATCGTGGAGAAGCTGTTCCGGGGCGCCGCCGCGCTGAACCCGGACAACCCGCCCATGATCCGTATCGGCGCGCCACGGCACGACCGGGCAAAGCCATACTGGCCCCAGTTCCTCGAAGCGCGAGCAGGATTCGCGAATCTCGTCGAGACCGCCCGGGAGTATGACGTCAAGATTCTCTACGAGATTCACGTGGGGACCGTCGCCGTCACCTGTTCCCGCGCCATCGAACTGCTGCGCGACCTGGACCCGGACCGGATCGGCGCCATCTACGATATTCCGAACATGCTTCGCGTTGGCCTTGAAGACACGAAGATGGGTATGGAACTGCTCGGTCCCTATCTCGCCCATTGCCACATCGGCAACGGCAAGCCCGTCGTTACCGGCCGCGACGATACGGGCGCGCAGGTCTGGGAATGGGATTTCGCCGACATCCGGGAAGGGATCGCCGACGTCGGCCAGATCGTCCGCGACTTCAAGGCCGTCGGCTATTCCGGGTACCTTTCGCTGGAAGATTTCGGGCCCGGGGACGACGATACCAAACTGGGCGAACAGGGGAATTACATACGGCGGCTGCTAGAAGCATGAACGGGGAGGAAGAGACGAGACGACGAGACTGCGAATAAACGAGACTGCGAGAAGACGAAACTACGAGACTACGAAAAACAAAACTGCGAAACTACGAAAGGCGAAAAAGACGAAACTACGAAACGACTAAAAACCAAGAACTGTATACTAAACTACGAATAACCCGAATAAACGCTAATAAACAAGAAGACGAGAAAACCAGAAGACGAATGATGTATTCCTGCTCTTTCGTGGTTTCGTAAATTCGTACTTTCGTAAAGCCAGAAGACGAGAATACGAAGAAACGAGTAAACCAGAAGACGAATGATGTATTCCTGCTCTTTCGTAGTTTCGTGAATTCGTAGTTTCGTAAAGCCAGAAGACGAGAATACGAATAGACGAGAAAACCAGAGGACGAATGATGTATTCCCGCTCTTTCGTAGTTTCGTAAACTCGTAGTTTCGTAAAGCGCCACTCCCGCCGGGAGGAGCACAGATTATGACTCAGCAACAGTCCGATAAACATCCCATCCGGGTCGGCATCATCGGCGTGGGCCGGGGGCAGAGCTTCGCCCGGGGCGCGACCGACACGGTGGGCATGAAACTCGTGGCGCTCTGCGATACCTGGAAGGAGAAGCTCGAACAGGTCGGCCGGGAATACGGGGTGGCCACGTACACGGACTACGATCGCTTCCTCGAACACGAAATGGATGCGGTCATCCTGGCGAATTACAGCCACGAGCACGCGCCTTTCGCCATCAAGGCGCTTCAGGCGGAAAAGCACGTGATGAGCGAAACCGCCGCGTGCAAGACGCTTGCCGAAGGCGTTGCCCTCTGCCGGGCGGTGGAAGCCAGCGGCCGGATCTACATGTTCGCCGAAAACTACCCTTTCTCCTCGGCCAACCAGGAATTGCGCCGCCTGTATCGCAGCGGCGAGATCGGAAACGTCACGTACGCGGAAGGGGAATACAATCACGCCGCCGAGGAAAACTGGCGCCTGGGCATCTCTCCGGGGTTGAATCACTGGCGCAACTGGATTCCACCCACCTACTATTGCAGCCACGCGCTCGCGCCGCTAATGTGCATCACGGGGACGATGCCGGTTTCCGTCAACGCGCTCTCGATCGTTGAAGAACCCACCCAATCTCCCCACCGCGTACGCGTGGGGGACCAGGGCGGTCTGATCCTGGTCCGCATGGACAACGGCGCCGTCTTTCGGATTCTGGGCCTGCAGCTCAGTTCCATCCACCGGGTGCGCTACGAAATCCACGGGGAACGGGGTCTCATCGCCACCGCCGAACCCAACCACTGGAGCTGCGTCCGTATTCATCACGAAGACTGGCTGCGCGACAGGGGTCAGCCGCTGGACCGGACATACACCGCCGACTGGCCCGAACATGGCGATCTCGCCCGGAAGGCCGGCCACGGAGGCGGAGACTTCTGGACCAATTTCCACTTTGCCCGCGCCATCCGTTCAGGACGCCAACCCTATCTGAATGTGTATCGGGGCGTCGCCATGGGCGCCGTCGGCGTGCAGGCCTGGCGTTCCTGCCTCGAAGACGGCGCCCCGTTTCCGATTCCCGAATTCCGGCGGAAGACGGCCTGCGGGCCCTACGTCGAGGACCACTGGTCGCCCTACCCTGAGGACGCCGGCCCCGGCCAGCCGCCCCCCAGCACCCGTGGTTACGTGAAACCCGGCCCTGACGCCGTCCGATACGCGCGCCAGCGCTGGCGCGCGCTCGGCTACGACGGCTGAGGCGCGGCGACAGACCCGTTTTTGGACAGGCGTGATATCCAACATGTCCGGACCCAGATCAGACGTTGTCATCACGGATTTCATCTCAAATCCCAATCTTGAGAGGGAGATTCTCCGCGACGTTGCCGATGTACGGGTCCTGAATGCGACACGGGAAGACGAACTCGCGGGCAGGATCGAAACTGCCGACGCCATTATTCCCTACCACTATATCGTCATTTCCGCGCCGACCCTGAACCGCCTCCGGAACTGTAAAGTCATCGCACGCGGCGGCGTCGGATTCGACAACGTAGACGTGGCCCGCGCGCGCGAACTGGGCATTCCGGTTTGCAACGTGCCGGACTACGGGACCGAAGACGTGGCCGATTCGGCCGTCGGCATGGCGGTCTCGATGATCCGGGGCGTTGCGTTTCTGAACTCCCGCCTGCGCGCATCCCGGGGACCCTGGTCGCCCTCCCAGGCGGCGCCCCTTCAACGCATCCGCGGCAGCGTGTTTGCCATCATCGGCCTGGGGCGCATCGGCACGGCCGCCGCCCTGCGCGCAAAGGCGCTGGGCATGGACGTGTGTTTCTACGATCCGTACAAGCCGGACGGATACGCCAAGGCCCTTGGAATACGCCGCGTGGAGTCCCTCGAGGAAACCCTCGGCCAGGCCTTCACGCTCAGCGTCCACTGCCCGCTTACGGACGAGACCCGCCACATGATCGACGCCGAGGCCGTCGCGCTCATGCCTGAAGGTTCGTACCTGGTGAACACCGCCCGCGGCGCGATCGTGGACACGTCGGCGATCCCGGACGCCGTCGCTTCCGGCCGTCTGGCCGGGGCGGGAATCGACGTTTTCGAATGGGAACAGCTCAAGGAAGACGATCCCCTCGTCGTCGCCTGGCGGGACCCCGGTCACCCCGCGCACCATCGCGTACTCCTGACGCCGCATTCCGCGTTCTACTCGGAGCAGAGTCTGATGGACCTGCGTGCAAGTACCGCCGAAACCTGCAGAAGGGCACTGCTCGGCCAACCGCTCAGAAACATCGTCAACCTTCCTGCAACCACTGGGCCATAACCGTTTGATCGTCACGGTTCCACGCGTCGTTCGGACGTGAGCGCTTCAGGGACAGGCGGCACCATGCAATCCGATCGAAACATCCTCGTGCTTTCAGACGGTCCTGGCGGAACCATCGGGGCCGATCTCGACATTCTCTATCCTGGCAAGGTCAGACGCCTGGACATCAGAAACGAGCCCTGCGACGCAGGCGTACTCGGCCGGTATGAATTCGTGATCACCGTCGTGAATGACGGACGCAATCTGCACCACCTGGACTACGGCGTCGTCACCGAATTCGCGAAATCCGGGGGGCAGGTCATTTCCTGCCTCTTCGAGTACGCTCGAAACCGGGGCCTGCACTTCAGCAAGACCCACGTGCAGGACCGCATTCGCCCCGAGATGCGAATTGAAATCGAGAACGACGTAACCCGGGGCTATTCCGTCGGCGACGCCGTGTGGTGGTACGGTACCGTCACGAGCGCCCCCGATCAGAGCTATGCCAACCAGATGTTCCAGCGCCAGGTCCTGGGCCTGGAGACCACCAGGAGCGTTTCCGCTCTTGGCATTTCCAACCTGAACAGCGGCGCCGTCATGCTGGAAGAACGCGTCGGAGACGGGCGGATCGTGGCCATGGACCTCGCGTCGCCGGTGCGTCCGTGGTACAATTCATGGGGCAGCACGAATAAGTATCTGTTTCTCGGCAACATCGTCAACAACGCCGTTCGTTACGGCAGACACTATCCGGAACGACTGCCCTACGATGGATTCGTCGAACTCATGTTCGACGCGGTGGAACGGTATCCGGACCTTTTTCTGAAGGACGAAGGACCTTCCAGCGACGGAAGGCCGATGTTTTCCCTGAACGTCGGCGATGAATCCAGGCCCACGATGTACTTCGGCGCCGCCATACACGGCTGGGAATGGGAGAACGCGTACGGCCTGCTTCGCCTTGCGGAAGTCCTGTGCGAGAGTCCGAACGTGGAGGGTTTGAACACCCGCGATCTGCATATCAAGATGCTGCCGGTGCAGAACCCGGGCGGATTCGACCGGTTCACCCGCCAGAACTCCCGGGGCGTGGATCTGAACCGCAACTTCGATTGCAACTGGGACGGTTTCCACTATACGCAGGACGTGCGGATGCCCTGGGACTACAATTATATGGGTGCGCAAGCCGCATCCGAGCGGGAGACGCGGGTCATTCAGCGTATTATCGACGAACACCGCCCGCACTGCGTCATCGACTTCCATACGGCCGACTACATCATGATGCTTCCGCACAAGGGAGACGGGAAACTGCTCGCCGCCATCCATGCTGACATCCGGGACCGCCTGGAGAACCGTTACCTGACGCAGAAGCCGTACGGAGGCGCGTACCAGCAGGTGAACATGGACCGCATTACCGAATTCCGTCCCCCGGAGCCGTATTGCATCTCCTACGCGGCCGAACGCGGCACGCCGGCCGCCTTCCTCATCGAAATGTCCGGCAATCGCGACGACGTACACGCACTGGTCATGAATACGGATACGGTCGTCGAAATCTGCCTTGCAGCCGTCAAGCACTGCCTGCCCAAAGGAGGCCCGAAGTGAAAATCACCGAAATCGACCTCTTCGAAGTGGAGGTCCCGCCCATACCGGTTATTGCCAGATACCATCCCAAAGTCTATTCGATCACGCTGTGCCGCATCCACACCGACGGCGGCCTCGAGGGCATCGGCGAGTGCCAGGGCGAGCCAGGCCAGTTCGCGGAACGAGCCGACGCGCTTACCGGAAAAGACCCTCTCAATCTGGATCCGTTCGCCCAGCCCGATCCCTTCGCGTGCGCGCTCCTGGACATCGCCGGCCAGGCCTACGGCATCCCGCTCTGGCGTTTTTTCGGAGAGAAGGTCCGCGACCGCATCCCGGTTTCCTACTGGTCGTGCGCCATGCAACCCGAGGAGACCGCTGCCGAGGCCGAGGTCGGCGCCGGACTGGGATTCACGAACCATAAGCTCAAGGCGCGGCCCTGGAACATCGTGGAAACCGTCCGGCTCATGAAGGAAGCCACGGGGACCGAATACACCGTCGGCGTGGATCCCAACACGGCGTTTCGGCACCCCACCGTCGCCGCCCGCCTGGCGGAAGAACTGGAACCCATCGGAACCGTCGCGAACTTCGAAGATCCCGTACTCAAAAACAACCTTGATTGGTACCGCCTCCTGCGCCAGAAGACCCACATCCCGATCGCGTTGCACCTGGGCCCGCCCGGAGGCGTACTGAACGCGCTGAAGGCCGAATGCATCGACTACGTCAACCTGGGTGGACCGGCGCAGCAGGTGAAGAAGTCCGCTGCCATCGCGGACGCCGCAGACGTCCCCTGCTGGGTGCAGATGGGCGGCCTGTGCCTGGGCGTCCTCGCCGCGTATTCCGTGCATGTCCAGGCGACCCTTCCAAACGCGACCCTGCCATGCGACGAACTGCCGTTCACCCGCGTCGCCGACGTCGTGAACGGCGCCCTCGTCGTAACGGACGGGCACTTCGTTCTGCCGGAAGGACCGGGACTGGGCGTGAAGCTGGATATGTCCACGGTAGAAAAGTACCGTACAGGTTAACCATGATTCGCATGTTTTCATCGACGTTAATTCGTAAATATTCAAGCTGATAAAGGCGATTGAACTGCGGATTACCAGGATACACCAGGTTACTGGACGTTGACCGAAACACCATCCTTATGAACGACCTCGATACCCCGTTTGGCACCGGTCCCTTTTGTGCTTTTTGTGGTAAATTTGACTGTTGTCTTATTTCGAATTGAAATTAACCGACATCCGTTACCGGAGGTAAACCATGCTCCAACTCGCACAAACCGTCCTGGCGCTTTACGGTATCATGCTGATCGCGGGCGGGGTCGTGGGCAAACTCAAATCGGACAGTTCGGTCTCGCTCGCCGCGGGCGGCATCAGCGGCCTGGTCGCGTTGTACGCCTGGTGGACCGGACGTACGGACCCGGCAACGGGACTGCTCATCGGCCTGATGCTCTCCCTGCTGCTTACCGGGATTTCCCTGAGTCGATTCATCAGGACCCGGAAGCTGATGCCGGCGGGGGTTTTGCTCATCGCAAGCATTGTCACGGCCGGTCTGATGTCGTATACACGTAATCTGCTCGGTATCACCGGTTCGGGCTGAACCGGAAGGACCGCATCGATGAGAATCACCGACATCCAGGTGAGGGAAGTCTCGGTTCCGCGCATTTACACCACCTATGCCGCGGACCCGCAGAACCTGCAGCCCGGTGAAGACCTCAGCCGGTCAAGATATCAGATCCTCGAGTTCTTCACGGACACGCACCATGTGGGGCTTGGCGAAGTCCCGGACATCGCCGACAGGATGAATCCGCTCCGGGCCGGCGGCCTGCGCGATCTCCTGCTGCAAGCGCTGAGAGACGGCGACGTCGCCGATCGAAACGTCCTGATCGCACGGATCGCCGATGAACTTCCCGCCGGCATCCACCCGGAACTCCGGGGTCTCACCCTGTTCGGCGTGGAGATCGCCCTGCTCGACCTTGCCGGAAAACACTACGGCGCCCCCCTTTACGAACTCCTGGGCGGGCGCCGTCACGAACGCGTGGACGTCTGCTGGGTCGCCTACATGAGGCGGGGCGTCTCGCTGCTGGAGGAGCTCGACGCGCTTGAAGATGAAATCAGTACGATGGTCTCCAGGGGACTCCGGGCTTTCAAGCTCAAAGTCGGCGAGAATCATCCACGTGATCTGGACCGCATCGCGCGCTTTCGCCAGGTGGCGGGTCCGGACGTCTACCTCAAAGCCGACGCCAGCGGCGCGTGGGAGGAGGACGAGGCCATTGAAAAAATCCGGGACATGGCCGCCGCCGGCATCGACGCCTGCGAGACGCCGGTGGTCGCGGTGAACCGCGCCGTCGCCAATGACAACCCCGAGCGGATCAATGAAAACGCCGATGAGGCGGCCTGCTCCCTGGCTCGCGTCCGGAAACAGGCCCCCGTTCAGATCATCGAACACGTCGCGGACCTGAACGATGGCTTCTCAACGGCTCTCATACGCCACCGGGCCGTGGACGTCTTCAACGTCATCCCCTCACAGGCAGGCGGCATTCTGCGCAGTCAACGTCTGATTCATATCGCACAGGCGGCCGGCGTCCCCGTGCTGCTGGGCAGTACCGTCGAGATGGGTCCCGGCACCGCCGCGTTCGTCCACCTGGCCGTTGCGTCCAGTAACGTAACGGTACCGTCGGACCTGGTCGGGCCGGCGCTCCTGGTGGACGACGTCTGCAAGACACCGTTCAGGTACCGCGACGGCTCGCTCGAACCCTTCGAAAAACCGGGCCTGGGCGTCGAGCTGGACGAAGAAAAGATGAAGAAATGGGCCGTATGACGCCTGACGGTCCATTGACAGCGTCACTCTGCACGCGAGGCGGGGTGGGCTCCTTAACGGGCAGTCAGGCGACATTCACCTGGACGCGGTACCCGGGGCGCCGGGTCCCAGCGACTCCGCCTCACAGTACTTCCTCAATTTGCGCATCGCGCCACCCACCTGCCGTCCCCCTCGAGTTATGCCGAACAGGTGCTGGCTGACCACGCGGCGGGAGATTCCCATAATCTCCGCGATCTCCCGCTGGGTCTTCCCATGGCGGAAATACAGCAGCGCCGCCTCGCGCTGTCTGTCCGTGAGGCAGTGCGGGAAAGCCTCGATAATCCGGACAGCCACCGCGGCAACCCGGTCTTCCCGCACATATCGCAGCTGCCGGTCTTCACGCGACTCGAACCAGATTCCATTCTCGTTCGGGATCTTCTCAAGGTCCCGCTGATTCAGCCGGATTTCCCAGAAATCAGAATTGTACATAAAACCGATCGTCACCTCCGAATTACGAAAACCCGCACATGCGGGCACAAAAATACCGCGGGGCAAATCCCTACCCGCGGCTCCGGAGGGGCGATCGAGTTGCAACACGTACGGCTGCGAATCCGTCAGAAACCCTCTGGAGGCGGACAGGTTACGTGGAAAATTCCGTTCAGCCTCATGTTTCGCCTCCCTTCCCGATGTCGTTCAGGTCAGTTGCTCGATGCGTGAAGATTCCGCGCTCAGTCGACCCAAGCCGATATGCGCACAACAGTCCTCCACAATATACACAATAGCGGATGCACTTTTCAACGTTAAACGTCGTCCGGTGCGCTCTTCGCCCGTGACTTTCGCCTTCTCAACGCGTCCCACCAGTCCATCAGTTCCCGGATTCTCTGCTCGTAACCCCGGTCGGAGGGACGATAATAGATCCGACCCTCCAGATTCTCCGGCAAATGGCTCTGCGACACAACCCCGTCCGGATCGTCGTGTGCGTACTGATAACCCCGACCGTATCCCAGTTCCTGCATCAGGCCCGTCGGCGCATTTCTGAGGTGCATCGGTACAGGCAGATTCGGCTGCTCCCTGACGTCCTTTTGCGCCGCACCATAAGCCGCGTAGACCGAATTGCTCTTGGGCGCCGTGGCCAGGTACACGGCCGCGTGCGCTACGGCCAGGTCGCCTTCGGGACTGCCCAGAAAATCGTACGCTTCCTTTGCGGCCAGCGAAATCGAAAGCGCCCGCGGGTCCGCGTTCCCGATATCCTCCGACGCGAACCGGACCATGCGGCGAAGGATGTAGTGCGGGTGTTCGCCCGACTCCAGCATGCGCGCCAGCCAATACAGCGAAGCATGCGGGTCGCTGTCCCTCATGGTCTTGTGAAGCGCCGAAATCAGGTTATAATGTTCCTCGCCGCTCTTGTCATAGAGTAACGCCTTGCCGCCCATCGCCGCCTTGACGGACTCAGCGGTCACTCTCGCGCCGTTCTCCAATGACGCCGAGACGGTTTCCAGCACATTGAGCGCGCGCCGGGCGTCGCCCTCCGACGCGCTCGCAATCGCCTCCAGGGCATCGGCGTCGGCGATCAAACCCGGCAGTCCGCGCCCCTCTCCCGCGAGCGCGGCATTCAGGATCTCGCATATCGACGGCACGTCCAGCAGATTCAGCACGAACACCTGGGTCCGCGACAGCAACGCCGCGTTCACCTCGAACGAGGGATTCTCCGTCGTGGCGCCGATCAGACTGATGGTGCCGTCTTCGACGTGGGGTAGAAACGCATCCTGTTGTGCGCGATTGAACCGGTGAATCTCGTCGATGAACAGGGTGGTCCGCCGCCCGTTCCGGCGGTCCCCTCTTGCGCGCGCGACGATTTCCCTCACCTCCTTCACTCCGGAGGTGACCGCGCTGAATGCCACGAACCGGCTCTTCGTGGACTCGGCCACGAGACGCGCCAGCGTGGTCTTGCCCGAGCCCGGCGGTCCCCAGAAGATCATCGACGGCGCCCGGTCGCTCTCGATCAGCTTGCGAAACGGCGCATCCGGCGCGGTAAGGTGATCCTGCCCCCGCACTTCATCCAGGCTGCGCGGTCTCATCCGGTCCGCAAGCGGCGCCTCAGGCTCCAGAGCGGCGAACAGGTCATCCCCGCCCATACCCTCTCCTCGACCGTTTCGACAGCGATTTCAGTTTTCGCACCAGGACCTTCTCGTTTACGCGGTATGCGAACGCTTCTTCCCCGTTTACGTGCACAACCGGGACCCGGTCATTGTATCGCGCAACCAGTCCGGCGTCACCGTCTATATCGACGACTTCAAGCCGGAATGGGACCCGGCGTCCGGCGGACTCGATGCGCGCTTTCGCGACATCACAAAGATGACAGTCGTTCCTGGAGAACAGTCGGACGACGGGGAGGGGTCCGGACATCGGTCTTACCGGCGGCCTGCATGGCGGCGGGAATGGCGAATTGGATGACGCGATCCGCCGAAAAGTTAACCCCAAAGCCACAACGCGTCAAGCGGAAAGGGCGCGTGAATCCCTGCCCTGATTTCACTTGTCCCGCGTGCAATAACCCATATCTTAAATTCGCCCGAGGTCCTTTCGATCAGCCATTGTCATCCGCATTCAAAGAGAAATTGAAATGGGCGACGCGGGAATTCGTGAGCGTTACGGCTGGGCGGAAATAGATCCCGCGGGACCGGTCACGGCCGGGGCCACGGGCACGTGGCGCATCATCTACCACGCCGGCACGTACGGCGTGGACGACGGCGGCGTTATAAAAATCGCCTGGCGCGACGTGAGCGATTGGCAGGCGCCGCAGTTCGACGAACCCGGCGCCCCGGGATACGCCTCCGTAACCACGTCGGGACCCGCGTCGCTCCGACCCGCCTATGAAAAGCAGCGCTACGTGCGACCGTGGCGCCTGTGCGTCACCATCGACGTCTTCGACGAGTCTCTTTCCGAAGGCGACACGGTTACCCTCACCCTGGGAGACACCTCCGGCGGCGCTCCCGGGATCCGCGCGCAGACCTTCTGCAAGGACCGGTTCGAGTTTCGGGTGGCGGTCGACTGGTGCGGAACCTGGGTCTACGAGGAGGTCCCGTCGCCCGCCGTGCCCATCGTCAGCGGCGCTCCCCGCAAGCTGGTCGCGGTCTGCGCTTCGGAAACGGCGCCTGGCGAGTCCGCCTGGGTTGGAATAAAGGCGGAAGACGTGTGGGGAAACCCCTGCCGTGACTACACCGGCGAGGTCGCGGTGGATGCCCGCGGCCTTTCGGGGCTGCCCGAGACATACCGGTTTTCCGCTGAAGACGGGGGAACCCGCAGGTTTGATAACGTCGTCGCGCCCCGGTGCGGTATCTTTCGCATCCGCGCCGAAGACAGGTCTCTGGGCCTGAAGGCCGAGAGCAACCCGATGCGGTGCGTCGAATCCGGTATCCGATACCGTCCGTACTGGGGCGACCTGCACGGGCAAAGCGAGGAGACCGTTGGAACAAACCCCGTGTCCTCATACTTTCGCTTCGCCCGGGAATCCGCCTTTGTCGATTTCGCAGGACATCAGGGCAACGATTTTCAGATCACAGGCGCCGTCTGGGAGGAAATCAGACACCAGGCGAATGCGCAGAACGACCCCGGACGGTTTGTCGCCTTCGTCGGGTACGAATGGTCCGGAAACACGCCCGTCGGCGGCGATCACAACGTCTACTTTCCGGGCGACACCGGACCCCTGCACCGCTCCAGCCATGTGCTGATTCCGGACAAATCCGACGTCCGCACGGATTGCCTGCACGTATCCGAACTGTACAGGGCGATGAAGGGCACGGACGTCCTGCTTGTGCCGCACGTAGGCGGCAGATACGCCAATCTGGACTGGCACGATCCAGATTTCGAGCGTTTGGTTGAAGTCTACTCCGAGTGGGGCGAATTCGAATGGTTCCTGAGATGGGCCCTCGAAAACGGCTATCGGGTGGGATTCATCGCCGGAAGCGACGACCACAAGGGCAGGCCGGGCGCCGCGTATCCCGGCAGCGGCTCTTTCGGCGTGTACGGGGGACTCACGTGCGTCTTTGCAGGCGACCTCAGCCGGCGCGGACTATGGGAAGCGTTGAAGGCCCGGCGCTGCTATGGCACCACGGGCCAGCGAATCCTCGTGAACGTCGCCGCAGACGGACACCCGATGGGCTCGGACCTCGAGGCGCTGCATCCGCCTGAAATCGCTGTTGACGTGATCGGCACCGCGCCGATCGAGCGCGTTGAGGTATTCAGAGGCCTGGCGCTCGTACACCGGTATCCCGAGACCATACCCCGCGCGGAAGACCGGGTCCGCATTTCCTGGTCGGGTCAGCGAATCCGCGCGCGCAACCGCCTGGTTCGCTGGGACGGCGGCCTGACCCTCAGGCACGGCCGCATACGCCGCGCCGAAGGATTCGCATTCGATTCGGCTTCGGAGGGTATCCAGTCCGTTTCAGACCATGCCGTGACCTGGAAATCCGTCACCACCGGAGACGCCGACGGCGTCATACTCACCGTCGACGGCCCGCCGCGGGCGACGATCGACTTCAGAACGGATATCGTTTCCCACGCCGTTACGCTTGGGGAAATCGCGAAGAGGCCCGTTCGGATACCCGCGGGTGGCATCGACATTGCCGTTGTCTTCGAACTGGCGCCCGAGGGCGCCGGAAGCGAAGCCAGCTTCACCTGCCGGGAGTCCGAACTGCCGGACGGCTGCCACCCCTACTGGGTACGGGTGACCCAGACCGACGGCGCCAGGGCCTGGACAAGCCCCATATACGTCACCACCGGAACGGGTTCGCGGTAACACCGAAACCTGCAAACACGGGCCGGGCCGGCCTGTTCAATTCCGCCGCGACAGGCTCAGGCAACCGAAATCCGCTCAGCAACAAAAAAAACCTTGACCTGCGCACGGCGGCCTTATATTATCGAACCTGTATATATGTGCAATTCGTGCGTTTGAAGGAGGTCCGCTTTACGTGTCAGCCACGTTCCAGGAGGCCGCGGTCGTCGGACAGCCCGAAGCCGACGCCGCAGCCGTAAACGTATTGAAAAAAGGAGGAAATGCCGTCGATGCAGCCGTCACGGCCGCCCTGCTCGCCTGCGTGGTCTCGCCGCACCACACGGGAATCGGCGGCTACGGCGGCGCCCTGATGGTTTACATGAACAGGGAAATCGGTTGCATCGACTTCAACACCGTCGCTCCGGGCGCCGCCACGAGCAGGATGTTCCAGGTGGTTCGCTCAGACGGACGCTTCGGGTCGCTGGTCAGCGGCAGGGCCAACGAGACGGGCTGCCTCGCGATTTCCGTTCCCGGCGTACTCGCCGGGCTGGCCGCGGCGCTGGAGAAATACGGAAAAATACCGCTGGATCAGGCGCTCGTTCCGGCCATACGCGCGTGCAAGAACGGGTTTCGGGTTTCACCCGAGTACGTCGCTGCCGTGGGTGAGAACGAAAGGCGGATCCGCGCCTTCCGGGACACGGAACGGCTGTTGCTGGTGGATGGTGCGGCGCCCACAACCAGAGACAGGGCGGCCAATGCGAGTCTGGGGCGGGTCCTCGAGCAGGTCGCAAAAAACGGCGTCGATGAGTTCTACCGGGGAAGAATCGCCGGGAGAATCGTGAAATACATCCGGGAAAACGGCGGAATACTCACGGAGGACGACTTCGCTGGCTATCAGGCCCGCCACGTCGAACCGGTTCACGCCTCCTGTCTGGGCTACGACCTGTACGCCCCGCCCCTTTGTTCGAGCGGCCCTGCCGTACTTCAGATGTGTCGAATTGCCGATGTCGCGGAACTGGACCTCTGGGCCCGCGACGCCGCGCGTCTCGCCCACGGGTTGACCGAGACCATCCGCGCCGCCTGGCTGGACCGGTACCGGTATTTCGGCGACCCCCGATTTGTCAAAGTGCCGCTGGAAACCCTCACGTCCGATATCCAGATCGGAGCAACGGGCCGCGAAATCGCCGATCACGTGTCGGAGGGTACGCGCGGGCAGGCGTTGCTGCGGCCGCTCTCCTACGGCGGAACAACCCACGTCTCCGTTGTAGACCGCGACCGCAATATGGCTTCCCTGACCCTGACCCATGGCCCCGGTTTCGGCTCATTTGTTACCATTCCCAGGATGGGACTCATCATGAACGCCGGCATGTCCCGCTTCGATCCCGGTTCCGGACTGCCCAACTCGGTGGACGCGGGCAAGTCGCCCGTCAACAATATGTGTCCCATGCTCATCATGAGCGACAGCGAGCCCGTGATGACTCTCGGCGCATCGGGAGGAACCCGCATCCCGTCCTCCCTGTTTCAGGTACTCACACGGCGACTGGTGCTCGACGAGGACCTGGACTGGGCGGTCAGCGCGCCCAGAGTGCACTCCGAAGGCAACGAATGGGTCACGGTCGAAGAAGGGTTTGGAGAGATCGCGCCCCAATACCTGAAGTCGGAGATCAAATACACGCTCGGCAAGGGGAGCGCGGCGGCCAATGTCCGGGCCATTGAAATCACGGAAGACGACGAGCTTCTCGCGACGCTCGACCCCAGAATCCGCGGCAAGGAGAGAGGGATTTGAAGCCCGCCGGCTGCGCAGGAACCGGATAGGGATGTCGACCCCGGCAGTATGGCGGCGCGACCGGAACGTCCGTAACCGGCTGACCGATTCACAAGGAAATGCATTCGCTGTGAAGACATACCCATTTGGCAGCGGCCGTCCCGATCCGGCCTCCTTTCCCAATAGAGGCCTGGCCGAAGCCGCAATGCGCATTCTTCCGGAACTGGGCGATGAGCTGGCGTGCTATCCCGGTTCGCTGGGGTACGAACCGCTCAGGAAGCTCATGTCCCGGAGGTTCGCCCACCGGGAAGGCGTTGCTCTGCCCGTCGACCAGATTGCGCTGACCACGGGATCCATGCAGGCGGTTACGCTGGTGGCCCAGGTTTTCGTGGATTCGCCCGGCGACGTGATTGTACTCGAGGAATACTCCTATTCGGGCACGCTTAGCGCATACCGCAAGGAAGGGGCCGAGCTCGTCGGCATCCCGCTGGACGACCATGGCATGCGGATGGACGCGCTGGAAGAAACGCTGGCCCGTCTTGCATCCACGAACAGAAAACCGAAATTCATCTATACCCTGGCAACCTATCAGAATCCCACGGGTTCGATTATGCCGCTCGGCCGGCGCCGCGAACTGCTGGATATTGCGGGCCGTTACGCCATACCGGTGGTTGAAGACCATTGCTACGCCGACACCGTCTACGAAGACCACCACGAACCCGCCCTCTGGACACTCGAACACGAAACGCCGGTAATTCACATAGAATCCCTGTCCAAGATCCTGGGTCCCGGTATCCGCCTGGGCTACCTCGCCGCGCCTCGAGACCTGCTCGACCGGATCATTCAGTATCGGCGGGACGGAGGAACAAGCGCGCTTAGCGCGGCCGTCGTCCACGAGTTTTTCAGGGAGGAACTCTGGTCGCACTTGGACAGAATCAATGCCATCGTCAAAAGGAAACGCGATCTGATGTTCGAGATGCTCTCGCGTTTCCCGGATGCATTCGAGTGGTTCAGCCGACCCATGGGCGGCCTCTTTATCTGGGTCAAGCTGCCCGACGTCACCGACACCGCGGCGTGTGAGCAACTGGCCGAGTCAATGGGTATCGACTATGCGACCGGCAAGGCCTTTCACGTATCCAATATGGATGTGCCGTTCATCAGGCTCGCTTTCGGATTTGCTACACACGACGATATCCGTGTTGGTATACCCATCCTGGCCGACTGCGTTCGCAACAGCCGGAAAAGGCCCGATTGAACGCTGCGCTCGCGGTCCGTCCTGAGGAAACACAGCATTGAACAGGCCTGAAAACGTCCCTCGACCCGCGCCGATACCGGGCGTCCGGCGCCTGATCGCCGTTGCCAGCGGCAAGGGCGGCGTGGGGAAATCCACCACCGCCGCGAATCTCTGCGTGGCGCTGGCCCGGCAGGGCGCCGCGGTGGGCCTCATGGACGCGGACATCTACGGTCCGAACGTTCCGATCATGATGGGCGTGAACGAAACACCGGACATGGATGCGAACGGCGGGATTGTTCCGCTGGAACGTCACGGAGTCAAGATGATCTCGCTCGGTCTCATCACCGAAGCGGGCGCGCCGGTAATCTGGCGCGGTCCCATGCTGGCCAAGATGGTGATGCAATTCCTTAGAGACGTATCCTGGGCGCCTCTGGATTTTCTCGTGATCGATCTGCCGCCCGGGACCGGCGACGTCCAGCTGACCCTCATTCAATCCGCGCGGCTCGACGGCGCCGTCATCGTGACAACGCCCCAGTCCGTGGCGCTGGAGGATGTGCGTCGCGGTATCCAGATGTTCAACACGGTCGACGTTCCCGTTATCGGCATCGTCGAAAACATGAGCGAATATATCTGCGGCAACTGCAATACCAGGACCGATATCTTCGGCCAGGGCGGCGGCGCAAGGATGGCCGCTGAATACCGCGTGCCGCTTCTGGGCGAAATCCCTCTGGACCTGCGGATACGCAGGGCTGGAGATACAGGCGCCCCGATTACGGCCGCCGACCCTGAATCCCCTGTCTCCGGACGTTTCGACGAAATCGCGTCGAGCATAAGAAAAGCCGTGGGAGGTTGAGTCAAACCGCGCGCGACATGTGCGCCGGCATCACCCACGTCCGGGCCGTCGGACCAATAGCCGCCCGGCGTCTTTTTTTGCGAAACATCCGGCCGGTTCCGGGAGTCAAAGAGTGTAGGCAATTTCAGCCCGGTCCCCCTTCGTCTGAGCCGGCGATGCATCTCCCGAAGGCCGTGCCTGAAGTGGCCTTCAGCTCGACAAGCTGGCGGGAAAGTCCACATATCGCCCAGTAAGGATGTACTGATGACGGAAAAACGCATTGTAAAGTGCCCTTTATTGCTGGCCGTCATATTCGCAGGTTGCGCGCTTACCGCGTGCGGCGGCGAAAAGGCCAAGGGCCAGAGCAAGAATGAAGCGACGGCCGATTCAACAAAGGTCGACTCGACTGCCGTCGACACGACCGCGGCCGCGAAGAAGAAAAAGAAAACGCCGGAGGGCGTACCCGTAAAGGTCCACCGCGTTCAGCAGGGGTCGATTTCCTCATATATGCAATACAATGCGAAGGTAGAGGCCGAAGAGACGGTGGACGTTTACGCACACGGATCCGGGCTCGTCAAACGCGTGCTGGCCGAGGAGGGCGACGCCGTTGCAGTGGGCCAGGTCGTTGTCCACCTCGTCGACCACCATCTCAAGCTCGCTGAAGCGGAAGCACAGGTCGCTTACCGTAAACTGGAGAGCAACTTCAAGCGCCGCAAGGAAATCTACTCCAGGAATCTGCTTTCCAAAGAAGAGTATGAACGTGACGAATTCGACCTGGAACAGGCCAGGATCCGGTGGCAGCGCGCCCAGCTGGATCTGGATCATGCGTCGGTTCGATCTCCGATATCCGGGATCGTGGCGGAACGGATCGTCAAATTGGGCGACAGGATCGGGCCCACAACCAAACTCTACGTTCTGGTCAACATGAAGAGTCTGATATCCAGGGCGCACATACCCGGATCGGAGCTGCCCAATATCTCTGTCGGGCAGCCGGCCCGCATCACCACGGATCTCATACCCGACGTCAATTTCCCGGGCCGCATCATTCGCATCAGCCCGGTTGTAGACCCGAACAGCGGCACCTTCAGGGTAACGCTGGCCATCGACGACGCGGAGGGAAAATTGCGTCCCGGTCTGTTCGTCACAACGAGGATCGTCACCGCCACGCACGACCGGGCCTTGCTGGTTCCCAAACGCGCCGTCGTGTACGATGACGGATATCCTCATGTATTCGTCGTCGAGGACAGCACCGCGCGCAAGATTCAACTCGACGTGGGTTTCGAAGATACCGGGAACCTGGAAGCTCTCAGCGGCGTCTCGCCGGGCGACAGCATCGTGGTCGTGGGCCAGAATGGCCTCAAGGATCAGGCCAGGGTCCGGGTGATCGAGGGCAAGGGTCTGCGCATCCCGGCCAAACCGGATACCACTGAGCAGGAACCGCAGGAATCCGCGGGCTGAGACCCGGTCACGGTAACGGCGGCGACGCGCCGGCCGCTCGTCGATGCAGCTGACTCAGGGCCAGGAAAATATGGACGACGACACCACTTCCCGAAATCCCCTCTCCCGCACACGGGATCAGGTCTCACGCACCTTTGAAATAACCACCCGCAGGCCGGTGGCCATCTTCATGGTCGTCCTCGCCGTCGCGGTCTTCGGGTACATCTCCTACCAGCAGCTGCCGCTCACCCTGATGCCGGACATCTCCTACCCCACCCTCACAATCCGTACGGATTATCCCGATACCGCGCCGGAAGAAGTAGAAAACCTGATTTCAAGGCAGATAGAACAGCGGCTGGGCGTTGTCAACAATCTGGCCAGCATCGTCTCCATTTCCCGTGCGGGGATGTCAGACGTCATCCTTGAATTCGGCTGGGATACGGACATGAACGACGCGGTTCAGACGGTACGGGAGAACCTGGACCGGCTGAATATGCCCCGGGGTGTCAACAAACCGCTGATTCTGCGTTACGATCCCACGCAGGACCCCATCATGCGCATCGGTCTGTACGGCGATGCGGACCTGTATGCGCTGAGACTGATTGCCGAGGAAGAAATCAAACAGGCGCTCGAAGCGATGAAAGGGGTGGCCGCGGCCCGGGTGCACGGGGGCCTGGAAGAAGAGATCCGGGTGGAAATCAACGAACGGCAACTCGCACTGATGGGGTTCGGCATTGGCGACATCAACAGACGGCTTCGCGAAGAAAACATCAATCTCGCCGGGGGCAGCCTGTTGGACGGCCAGACCCAGTACATGGTGCGCACCCTCAATGAGTTCCGGACCGTGGACGAGATTCGCGACCTCGTTATCGGACAGAAGGGCGGAGCGGATATCCGGCTGAAGGACGTCAGCGATGTCGTGCGCGGCCACAAGGATCGAGAGATCATCACCCGTGTCAACGGCGTGGAGAGCGTCGAAATCGATATCTTCAAGGAAGCCGACGCCAATATCGTCGCTACGGCGCAGCGGGTTCGGGACCGGCTGTTCGGCACACCGGAACAACTGGCCTACGTGAAGCGACTCAAGGCCGGAGAAATCAAACGGGCCGAGGCCACGGACCGGGCGGCGCAGGTGCGGCAGTTCGTGAAACTGAAGGAAATGACCAGCTTCATTGCCTATTCGCTGCCATCGGGAATGCAGGTGGAAGTGCTGTCGGACCAGTCGCAGTTTATTAAACGATCCATCGACGAAGTGAAACAGACGGCGATCATCGGGGGCATTCTTGCCATCCTGGTGCTGTATGTCTTCCTGCGAAATCCGTCACACACCGGCATCGTGAGCCTTGCGATCCCCATTTCCATCGTTGCAACGTTCGCTCCCATGAAGATATTCGGCGTGTCTTTAAACATCATGTCGCTGGGAGGCATGGCGCTGGGCATCGGCATGCTCGTAGACAACTCGATCGTCGTCCTGGAGAGCATCTTCCGATGCCGCGAAGAGGGCGACGACATCGTTACGGCGGCGGTCCGGGGCACCGGCGAGGTCGGTGGCGCTGTCTTTGCCTCCACGCTTACCACGGTCGCGGTCTTCTTTCCGATTGTCTTCGTCGAAGGCGTGGCCGGCCAGGTCTTCGGCGACATGTCCCTTACCGTGGTCTTTTCACTCGTGGCGTCACTCGCCGTCGCGCTATTCTTCATTCCGATGCTGGCTTCCCGGCAGATACGGATCGCGGGGAGCGGAGGGGCGGGCTCGACGATCGGCGACATGTTCAACTCTGAACTGCTGCAGTTCAGCTCACTCGCACGGCTGAAGGAACTTGCGGAAGATCGATCTCCAAAACGTCTCCCGGCCCTGGCGCTCAGGGGCCTTGTCTATGTCTTATGGCTGGTCTTCGAATTCATCTGGCGCACACTCTGGGTCGCACTCGCTATCCTGATCGTGGTTCTGAAAGCGGCGCTCGTCATCCTTGCCCCGATTCTGTACTACCCTTTCGCCGCGCTTGTGCTGAAGATCGGGAGGAAACCGGCGCATGCCTGGCGGGATATATGCGCGTGGTCGGGAAATCCAACGCCGTTCGGATCCCGTATCGTCCAGGCCATCTGGCACGATCTGCTGGCTTACAACGCGCCGGTCCCGCTCGGTGAGGGTTTCGCCGGCTGCTTCCGATGGACCTGGAATGCCGTCCGGCGCACGTGCCGATGGCCGATGCGCAACAGAGGTCTCGCCACTATCCCGCGTTTTCCGGCAGCCGGCGGCGGCGTTCTTCTTCTGTGCTCACTCTTCGTGCTCGGTCCCGTCTACGTCGTCGTGCGATTCTTCATCTTCCAATCGTTATCCCTGCTGGGCAAACTGCTGATCCTGCTTCTGATGATGACCTTTCCACTCGGGTTGACGGTCGTGTCCCTGCTGGCAGCCGTCGCGGTTCCGTTGCTTACGCCCGTCATACATGCCTTTGAAGTCGGCTTCGGCGCCATCAGCCGGGTCTATCCTTCCACGATCCGGTGGGCGTTGAATAACCGCCTCGCCATCGTTGTGATGGCCATTCTGCCGTTTGTTTTCTGCTGGTACGTCCTGGTGCCCCATATCGGTCGCGAACTCATTCCGGCCGTTCACCACGGCGAGTTCGACCTCGAGCTCGCCATGCCCGTGGGTACGCCTCTGGAACGCACCCAGGAGACCGTTGCCGACGTGGAATCGAGGGTCCTGGACGAATCCGGCGTTGCTCGCATCGCCACCATCGTGGGCGTGGACAAGACCTCCGTCTCCACTTCCGACCAGGGAGAACATACTTCCAGGGTCACCATCGTCGTATCCGACGAAACCACGAACGGCGCCGGCGGGGCGGGGCCGTTCTGGCGGGACCTTCCGGAAAGAGTCTGGGCGGGCATTTCCGGCAACACGTTCCTTGCAAGGCGGGAGGCGGACCTCATGGCCCGGCTGCGGGACAGTCTCGGCGATCTCCCGCAGGTCACCGTGGATTTCTCCCGTCCGGCGATGTTTACGTTCAAGACGCCGGTGGAGCTGGAGATTCGAGGTTACGATCTCGATGATCTCGCAAAGCTGGGACGGAACGTGGAACTCGCCCTTTCCGGAATTTCGGGGCTGTACGACGTGAAATCCAGCCTCCAGCGCGGGAGCCCTGAAGTACAGATCGTCTACCGGCGCGACCTGCTTGCATCCTACGGCCTGAATCTGCGAAGCGTTGCCACGCTGGTCCGGGAAAAAGTGCAGGGAGACGTGGTCACCCGGTTCAGGGAGGCCGATCGCCGCATCGACGTTCTTGTTCGCGTGGACGAATCCGATCGGTCCGGCGTGTCGGATCTGAAACGCCTGGTTGTCAACCCCGAGGGCGAAGCCCCGATCTACCTTTCCGCCGTGGCCGACATCCAGGTGCGGGAGGGCCCCAGCGAGATCCGGCGCATCGACCAGCAGCGCGCGGTGCTGGTTTCCGCAAACGTCGCCGGGATCGATCTGGGAACCGCAACGGGGCTGATCCAGCAGGCCCTGGAGACCGTCGACATCCCCGCGGACGTGTCCTTCGTCATCGGGGGCCAGAACCGCGAGATGCAGACATCGTTGCAGAGCCTGATCTTCGCGCTTTGCCTGGCCGTCTTTCTGGTCTACATCGTCATGGCCTCCCAGTTTGAATCCTTCGTCCATCCCTTCGTCATCATATTTACGATTCCCCTGGCGCTGATCGGCGTGCTGTTCACGCTCTACGTAACCGGCATCTCGTTCAGCGTCGTGGTTTTCCTGGGCCTGATCATGCTGGCCGGAATCGTCGTGAACAACGCCATCGTCTTTGTCGATTACATCAATCACCTGCGCGCCAACGGCCGGTCCAGGACCGATGCGATCGTACAGGCCGGCTCGGTGCGGCTGCGTCCGATTCTGATGACCACCGCAACCACCGTTCTGGGACTCCTGCCCATGGCGCTGGGCCTGGGGGAAGGATCTGAAATCCGCAC
Organism: Gemmatimonadota bacterium; assembly: GCA_028874335.1. Taxonomy (GTDB): domain Bacteria; phylum Latescibacterota; class UBA2968; order UBA2968; genus JAAXHE01. Next base: position 45,375 of record JAPPJY010000041.1, on the reverse strand, counting down.
CCCCATGGCCATTACCGTTGTTGCCGGCCTCATCAGTTCCACCGCGCTCACGCTCATCGTCATCCCAACCGTCTATTCACTCCTGGATCGAGGGGATTGACGCGCCCACGGGGTACCGGCGCACAGCCTTCGATGCCGCGCCGCCGCGACGGTTCGGTGTACGAATACACGGAAGTTTTCACTTTCCTTTTCCGCAGAATTCTGTTTTCTTTTTGTTCCGCCAACGGCGGTGCGAGGCAATTTCCCCGTAACTTTTCTCATTCTGCGCTGTCTAACTAAGTGGCTGGCGTCACGCCGGTCCTGCCGCTGTCGTGAAGAGTCGATCCGGCGGCCGGACGTTCCGGTTGTGCGTCTATTTCCACGAGATCGAAAAAACCTGCAAGAGTTTGGATGATTACAGGAGCGCCCGGTATGTCATTCGTGCTGAAAACAGCGCTGCTCTTCGCCACTGCCGCAGTACTCTCCGCGCCGGTCGCAGCGGAAGAAACGGCAACCAGGGACATGCATCTCAGCCTCTCGGAATGCATCGAGATCGCCCTGGCCAACAACACGGACATCGCCCAGGCCCGATTCGCACGTGAGATTGCGGTCGCCGGGATCGACCAGAGTCGAAACGCCTTTCTACCTTCGCTGGGCAGCAACTACCGCATTTCCAGAAGCGTGACCGGCCCCAGGGAAGGCGCCATCTTCGATCAGACCACCCAGACAATCGTTACAACCCTGGGCCGTGACCGCGTGGGCGGGTCTCAATCCGTGGGATCGAGTCTGAGTATCAACATTTTCGATGCCGCCGATTTTGCGAATCTGGCAGCCAGCAAGAAGTCCGCGCGGGCAGCGGAGATGGACTTCAAGGAAAGCCGACAGCAGACGATTTTTCTTGTAAAGCAGCGATATTTCATTCTCCTGCAGAGAACGGAGCAACTGGATCTGGCTAAAGAACAGGTGAGCGTATCGGAGGAGAGCCTGCGGCGCGAAAAAACAATGTATGAAATCGGGTCCCGCACCATCGCCGACGTCCTGAGTGCGGAATCTCAACTGGCGAGCGTTCGCGTCGCGCTGATCGCCAGGGAAAACGACGTGGCCATCGCGCGCGCTCAGCTCGCGTTTTCCCTCGGCCTGAGTCCCGACGTCGCTATTCTCCCGACGGAAACGGCATTTTCCGTTACGCCTGCGCCCGTCTCGTACCAGGAGTCGCTGGAACGGGCGCTGATTGGAAATCCGCAGATTCTCGCCCAAAAACAAAGGATGCTCGCAAGCAGGGACCGGCTGAGAGCCACGAAATATAGCGTTCGCTTTCCGAGCATTACGGGTAGCGCAGGGTACGGCTGGCAACTGAACCGGGGCGAGGTTTTCGCAGGCGTAGAGGACCTCTTCGTCAAGAACTACTCTTACAATGCGGGTATCAGCATCAGTATTCCGATTTTCAACAGGCTCCTTACAGAAAACAACGTCAAAACCCAGAAGTTGGAGTACCTGAGGAGCCGCGAACTGCTCGATCAGGCCAAACGCCAGCAGGCCATGGATATCAGGCTGTCGTTCCTGAACCTCGAACGGCTGCGGCGAAGCATAACCGCCAACGAAGCCGCGGTAAAGGCCGCTGAAGAAAACTTCAGGCTTCAGGACCAGCGGTATAACCTGGGCGGCGGTACCTTTCTGGAGCGCCAACAGGCGCAACTCCAGCTTTTCGAGGCCCGCAACCAGCTTGTTCAGGACAGATTCCAGTATCAGATCGAACTGGCCCAACTGGAACAGCACGTGGGCGGACCGCTCGCTCAAACCAGCGACTGAAGCGAAAAACGAGTCAAGCGCCATACGATTTCCGGAGGACCTATGGACAGCCGAAAACGCGCCTTCGCGCTCGCTCTCGCCGTCGTCACGATTCTTGTCTCAGCCGTGCCGGCGCAGGCGCAGCAGAAAACGAAGGACTTCCTCTACTCCAAAAAGCTCTATGGCGCCCTTTCGCTGGGGGCGAGCATCTGGTTCTTCACGGAGGCGCACGCCTCCAGGAAGGACGCGAACGACGCGTATGAACAGTATAGAACGGCGACCTCTGCCCAGACCGCGGGCGACCTCTACAACGAGAGCAAGTCCGACGACACCAGGGCCGCTATCATGCTCGGACTCGGACTTGGCACCCTGGCGTACTCGGTCCATCTCTTTCTTTCCGATGAAGGCGAGGAGCTCCCGCCCCCTGAAAAGAAAGCGAATCTCGTCGAATTGAAGGGCATTGGCGTGGCTGTCAACGGTGACCTCAAGACCAGAGGCGTTCGCCTGAATCTCAACAAGGCATTTTAGCGTCCCCGCTCGCGTACTTGTAAACAACCCCTCACAGACGGGAACGGGGTTACGGGTCGGCAAGACCGCCGATCGCGAACCACGCAGCCGAAAGCCGATATCTCAGGATGTCGGCTTTCGCATTTGCCCTATCCGGATTCCGCCGCGCCGCTGACGTGAACCATTGACTGCAAGTCGCCGAATTCTTTATGTTTCGACAACCCCGGATCGCGTACGGGACGGTACGAGGCGGGGACGAGGTGTCAAATGCGGCTGCTTGCTCGCACCCTCCAACTGGCGGGTCTGATTTACATGGGGTACGGCCTGTTCGTCGGCCTGTACGAAGAAGACATTGGCCGGGAGCTGCGCCTTGCCATCATCGGCGGTCTGATTTTTCTGGCCGGCTGGCTGCTGCAGAAGCGCGCCTGAACGCGAGCCCGGTGTCCGCGCACCACGACGGTTTTCTGAATGTCGAATCCCCCCACCGACGCCGCCCACGTCTTAAACCTCTTGACAGCAACCGATCTGGAACCTAATCTCATATGGAGCGCCGACGCGGGGTCGGAATCGGGCCAAGAGCGGAAACCCGGATTCGTTTCGGGTTCCGGGGCATCCGGTGGATACGGCCTGGCCTGTCGCCAGGTGGCATTTGAAATCATCCGAACAGGAGACGAATCGCGTGGCCAAACAGAAACGCAGGCAGATGTCGGTCCTGTTGATCCCCGATGACGGTTCCCGTACCGTCGTGTTGAAATTCGGCTACTGGACGCTGAGGGTGCTGACCGGCACGCTTCTCCTGCTTCTTGTCCTGCTGGTTCTGGAATTCGCCTTCATCTGGAAGATTCAGGAGTGGAGACAGACGGCGCGCACGCTCACGGAAGAAAACAGAAGGCTGCACGCGGAAGTCGCCCGGGTAGAAGAACTGGCGCTCGCGCTGAAGAGGATCCAGGGAACCGATCAGAAACTGCGTCAGATGCTGTTGCCCGATTCCGGATTGGCGCCGGCGGTATACGAGAAAACCGGTTCAACGACGCGCCCGCCGGGGAATGGAAAGGAAGGTGGCACGGTTGCGGGCGCAGATAAGCCCTCGCAGGTGTCACCAGGCGATTCCATCGTTTCCAGATGAATCCGGTATGAAGGGTGAAGGCGTCACCGGTCCTTCAGCGGCACAGTCTGCAAGCCTTCGGTGCAGGTATTCGGAAGCGCAGCGCAAAACCGGTTGAACTCTCAGACGTCAGGAACCAGGCAAACACGCTCAAGCGGGCATTGAAATGTTAGGGTTCAAACAGAAGCTGGAAAAGGAAGCCATCAAAACGGTGATTGGCAAGGACACGGTAATGGAAGGTTCTGTAAAATCCGAAGAAAGTATCCGTCTGGACGGGACGCTCAAGGGCGAGTTACATGCCTCCGGCACCCTCGTCATCGGGCCTTCCGGCAAAATTGAAGCCCAAATCGTCAGGGTGAGAGACGCGGTAATCGGCGGGGAAGTCTCAGGAAATCTTGAAGCGGAAGGCAGCGTCAAGCTGGAAGCCAGCGCCGTTTTTGCGGGAGATATCGCCGCGCGTTCGATCGTCGTCGAAGAGGGGGCCGTCATCAAGGGCAAGTGTACCGCCGGCGATGACAGCGAGTTGACGCCGGCGGCCGAGACGCGGGAATTTGACGACGCCGAGCCGGAAGGGGCATCGCTCTGAACGCAAACTGCGTCCGAGAAACAGATTAAGGCGTTTGCGGTTTCATTTCGCAAACGCCTTTGTCATTGTTCCGTCGTCCAACTCTAACCCTGATTCGTAAGTTTTCGTGGACGTTAAATCGAATAAGTACCAGTTAATAAAGGCGATTAGACTGCGGATTACCAGGATACACCAGGTCACTGGACGTGAAATGAAAAAAAGCCCTTCCTGACGACGTTTACGCCCTGTTTCGGGAGGTTTTATCACGACGCCCGGTTGCGGTTTTTATCGTATTGGGGCTACATGCTGTAATCAGGCGGTCGAACCGGGCCATTTCCATTCCGATCGACTCTCAGCTTACCTCTTGATCCGAAACCTTCCATCCGGCAGAAGCCGCCTGGTATTCTGCCGGCTCAGCTTAACCTCCAGAAGCACGTCGTTTCCTTCATAGGCTGTATTCAGTATTTCGCCCACCCGATACAATTCCGAGAGCAGCTTTCCCTCCGCCTGTGGAATGCGCAGATTCATCACCGTTCGCTGGCCCTCGAGCCGGTCGTAAACCGCCCATCGCAGGTCGTCCAGGCCCCGGCCTTCCTGCGCGGAGACCCAGATGCCGTCGGGAAATTCGGCCTGCAGGCGACGCCGCATCCCCGGGTCGCCAAACCGGTCGATCTTGTTGAAAGCCATCAACGTGGGATACTCCGCAATGCCCAGACCCTGAAGCGTTTCATACACCGACGCAATCTGGTCTTCGCATCTGGGATGACTGACGTCCACAACATGAAGCAACAGGTCCGCATCCACCGCCTCCTCGAGGGTGCTCCTGAACGATGCGACCAGGTGATGAGGAAGCTTTCGAATGAATCCAACCGTATCCGTAAGCAACACCTCTCGATTGTACCCCAGATATACCCGGCGGGTCGTGGAATCCAGCGTTGCGAACAAACGGTCTTCCACCAGAACGTCGGCGCCCGAAAGTGCGCGCATCAACGTTGACTTTCCGGCGTTCGTATAACCCACCAGGGAGACGCGGAACGTATCCGTACGCTGTTTACGGCCGAGCACGCGGCGCCGCGAGATTCTGTTCAGCGCTCGAGTGAGTACCCCGATCCGACTCCGCAGCGCCCGGCGGTCCACCTCCAGCTGGGTCTCGCCCGGCCCCCGCGTGCCGATTCCGCCCGTTGTTCCGCCGTGGCCGGCCTGGCGAGACAGATGCGTCCACCGGCGCGTCAGACGCGGCAGCAGATAGTTGAGCTGCGCCAACTCCACCTGTGTCTGTGCTTCGCGGGTTTTCGCCCGGCCGGCGAAAATGTCCAGAATCAGCCGGCTCCTGTCGATTACGTTGACTCCCGAGAGTTCTTCCAGGTTCTTGAACTGGGCGGGCGACAGGTCATCGTCGAAAATCACGAGTTGCGCGCTCAGTTGCTTTACACGGAGCGCAAGCTCCTCAGCCTTGCCCCGACCGATAAAAAAAGCCGGATCGATGCGTTCCCGCTCCTGCACCATCCGGTCCACAACCTGCGCACCCGCCGTATCCGCGAGCAATGCAAGTTCATTCAACGTGTCGTTCGCATTCCTGGACGTCTCGCCGGCAAGCACCATCCCAACCAGAATCGCGCGTTCCGGCTCCTTCCTGGTGACACCTTCATGTACTGCCAATAGAAGGATCTCCTCCCGGGCATTCAGCGGCGCGCCGGGCGCCTGGCTCTAACCATGATTCGTCATTTTTCGGGTACGTTAATTCGAAATTGTGCGAGTTAATAAAGGCGATTAGACTGCGGATTACCAGGATACACCAGGACACTGTACGTGAACGGAATAAACGTCGTTCCTGATGACCATTTCGGCCCGTTTCGGAAGGTATCGCCGCGATGCCGCGTTGCGGTTTCTGGCAGTTTGAGGCTAACTGCGGGTTCCGGATTGTCGTTCCGCCCTGGGGGAAAGCGCCTGGAGCTGATCCCGAAGCTGCGCGGCTCGTTCGAAATCCTCAATGGCAACAGCCTCGCTGAGTTGTTCCTTAAGGTCTTGAAAAAGGGGCCTCGGCCGATCCTTTTGGATCTCTTCCGCCCACTCCTTCAAGAATACGACCTCTTCGCTGTCGTCCACCAGGTCGGGCCGGTCGTAGTCCTTGTAAAAGCCCTGGATCTCCTCGATACCGTTGTTGATTTCCAGAAGCGCCCGATCGAAATTCTCAGCTTCCAGCTCCTGAAGAACCACCGCGCGCACGCGATGCCCTATCACAAAGGGTCTGTATTGCTCGAGGACCATGCTGTCTTCTTCTTCACGCGCGAACTCCTTGACGAAGTCGAACATGTCGAGGTTTCGCTGAGCATCCTCCTGGGCAAGTCGATATTCACCGAGCTCCAGAAAACTGATTCGACGGTGGTAATACTGAAGCCCTTCAACCTGAAGCGTAAGGCAGACATCGGGATCGAGGTTGAATGACTTCGAGTCTCGCAGCGCCGTCCCTGCCTGCTCCTTGTGATAGTGGAGCAGAGACTCATATCCGTGAGGACGCTGCCCGTCAGGGCGTCCGGCGACCTCCATCTGGAGGATCCCCATCTCCACACGGAGCTGGATCTTTTCCCTGCCGTCCCTCCCCTTGATTCTCCTCACACAGAGTTTGTCGGGCTCGAACGGCCAACTGTCCAGAAGCGGCTGAATGTCATCCATCCCCATAGACGTCTTCCTCCAGATTCCCGCATGAACCCGGAATATCACGGGCATTCCGGGATCCTTTTGTGATTTTACCATAACGACCCGACATTGTCAAGGCTTTTGACCTTACAGATGCTGCAGGCCAAATGTCGGCTTGCAGTCCGTTGATAAAGTCGCTCTGCAGGCGAGGCCGAGTCATTGTGGTCGAAGACAAGGCGCGCGACCGAGTCCCATCCCTCGATTCGGCGAGGGAGCGCAACGCCGTATTTCGACCGCAAGGGCCGGCCGTAGCCCGGATGGGCTTTAACAACGGGCTGCTAGAGTTCCGCGACAACCGACCGGATCGCCGCACACACCAGATTCAACTCCTCGTCGCCATGGGTCAGGCCCACGTACCAGCGACCGTCGGGCAACAACTGTATACCCTCCTCCAGCATGCCGGCCCGGAACCGGTTGTAAAGCGCCATATCCGTTTTTTTCAGTTCCCTATAGTGCGCGGGCGGAGACAGGACGCCAAAGTGAACGTTGAAGACCGTACCTGCTCCCGAAATGCACGCTGGAATTCCCCGGCAGGCTGCAGCCGATTCTATCGCCTGCCGAATCGCGTATCCATGCCCATGCATCTGCCGGAAGGCCAGGGGATTTGCGCCAAGAATCCTCACCGTCGCAAGCCCGGCGGCCAGATTGACCGTGCTGCCGTTATACGTTCCCGCGTGGATCGTCGCGCCGTTTCTGAGTACGTCGAACATCCTCCGCGAGCCCGCCACGGCGGAAAGCGTGAAACCGCCGGCCAGGGCCTTTGCGTAGACCGACAGATCGGGGATGACGTTGAAGTATTCCCGCGCGCCGCCGAGGGCAAGGCGGAAACCGGTTATAACTTCGTCGAATATCGAAACCGCGCCGTAGCTCCGGCACAGGTCGACCATTCCCTTCAGGAACCCCTCCCCGGGCATGATGGATCCGGAGTTGGCCAGCACCGGCTCGGTGATCACCGCCGCGATTTCCCCGCCCCGCGTGGCGAACAGGTCTTCCAGCAGGTCGAAACGGTTCCACGGAAGCGTCACCGTGTCCGCGAACTCGGCCGCAGGCTGGCCGCCGCAGGCGGCCACAACCCGGGGAGCCTCCGGAGCGCCGAGCGCTTCGTCAGATTCGTGATAACTCACCAGGATATTGTTCAACCAGCCGTGGTAGTGTCCCTCGAATTTAACGAATTTTACCCGTCCGGTGGCCGCGCGTGCAAGCCGCAGCGCCGCCTGAACGGCTTCGGAACCCGTATTCGAAAAAATCACCTGGTCCACGCCGGGAAGCGTTTCCACCAGCAGTTTCGCGAACGCGACCTCCCCGGGATGCTGGGCGCCCAGCGTGTATGATTTCCGGACCGCCGCCGTCACCGCCGCGTTCAGCTCCGGGTGGTTCGACCCCAGGATCAACGGTCCCCACGCCAGTGTGTAGTCCAGCAGCCGGTTCCCGTCCACGTCGTAATAATAGGGCCCCTCCGCCCGGTCGAAGAACAGCGGCGGCGAGGTCACGGCGCGCCTCATCCCGGAAGACACACCCATCGCGAGGTAACGGGAACTCGCATCGAAAAGCGCCGTGGATCGCGCCGTATTCATCGCGGTCAATCCTCTTCGGTTGCCGGCATCTACGCCTGTGTCGCCACGATTGCGGGCTTGATGTCGCACGCCGGACAAACGCGCCGGAGATGGTCCCTCCGCGCCTTCCAGACCTCAATTGCCGGGACGAAGATCGAGTCGGCCTTACCCACTCTTCCGCGGCGCTGCCATCCCCTCCGATCCAGCGCCCTGTTCAGCTTTCCCGGCGGTACCGGACATAGCGCGGATCTGAATGCCAACCCCGGGACCCGCTGCACGTTGCCGCCGGCTGAAACGACGCGATAGGTATTCCCAAACGGGTCGATGCAGCCGCATGGCACGGATAACTCCGCCACGTGGTACGCAGTTGTGGCATTGTGGTCGACACCCAGCAGTACGATATGCCCGTTTCCGTGTACAAACTGGCCGATCGGGCTGTCCGGCGTCCAGAGTCCCTTTTTGCTGTGGTCCCTGCAGAAGGCTTCCGCACGCGGCCCCACGGCAGCCACGGCGTGCGTGGGATGGTCGCTTCTGACCGCGTCCGGGCGACGCCAGAACGCATCCGGGATCGCGCCGTTGGTCGTCGGCGTCGTCATCGGATTGTACACCTGCGCGGCCCGGTGATTGAACGACGGCATCATCAACGTACCACGTTTTCCGATCACCGCCAGCAGCGCCTCGATCACGGTATCCGCGCCGCCCACCACGTGTCCGATCGATGACAGGGAGCTATGCACCATGATGTCCATGCCCCTGGCCAGGCCCAGCGCGGCGAGGTCCTTCATCAGGAACTCGCGCGTCACCCGTTCCGATTCCTCGATCAATTCAACGTATCCCAGTTCAGCATGGGCTTCGAAATATGCGATTACATGCTCGATCCTGACCGCGTTCCCGGTCTCGGACGCCACGGCCTGCGAAATCTCGTGAAGCGTCCGATTGCCGTCCGCCCAGAACAGCGCCCAGGCGGAAAGCCCTTTCCCGTTGATCCGGCCGGCAATCTCCGGCGGCGTATTCTCGCCGATGGGCGACAGCAGACGGGTGCGCCTGGGTATCCGGTCACCGCCTTCGACGCGCCTGCGACGCGTTCTTCTTTTGCCCCTTGAAGCGCTCCGGGCTGCTTCCCTTACCTCCCGCTCGTGGTCGGCGAACCGCGCCAGGACGTCCCGCCGTTCCCCTCCCCACATCCAGCGTTCGAGCTTCTCCAGGATAACCCGGTGCTGCTCGCGTTCGTATTCGGCTTGCGCGACCGACGCGCTCTCGCCGGTCAGCCGCCCGACCGTCCGCGCGGTTTCCTCGGCGGCGACGTCCAAAATCTCCTGGGTTCCCGCATCGGCCAGCCAGTACAGATAACCCGCCATGGCCGTCGCGCAGGCAGCCAGCCCCCTCGTACTCAACAGATTCGGCGTGTCCGCGGATGAATGGTAAGCGTCGAAGCCCCGTTCGGGCTTGTGGTGATGCGTGGTGAGCCAGGGACACGGAAACCCGTATTTCGGATCGCCGATCAGCGTATCCGACGTGGGTTGAAACGGCTCCATGAACAGACGATATCCGGGATTCCGCAGCCGGAGCGTTTCCGTCAGAATCGTCTCGCCCAGCCTGTCCACGAAACCGGCCGACATCGGAATCGTGGCGTGCCACTCGATCCGGCCGCCGCAGACGGAAGGTTTGCTTCCCACCGAATCGATCACGACGCCCGCAAGCGGGGTTTGCAGACGCTGCGTGTCCTCGAGGTACTTGAAGAACCCGTGACACTCATAGGCGCACAACAGGCGGATGGTGCGCCGGGGCCGCGGCAGCTTGCCGGCTGCAATCAGCTGCTCGAGTACGCGGGCGATCTCGAGGCACAGCGCCACGCCGGATGCGTTGTCGATCGCGCCCGGCTCCGCGCTGTGCGCAAGCGCCCATACTTCATCCTGAGGGTCGGCCGCTCCCGGCACAACCCCGCTCACCTGATCGTGAGTGCCGGCGTAATGTCGAATATCCACGTCTGTCCGGACCGTCAGCGAGCCATGCCTGCCAAGCAGCCCACGCAGCCGCTTACCCTGGTTTTCGGACAATACCAGGCCCACCATCTGTATGGCCGCGTCCTGAATCGGCACCCCGCCCCACCCGAATTTCGTCCAAGCGGTCGCGTCGGGCAGATTCGGCACCGGGTGATCCGTCACCACCGCCGCCGCGCCGGCTTCCGCGAAAGACCGCAACATTCCGCGCGGGTCCATTCGCGTGAGGACCACCCTTCCGCCCAGCCCGCCCCGGGGAATCCGGCTCAGGTCCTCCCTGGTATCCACGACAACCAGTTCGTTCTCCATCCCTCCCGGCGGCGTGGCGCCGCTCCATTGAATCACGTGCCAGGGATTCTCGCTGTAATCAAGAATACGCTTCTTTACCGGATGAATCACGTCCATCGTCGCCGAGCGTACGTCCGCGGCTCTATGGATGATCCATCGACCCGAACCGATGGACCCGCCCGTACGCATGGTATGCACTTCCGCCTTCGCGCCCGATTCCTCGAAACGGCTCACGAGATACCCGGTGGTTTCTCTGAACCGGTCGAACGAGTTCCATCGGTCCGTCGCCACCACGGCGCGCACATCCTCAAGAACCCGTTTGCCGTCCGTGCTCGCGTGCAGCAGCGGCAACACCGCTTTACAGAAGTTGACGACCGAACCCTGCCGGACCGGCATATGAAATCTCCACGGTGAAAACTACGCCACGGCTCCAGCCTCGGACACCACCACGCCCAGTTCTTCTGCCACGGAGCGGATCTCCAACCACGTCGCCTCCTCCAGGGACACGCCCTCCGTCTCCCGCAGCTTTCGGGTCTCGGACTCAATCTCTCCCGGTACGTAAATACGTTCCACGCCCGGCATCGTCGGCGACGATTTCACCCAGTCGATCAGTTTCCTCACCTCTGCCTTGAAGTCGCCCACGTCGGCGAAACTCTCGATCTTGATTGCGAGCGCCAGATATCCGCTCCCGCCCCGCGTGGGCTCCTCCGCGCTGCACCCGGCCCAGGAAAGACCGCCCGCGATGGCGTCGATCATCATCGCCAGGCCGTATCCCTTGTGACCATAGGCGCCGCCGAGAGGCAACATGGCCGCATTTCCGGTGTATAGTTCCTCGGGATCGGTTACGGTGTTTCCGTCCCGGTCTACCATCCAGTCTTCGGGCATGGGTTGCCCCCGTAAACGGCAGAGGTCGACTTTGCCGCCCGCCACGATGCAGGTGGTAATATCGAGCGTCATCGGCGGTCCGTCTCCCGTAGGGACGCCGATCGCGATCGGGTTGGGAGGCAACCTCTGGCCGGTACCGCCGAACGGCGCCGCGAACCGTCCTCCTCCGTTCAGCATCAGTATCCCGATACAATCCCGCTCCGCAGCGATCGAGGGGAATTCGCCCAGCCGACCGATATGGCCTGAACGATGGACAGCGACCGCCCCGAGTGTGTGTTGAAGGGCCCGGTCGACCGCCATATGCATGGCCAGATTGGCCACCACGATGCCGATTCCTCCGCCCGCGTCGATGGTCACGGAAACCGGCGTCTCCCGAACCACTTTATGGTTGCCGGCGGCCTTGATTACGCCGTCTTTAACGCCGCGCGCGTAGCCCGGCATCCTGTGGATTCCGTGGGAGTCGTGCCCCACCAGGTTCGCGTCCACCAGGTGGTCCGTCACGGTCCGCGCCTGATCCGCCGGGAGTCCGGCGGCCTCGAATATCGCGTATCCGCACTGTCTCAGATTGAGGTGTGAGATGATTGGCATCGACTTTCCCCGAATCGTGTTGTCCGCATCCGCCTAATTGATGTACCGTTCGCGCAGGAACCGCGCGATTTCGCGAACCGTTGATTCCGTGCCTCGAATCGCGTCGTGGACCCGATTATGCCACGGCTCGGGCCCTAGCGTCCCCCGCCAGTGCCGGATCGCGGCGACGTTCGACTCGCCGGCGGCCTCGAGCGACTCGATCGCCGCCTGAAGTTCCGTCTGAACGTCGGGGTCGGCCAGGTCGCGCGTCGCCACGTTTTCCGCAACGTCATAGACGCGCCGGGCAAGCTCCACGTAGGTCATGACGACGCGAGTCTCATTGGCGCAGTCCGGGCTCTCGAATTCGGAAGCGATCTGAATCGCCCGGCGGCACGCATCGACCTTTTCCTCGAAGGACGCTTCATTTTCGTAGTACCGGAACATCCCCTCGCCGAGATACGGTCGTTGTTTCCGGCGAACCATCTCAACTGCCTTCCCCCACGAATAGCAGACCGGAAAGTCGGAATCGTAGACGTCGAATGCGACGGGGCCTGTCAGCTCCGACCAGTCCGCGAACGCCTCGACGTCGGCGTACCCTTCCCTCGTGGCCCATGCGATGGCGAACTCCCTTTCGGTGCGCCCGTTCAGGTTCCATGCATACTCCGCCAGGGCCGCGACGTTGTATCCGCACGTCTCCCTGCCCATGGTCACCCACGCCATCATCCCGAAGGCTCCGCTGTATTGCCGTCGAATCAGATGGCCCACGTAGTCCCGGATCCGGTGCGGCGAGGACTGCGGCACCTTGAATTCGGGGGTTTCCACCCGTCCGTTCGCATTGACCGGGACGTCGTAGCTGGCGATCCATCGACCCTGCGAAGCGTGGTAATCCAGGAGGGGATTGGCCGTCAGGTCTCTGGGCAGGTGCAGCACGCGTTCCATTTCGGTTGCGCATGCCCGCCCGACTTTCACCTCCGGAGGCAACTCCGCCAGCACGCGGTAGTCCCGCTCAGACGTCGTCGTGGACAGAAAAACGCGAAGGTCGAAGTCGGGAAACCGCGGTCGAATCCGCTTCCAGGCGGTCACGAATGCGCGGGACTCGAGCACGAACTGACCGACGGCCGTGCAGTCGTCACAGGCACACTGGGCGGGCCGCTCGGTCAGCCAGCAACCCACCTCGGATGCGCCCTGTGAGGCGATATCCGCCATCCACTCTTCCAGAATGTCTACCAGCAGCGGGTTCGACGCGCACGGCGCCCGATGCCGGTTGCCCTCCTTATGGGCGAAATACCGTCCCGCCAGCGCGCCGTCGCCCTTGCCCGCCAGTTCGGGATAGGCACGGAACAGGCCGCGGTCGTGCAGAAAGTTCAGATGGGTGATCAGCGGCACATAGTTGAAACCGAGCAGTCGCGCCTTTTGCATAAGCGCACGATCGATCCGGGCGTGGTTGGGTTTCCCGCGCTCCACCGTCGACAGTTCCGTGGAGTCCATCTTGCCGTAGTTCAACTTCATCGACGCCATCCAGGGGATCCATTCCTCCGGCGTTGGAAAGTTCCACATGCCCCGTTCGTCCAGGTCCGGCCAATCGGTCACCGAAACAAGCGGAATGCGGATCCTGCCGGGCGACAGACCCGGTTCAAGGAGCTGGTGAAGGGTACGGGCCGCATACGTGATCCCGCGTCCGGACAACGCTGCCAGGACCAGACGCCGCCCCTCCGGACGGATCGTATATGCCTGCTCGCAATTCGGCAATCTGCTCAGCCTGTCGGCATCCGGCCCGCCATTCACCAGACCGATCGCAATAACAAATGCGCCGCCCGGGGGTGTGTCCCCCGCCTCCTCGGCGCCTGCCTGCGCAGCGTCCCGCGCTGCACGCAGGCACAATGCTTCCAGAATCGCCGCCGCGTTCTTCTCGGCCGGCTCCGCCCCCGGCTTCACCTCAACCGAAACCGCCTCCGGGTGGCATTCAACGTCCCCTTCGAACGTGATCTCGTGTGGAAGCGGAAGCAGATAACGCTTCCATTGCTCGAAAGGATCTTCCATCTTTCATCCGATCTTCAGAACGGGTTTCGACCGCGGCGACACTGCGCTTTGCACGCTCACGCGTTGCCGTCTTCAGGCTTCAGACAGACGCCGTATATGATTGCAACGGGGTACTGGAAAGTCAAGCCATAACGGCAGTCCGTATCGACGGTTTCCCGCGTCAATTTCAGGAAAACTGTTGACAGCAATCGAGCGGATTGTTAATATGGTTTCATCGATAAACCTGCTCCCGACAGGCCGTTGACAAAGGAATCGCGACGCTGGGCGAGCACGTAAAGAAAATCCGGATCAGAAGGGTGGACCCGTCGCTCCCTCTACCGCGCCATCAGACTCCCGGTTCGGTAGGATTCGATCTGCTCTGCAGGAAGGAGGTCGTGGTTCCCCCGGGCGAAATCCGTCTTGTCCCGGCCAATCTCATCGTTGCCGTTCCTCCGGGACACATGCTCCTGCTTGCCGCCCGAAGCAGTCTGCCGCAAAGAAAGGGCCTGATGGTGCCGAATGGCGTGGGCATTGTCGATCAGGACTACCGCGGGCCCAATGACGAGATCCACGTCCAGGTTTACAACTTTACAGACGGCCCGGTGAGTGTCCGTCGTCGTGAACGGCTCGCGCAGGGGATTTTCGTCCGCATCGTCCAGGCCGACTGGGATGAAACGGAACACCTCGGCGCGCCGGATCGGGGCGGGTTCGGCAGCACCGGGCAGGAATGAGGCGCGGGAACAACCGACAAGAGGATCCCGTCGCGTTACAGGGCGCGGGGATTTGACGACCATGGCACGCAAATTCGACATTCCTGAATTCTACAAGAGTCCCGTCATATCGCGCGTGAAGGCGTACAGGCAGATGCAGGACATGCGCAAACGGGACCTTTCACCCTCGGTACTCGACTTCGGCCCGGTCCGATTTCTGCTGGCTCGCCACTTCGGGTTCTGTTTCGGCGTGGAAAACGCCATTGAAATCGCATACCGGACGCTCGAGGAACACCCGGACCGGCGCATCTACTTCCTGAACGAAATGATCCACAATCCGAATGTCAACAACGACCTGAAGGACAGAGGCGTCGAGTTTATATTCGACCCTTACGGAATGCAGCTCATCCCGTGGAATTACCTTGCGCCGGAAGATATCGTCGTGGTGCCCGCGTTCGGTACCACGGTTGAAATCCAGGAAGCCCTTGCGTCCCGCGGCATTGACGCCTACACCTACAACACAACCTGCCCGTTTGTGGAGCGGGTCTGGAACCGAAGCGCCAAACTGGGTGGATCGGGATTCTCGGTGGTCGTACACGGCAACGATACCCACCAGGAGACACGCGCCACATTCTCTCACAGCGTCCGAAACGCGCCTACGGTCGTGGTGCTGGACATGGAAGAGGCGCACGTGCTTGCGGACGTCATCAGGGGCACGGCGGATCGCCGCGTATTCTACGAACGCTTTGGCCACAAGTGCTCGGAGGGCTTCGATCCGGACCGGCACCTCCGTCGCGTTGGAATCGTCAATCAGACGACCATGCTGGCAACCGAAACGCGGCACATCGCAGACGTCCTTCGGGACGCGCTGGCGGACCGTTACGGAGAGGAAAACATCCGGAATCACTACGCCGACACTTCGGATACCCTGTGCTACGCAACCAATGAAAACCAGAACGCAACGTATGTCCTCGTCGAACAGGACGCGGATCTGGCGCTGGTCGTGGGCGGGTACAACTCGTCCAATACGTCGCACATCGTCGAACTCTGCCTTGAGCAGATGCCCACGTATTTTATCAAAGGCGCGGATGAAATCCGTTCGGAGTCCCTTATCCGCCACTTCAGTGTGGAAACAAAAAAAGCCGCCCATACAACGGACTGGCTGCCGGACAAACGCCCCCTGAGCGTGGCGCTGACGTCCGGCGCTTCGTGCCCCGACGCCATTGTCGATGCCGTGCTTCTGCGCGTGCTCTCCTTTTTCGAACCCACCCGATCCCTCAACGACGTTCTCGCCTGCTACGCCTGAACGGCCGGTCCCGGCATCAGATGGACGTCAACGGCCCGAGCGCCACCACCGCCGGGTCGCGGTCGAGTGGGTAACGCTCCAGGTATTCGGCCACCCGTTCCGGCGTAACGGCGTCGATCTCGGCCAGCTCTTCTTCCAACGTCTTCAGCGGCGTTTCCGTACTCAGGCTTCCGACGATCTGTGAGAAACGCCGGAGTCCGTGTTCCCCGCCGACAACCAGAGCAGTCGCCTGTTTGGTCCTGGACCGGGCGAGGGCTTCTCCGTCCACTCCCCCCTTCAGCCCGTCTATTTCCTTCCGCACGATATCGAGCACCCGAGGGACGTTTTCCGGATCGACGGAGACGTACACGTAGAACAGACCGGTATCGCTGAAACCGTAGAAGTCCGCCGAGGCCTCGTCGGCAAGCCCCTTCTGTACGACCGACCAGTAAAGACGGCTGTTGCTGGCCGCGCCGAGATAGTGCGCGACCAGGTCCGCGGTCGTCGCCCAGTCATCCGAGTCGCAGGGCGCGGGAAACGCCATGGCGATATGCTCCCGGATCACGTTCGGACGCGCCAGCACGCGCGTCGTCGGGTGGAACGAGGGCGCCACCTGCTCCCGAATCGCCTTCCCCGGTTCCCATCCGCCGCAATGCGTTTCAGCCGTGCGAATCATTGCGTCCCGATCGAATCTGCCAGTAATGACGAGCGTCATATTGTCCGGCGCATATCGCCTGTTGAAGTATTCTGCCATCTGCTCCCGGGAGATCGGCCCGATCGTGTCCTCGGTTCCGAGTACGCTCTGTCCGAGCGGATGCCCCGCAAATGCCTCCTGAATCAGTTCGTCGATAATCAGCGCGTCCGGCCGGTCGCGATACATCGCGATCTCTTCCAGGATGACCTTCTTCTCCATGTCGAACTGGTCTTCCGGAAGCGTGGACCGCATCATGTCCGCAAGGATCTCGGCCGAGCTTCCCGCCCGTTCGCTCTGCACCCAGTGAAAATAGGCCGTACCCTCCCACCACGTATAGGCATTCCACATCGCGCCGATATCGTCGACGTCGAGACTCAGCCGGCGCCAGTCGCGGTTGGCCGTGCCCTTGAAACACATATGCTCGAGAAAGTGCGACACACCGGCAAGTTCAGCGGGTTCGTCCCGCGATCCGGTATGCACGTAGAATCCGAGCGCCGCGGAGTTGATCCTGGGTATCGACTCGAACACCATCCGAAGCCCGTTGTCGAGCGTATGGGTGGAAAACGGTGACTGCATGCGAATCTCCCGTAAATCTTCACAAATCCTGCGATGGCTTCAGGGCCCGCGGCCCCAGGGTCACAATCGTGGACGGGGACGGCGGAAAAGCCTCCAGGCTGGCCGGAATCCGGTCCAGTGTCACGCCGTCTATACCCGCTGCGATCTGCTTTATGGAACGTGGACGTCCATCTATGAACAGGCCGTCCATCATACTGCCCACGCGACCCTCCGGCAAATCACCGGTTGTGAACAGCTGTCCCTTCAGGACGGTTTTCGCCCTGTCGAGCTCGGCCTGCGTCACGTCTTCCGCCACCCGCCCCACCTCTCTCCGGCACACGGAAAGGGTTTCGTCGGCACGGTCAGCCGTGGTACCGGCGTACAACGCAATCAAACCGCCGCCACGACGGGCGCGATAGGAGGCCGAGACACTGTACGCCAGGCCCCGCTTCTCCCGTACTTCGGTGAACAGCCTGCTGGATCCGCTGCCGGAGAGTACGGCTACCGCGAGTTGGGTCGGGTAATAGAGTGCGTGCCCCCGCGGCGCGGCGCGGAAGAGCAGGCAAATGTGAGCCTGTTCGGACTGTTTGGTGTGGTGTACCGTCCGGCCCGCCACGGAAATCGGCAGTGGATCCCGGGGCGGCGTCCCGGACGCCTCCCAGCTGCCGAACGCCTCGTCCACCGCACGAAACATCTCTTCCGTCCCGAGGCCGCCGGCCACGGAGATCAGAAGACGCCGAGGGCCGCATGACCGCCGCCAGAACCCGCGCGCCTCGGCCGGTTCGATCGCTGTTACAGTCGACGCTTCTCCCAGCGGATTGCGCCCCATCGGATCCCCCAGCCCGGCCTGATACGTCATATACATAACCTGGTGGGTCGGATTGTCTTCCAGGCGCTTGAGTTCCTCCAATGCGAGCGTCTTCGCCACCTCGACCTGCTCGTCCGGAAAGGACGCGCTGCAAAATACCTCGGCGTAGAGTCGCAAGCCCTTCGAGAAATGCCTGGGCAGGAGCTGGGCCTGGAACTCCGTGAACTCGACGGCCGTCGCCGAGCCGCGCCGGACGCCCAGGGAGTCGAAAGCGTCGTAAATCGAGCGCGCGTCGCGATTCGGCGTTCCCTTGAGGAGCGTCTCTTCGGCAACCCATGCCAATCCCAGCCGATCGGCAGGATCGTCACGCGCCCCGAAGCCGAACCGGAAGGCAACCACAACGGATTGGGCGCCGGGCATGGACTCGGCGACGACTTCAATTCCGTTCTTCAGGGTGTGTCGCTGCGGTTCAAGGGAACGCATAATCCCCCTTCCATAGGCCAATGCCGGGCGGGAAGCCCGATGCCGCGCGGAAGTTTGACGAACTTCGGACGACGGAATATAGGATACGGAACGTATTATCCAAAGCAAAACATGGCGACAAATTGACATTCCCGAACCTGTTCACGTACCTGACCCGCGCGGGCGACCGATATATGGCCCCGCGTTCCATCTTTCCACTTGACACGGACCCGCCCATTGTCTAATTTGTTCCTTTCGAAAGGCAAGGGTAGAGGCGCAGGTTTTCAACAGTACCCGGTGAATGCGAGGCGTAATCGGCTCATCGGTGAAAGGGTGAACCTGCCGAAGTCCCGAATCTGTTTCGCCGCAGACAGGGGCTGGTCCAATCGGATAAGATCCGCTGGACTGTCACGGAATCCTCCGTGGAGTGCTCTCTTGCGCCATCCATGCTGGAACTTGCACGGCCGGCCTTGCCTCCATCCCCATCGGGAACCGGCTGTTTTTTTTGATGTGCTCTCATGGGCAACCCGGTTCCCCCAATCCCATCCCGGAGGTGAACCCATGTTATTCAGCGGATGTTACACGGCCCTCGTCACACCCCTCGATCCCAACAAGGGCGTGGACGAACCAGGACTGGAGAAACTCGTCCAATTTCAGGTTTCACAAGGAGTTAGCGGTGTACTCGCAGTGGGCACCACCGGCGAGAGCCCAACCCTCAACGGCGGGGAACACAACAGCGTCACCGAACGGGTCTGCTCGCTGGCCGGAGGGGAATGCCGGGCAATCGCCGGCACCGGCGGTAATTCCACCGAAGAGACCCTGCGCGCAACGGAACACGCCGCGCATGCCGGCGCCGATACCGCGCTGCTGGTAGATCCATATTACAACGGCCCCAGTTCGCTCGAAATCCGCCGGGAATACGTCGCGCCCGTCGCCGAAGCCTTCCCGGAAATCCAGATGGTTTCCTACGTCATTCCCGGCCGTTCGGGAACGAAACTGCTCCCGGAAGACCTGGCCATCCTGCACCGCGATTACGGCAACGTCAACACCGTCAAGGAAGCCACGGGCGACCTGGAAAACATGGCCCGGACGCGTGAAGTCTGCGGCGACGATTTCTACATACTGTCGGGAGACGACGACGTCACCTACGCGATGATGACCGACGTCCGCATCGGCGCAACGGGCGTCATTTCCGTCATGTCCAATGTGGTCCCCGGTCCCATACAGCGGTTTACGCAGGCGATTCTCGAAGGCGATATGCCGGAAGCGGATCGGCTGGCGGATGCGCTCAACCCCCTTTTCGGAATGGTCACCGTACTCTCCGACGAAGAGACGCCCTTTGGGACGACACAGGTCAAAGCCCGTAACCCGGTGCCAATAAAGACGTTGATGAATATGCTCGGCATGCCGGCCGGTCCGTGCCGGCGACCGCTGGGTCGAATGAATCAGGCAGGGTTGAAACAGGTACTTGAAATCGCACGAACCGTTCAGCACAACAATCCGGAACTGTTCGCACCCATCGAACAATTCTTCAACGTGGACATATCAAGCCGTGTCGCGGACGCCTCGGTTCTGGAAGACCTGGCGTACGTGGACTGACCTTATGAACCCTGGAAGGAGTCGAATGAGAAACGCAAGAACCACAAACCGTAAACTGCTTGACTGGGTCGACGAAGCAGCGGAACTCTGTCAACCGAAAGACATCTGCTGGTGCAACGGATCAAGTGAAGAGTATGACCGGCTTGCCGACCTGTTGTGCCGGGCGGGGACATTCATCCGGCTGAATCCGGACCTCCGCCCCAACAGCTTTCTCGCCCGCTCGGACGCGGGCGACGTCGCCCGTGTGGAAGACCGTACCTACATCTGTACACCCGACGAAGCGGACGTGGGACCCACCAACAACTGGCGGGAGCCGGTTGAGATGAAGCGCACGTTGAAGGGGCTGTTCGCCGGTTCCATGCGCGGGCGGACGATGTACGTCATCCCGTTTTCCATGGGCCCCATCGGTTCGCCAACATCCAAAATCGGCGTGGAAATCTCAGACTCGCCTTACGTCGTCTGCAGCATGCACATCATGACCCGAACGGGCGATCAGGTGCTGGACGCCCTCGGCGACGGCGACTTCCTGCCATGCATGCATTCCGTGGGCGCTCCGCTCGAGCGGGGGCAGTCCGACGTCTCGTGGCCGTGCGACGCGGATCAGAAATACATCGTCCACTTTCCCGACGAGCCCTCCATCTGGTCCTACGGCTCAGGCTACGGCGGCAATGCGCTGCTTGGCAAGAAGTGTTTCGCCCTTCGCATCGCGTCGACAATGGCGCGCGACGAAGGATGGATGGCCGAGCATATGCTCATCCTGGGTCTCACGTCTCCCGAGAAAAGGAAGCATTACGTCGGCGCCGCCTTTCCTTCCGCGTGCGGAAAGACGAACCTGGCCATGCTGCAGCCCACGGTCCCGGGCTGGAAGGCCAACTGCGTCGGCGACGATATCGCATGGATGCGCCAGGGTCCGGACGGCACGCTCCGGGCGATCAACCCGGAGGCCGGATTCTTCGGCGTGGCGCCGGGCACCAGCCTCAAATCCAACGGTCACGCCATGGCGGCGCTCGAAGAAAACAGCCTCTTCACCAACACGGCCCTCACCCCCGACGGCGACGTCTGGTGGGAAGAGATGACGGACGACCCGCCCGCCCGGCTGGAAGACTGGCTCGGGCGTGAATGGACGCCGTCGTCGGAAGACAATGCTTCCAATCCAAACGCGAGGTACACCGCCCCCGCCGCGCAGTGCCCCGTCATCGATCCGGAATGGGAGAATCCGGACGGGGTGCCCATGTCCGGTTTCATCTTCGGGGGTCGGCGCTCAACGGTCGTTCCTCTGGTATTCGAAGCGCTGAACTGGACGCACGGCGTATTCCTTGGCTCCATCATGGCTTCCGAAACCACGGCCGCGGCCGCCGGCGCCGTGGGCAAGCTGCGGAGAGATCCCTTTGCGATGCTTCCCTTCTGCGGGTATAATATGGGCGACTATTTCAGTCACTGGTTCAGGATCGGCGCCACGCTGGGCGATAACGCGCCCAGGATCTTCTATGTGAACTGGTTTCGCAAAGACGCCGAGGGGAACTGGCTCTGGCCCGGATTCGGTGAGAACAGCCGCGTGCTCAAGTGGATCTGCGAACGGATAGACGGCGCCGCCGACGCAATTGAAACCCCGATCGGCTATGTGCCCACCACGGATGCCCTCGACCTGGACGGCCTGGACATACCGGAAGCCGACGTTGAAGCGCTGCTTTCCGTGGACCCGGACGCCTGGCGCGCCGAACTGCCCGACATCCGCGACTTCTACGCGGGGTTTGGCGATCGGCTGCCCGCGAAACTGCTGACCGAACTCAACGCGCTCGAGGAACGGCTGAGCGCATAGCCCCAATCCGTAAAAAGAGACAAACGTCAATTTATCACAAAAAGCACAAGAGGCACAGAAGGTTACAGTGCCAAACCGGGTATTGAGGTCGTTCATAAGGATGAAATTTACCTTCTCGTCCAGGGACCCCAAATATCCGGGATCTTTCACGTCAATTCGCCTTTGTTCTTCTGTATATATTCGCCATTCAGGTCCCGGGATGATTGCGAATCAAGTTTAGAAGCTGTTTCCCGGACGGGACGCCGGCGGAGAATCCCCATGACAAACCTGGTTATCTGCGGCATCGCGGGCCGCATTTGCAGACGCATCGCGCACCTCGCTATGGAAAGCGGCGATCTGAATATCGCCGGCGGCGTGGAAGCTCCCGGCAACCCGGCCGTCGGGCGGGACATCGGCGAACTCCTGGGAACGGCGCGTACCGGGCGCCACGTCGTCGACAGCCTGGAATCCGTTATCGAAAGCGCGGACGTGGTCGTCGCCTTCACGGCGCCCCCGGACGGTACGCTGGACGCCGCCCGTATCGCGGGGAAAGCGGGCAGGCCGATGGTTGTGGGCACCACGGGCATGTCGACACGTCAACTCGCCGAATTCGAAACGGCCGTCAAGGACGTCGCCTGCGTCTTTGCCCCAAGCTTCAGCATTGGCGTGACCGTACTGACCAGACTGGTGGAAGACGCCGCACGGATGATGGGCAGCGGGTACGACGTGGAAATCGTCGAAGCACACCACCACTTCAAGACCGACGCCCCCAGCGGCACCGCCCTCGCCCTGGCGAATGCCGCGGCGAAGGGCCTGGGCCGAAACCTCGACGACGTCGCCCTTTACGGACGCCATGGGGAGGTCGGCGCGCGCACCGGGGAAGAAATCGGCATCCACGCGATCCGCGCCGGAGACCTGGCCGGGGAGCATACCGTCATCTTCGGCGGCACCGGGGAAGTCTTTCAGCTGGTACACCGCGCCCAGAGCCGGGACTCTTACGCCGTGGGGGTTATTCGGGCGATCCGATATGTCGTAGACGCACCTCCGGGGATGTTCAGCATGAGAGACGTGCTGGGCATCGAATGATTCCCATCCGGTCCGGTACGATGTGAAGGGAGGCCCCAGAATGGCAATCGACATCTCCGCCGTCGCGGAAGCGATCGGAAACGGACAGTCCCTCGCCGCGGCGGACCAGGTACTCATCGATCCGGAGCCGGGCGCTCTGGCCGCCCGCGTGGAAGAACTCCTGTCGGTTTTGCAGAACGACGATTATCCTGCCGACGAGGTGTGCCGCACGCTGATCCGGCTCGGCATGAACTTCGTGGGGCGGGACGCGGAAATCGTGGGTTACGGCACGGATGAGTCGGACCGTGCGCTCGATCAGGTACTGGCCGTAATCGACGATCTCGAAGGGGCCGTTATGGCGGACGTGGTGACTGAATTCCTGGCCGATATGAATTCCGTCAACCTGAGCGACAGCCTGTCGGGCCTGTTGGCCGAACGCATCGAGGCGGAGCTGAATAATGCAAGCCCGGGCCGTTCGTTTCTGACGCTGCTCAATCAACAGATGCGCGGCGGCGTCTACTGGAGGATGGTCGGCGACAACTACTGCAAGTTCGGCAATGACTTTGCGCGAGGCCTCGAATACCTGCGCCACTATGGTTTCTGCCAGGTGTCAACGAACCCCGTGCTGGCGGCCAAGGCCTTCGACGAAGACGGTTCGCTCGCCGAACAGCTGAAAAGCGAAATCGAACACCACGACGAATGGAAGCGAGACCCGGAGGCGCACGCCGATGAGATCGCCATGGCGGCCACCCTCATCGCCCTCTGGCCCAACCTGTCCATCTTCCGGCCGCTCGCCGTGCATACGGACCTCAAGGACTACATGGTCAGCTTCCAGCTCAATCCCAACATCGCGGACCGGGCCGATGAGAGTATCGAAGACGCGCGAAACGCCTACCGGCTGGCCGCCGATTTCCTTGAGGGATACGACCGTCTTCTGGGTCTGGGCGACCGTTCCGGACGGGTCAGACCCAACATCGTCTTCAAAGTCGCCGCCAGCCACGAGGCCGCGCGCAAGATCACCACGACGCTCAACGGCAATGCGATCGGCTCCAATAACACCGTGGTCTACACCGTTGCCCAGGAAGTCCAGTTGATACTGGACGCGTTCGAGGGCAAGGCCCGCGCCGCGAAGGCGGGAGAACAGGTGGTGCGTACCTACGAAACCAACATGGGCGGCCGGTTCGTGAGCCACCTGCGGGAGGTCGAAGCCGAGAAGATCTTTCTCGCCGCCGCGGCAAGGACCGGTGAAGGCAGGGCAAACGAACTCCTTGGCGCCCTGGCCGCCGATCTGGGTACGGAAGATTCGCCCGACGGGTCTCTGGCCGACAGGGCACAGGCAGTCTGCGCTTACGCAAACCTCAAATCTCTCGACCATCCCATCGTCCTTGAAGCCGCCGAATCTGCAGGCCAGTCCGCCGACGCCATCCGGCATCTGGAAGAAGACCTGAAAAAGGCCGGCACGCTGGTGGCGCGGCGTGTCTACCGGGTCTTCTTCAGTCCGGAGAACCGCCCGAAGTGGGTCGACCATCTTCGAAAGACGTACGGCGTCACGGACGACCAGGCGCGGTGGATCGTGGATTCCATGGACGTACTTCCGGCCTCCAAGCGTATTCCCGAAGACTCCTTCCACACGCTGGGCGCGTCCAATATGTGCAATACGGAGTTTCCGAATCACGCTAGAGCCGTTCAAATGGCGTCCGAAGTGGACGGGTTCGACCTCGAAGACTTCAGGGACGCGGTGCTGGATACATACGAACCGGGCGTGGACCAGCGCCTGCGCGAACTTCCGGACTTCTGCCGCGGCTACGACCTCACGCCCTCACTCAAAGACTACCTCGTGAACGTCGTTGGCATTGACGTGACCGGCTGGCAGACCCGGGGCCTGGAACCCGGCGACTGGCCCGATTTCGGCTCCGTGCAGAAAACCAGCGCCGAGTTCCGCGCCGCTTACGACACCTTCGCCGCCAGGTGCATCGCCATCGCCAAAGAGGTCTCGGGTTAACCTCAATTCGAAAAAGACTACAGTAAGATTGGCCACAAAGAGCCTGAATGCGGGTAGAGGGGATGGTTCCACCGACCCGTCAGCGCGCGATCAGGTGATTCCCGTCAATCCGTTCGAAAGACAGACGCACCGAACCGACCGATTCGCAGTATGGTGAATCATCCCGTTCAGGTGCGTTTCTTTCAATACAGGGTCACATCGATACGAACCACATCGAGCGCACGCTTTCCGTATGAACACGATGTCAACGTCAATTCAAAGTGATTGGCCCCTGCAGCTCGACCGGACCGTCGATGCGTACCAGGACCGAATGGTGGAGACCAGACGGCATCTCCATACCCATCCCGAGGTTAGCGGCGAGGAAACGGAGACCACGCGGTATCTGGAAGAACAACTGGCGTCGGACGGCTTCAATGTCCGCACCGGACCGACAGGCCGGGGGGTGATCGCCGAATCGGCCGGAAACGGGTCCGGCCCCGGAATCGCCATGAGGGCGGACCTGGACGCGCTGCCCATCCAGGACGCCAAATCCGTAGCCTATCGCAGCAGCGTTCGCGGGGTGATGCACGCCTGCGGCCACGATGCCCATGCAGCGGCGGTGCTTGGAGCCGCTCTGGCGCTCGATGCCGCCGGGAAATCCGGAATACTGCCCTGGCCCGTCTCCTGGCGGGTTATTTTTCAACCCGCCGAAGAAACCAACCAGGGCGCGCTCGAGATGATCGATGCCGGCGCGCTCGAGGGCGTTTGCGCGATGCTGGCGCTGCATGTGGATCCCTCGAGGCCGGCCGGAACCATCGGCCATCGATCGGGCGTCCTGACCGCGCACTGCGACGAGATGCGCGTCCTCATCCGGGGCAGCGGCGGTCACGCTGCCCGGCCCTATGAATCCAGAGACCCCATTGCCGCCGCGGCCCAGTTGATCAATGCGCTATACGTGGCCGTGCCAAGGTCGCTGGATCCGGGGCATACCGTGGTCCTGACGGTCGGTTCCATAACGGCCGGAAAGCGGTACAATGCAATTCCCGATCGCGCGGTGCTGAAGGGCACCGTACGCAGCCTCGACGAAGGCGCGCGCCGCCGGGCCGTGGAACGCGTGCGGGAGGTTTCGGCGGGTGTCGCCCGGGTCTCCGGAACGGAAATCGAAATCACATTCAGATCGGGACCGCCATCGGTCATGAACGATCCGGGCCTCACCGATCTGGTCCGGCAGTGCGCGGTCGATCTGCTCGGGGCCGACCGGGTCCAGTACATCGGAGAGCCCAGCATGGGGGGCGATGACTTCGCTCATTATCTCAAACGCGTTCCCGGCAGTCTGTTTCGCCTTGGATGCTCGGTTCCCGAAGCGACGTCGACGGGCCTGCATACGCCTGATTTCGACGTTGACGAACGCGCGTTGGGCATTGGGGCGAAGATTCTGGCACGGGCGGTCGTACGCTGGTCCGAACCGAAAACTCACGGAAAAGAGGGGAGTCGATGAGTCGGATGGATTTCAGCCCCAGCCATAAACCCACGGTCGGCGTGGAGATTGAACTGGCGCTGGTGGACAGTCGGACGATGGCGCTCTGCAGCGCAAGCCAGAGGCTTCTGGACCGCGTTCCACCTCAGCTGGAAGGAACGATCAAGCCGGAGCTGATGCAGTGTTACGTGGAAATCAACTCAGACGTCTGCATGACGCTGCAGGAAGTCGAGGCGGACCTCAGGAAGAAACTGTGCGCGCTGGAGGCCATCGCCGATCGGGAGGGCGTGCGGCTCTACTGGTCGGCAACCCATCCGTTTTCCACGTGGCAGGAACAGGAAATCACGCCCAACAAACGCTACGCGGGCCTGGTCGACCTGCTGCAGGACACGGCCCGTCAGCTGGTTACGTTCGGTCTGCACGTGCACGTGGGCGTGGACAGCGGCGACAAGGCGGTGATGATCTGCGAGTTCATATTGCGATACATGCCGCTCCTGCTGGCGTTGAGCTGCAACAGCCCGTTCTGGGAAGGACGCGACACGGGTGTCTGCTCGTGGCGGTCCAAGATTATGGACGGACTGCCCACCGCCGGACTGCCCCCGCTGATGCGAAACTGGAGTGAATACGTCTGGCTGGTGAATCACCTCGTGGAAACGGGTTACATCGAGACCATAAGGGAAATCTGGTGGGACGTTCGCCCCCACAACAGATTCGGCACGGTCGAGGTCCGCATCTGCGATATTCCCGGCAGCTTCCACGACACACTGGGCCTTGTGGCCATGATGCAGTCCCTCATCAAATACCTGTCCGACCACATCGACCACGGTATCTACCAACACGACTGCCACCCCATGCTCATTCGCCAGAACAAGTGGCGCGCGGCCCGCTACGGACTCGACGCCGAATTGGTCGACTCCGACACCTACGAACTCAAACCGGCGCGTGAACTCGTGATACGCCTCGTCGATCAACTGATACCCACCGCACAGGAACTGGATTGTGTACCCTACCTCGAACGGACTCTGGACCTGGCTTCCAGCCCGACCTGGGCGCAGCGGCAGGTGGATATTCTGAAGAAAACGGGCGATGCCCGGTCTGTCGTGCGGAAACTCACCGACGCCTCACGCCTCACGCCCCCGGCCTGACGCCAACCCTCGATCGACACCAATAACAAAAGGCGCATACCTCACGGCATGCGCCTTGAATCCAAAGCCGCCAGCCATCCTGACTATCCCGCCGCTTACAGTCCGTTGAGAAAGTCGCTCTGCAGGCGAGGCCGAGCCATTGTGGCCGAAGACAAGGCGCGCAACCGAGTCCCATCCCTCGATTCGGCGAGGGAGCGCAACGCAGTATTTCGACCGCAAGGGCCGGCCGTAGCCCGGATGGACTTTTTCAACGGGCTGCTAAGGCCTGTTTGTAGGCCTCCAGCTTCGCCTTGACCTCGGGATCGGTCTGCGCGACGATCTGCGCGGCCAGAACGGCGGCGTTTCGCGCGTTGTCGATGCCCACGCAACCCACGGGCACACCGGGCGGCATCTGCACGATCGCATAGAGCGAATCGATCCCGTTCAGCGCGCCTGAGGCAATCGGCACGCCGATAACCGGCAGCGTCGTGTGCGCCGCCATCACGCCCGGCAGCGCCGCCGCCAGTCCCGCCCCCGCGATAATCACTTTCAGTCCGCGCGCCTCGGCGGTGCGCCCGTACTCGCCCGTCCGATCGGGATTCCGATGCGCGGACGACACGGTCATCTCGTGTGCGATCCCCAGTTCTTCCAGAACGGGGACTGCTTTCTGCATGATCGGTTCATCGGATTTGCTGCCCATGATTATGCCAACCACGACCCTGTTCCTCCTTTGTGATGGTTGAACGGTCTGTTACGGTATCGATGACAGATTTACCGCACCGTAATCGCCTCAGTTCCCCGCACGCGCCAGCGCGCGGTGTGCAATGTCCCTTCGGAAACACGCATTCTCGAATTGAATCTTCCCGATCGCCTCGTATGCCAGATCGACGGAGGCGCGGATGTTCTCGCCGACGGCGGTGATCCCCAGGACCCGGCCGCCGTCCGTGACCGTTGTTCCGCCATGCCGCGCCGTGCCGGCGTGAAACACGAGTACGTCGTCGCCGGCTTCCGTCTCCTCCAGCCCCGAAATCTCAGCGCCCGTTTCGTAGGCTCCCGGATATCCGCCGGAAGCCAGTACAACGCATGTCGCGGCCCGGTCGTCCAGTTCGATCTCCAGGTCCCGGAGTGTGCCTTCTGACACGGCCTCCATGATATCAACAAGGTCGGTCTTCAGCAGCGGCAGAACGACCTGCGCCTCCGGGTCACCCAGCCTGCAGTTGAACTCGATAACCCTGGGTCCGCTTTCGGTAATGATCAAGCCGCCATAGAGAATACCCTTGTACGGCCGCCCTTCGGCGGCGAGCGCCTCCACTGTGGGCAGCATCACGCGCTCCAGAATCTCCTTCTGCATTTCCACCGTCACCACGGGGGCCGGCGCGTAGGCGCCCATGCCGCCCGTATTCGGACCGGTATCGCCCTCCCCGATGGTCTTGTGGTCCTGGGACGGTACGATGCACACCACGTGTTCCCCGTCGGTAAACCCGGTAATCGACGCTTCCTCTCCGTCGAGAAATTCCATCAGCACCAGCTTCTCTCCCGCGGCGCCGAACTCCCGGTCCACGAGCACCCGGTTCACGGCCCGCAGCGCCTCATCCACCGTATGGCACACCAGCGCACCCTTGCCGGCGGCCAGACCCGATGCCTTAATTACCACCGGCGCTCCCCAGTCCCGCACGAACCCCCGCGCGTTGTCAGGGTCCGTAAACGTCCGATACTGGCCCGTGGGAATGCCGTACTTGTGCATCAGGCGAAGCGCGAAGTCCTTATCGGCCTCGATCTGGGCCGCCATTTGGGACGGTCCGAACACCCGAAGCCCCACCGCCTCGAACCGGTCCGCAAGCCCGTTTGCAAGCGGATCTTCGGGGCCGACGACCGTTAAATCGATGCGTTCCCGCTGCGCGAAATCCACGAGGCCGTCCAGGTCGTCGACGCCGATATCCACGCAGGCGGCGTGTCTGGCCATTCCCGGGTTACCGGGCGCGGCATAGATGCGGCTCACCCTCGGACTCCGGGAGATCTTCCACGCAAACGCGTGCTCGCGCCCCCCTTTTCCCACGATCAGCACTTTCATCTGTGCGGAACCCCCGTGTTGGAAACTTAGAAGCTGTTTTAAAATTCCTGGTGAGTCCCGAGCGCGTGCGAAAATGTGTCGGTCAAGGCGGGCTAATTCGCCCATATACTAATGTATCGTGGCTGCGCGCCCCTCGCCACTCTTGGGTGGATTTGCCCAACGCAGACCGACGCTTTTGCAGCCGCGCGAAGACCGCTGGGGTTTTTAAGACAGCTTCTTAAGGCACTGCTCCTATTCCAACTCGTCTTCGGAACCGTGCGCGATCACCGTGCCCTGGTCCTCGCCCTCCAGAATCCGCCGCATGGTCCCGCGTTTGTCAAAATCGAAGACATGGATGGGGAGCCGGTTGTCCCGGGCGAGAATCACCGCGGACTGGTCCAGCGCGCCCAGGTTTTCCCGGACGACGGTGTCGTAGCCGACGCTGCGATACAACCGCGCATCGGGACTCCTGTTCGGGTCGTCGGTATAGACGCCGGCGGTCTGGTGTTTTGCGAAGAGAATGGCGTCGGCCCGGATTTCGAGGGCCCGCTGCACGCCGGGATAGTCCGTTGTAACGTACGGATTGCCGATGCCACCGGCGAAGATGACGATATATCCCTTTTCGATATGATGGATGGCGCGCAGCCGGATGAACGGTTCGGCGACCGCGTTGATGGGAATCGCCGTCATCACGCGTACTTCGGCGTCGCTCCTGGCGGTCATCACGCCGCGCAACATCAGGCTGTTGACGATGGTACCGAGCATTCCGATGTTGTGAGCCTCCGACTCTTCGATGCCCCACTGCGCGCCAAGCATCCCTCGGAAGATGTTTCCTCCGCCGATGACGACGCCAACGCCGACGCCCAGCCTGTGAACGGCGAGGATTTCATCGGCAATGTACTCCAGCGCAACCGGGTCAAATCCGAATTCCCGGTCGCCCGCCACGGCCGCGCCGCTCAACTTAAGCACAATCCGCCTGTATCTCATTTTTCTGATTGACTCCGGGGTACAGTTGGGAAGAAGAAAAAGGGGCAATGGCCGCGGGAGGAAGAGATCCGGCACGCGACTCGACTGCCGAATTCAGGCAACTGATGTCCGGGACAGAACACGATTCCCGACGGGGATATCGGGAGCAGGGGATATGCCACGGAACGGCACCGTCCTGCAAGCCGTAACGGTAAAATAGGGACGGGCCGCGCCGTGTGTCAACGAAATTAAACCCCTCCCGGATTGCGCGGACCGCCGCACCGGGATCGGGTACGCTACGGCGTGTCGTTCGGACGGCATTCGCGGGAGTCTGAAGACCGGAATCCATGGGATTTCAGCTGTCTGCAAGGAACCCGTCCGCGAGGCAGGCAGTGGGTTTTTCTCTTTCCTGTTTCACGTGCTTGCGTTAACTTGACTCGCCGTTGGAAACAAGGCGGCGGGGACGACATGACATGCCCGGTTTTCCCGAAGTGTGTGTACAAGTCGTTAATTATTAATCGCTTTATCAGGTGCTTCCTCATATTCGACTCTTTCCGGTCCTATCTCCAACACATCCCTCGATGGAGGTGACATGCCGCCCCGCAAAGTTCTCGTCACCGGCGTATACGGACTGATCCCCGGCGCCATTTACGACCATCTCGCCCGGTCGCCCGACGTATACGACACCTATGCACTTGCGCGCAGGCGCTATCCATCGGACCGGGCGCCCGACGGGCGGGTGCTCGACATCCCGGACGACAGATTCCACCTTGCCGATCTCGCGGACATGGACGCCATGCGAAACGCGGTCGACGGTATGGACACCGTCGTCCAGATGGCCGCCGACCCACGGCCAGAAGCCGGTTGGGACAACATACTGAACAGCAACGTGATCGGCGCCTACAACGTCTTCGAAGCCTGCCGCCTCGCGGGCGTCAGGCGGATCATCTACGCGAGCTCAATCATGACCAACTGGGGCTATCAGACCGAAGAACCCTACAGGGCCATCAAGGAATGCCGGTACGACGACATTCCCGATCCCATTCCCATCGTCACGCACAGACACCCCACGTGGCCCACGGAACCCTATTCCGCCAGCAAGGTCTGGGGTGAAGCCCTTTGCCGATTCTACTCGGACGCACACGGGCTCTCGTGCATCTCGCTGCGCATCGGGGCGGTAAACGCCGAAGACCGGCCGGCCAGTCCCGAACTCTCCGCCGTCTGGTGCAGCCAGCGCGACGTCGTGAAGATCACCGAAGACTGTATCAATGCACCTGACGATCTCCGTTTCGATATCTTCTACAGCATTTCCAACAACAAATATTGCTGGGTGGACATGGGCCACGCCAGGGAGGTGCTCGGTTTCGTCCCGCGGGACCGCGCGGAAGACTATGTCTGAGAGAAACTACGAGAACACGAAACTACGTGACTACGAAACTGAGAGACGGCGAGACTGCGAAAATACGAGACGGCGAGACTACGAAAATACGAGACGGCGAAACTACGAGACTACGAAACTACGAAACTACGAGACTACGAGACTACGAGACTACGAGACTACGAAACTGCGAAACTACGAGACTACGAAACTGCGAGAATACGAAAAACAGAACTGCGAAAGATCCGTGGCTGAGATCAAGAGAGCGTAGAGCTGCGGGTTAATCGCGGATCAACTCGAGGAACCCATCCCATGCCCACGTTGCGGATGGCGGTTGCCGGTGTCGGCGTCGAAGCCGGCTCCCGCGCCAGAGGCTACCTTGCAACGATAAAGAAACTTTCGCACCTGTACGACCTCTGCGCCATCTGCGACGCCGGCGAGGAAGCACTGCACGAGGCGGGCGAGTTGTTCGACGTTCCCGCGCGCTACACGTGCATCGAGTCCCTGCTGAAGGAACAGAAACCCGATGTCTTTTTCGTCCTGCTCCCCACCGACGGCCAGACGGTGGCCGCGCTTGCGGGCATCGAACACGATTGTCACATCATCACCGAGATCCCATACGCGCTTACGCTGGACATGGGTGACGCCATCGCCCGCATGGCAAGCGAGAAGGGTCTGAAATGGGAAGTCGCGGAAAACGTCTGGCTCTGGCCCAACGAGCAACTCAAACAGAAAATCGCGCGTGCCGGCGTCCTGGGAAGGCTTACCCACGCGCGTCTCCGGTATCCGGCGGGCAGTTACCACGGCCTGAACGCCGTCCGCATGATTCTGAACAGCAAGCCTGAACGCGCGATGGGCTACGCCCAGGCCGTCGAGGTTCCGCCCTACAGAAACTACGGCGGCGGAGACGAAAAAACCCGCTGGTGGGAAAGCGGTGTGATCGAATTCGAGAACGACGTGGCGTGCATCTACGAAATGCCCACCACACCCGGCGCGGCATCCGGCATGAATTGGGACATTGAGGCGGTCAACGGCTACCTGTCAGGCAGCGAACTGACCCTCTACGGTTCCGGCGGGCGCAACGCCTATCCCATCCGGGAAATCCACGAGGAAGTCGACGGCGAACGGGTCCTCGCCAGGGTACAGGTGGACACGGACCCTCCGATCGCCTGGGAAAACCCCTACAAAGAGTACAGGATTTCCAGCCACGACGACGTGGCCAAAGCCGCCATTATGGAGAGTCTCCACACGGCCGTCACGCGGAACGTCAGCCCCCGGTACGGCGCGGAGGGCGGACGGCTGGACTATGAAACGTGGGTGGCGCTGCGCGAGAGCGCCGAAACCGGAAGCGGTTGGGTTGACATCCCGCTGAACGCGACCACGGGCCTGGAAGAGCGCATACGCGCCGAATTCAACCGGTACTACGGCGGCGACCCCGTGGCCGACGCCGATGGATTACTCAACGCCTCCTTCGGCCGCCTCAGCGCGATGTGGACCGTTGCGGGATGGCTGTAAGAAGCTGCGAAGAACGCGAGACTGCGAGAATACGAAAGACGAGACTACGAGAATACGAAAGACGCGAAACTACGAGACTACGAAAGACAAAAAGGCGAGACTACG
Organism: Gemmatimonadota bacterium; assembly: GCA_028874335.1. Lineage (GTDB taxonomy): Bacteria > Latescibacterota > UBA2968 > UBA2968 > JAAXHE01. The sequence continues at coordinate 11,850 of JAPPJY010000041.1, read as the reverse complement.
AAAGACAAAAAGGCGAGACTACGAAAGACAAAAAGGCGAGACTACGAGACTACGAAAGACGAAACTACGAGAATAAGAAAGACGAAACTACGAGAATACGAAAGACGAAACTACGAGAATACGAGACGGCGAAAGACCAAGAGCGAGACTACGAGAATACGAAACGCAAAAAACGAGACGGCGAATATTCGATAGAACGTCCCCGAAAAATGACGCATCAACGTCAATCCATGGATGGATCAGGCACGCTGGCCTTGGTTACCGGTGCCGCCAGCGGCATCGGCGAAGCCATTGCCAGGCGGTTTTCCGACGAGGGGCATCGGGTCATCGCCCTGGATCGTTCCGGGCGCGCGCTGAAGCAACTGGCCGGATGCGTACCCAACACCATCCCGTGCGTCTTCGACCTGAACGACCTCGAGGCCATCCCTGACCGGGTGTCCGGGCTCGTCAAAGCGCATGGCGCCATCGATGTGCTCGTCAACAATGCAGGCGCCTGGTGCTACGAACCCCTGGTCGACATCGCTCTGGACCGATGGGAGGAAATCTACCGGATCAATGCGACGGCCCCGTTCATCCTTACCCGCGAGATCGCGCCCGGGATGATCGAGCGGGGCGACGGCGTGATTGTCAACATCGCCTCCCGCAACGCCCTGGTGTCCAGTAAGGGCTCCGCCGCGTACGACTCATCCAAAGCGGCGCTTGTCGCCTTTACCCGGACGGCCGCGGGAGAATTCGCGCCGCACAACGTGCGAGTGAACGCCATATGCCCGGGCGTCATCAACACGCCGGCGAACGACGACCTGCTCGACGACCGGGAAACCCTGGACAACTACCTCAAGTTGATACCGCAGGGCCGCTACGGCGAACCCGAGGAAATCGCGGGCATCGTACACTTTCTCACCACCAACGACGCCCGGTTCATCACCGGACAGACCCTCGTTGCGGACGGCGGACAGATGGCCTTTTCGGACTGGAAGAAGCTCTTTGACAAGGACTGAGACGATCTCGCCGACGGCACAACGATGGAGTTCGACGCGGAGAGAGGACTGATATGAGCCACGGGCAGTTCACGGGGAAAGTCGCGATCGTAACAGGCGCCAGCAGCGGGATTGGCAGGGCCGTCGCACTCGCCCTTGCAGACGAAGGCGCTTCTGTCGTGGCCACCTACAACAGCAACAGGGCAGGCGCGGACGCGCTTTGCAAAGAGGCCGCGGCGTCGGAAGGCCCCGTCAAAATCCTGAAAACAGACGTATGCAGCGCGGCGGACGTCCGGGAGATGGTCGAACATGCCCTGGAAATCTTCGGCGGTGGGCTGGACGTGCTAATCAACAACGCCGGACAGTGGATGGACAAGGCGCGCATTGCGGAGTGCCCTGAGGAACTCTGGGACCACATGATGAACGTCAATCTGAAAAGCGTGTTCCTATGCTGCCGCGCGGCCATTCCCGCCATGCAAGAGAACGGCTCCGGCGCCATCGTGAATATCTCCTCCGTCGCGGGCCATACAGGCGGAGGGGGAGGCACGCTTCCCTACGGCACGGCAAAGGGCGGGGTCAATACCTTCACACGGGGACTCGCTAAAGAACTTGCGCCTTACGGTATCCGGGTCAATGCCCTGGCGCCGGGCGTGATCGACACGCCGATGCAGCACCGGCACTCTACACCGGAGCAGCTTGAGTCCTTCGGAGAAGCCACACCGCTGAAGCGGGTCGGCCGAGCCGAGGAAATGGTCGGGGCGGTGATGCTCCTCGCCTCCGACCAGGGCAGTTTCATCACGGGCGAAATCATCGACGCCAACGGCGGTATCTACATCCGCTGAGCGGGCATCGTTCGCCGGCGGGCTGTGAACGATGCCGCTCGCTGCGAATTCCGTTGCAGATGGAGCGGGGGCGGCGGGAAAATCACTCATCAGTCAGGAGAGTTCAATGAGAAAAGGATGGATATTGCTTGTTTCGCTGCTTCTTTTCGCCTGCGAGGCGGAAAAGAAGGATCTGGCAACGGAAGACGAGAGAGCCAGCTACAGCCTGGGATTCACGATTGGCGAGGAAGTTGCGAAAGGCCTGGAAAAAACGCAGATTGCGCTCGACGCCGACGCATATGGAAAAGGCGTCAGGGAAGCGGCGGCGGGCGGAGGGACCGTCTACACCCGCGAAGAAATCGAGCAGACCTTGCTGGATTTTCGCCAGGAGAAAGACGTGCAGGACAGCCAAAGACTCAACTATTCACTCGGGTACGCCGTGGGCAGGGACATTGTTAACGGACTGCGCCAGAACGCCGGAATTGAAGTGGATCCCGATGCGTTCTCGATGGGTGTCAAGGACCGGGTAACGAAGGCAGACGGCCGCATGAACGAAGAGGAGATCAAGGCCGCCATGGCGTCGCTGAAGCAGAGAATGATCGACCGGCAGCAGGAACAGATGAAGGCGCGGGGCGCAAGACCCAACATTGGAGACCTGGCGATGAAGAACAAAGAGGAGGGAAGGCAGTTTCTCGCGGAAAACAGGACAAAGACCGGGGTCGTGGAAACGCCCAGCGGTCTTCAGTACACGATAACCCGTGAGGGTTCCGGTAAGTCGCCCTCCGCAACGGACAAAGTGACCGTACACTACCGCGGTACCCACCTCGACGGCAACGAGTTCGACAGCTCCTTCAAGCGCGGACAACCGGCAACGTTCCCGCTCAACCGCGTCATCAGGGGGTGGACCGAAGGCCTGCAACTGATGAAGGAAGGGGCCAAATTCACCTTCTATATTCCTTCCGACCTCGCCTACGGCGACCGTGGGAATCCGGCCATCCCGCCCGGGTCGACGCTCATCTTCGAGGTTGAGTTGCTGAAGGTCAATTGAACAAACATTGCACGGATCAACTGAATCACGGGGATTGAATGGCAAAATAAATAGCAATTGTGCTACTGGGAAAAGCGGCCGCCGACGTTGGTTTGTTGACGATTGGTGTCTCTTGGAAGACGCAAGCGGATCTTGGCATAGTCTTGGACACCCTTATTGGTCTTGTGATGAGCAAAGTGTGGACAGCGACAATATGAAAAATGACTCTAAATGTCCGAATCGGTTACAGGTTGTTGATGCCTCTGTCACGAAACCGGAAGCTGAAATCTCCTGTTCGCTAAGCGAGCATTTGACGGAGTTAAGAGGCATACTGCGTATGTTGCAACCGACAGGCCAGTGCGGCTTTGAAGGGCTTGTTGCGGTAGCACTCAACGATATTACAGGTATCCCGTTCCGACTTGCTGGGGGCGGATCTCAATTCGGCATCGATGGAAAACCAGCCTACAGCGATGACACCGTCTGTTTTGAAGCGAAACGATACGATGACTCGATTTCAAGAGGCGAAATCCTTACGAAGATCGCGGAGGTCTCCTTCAGCGATAGCGAAACGGATCTGTGGGTGCTTGGCGCGACTTCCGCAGTAAAGAGTCAACTTGCCGACGATCTTCGTAAGTTTGGGGAACGGTCCGGGATTGGCACATTGATACTCGACTGGACCGACATCGACATTCCCCCATTGGCTGTTGCACTTGCGATGGCGGAGCCTGCCGTAGTGACATTTCTGGCGAGCCACATAAATGACCCTGCCCAAGTCGACAGAGTAAAGGCATCTCTAAGAGTAATCACACAACGCCTCGAGTTTGCCCGCCACTCTGAGAGAATTCGCTCGGCATTAAGAGATCCATTGTTGGGCATGGGCGTTGCAAAGAGTGGCAATTGCGAATGGCTCACTGCAGTCTTCTCCCAAAAAAGGCTAGCCAAGCAATACATTGGGCAACCACTGGCACCCGAAGATTCATCAGGTGTCAAGACGTTAAAGAGGAATGCTCTGGTCGATTGTTTAAGACCATTTCTGACCGAAAAATCCGATGGGACGGTCGCGGCCGTCCATGGCGACGAAGGAAACGGGAAGTCATGGCTTGTTGCACAGAGTTGGCTCTGTCTTGAAGAAAAGCCAATGATGGTCGTACTAACCGCGGATGATTTCGTAAACGTAAGTATACAAGACAATCTTGAGGAAAAGATCATCGGCAAACTTGTGCAGCAGACAGGCAGTCGGCCATCAGAATGGGCACCAAAGTCATGGCGTAGGAAATGGGAACGATGGCGTATTCAGAAACCACCTAACTCGCCTCGGCTTGTTGTATTCATTGACGGGCTTAATCAGCGTCCGGAGGTTGACTGGGCGAGACATTTGGAGGATTTGCGTTCAAAACTGAATTGCATCGGCGGCCGTCTTATCATAACGACACGGTCGCTCTATTTTCGAGACTGGATCAAACCACGTCTAGATCTTCCCGTCACTGAGATTGAGGTCCCGCAGTGGAGCAGCGAAGAACGCAATGAGATTCTGGCAGCACATGGGATCAAGGAAGCTGAACTGCAGGCAATAGTCGCAAAATCGCTGAGGAATCCAAGACTTCTCGGAATTGCATTGGAGTTATTTGAGAAAGACCAGATTAGGGATCTCGATGAACTAAGTGCCAGCCGACTGCTGTTTGAGCATATCCGTGCGAGCCAACTAGACGCCTCATCACCACAGCCGGCACATAAATTCGCAAAAATACTCCGAAATCATGCGAACGAAATCATATGCCGACTTGCGGCGCGTCAGCTTGATGACCTGAAGATATTCGAGGGGGATCTAGAGGCTGTTACGGACGGTCGATTCTTCGTGCCGGTCGATGGAGATCCGACCCGCTATGCGCTTGCCGATGACGGCCTAACGTTGGCCCTCGGTTTTTCTGTGTTAGATCGGCTGCAGATCGCGAATCGTAACGGACACGACCTTGATACAGCCTTGGTTGGTATGATCGAACCGATTAGTGCACTCGATGTGACGGCAGAGGCAATCATAGCCGGGTTGACCATTGCCTTCTTGAATGAGGATTGTCCAGATGACATCGCCGTGGCGGTTGCTCGTGCCTTCGCCGGGGTGCAAAACCCAAACACCAGCCATTTTTCCGGATTCGCGGTACTGGCAAGACAGCACCCAAGACTGTTCACAATAGCCGCGCGCGATCTTTGCCTTGCCGGGGGTCTCCAGCCAAATTTCGACTGGTTTGAGGCTGCACTGAACACAGCAAAGACCGATGACGCGGCGTGGTCTGAAATCTCGGAACATCTTCGATCGTGGATGTCACTTTACTCACTATTGCCAGAACGCGGCATGATTTCAATTCGGTCCCACGCCCCAGCCGAAAAAGTTGAGATTGAGCGACAGGAAAAAAAGCAAGAGATCAATGAAAGGTTGGGTTCTCTCTCGACTGCAGAAAAAAAACTCCTTGAGTCTCTTCAGATAAATGATGAAGCGAACCTGAATATTCTGATGCGTTTCGGCTTCAAATTAATCGCAGGCAAGCAGGTTGCGCCTTTCGCCTCAGGATTTGTACAATGGAGTTTCGCCAATGCTTTGAACTTTGATCTTGGAGCGCCAACTAAGGAATTCATGCAGCTTGTCAGGTTCAATGGGACCGACTGGTTGGAAGCCCGAGAGGCCATCTTGTTGGCATGCAGCATTTTCGAAGCACCAGACGCATCCCCTACTGGGAAGTCGGCACTAGTGCGTTTGCTGCAAGCTACCGGTGACCCACGCGATGCCAGGAGGGCTGAAAGACTCGTGGCGGAACTCCGCGGCGATAGACCCCGATTGGAGGGTTGGCGCCTAGTTGAGAAATTCTGCGAGTCTGATCCCTGTGATCCTCACAGTGAACAGCCTGGAAATATCGCGGGTACCGCTGAAAACTATGCAGCAATCGATGTGTCCAAGATCCGCGTCTCCAACGGCAGTTCGTCAGAGGACCATTTCTTTTCATTGGCGTGTCTAGGCGTGGCGCGTTTTTATCCGCAAGTCGCAGTTGACAAACACCGAGAATTCATCGTAGACGTGCTTTGTAGAAAAGGGTTTAAGCTTTACCAAGGCCAGCTTGAAGTCCGCAGGCATGGTGCTCTTCTGACGCGAAACCAGGCGCTTGAGCTTGTGAAGAATATCCAGTCAGGAACGGCCGGTCACGAAGATGATACGCTGCAGGAGGACGATCGGTGGATTGTCTCACAATACCGCAGATTCATGGCTTTCCCACATTTGACAGCACCGGAGCAGCTTGAAGTCTTTAACTCCCAACCGCGGGAGGATGCCTTTCTTGCCGATCTCATGGATGTGGTCAAACCTCTCGACGAAGGGGCATTCAAAAAGGCTCTACGCAGAGCGAATGAAGAAGAAGACGAATTCAGACAATTCCGAATCCTTGCTTTTGGTGCAAACACGGATACACGGATATCTGACGGGGCAATGGAGATCCTTCGCCCGTGTGTTTGCTCTGACCATGCGTGCGTGCGCGCACTGGCACTCCGTCTAATCGCGAAGCTTGGCAATATTCAACTTATAGATTTGGTCTTGCAAAGTGGATGGAGCGGGGCGCAATTGCCATCGGATTGCCACGACGAAGCTTGGTTTGGCTCGGCCGTTATCTTGGAGGCAACCGCGCAAAACATGATCCCATACGATCAGGCGATAGAGCGTATATCCCCACAGTTTTACGGGTGGGCGGCGAAGAGACTGAATGACCAAGCCAAAGGAGATATCGCTAATCGCGTTGGTGCTTCGATGCTAAGGATTATTGACCTACCGTCAGACCATCCAATTCCGAACATCGAGATTGATCTGTCGCTTAGGGACCACAAGGAGCCAACCCCTTACAATGCATCAGATAGAATGCCTGATTCGGATTATACTCTTGAGACCCCGACACGGTTTTCTGACACGGATGAAGCTTTTGCGCGGAGGAGGAACGATGTTCTCAAAGCTTTCGTAGCATTCAAGGCAGATCTGACGCAGGAAAAAGCCCGGATCATTCTCAATGGGATCCGCATGGACGAGATGGATGCGATTGCAGCGACGGATTGGAAAGTGGCGACAATGTGGAACGAGTTGTTGATCACCCTGCCTGCCGCCAAATTGGCTGAAGTTTGCAATGTCGCCTATCTGTTTGCTCATGCGCTGTCTGCAAAGAGCCCAAGAAAGGCGGCCTGCTTATTCACCCGGCTAGCGGACATCCGGCCGCTAATCGCTGGCACTTTTGGTGGCACTCATACATCGTATAGTGCCATGACGATCTGGTCGGCTAAAGATTGCCCAGAATTGAATGCGCTACGTTTCAAGCGCTTGGACGAATGTGGAAACGACTATAATCTTTCGCTCGAAGTCCTCGCAGCCCTCAGGAATAGCAGGGATGCAGTTTTGCAGAGCTATATTGGGAAACAGTTGAGAACACGGGAGCCGGTGAGAATCTGTCGGGCGCTTATGGTGGCAGGGTTTTCAACACGCAATTCATACGTGGACGATGTTCTTGCCTCCTACCGGAATACAGCTGGCTTCATTGGAAAAGCTCACGCGGCTGCAATCTACGCTTATGAGCGCAACGTATGGGCGGAACACTGGTTCAGGCAAATGTTTGAATCCGAGAAAAACGAGGATTTTTGGCGATATTCAATCCTGTTTACAAAGGTCGTGGACGTACGGTTTGATATCTGGGGGACTGATGATTGTGAATGTGGCAAGCCATTCCGGATGTTCTGGCCTAGTATTGAGAGCCAGGTAAAACATCGGCTCCGTAGATGGCAAAGTCATCGCAAACGGAAGTTGTTTGGAGGTGATGCGCCAGACTCAATCTTTTTTGCCGGATGACGGCCTGTCTCCGCCTGAAGAGACACCGGTGGAAATACGTCGACAAGTAACCAGACGAACAACGTAGCAGAGGAGATAGTTGTAGATTTGCGGAGAACTGGGACTTGGCGTCTATTCGTTATATAGGTTCCAAAGCTCGCATTGCGAATTCAATCTTGCGACGAATTGGCGAACCCGATGGTGGAGTGTTTATCGATGCCTTTTGCGGGACTGGTGCGGTTGCCCAAGCTGCTTCGCGTGCAGGATGGGATGTAACTGTAAACGACCACCTCACTTCGTCCGCCATTATGGCATATGCACGTGTAATCTCCCGTGAGGATACCGACTTTGCACAACTGGGTGGTTACAGAAACGCGATTGCGAAACTTAACGCATTGCAACCGGTCAATGGGTTCGTCTGGCGCGAATACAGTCCAGCATCATCGCGCTATGGTTCAGTTTCGCGCATGTATTTTACTGAGGTTAATGCGCAAAAGATCGATGCGATTAGGGACAGAATTAGGATCTGGAAGGATAGTTCTCTAATAAATCGTGCGGAGGAAAACGTCCTACTCGCTGACCTAATGGGGTCTGCAAACCAAGTTGCAAATACCGCCGGGACCTATGGCTGTTTTCTATCGAAGTGGCAGCGTCAATCACTTGATGCTTTGACTCTACTTCCACGCATAATCCCAAAGAACGGTCCTAGAGTGACCATGACGACGGTGGATGTCCTTAAGCTTCAGTGTAAATCTAAAGACACTGTCTATCTTGATCCGCCCTACACGAAACGCCAATACGCCGCCTATTACCATATTTTAGAGACGATAGCATTGGGAGACGAGCCGAAAGTTAAAGGTGTCTGTGGGATTCGCCCCTGGCAAGATAAGGCTTCTGACTATTGTTACAAATCGCGGGCAGCCAAGGCTATAGAGCGCCTCGTGAAGGCCTTGCCAGTTCGTAGGATCTTTCTGTCGTACAGCACTGAAGGCCATGTTTCCTTGGCTACGCTTCTAAGTGTTCTTACGGTTCTAGGAACGGTCACCAAGTTTGAAATAGATCGAGTCGGCCGTTATCGACCAAATCGCGCAGCAAGCGAGGCCGCATCCGAAGTCGGCGAGGTGCTCTTCTCCATCGAAAAAGCCGACGTCAACTGCCAGGAAGGATTATGAAACGCTTTAAGACCGCGGAGAACAGTCGTCTCGCTTGTGTGGACTCTGTGATTGGGGATCTTCTTCAAGAGCAGTCAAGCGGTCGAACTGAGTTGCGAATACAGCTCTTGGAGGCAACGGCGTCATGTTTCGGCGGCTTTGACCTTGAAGCATTCCAAGCAGCCTTTGGGATTTGCCCGATATTGAAACCAACGCGGCTGACGATGGATGCTCGCGCCATTGTTCGTGCTATCCTTGAAACTGGTATCCATCCCGCACTTTGCTTGAGCGCGCTTGCGCGCGAATCATTCGATGATGACTATCGTCGAAGCCACGGAATATACCATACGGACTTCCGCCTTGCACTTCATCTGGCACGTAGTATAGAAGAAAAACTCGCGCCTCAAGTTACAGTTATTGATCCGGCGTGCGGTTCAGGAATGCTGTTAATAGCCGCGTCGATAGTCGCATGCAGTACTGGCCAAATTCCGGCCAGGCATTGGCTCCGCCATAATGTCTACGCTGCAGACCTTTCGCCTTCGGCTCTAAGGGCGACCATGCTGTCGCTGTCATCGCTTACGGACGATCTCGAGGCGCTCATCTACATGCGCAAAAAATGGAAAGTGCAGGATAGCCTACTGGTTTCGAATAGTGCGTGGATTGATCTGGCGACGGACGGATTTGACATTGTAGTGGGCAATCCACCCTGGGAAAAAGTGAAGCTGACGCGACATGAGTTCATTAAGGCGAATGGATGGGACCGCCATTATGGTGAGGGGTACGAGGGTTTATCATTGTCTGGCTATGAAGCAGCCAAGCAAAAGAGAGCGCAGCTTGCTATGCAGCTTTCGGCGCAATACTCGACTTCCTTTAGTGGCGATAGGGATCTTTATATTGCCTTTACGCAGCTGTCGCTTAGCCTAACCCGCCAAGGCGGCAGCGGTGCTTTGCTTGTCCCGGCCGGCCTCATCCGGTCACTTAATACTCGGTATTTGCGAGAGCAACTCGTCGCCGGCTCGAAATCCGTGTCTATTACAATTATGGACAATAGGGCTCGTCACTTTTCGATCGACACTCGATTTAAGTTTCTCTTAGTCAATTACTCAAAACGATCGCGTTCAGTTCCAATCGACAAAAGCATTAGTATTGTCCATGCACGGACATCTAACGACGTAGTAGTCGACGGGCGCGCGGTCGAGCTACCGATTATTATGCTCAGAAAAATCCGTCCTGACCTAACACTACCTGAGGTACGTACACTCAATGAGTGGCGGCTGTTTAAAAAGATGCAGCTGACAGCAGTACCACCAAGCGATGAAAGCTCATCTTGGTACCCAGTGTTTTGTCGCGAAGTAGATATGACCCACGGTCGCAGTTCTTTCGTTAAATCGGCTAAGCCCGGATACTTCCCGGTAATCGAAGGAAGAATGGTTCAGCCACACCGGCTAGGTTGCAAATCCTACGTCAGCGGCGAAGGCCGAAGCGCAAAATGGAGAAACCTGCCGCCAGGTAAAAGTCAAATCGAACCACAGTTTTGGATTTCATTAGACGACATTTCAGAGCAAGCACTGAAACGAGTCGGGAAAATGAGAGCCGGCTTTTGCGATATCACTGGTCAAACCAACGAACGGTCAATGATGGCGGCACTTGTTAAGCCAAACCTTGTGTGTGGCAATAAGGTGCCCACGATCGAGTTTCCGAACGACCCAACACAAGAGAGGCTTTTTCTTTGGTTGTCAATCGTGAACTCACTTCCGTTTGACTGGCTTCTCCGTCGCGTCGTTACAACTACTGTCAATTACTTTGTACTAATTTCCGTCCGGCTACCGGATCTGAACATTGAGAGCTCATCTGCGCGAAGGTTAATTGCAATCGCCCGTGAGCTTTCTCTATTAGATGCATGTAACAAAGCTTCATTTGAGCTCCTTTGGCATATAAGCAACCTGCGCGCCGAAGCGGATGTTCTTGTCGCGAACGCATATGGTTGTGTAAGTTCGGACTTGCGACTAATGTTGAGAGATTTCCCATTGTTGGATCGTCGACAGCCGGCTCTAGTCGGTGAGGAAAAGTCAACTGTTACGTCTGACCTGCTATTCCACACGTGGAACCGGTCAATTGGTGAGTCGAGTTCGCACGAAGAAGAGCGAGTAAGTAATGCCAAGGCGCTCGGAGCAATTGGCTATCTGAGCTCTGAGTTTGTGGCGTCAATTCTACCGTTTCGAGACGGTATCGATGAATCGTGACGACCTCATAGTAGTTCGAGTCCTTTTTCAGAATATCGAAGATGGTGACCGACGGAAGTTTGCGGCCCGTTCGAATGATTCCCCAACCGGAGGCGGCGCACGAGATCTACGATTCCGCCCTGAATCAGAATTCTGGCCATTTTTCAAGCTGGTGTTTCCAAACCGGCGCGGCGAGGCTCGAAAATCAAAGGGTGTCTACAGAGAGATTGAGATTCTGAGTGGCCGTGTACAATGGCAGCAATTTGGACAAGAAAAAAGCGCAATTTTGGAAGTATGGCCTTCAACAGACGCGCGACCAAATGAAGCAAGAATCGCGCAGATCTCAAGATTGGGTATTTACGATCTGATCAAGGATGATCCAGTCGGCGGGCGCTCTGTGTTTATGCTTTTCCAACAGAAGAATGGCACTATTCGACTTCACTTCACCACTGAGCACAGCCTACTCAGTCACGATTGGGATCCAACGATAAGAGAGTTCGCGACTGCGTGGATTCGCTCTGGCGTAAAATCAGCGTTTTTCGATCTTGAGTCAAAAAGGCGGTATCCGAAATGATGGATGCAGTAACATTACTCGAGTTACTAGAGAGACGCCGAAACGTATTGCTTTCCGGTCCTCCAGGCACAGGAAAGTCGATGTTGCTTGGCGAAGTAGCGGAACTGTTCGGAAACACGGGTACTGGTAGCGTCCCGAAATATAAGCCTGGGAGCGAGATCCCAATTCCTCCCGGACCCAATACTCGTCTGCCTGGTGACATTGGTAACGCCACGAATCGGAAGGTCTTTAG
>JAPPJY010000043.1 GCA_028874335.1 Gemmatimonadota bacterium | reverse complement strand
CTTGGGTGGGTTTGACCAACGCCGACCGGCGCTTTTGCAGCCGCGCGAAGACCGCTGGGAATTTTAAGACAGCTTCTTAAGATTGTAACGTCGATTCCCGGGAGGCGAGGAAACCGTGGGAGGGATACGAACGACGTTCCCGTATCGAAGCTGGAGGAACTATGTGACTCTCGGCCTGCGCGGGGTCTGTATGGGTGCGGCGGACGTGGTTCCCGGTGTATCGGGCGGCACGATCGCGTTCGTTACGGGAATCTACGAGGAGTTGATTTATTCCATCCGTTCCGTGGATCGCCGCTTTGCCGCATTGCTGCTCGGGTTTAGATTCGGTGAAGCGCTGAACAGGGTTCGGTGGCGTTTTCTGGGCGCGGTACTCGCCGGCATTCTGCTGGCGGTGGTAACCCTGGCGCGCGGGATTCAGTGGATGCTCCAGCATCAACCGGACCTGATCTGGGCGTTTTTCTTCGGACTGGTTGCGGCGTCCGTCCTGGTCGTGCGGAAGCGGGTGGTCGCCTGGCGCGGACCGACCTGGATCGCCGCGGTGGTTTCCGGTTTGCTCTTCTTTGTTGTCGTCGGCCTCGTACCGGTGAAGACGCCGGATTCGCCCTGGTTCCTTTTCATCTGTGGCATTGTTGCCATATCGGCGATGATTCTGCCGGGCATTTCCGGTTCGTTCATTCTGGTTCTGCTCGGCAAGTACGAGTATCTCCTGGCGGCATTGAACGACCGGGACCTTTTTACGATTTTCGTTTTCGCGTCGGGCGCTGCCGTCGGGATCCTGAGTGTTGCGCGTGTTCTGGCCTGGATTTTCAAGCGACACCATGATGTTACCATCGCGGCGTTGACCGGGTTGATGGCTGGTTCCCTGCGGAAGGTCTGGCCCTGGAAAGCGGAGATTTCACCGCCTCCCGAATTGGGCGGCGCCGGAGTGCCTCTTATGCAGATTAACGTCCTGCCCCAGTCAATTGACGGGGATCTGGCCGTCGCCACCGGACTTGCGTTGGCGGGATTCGCGATCGTGGTTGTACTGGAGAGGCTGTCGGAAAACAGACGTTGAATCGCAGTCACTGCCTTTGTGTCCGGGGGTGTGGACGGTTTTGGACCGACCGGGTCCCGCTCGCCGATTTGGAGAATTTCCTTGCCACCCGGGCGGTTTCTTGTATTTTAAGAGTCGAATTCGGGGCGTGGCTCAGTCCGGTAGAGCGCCTGCTTCGGGAGCAGGAGGCCCCCGGTTCGAATCCGGGCGCCCCGACCACTATTTCAAGGGTTTATGCCGATCTGGCGTAAACCCTTGTTTCGTGAATATCTGCTCATATATTGAAAAAACAGCGCGTCGTCGCTTACTGAATTCGGTTCTGCAAAAACGAACGCAACGATTTCGGTTTCGAGGTCCGTCTTTCCCGGCAGTTCCCCATACCCAGGGGTTTTTCAATGCACGCAGGGAAGCTCAGAAGCTGTTTTAAAATTACCAGTGAGTTCCCGAGCGCGAGCGAAAAAGCGGCGGTCAAGGCGGGCAAATCCGGCTATGAGAGGCGAGCAAGCGCAGCCTCGATCTCGTAGGACGGGTGGGTTTGACCAACGCCGACCGACGCTTTTGCAGCCGCGCGAAGACCGCTGGGAGTTTTAAGACAGCTTCTCAGACAAGGGGGTGCGAAATGACGCAGTGGACGGTTATCGTATGCTCACTGATATTCGTGCTGTTGGTTACGTTGACCCCAAGCGTATACTGCGGTACGGTTCCGAAGAAACTGGTCAAGATGGGGTGGGACCTGAGGCCGCCGAGTTATGTGGCGGAGCATATCCGCGAGATGGAGAAACGTCCTTTCGACGGAATCTTTATCCGCCCGACCTTCGGCCATACGTTCTATATGGTGGACCTGGACGAAGCGGCCGCCGAAGCGGAAATCGAAGCAATGGGAAGGATCGTGTGGCGGAAGTTCACCGAGAATTTCATCTACTTCCACTGCGACGACAACGTGGACTGGTTCGACGATTCGCTCTGGGGCGAGAACAGCCCGTTTCTGCGAAATATCGGCTGGTGCGCGAAGGCCGCAAGGGTGGGAGGCTGCGTGGGCCTTGCTTTCGATCCGGAGTTCGTATACTGGGGTCGGCCGTATTGCGCGTGGAAATATGAGTGGCAGAAGCACAGGGAGGAGAAGAGCTTCGCCGAATACGAGCGGATCGTGCGGAAACGGGGCGCGCAGTATATGGACCGGATCCAGGTAGAATTTCCCGATCCGGTGATTCTCACCCTCTTCTGGACGTCGATGCCCCGTTTTCAGGAGGCCGCGCTGGAGACCGACCCATCCAGGCGGGAAGCGATACTCAAGTCGGACTATTACGGCCTCCTGCCCGCGTTCATGAACGGCATGCTCGAGGCCGCCGGACCGGAAACCATTATCGTGGACGGGGACGAGCAGTCCTATTATAACAACAACGAACTGCACTATTTCCGGGCGTATCATGGCATCCATCAGACGGGACTGGCGTTGATTCCCCCGGAGCTTCGCGGCAAGTACCGCCGGCAGGTTCAGGCAGGGCATGCCGTTTACGGGGACCATCTGTGCGGCACCATGGCCAACCATACCGAGGCGACCTACGTCTCGCCCGAGGAACGGGCGCTCTGGGTGGAACACAATGCTTACTGGGCGCTCAAGAGCAGTGACCGTTACGTATGGTTCTACAGCGAGCGCATGGACTGGTGGAATGGACGGAACCTGCCCGGCTTTTTGGAGAGCGCCCTCAGGTCTGCAAAGGAGAAAGTCGCGCAGGGAAGGCCTTTGGGTTTTGACGTAGACGAAATTGCCCGGAAGGGCCACCTCGGAAAGGTACGGGCCGAGGCACGGCCGATTCAACCCAGGGCGTTGCGGGTTCCCCGCCTGCGCGCAGCGGCGCCTGACATCGATGGGGTCTTGACGGACGAAGCCTGGAACGAGGCGGGGTGTTCGGGTTCCTTTATCAACTACGTCGCGGCTCGGGCGAAACGGCTGGAGACGGTTACCGAGGCGCTCATGACGTACGATGATACATCGCTTTACGTTGCTTTTCACTGTAATGAACCCGAGATGGATAAGACCCACCCGGCCCTGTTTACCGATCTGGGCGGTCGGGCCGATCAGGTGGAGGTGGTCGTGGCCGCCGACGAGGGGATTAAGGCCTATTTTCATATCCGGCTGGATCTTGCGAATGCGCGCTGGGACGCGCGGACCGAGACGGGACGAAGTGAACACGGAAGCGATATTGCCACCGGACGGGAGGTTTACGGTCGTGATTCCATGTGGTCCGGGGAATATCGAACCGCTACCCGGAAGGAAGCGGATTCATGGTCGGCTGAATTCGCCATTCCCTGGCGGACGCTGGGTATGGCCTCACCGAAGCCGGGCGACCGGCTCAAGGGAAACCTGCACCGGTGGACCCACCGTCGCCCAGCGACCGGCGTACTCGAATTCAGCACGTGGTCGGAGACCCGTTACAACCGTGGCGTGGAATTCGAAAACTTCGGCACGTGGATCATCGAGTAGTGGATATCGAACGTCCGTCAATTTGAAGTCCAGGGGCTATGTCTAACGGCTTGGCCCCTTGTCTGTTTGTGGTCCCATATCGATCGTGTTCTACCATCGCGTCCTACCACCATCCACAGTACGTCTTTTACTTCCCCAGCGAATTATACCGGATCACGCATACACGGGCAGGTTGAACAACGGGCGATAACCTGAGAAGATCGAGCGCGAAATTCGGTAGAAATCCAATGGTTGCCTTAAGAAAGTGTGATATTATATTGTAGATTCGGTTTGATTCGGGTTGCCGCCACATACAGATCCGGTCGCACGTGTACCGGATCCGCGCTCGGTAGGTTGACTCTACAGAAGAACCCACCGTAAGGAACACAACGTGAACGAAGCTCAACACCCCCTCAACGCGCTGCCCCGGGAGTACCGGCTCCAGGAGTACGAATTGGTAGCGGTACTGGGCACTGGGGGTTTCGGCATAACGTACCTGGGCTTTGACCACAACCTCGACAAGAACGTTGCCGTCAAGGAGTTCCTGCCGGACGATATCGCCGCCCGGACGCAAGGCAACAGCGTCGGACCGAAGGCCAGCTATTATCGAGAAGATTTCAAGTGGGGGCTGGATCGTTTTCTGGACGAGGCGCGCACGCTTGCGCGGTTCGATCATCGCAACATAGTCAAGGTGCACCGATTCTTCGAGGCGCACGGCACCGCGTATATCGTGATGGAATACGCGGAAGGAATGACCCTGGCGGAGTTTTTTAAGAACAATCGTCCGTTGAAGGAGGCTGAACTCAAGGAGATCCTGTATCCCATTCTGAGCGGCCTGGCGGTGGTGCATGGCGCTGATTTCCTGCACCGTGACATCAAGCCTGGAAATATCGTCCTTCGCGACGAGGACCGGTCGCCGGTTCTTCTGGACTTCGGCGCGGCGCGCCAGGCGATCGGTTCGAAGAGCCGCTCGGTGACGTCGATCATTACGCCGGGCTACGCGCCGATCGAGCAGTACTCGAAGCGAGGTAACCAGGGCGCGTGGACGGATATCTATGCGCTTGGTGCGGTGTGTTACCACGCGTTGACCGGTCGGGTGCCGTACGATGCGACGGATCGTGTGCGGGTGGATCCTCTGGAACCGGCGGTTGATCGGTGCCGGAATCAGGCAACCGATGAATTCCTGTCGGCGATCGACTGGGCGTTGCGCGTGGATGAACGGGAACGCCCTCAAAGCGTGGAAGCGTGGCGCGGAGCCCTGGAAGGTGAACGGCCTGAACCGCTGCCGGATCCGCCTGAGGGGCCGCTTGCATGGCTGGGTGTCGAAATACCGCTGAGTCGCGTGAAAAGGATCGGCAGCCTGGTCGCCGGCGGGGTGGCAATATTGGCTCTTCTGATTCCGGGTGTTTATTTTGTCCACGAATACGTACATCCCACAGAGCAGCAGCCCGTAATCCAGGAAGTGGAAAGCAGGAGCGACACCGAGAGCGACACCGAGGCAGCAGCGCGGGAGGAAGAAGCACGTCAACGCGACGAAAGGATATCGGTCCTGTTGAACGCAGCAAGGGAGGACCTGGCATCGGACCGTCTGACGAGTCCCGCCGGCGCGAATGCGTGGGAGAAGTATCAGGAGGTGTTGGAATTGTCGCAGGGGCATCCCGCGGCGGAGGCCGGGCTTGATCGTGTTATTGGCCGTTACGAGAGGATATTCGACGCTGCGTTGGCCAGAAAGGAGTTCTACAGTGCGCAGCGTTTCGTCTCACGGATCCGACAGGTGCGGCCCGATGCACCCGTGCTGGAAAGTCTGGAGGCCCGGCTGGCGTCTGCGCGCAGCGCTGACCGGCAGCGGCGGCAGGCGGAGCGTGAGGCGGAGCTCGGCCGGCAGGCCCGGATAGCCGCATATAAGGAGAGATTCGAGGCTGCGTTACGGGCTGGCGCTTTCACTGTCGCTGAAGAATACGTGGATTCGCTGCGGGTCGTTGGCGCGGATGCGTCCGTGCTTTCCGAAGCGGAGGGTCGACTGTCGGCATTGCGCGAGGAAGCAGAACCGGGCGGTCGCCTGGCCGTGGGCAGGGTATTCCGCGACTGCGCGCGGTGTCCGGAGATGGTAATCGTCCCGTCCGGTTCATACCGCATGGGCTCGCCAGGAAGTGAGGTGGACCGGGACGAAAACGAGGGTCCGCGTCAGAACGTGAGGATTGATTACCGGTTTGCCGTGGGGTTGTATGAGGTCACTTTCGGCGAGTGGGATGCATGCGCAAATGCCGGCGGATGTAATGGATATATGCCTGAAGACGAAGGATGGGGTCGCGGCAACCGGCCGGTCATCAATGTGAGTTGGTTTGATGCGCAGGAGTATATAAAGTGGCTGTCGGACAAGACCGGACATTCATACCGGTTGTTGAGCGAGTCGGAATGGGAATACGTGGCGCGTGCGGGCACGACGACCGCGCGTTATTGGGGTGAATCGTCCAAGGACCAGTGTGGATATGCAAACGGCGCCGACGAGGAGGCACAGCAGTATAACAGTTCGTGGGTGGTTGCGTCGTGCGACGATAAGGCTTATCGTACGTCGCCGGTAGGCAGCTACGTCTCGAATGAATTCGGGCTGCATGACGTGCTCGGGAACGTGTGGGAATGGGTGGCGGACTGCTGGAACGGGAGCTATTCGGGAGCTCCGGTCGATGGCGGGACGCGGGAATCCGGCGATTGCTCGAAGCGGGTGTTGCGCGGAGGCTCCTGGTTCAACGGTCCCGGCTTCCTCCGGTCGGCGCTTCGTTACCGGAACTCGGCCGGTTACCGGAGCAACCTGAGCGGGTTTCGTGTTGCCCGCACTCTCAGGCTCTGAAAGAAAGCTGTCAACGCTCAGTGTTCTTACGCTGGCACGGAGGACCGCAATGAGCCGACTGGAAGGACGATTCGCCGCGGGGCAGATCACCGGCGACCGGGATTGCCAGGAGGACGACTACGGCCTGATCGAGGGCGGTGGTCCCGGCGCCGCTGACGTGTTGCTGCTTGCAGATGGGATGGGGGGGCACGTCAGCGGCGATACGGCCAGCAGAATGATCGTCAAGACGTTCGTTGAGACCTATAACCGCATGGACGGCCCGGTCACGGATCGACTGCGCGCCTGTCTCCACGCGGCCAACGATGCCCTCGCGGATGCAACGGGTAAGAATCCGGAGTTGAACGGCATGGGGGCAACGGTGGCTGCTGCGGCGGTGTCGCAGTGCGGACTCGAGTGGATCAGCGTTGGGGACTCTCCCCTGTGGTTGTTCCGCGCCGGCCGCCTGCGCAGGCTGAATGAGGATCATTCCATGGCGCCCGTGCTGGAGAACCTGGTGGCGGCGGGTCGCATGACCGCGAAGCAGGCGGAAATGGACGCCAATCGGCACGCCCTTCGGTCCGCGGTGACGGGCGAAGAAATCCACCTGATTGATGTCTCCTCCCGGCCGGTTGCGGTGCGGAAGAGCGACCGCGTACTGTTGGCCAGCGATGGATTGACGACGCTGAAAGAGGAGGAGATCTCGCGCATACTGCAGGAAACGAATGATGCGCCGCTGGATGACGCGGTCAGCTCACTCATGGAGGCCGTTGAAGCGGCCGGCGATCCCTACCAGGACAACACAACGGTATTGCTGTACGCGCCGGAAGCCGATAGCGGGGAAGATATGACTCCGGAAGATGCTACCGTCGACGATGACGACCTCGACGGCGCGACCCGGGTGTCACGGCGCGGAAGCGGCCTGCCGGGGCTCTGGTCAGCGATCGTGGAAAGGCTCACCACGTCAATGCGGCGATCAAAGCCGGTCGACGCAGGCGAATAGACCGGGGCAGACCCATCTTCCCGAATTCGACGACAGTGCCCTGAATCCTGTTCAACCTGTCTATTCATGTGATTTCTTGCTCTTTCATTACGTCCAGTTGCCAAGAATCCACTTGACAAGACAGATATTTGTCTGTTATTTTTGTCCGTAGACAGATCTCATCATAAACACATTTTCACGGCATGAATTCAGGGTTGAAATATGGCCTACACACCGCCCGGACAGACGCGCGATAAGATCTTTGAGTTTGTACGGGAGCGGATTCTCAACGGCACGCCGCCCAGCACCCGCGAAGTCCAGAAGGCGTTCGGTTTCCGTGCGGTGCAGTCGGCCCGACAGCATCTGGAAGCGCTTGTACTGGAGGGCAGGCTGGTCAAGGAATCCGGAAAGGCAAGGTCGCACCGTCTGCCGAAGATGGGCAGTGCGCGTTCCTCTCATCTGATACCCGTGCTGGGCCGTGTCCAGGCCGGAGACCTGACCGCGGCCATTCAAAATCCGGAAGACTATCTCCCGGTTCAGCAGACCCGGTACGACGGCGCGGAACTCTTCGCCCTCACGATTCAGGGAGACAGTATGCTCAGTGCGGGCATCCTGCACGGCGATACCGTGATTGTTCGACGTCAGCAGGCTGTCAGGCCGGGAGATATCGTCGTTGCCATGGTAGGCGAGGAGGCGACCGTCAAGAGATACCGGGAGAAAGACGGCCGCATTGAACTTCACCCTGAAAACGACGCCTTCGAATCCATCATTCCTCGCGAAGACGGCGAGACGTTTTCGATCCTGGGTAAGGTGATCGAGGTTCGGAGATATATCGAGTAGAACATGATACATTTGTTGTAGAGAATTGCAATTCAGTGAATTAGTTCAATTGATGTTTGAATTCAATGTAACGTCCGCGGGGACTTTGTCAGGGAAATCTCAAAGGCAGTCTGAAGAACAGGAGTGGTCATGGCATCCGTCAGACGCTACCCCATACCGCACAGCAGGCTGCCCTTCATCAATGCCGAGGTGGCGAGGGTCTCGTTCCAGGGAGCCGACCATCTGGTCAGCAGCATCTGGGGAGGGAGTTCGGGGGGCAGGATCTACTTTTGGAATCCGGACTCCGGATCAAAAGGTTTTCGTGTTCTGCCGGACGGAATACCTGGCGCCTACATGTTGAGAACCGCCGCAGACGGATGCCTCTATCTGGGCTGCGGAAACGGGGACCTGATCCGGTACGATCCCTTTGCCGATCGATTCGAAATCCTGGTAACCGGCGAATTGAAATCCATCACGTGGGGCGGCTGCGTGACGGACCGGTACGCGGTCTGGGAGGCATCCCCGGGCGACGTGGGGGTGTACGACTGGCGCGAGTCCAGGCTGGTGAAGGTATTTCGACCCATCGACACGGAATATCCGACCGCGCTATATGGCCACAGCGTCGTGGAGGCGCCGGACGGTCGTGTCCTTCTCGCCATCGACGTGCCGCAGGCACGATTTGTAATGCTGAACCTGGACACGATGACTGCGGAATCCCACACACCTGCGAACATCCGGGGCGTGGGTTCCACGACAGACGCTTTTTTCTGGGACGACGAGACGCTTGCGGCATTTGTGGGCGGCGAACTCCATTTCATGGCGTATCCGGGCTTCGAATTCATGCAGCGGATCCCGCGTACCGGACGCGGGAGTCCTGGAGGAAAGGCCTGTGTTGTGGACGGCCGTCTCTATGCGCACAACGCCGCTGACAACGCCCTTCATGTACTGGACCGAGAGGCCGAGAAGTGGGAGGTCGCCGCGCCCGGCTGGTCGGATGGGGAACCGGTAACGTTGCATCCGTGGGGCGACGCCGACGTGTGCGGCGTGACCCTGTCCGGCGTGGCGCTTCGATACGATACACGGGCGGGGCGGACGGACCGTATCGACCTGGAATCCTCCGGTCCCATGACGGCGCATGCCTTGTGCCCGGTCCCGGACAGAAAGATCATCGTTGGCGCGCCGTTCATCAACCAGCGGTTCTGGGTCGTCGACATGGAAACCGGAGACGGCGAGGATTGCGGCAGGGCGGCGGGCAGATCAACCAGATCATCTGGGAGCCGATCACCCGGCGGGTTCTGCAGAGCAGCTACACGACGTCCAGTGTGACCGCATTCGATCCGGAAGCAAGGCCGGACTGGCCCGAAAACCCGCGGGTCCTGGCCAGCGCGCAGCACGAAGGCCAGATGAGACCCACGGGCCTGGTGCACGACGGCCGGTACGTCTGGATGGCCACCAGCCCCGAATACGGGCATCTGGGTGGCGCGCTCAGCCGCATCGATCCAGAAACCGGCGATATCCTGGTCTGGCGTCATCTCGTGCGCGACCAGAAGGTAAACTCCCTGCAGGTCGATCCGGGTCGACGCCGGGTCTACTGCGGAACTGAAATCTTCGCGGACGCGAACTCCGCGCCGCCCACTCAGACCACCGGCCGCATTGTGGCATTCGATACGGACAGTCTGACGGTCGATCGTTCGCAGGCCATTCACGACGGCGAAAGCGCTGCCAGGGTGCTGGTCGTCCTGGCGTCAGGGGAGGTACTTGCGTCGCAGCGCGGTCGATTCTACGCGTGGAATGCGCGGGAAGGCGACCTGCGTGATCTGGGGCCGACGCCACCGGGGTGTCGAGAAGTGGTTCGCGATGAGCCCACCGGACGGCTTTGGACGTCTGCGCAGGATGGGGTCGGCCAACTGGAAGTCCGCGACGGGCACGTTGTATTCGTGCCTCGGATCGAAGAAAAGGGAGAACACCTGCGGATCGTAGACCGCACGCTCTATTTTGCCGCCGGATGCGAGATCTTCCAGGTGGACCTGCGGGATTTCTACGGTTCCGGGTAGAGAAACTTGCGATGTGTGCGGGAAGGGCGTATATTAGACAGAGCGCCTGTCATATTAGCGCATCGAGGGCTCCGATCTCTCAAAGGATCCTGCGGATGACAGAAGGAGATTTGATATATGTCAATTGCACAGACATCGCCGGCAGAGGCTAAAGAAGGACTCGACGCCGATGCCGGCGCGGTATACCTGGACGTGCGTACCGAAGCCGAATTCGCCGCGGGCCACCCCGAGGGCGCCGTCAATATTCCGGTCGCGTTCCAGAGCCCTGCCGGCGGCATGATGCCCAATCCCGATTTTCAGGCCGTGGCGGAGCGCGTGCTGAACCGCGAGACGCAGATCTACTGCGGCTGCCAGTCGGGCGTGCGTTCACAGTACGCGGCGGAGATGTTGGAAAGGGCCGGGTATTCGAACGTTGCGAACGTTGTCGGCGGCTTTGGCGGCAAGGTCAATCCCGGAACCGGCACGGTGGAGGTCGCCGGATGGCGGGATTCGGGATTGCCGGTATCAACACAGGTCACGCAACAGAATTCATACGATGGACAGAAAGGGTGCTGAGCCCGCAAGTTCATTTCGGGATGTCCGGGGTGCGTCGCCGACGGGGCGCAGCCGGTGTTCACCAGGGGAATGGGCCGTTCCATCCCGGGAATCCGGCTTCATAGGGCGTAAGCGGAGCGGTTCGGATGCTGCAGACGACGTTACTTGGGTCCATACCAGGATGCGCAAACGCGCATCCCTTTTTGTTTACTGACTTCGTCCACCTCGGCCGCTTTCGTTCCTGGCTTGCGCTGTCTGCGAGTCCGGTACATACTGGCAGGAACCCGGCGGGTGCTGGTGAATCGGGGCAGGTGCGGCGGTCGCCGCCGGGAAGGGGCAGTCTGCGTTGGACATCGATTATGACGCGCCAGCGGTCCGGGCGACGGATTTGACGAAGGTCTTCCGGGTGCCCGATAACGAATCCTGCAGGTCGAACGGATTCCTGGGCCGATTCAGACGGCGCCGCAGAGAGATCCTGGCCGTCGACCGGGTCGGGTTCGAGGTGAAACGAGGCGAGATCTTCGGGATTCTGGGTCCGAATGGCTCAGGTAAATCAACGCTGATTCGGATCCTCTCGACCCTCGTCTTTCCGGACAGTGGCGAGGCCCATGTATTCGGGCTGCACGTCGAACGGGATGCGATGCGGGTGAGGCGCTGCATCAACAGGGTGTCCGTCGATGCGGCATTCTTCAAGAAACTGTCGGCGTGGGAAAATCTGAGTTACGCGGCACGGTTGTACGGCGTTCCCGTACGTGAAGGCCGTCGTCGAGCCAGGGCGATTCTGGCGGAACTGGGCTTTGGCGCGGACCGGGTGGACCAGCCGGTGGAGGACCTGTCACGCGGGATGCAGCAGAAGGTGGCAGTCGCCCGCGCGCTCCTGACGTCACCGGTTCTGCTGTTGATGGATGAGCCGACGACGGGACTGGACCCGGTATCAAAACGACAGGTGCAGGATTACGTGATGGGCATACGAGAGCGCCACGAAGCGACCGTTCTCCTGACAACGCACGACATGGACGAGGCGGAACGGGTGTGCAACCGGGTCTCGATCATCCATCATGGGAAATTCATCGCCATGGGGACGGTCGACGAACTCAAGGTCCGCGCCGGCTGCGTGGGGGGGAGTCTGGAGGATGTGTTTTTCAAGATGACGGGAATGGATCTTGCCCATGCCGATCTGGAAGGCGAGGCGGAAGGAGACGGAGAATGAACCCGTTGACCGCCGAGATCAAGGCGTCGGTAGCGTTTATCGAGCGAAATTTCAATCTCGCGAGGCGATACGCGAGCTGGGAACTGATTTTTGTTGTCTGGAACGTGGTACACGCCTTGACGATCGGGTTGATTGGTGTGTATATGGGGGGAGACGACCCCGAGAAGGTGAGGGAGGCGGTTCTCTTCCTGATCGTTGGCGCCGTACTTTGGAACTTCCTGCGACTTCTGTTCTTCGAAGTCGCAGACGCCGTCGCCTGGGAGCGCTGGGAAGGGACCATCGAATATACGTTTATGTCTCCGGTATACAGGCTGACGCATCTCGCCGGTCAATGCATATATGCGATCATATACGGTTTTCTCAGGTCCGGCATCGTCCTCGTTTCAGCCGTTTTTTTCTTCGATCTGAGCCTGTCGGACGCGAATCTGACCACGGCGGTCGCCGTTTTGGCCACGGCCAGTCTCTCGTTCCTGGGTATGGGGCTGATGGCCGCCGTGTTTCCGCTACTTTCGCCGGAGAAAGGTGCACGGGCGACTGACATCTTCGGAACGCTGGTGCTGCTGATATCAGGCGTCTACTACGACGTGTCCGTACTCCCCGACTGGCTGCGGCCGCTGTCCACCTTTTCGCCCGGAACCTATGCGCTTCGATCCATCAGGACGGCGCTGCTCGACAACGCGAGCGTCGCCGATGTACAGGGCGACCTCATCATTCTGACGGTTTCAGGCATAATCATGGTCCCGCTGGGATTGTGGATTTTTCACGTGGCCGAGGTGTACGCCAAGCGGACCGGGCGTCTGAAGCGCAGCGGGTGAACCCTTCGAGTCGAGACCTATTGCCGGAGTCCCGTTATCCATGGATCGAGCAGGCGAACACCGGTTTCCTGGACGTGGTCGGTATTTCGGGTGACAAACGTCAGACCGAACGTCAGGGCGGTTGCCGCCAACAGGCCGTCCAGAACGGGTACGGTACGTCCAGTTTTACCTGCTGCTGCCGAGATCTCGCCCCATCGGACGGCAACGTCCCTATCGACGTCCAGAATTCGTCCTGTAAATCGCCTGCTCAGCTGGCCTTCGACCCACTCATATAATTCCCGCTTTTTCCGGCCGGCGTGCAATTGTCCAATACCCTTATGCAATTCGCCGAACGTGATCACGCTCAAATACAACGAGAGTTCATCCTGATGTTCCAGCCACCGCGTCACCCCGCTTGAAGGCGCCTTTTTCACGAGTTCCGAAATGACGCAGGTGTCAATCAGGAATTTCACAGGTCGACTTCCCGTCCGTAATCGGTACTCCTTTTCAGATCGACGCCCGATCCTGCCAGGGGTGAATTGCGGAAGAAGGAGACCAGAGAGCCCGGCGACGTCGTCAGTTGCCTGAAGTCTTCAATGGAGACGACGACGGCCGTTTCTTTGCCTCTTCGGGTGATCGTTTGAGGGCCTTCACGGACAGCGCTGTTCACCACCTCGCTCAGCCGATTCTTGGCGTCCTGCAACGCCCAGACTGGTTTCATCGACTTTTCTCCTCTATATTAATCTAGACTGTCTAGATTAATATACGTCGCTCATTGCCTGGTGTCAAGTCGCCATTGCACGTGTGCGAACCGCTCGCAACAGCGGAAACGAAGGGAAGACTTATCGACAGATTCCCAAATCTCCAGTCTCGCGAAGTCTCCGCATTGCTCGCGGCGGCGGCAGTCGAACCCCATGAACGGATTCTGGACATGGGATTGGCCGGGCGCCCGGTCGGGCTCGAACTGGACGCTGGCAGTATCCATTTCATGGGTTCCGATCTGCGCGACGTGAGGGTTTGCGAGGACGCGATCCGGCGCATGGCGCTGCACAATGCGTGCGCCTGGCTCGAGGTTTCACCGGCGGTCCTCGCCGGCCGCTGTTTCGACGTGGTTCTCTTCGCTCCCGCCCGTTGGGAGTCCAAGGCGCGTGTATTTGAACTCGTCGACGCGGCATTCGGGAAATTGGCGATTGGCGGACGTTTGCTTCTGGCCGGACGGCGAAACGCGGGCGTGGAGAGCTATCGGAGCCGACTTGAGGCTGTGTTCGGAAGCGTTGAAACGGCAACGTCGAAATCGGGGTTTCGTGTCTACCGGTCGAGCAAGGACTCATCCGATCCCGGCGCGCATCCGGTGAACGCGGCGCGTGTTTTCGAGGTGGCCGATCTGCCCGGAGGCCCTTTCACGTTTGAGGCGGCGGCAGGTGTCTTTTCAAGCCGCGGACTGGATGCTGGCGCCCGGATTCTGATCGAGGCGGTCGACGTCACGGCGGACGATCGCGTACTCGATCTGGGCTGCGGATACGGCGCAATAGGAATCGCCGCGGCGAAACGGGCTCGCGAAGCTCAGTTGCTGGATACCAGCCTGTTGGCCGTTCGATGCGCAAGGCGAAATATCGTCCGCAACGGGCTGGCAAACGCGCGAGTTGGTCTCAGCGACGGTTTCGAAGCCGTTCCGGGGCGGGTCTTCGATCTCATCCTCTGCAACGCGCCCACGCACGACGGCGCAGCAACGGCACGTCGATTTGTACAGGGCGCCGCCCGGCATCTCGGATCGAAGGGGCGATTCGCGGTGGTCGCGATGCGTCCGGGCATTTACCTCAAGCAGATGAAGCGTGTGTTCGACACCGTTGATCAGATGGAATCCCGCCGGGGATATACCGTCCTCTGTGCCCGAGACGCGAAGTCGGCCATCCCGGCCGCTTGAGTTGCCCCGGACCCATGGTTTCGCGCCCGCAACTGGATTCCGGCCGTGATGCGCCCGGAGGCCGGGCGGACCGCGTCGGGTGCCCCGAAAACCCTTGACAACAAGCGGATGGGGCCTTATCCTTAGCCGCAATCCCGACCATTCCACGTGGGTCAATAGCGGCCGGGAGATCTAAGACATCTGTACAGGAGGAACGAACCTTGCATGCGTTCGATTACGTTGCGCCACAATCGGTAGACGAAGCCGTCGCCGTGCTTTCTGAAAACGGGTCGGATGCCAGTATGTTGGCGGGCGGATCCGACATCATCGCACAGTTGAAAGAGGGGCGGCGTCAGGTGAAAGTGCTGGTGGATGTCAAGAAGATACCCGCGGCGAACGAACTGTCATTCGATCCCAGTGAGGGACTGACGATCGGGGCCGGGGTGTCCTGTTGCGACATCTACGAAAACGAGGACGTGGCGTCGAACTACCCGGCGCTCGTCGATTCGACGGAACTGATCGGGTCCATTCAGATTCAGGGCAGGGCGACAATCGGCGGAAACCTTTGCAATGCGTCGCCCGCGGCGGATACCATTCCCACGCTTATCGTTCTTGGGGCAACCGCCAGGATTGCCGGCCCGGAGGGAGAAAGGGAAGTTGCCGTGGAGGATTTCTGCACGGCGCCGGGGCAGACCGTGCTTCAGGACGGCGAATTCCTCGTTTCTCTCCATTTCCCACCTCCCGCGGCGAACTCCGGTGCGTACTTCCTCCGGTTCATTCCGCGGAATGAAATGGATATCGCGGTTGTCAACGCCGCGGCCTCCGTGGTATTGAACGCGGAGAAGAACGCGTTCGAGTCCGCCCGGATCGCAGTCGGCGCCGTGGCGCCGGTTCCGCTTTTCCTGCCCGCGGCCGGGGCCGCCCTTGCTGGCAGCGAAGTATCGGATCAATCAATCGAAGTGGCAGCCGAGGTCGCCCGGCAGTCCGCCAGACCCATTACGGATATGCGTGGGACCATTGAGCAGCGCGTTCACCTGGCCGGTGTCCTGACCCGGAGAGCGGTTAGCGGCGCGGTGGAACGCGCCCATTAGTCAGCTTGTCCTGAGTTTCCCGAAAAATCGCGAATAAAGGAGTCCGCAAACGATGGCCGGCAAAGTTCATGTCACAACGACGATCAACGGAGAAGAAACAGAGTTTTTGTGCGAACCCAGGGATACGCTGCTGGAGGTGCTTCGCGACAACCTGGATCTCACCGGCGCAAAAGAGGGATGCGGCAATGGCAACTGCGGCGCCTGCAGCGTTATCGTCAACGGACGCGTCATTAACTCCTGCCTCGCGCTGGGCGTGGAGGCCGAGGGGTGCGAAATCACCACCATTGAAGGCGTGGCCACCGCGGAGGGCCTCCATCCGTTGCAGCAGAAGTTCCTGGAACACGCGGCCCTTCAGTGCGGCGTATGCACGCCGGGATTCATCGTGGCGGCGAAAGCGTTGCTCGACCGGGAACCGGAACCGGACGAGCACCGGATTCGCCTGTGGCTGGCGGGGAATCTCTGCAGGTGCACCGGCTACGACAAGATCGTCAGAGCCGTGATGGACACGGCCGGAACGATGAAGGAGACGGCCTGATGCCAACTGAGGACTATCTCGGAATTCAGGAGTACAGGGTGCTGGGCACCAGGCCGATCAGGCACGATGGCGTGGACAAGGTAACCGGTCGGGCCATCTACGGAGCCGACGTCCAGATGTCCGGCCTCATCTACGGGAAGGTTTTGCGAAGTCCCCATGCTCACGCGCGCATTGTGTCCATGAATACCGAGAGGGCAAAAGCGCTCGACGGTGTTAAGGCCGTTGCCACCGTCGCCGACATTCCCGTGCCTGAGAGTAAGGTGGAAGACCTGGGAGAAGGCGCGGCCAATATGGTGGATCTGCGGGCCAATGTTCTGGCCGACGGCAAGGTGGTCTACGACGGCCACGCGGTGGCCGCCGTGGCCGCGACGAGCGCTCATATTGCAGAGGAAGCGCTTGGGCTGATCGACGTGGAATACGAAGTCCTTGAGCCGCTGCTCGACGTGCGGGAGGCAATGAATCCGGAATCCCCGCTCCTGCATGAATCCCTCACCACCGAGTCGCTGGGCGAAGATACCGGAAAGCCAAGCAATATCGCAACGCACTTTCAGCATAGGCTGGGGGATATCGAGTCGGGCTTCGCAGGGGCCGACGTGGTGATCGAACGGGAGTTCTTTACCGACACGGTACACCAGGGTTACATCGAGCCGCAGAATGCCACGGCGCTCTGGAACCCGGACGGGCGTCTTACGGTCTGGTGCAGCACCCAGGGATCGTTTACGGTGCGCGAGCAACTGGCGGGCCTGCTTCAGATATCGCCGGTGAATATCCGGGTGATCCCAACCGAAATCGGCGGGGGATTCGGCGGCAAGATCAGGGTATACCTGGAACCTGTCGCCGCTGTTCTTTCGAAAAAGTCCGGCCATCCGGTGAAAATGGTGATGAATCGCGACGAGGTGTTGAAGGCCACCGGACCTACACCCGGATCCTACATCCGCGTTAAGATGGGGGCCAGCAACGAAGGCAAACTGGTGGCCGCGGAGGCGTACCTCGCCTACGAATCGGGTGGGTTCGCCGGAGCATGGGCCGAACCCGGCGCCATGTGCATTTTCGCTCCTTATGAAATCGCGAACGTGGTCATCGACGGGTACAACGTCTTGGTAAACAAGCCCCAGACGATGGCCTATAGAGCACCCGGCGCCACCAACGCGGCGTTTGCGTCGGAGACCATCATCGACGAAATCTGCGAGAGGCTTGGCGAGGATCCACTTGAGTTCCGCATGAAGAATACGGCCAAAGAAGGTACACGCAGGGCGGACGGCCCCACGTTTCCCCGCATCGGCCACGAGGAAGTCTTACGGGCGGCAATGACGAGCGAACACTACAACGCGCCCCTGGAGGGGAAGAACCGGGGTCGCGGCGTGGCTTCCGGCTTCTGGTTCAACGTAGGGCTCAAATCCAGCGCATGTGCGTCGGTAAATACCGACGGCACGGTAAGCCTGGTCGAAGGGTCTACCGATATCGGCGGTACGCGAACCTCTGTGGCGATGCAGCTCGCCGAGCCGCTGGGCATCCCGGCGGAAGACGTCAACCCGGTCGTGGCGGATACCGACGGCGTGGGGGAGACCGACGTGACCGGCGGAAGCCGGGTGACGTTCGCCACGGGTTGGGCGGCCTACAATGCCGCACAGGACATCATTGCGCAAATGGTCGAGCGCGCCGCCAAGTACTGGGAGATCTCGCCTGACGACGTGGCTTTCGAAGACGGCACGTTCAAATCCCGGTCCGATCCGTCGAAATCATTGACATTCAAGGAGTTGTCTGGAAAACTTAATGAGACTGGCGGGCCTGTCGTCGGGCGTGCGACCGTCGATCCCCAGGGAGTGGGAGGCGCGTTTTCACTGATGATCGCCGACGTCGAAACGGACCCGGATACAGGAAAGGTCGACATTCTCAGGGTCACCATGGTGCAGGACGCGGGCAAGGCCATACATCCCGCGTATGTCGAGGGCCAGATGCAGGGCGGCGCGGCGCAGGGGATCGGTTGGGGCCTGAACGAAGAGTATTGGTACAACGACGAAGGTGAGTTGACCAACGCCAGCCTGCTGGATTACCGGATGCCAACCTGCCTGGACCTGCCGATGATTGAAACCATTATCGTGGAAGTTCCGAATCCCGGGCATCCATACGGAGTGCGCGGTGTGGGGGAGGCGCCAATTGTGCCGCCGCCGGCCGCACTCGCCAATGCCATCTACCGTGCCGCGGGTATCCGTATGAACGTGTTGCCGATGTCTCCCGGCAACGTCCTGAAAGCGCTGTGGAAGAATAACGGATCATAAAGAAGGGACCTGCGCGTGCCTCGCCTGGCGGGGGAGGTGCGCCATTTTCCGGAGATTCAGTCACAATGGCCACGAAAACCGAAGACTATCTTGGCATCGAAAGCTACAATGTGGTGGGAACCCGGCCGATTCGCCACGATGGAACGGATAAGGTGACGGGCCGCGCGAAGTATGGAGCGGATACCCATACGTCGGGCGTGTTGATCGGAAAAACCCTCCGCAGCCCGCATGCGCACGCCCGTATCCTGTCCGTCGATACGAGTGCGGCCGAAGCCCTTCCGGGCGTAAAGGCCGTGATGACGGGCGCCGACCTCGCGCAACACTACGAAGACAAGGTGGCCGCCATCGGGGAGGAGTCCGTAAACCTGCCCGACCTCATCAAGAACGTGCTGGCGTCGGAAAAGGTGCTGTACGAGGGGCATGCGGTCGCTGCTGTCGCGGCGACGTCGGCCCATATCGCGGAAGAGGCCCTCGATCTGATACGCGTGGAGTACGAAGTCCTGGAGCCCGTACTCGACGTCCGTCCCGCCATGGACGAAGGCGCGCCGATCCTGCACGAAAACATGAGGATGAGGTCACTGGGGCAGACGACGGATAAAGCGGGAAATGTCGCCAGTCATTTCCAGCATTCCCTGGGTGACATCGAGCGGGGATTTGCCGACGCCGACGTCGTGGTCGAACGGGAGTTCAGCACGCAGACGGTACACCAGGGTTACATAGAACCCCATAACGCGACGGCTTATTGGAATCTGGACGATCAGATCACCATCTGGACGAGTACCCAGGGGCCGTTCGAGGTTCGAGACCAGGTCGCGGTCGTTTTGGGCGTGCCGGCTTCCACGGTCCGCGTCGTGCCGGCGGAAATCGGCGGCGGTTTCGGCGGCAAGTTTCGAGTCTACCAGGAACCGACGGCCGCTGTGATGTCCAGGATGACGGGCAAGCCGGTAAAGATGGTCATGAGCCGCACGGAAGTCCTGAAGGCGACGGGCCCGACTCCGGGCTCCTACATGCAGGTGAAGATGGGCGCGACGAACGACGGAAGGCTGGTCGCCGCTCAGGCGTATCTCGCCTACGAAGCGGGGGCCTATCCGGGATCTCCCGTGGGCGCCGGCGCCGGCTGTATCTTTTCTCCGTACGACATACCCAACGTCGTCATCGACGGGTACGACGTGGTCGTGAACAAGCCGCAGACCTCCGCATACCGCGCGCCTGGCGCAACCAACGGCGCATTCGCCGCCGAAACCGTAATCGACGAGATCTGCGAAATCCTCCACACCGACCCGCTCGAGTTTCGCCTGAAAAACTCCGCCCGGGAGGGCAGCCGGCGGGCCGATGGCCCGGTGTTTCCCCGGATCGGTCACGACGAATGCGTGAGAGCGGCGATCGGGTCAGACCATTACCAATCCAGACTCGACGGACCCAACCGGGGTCGGGGCGTGGCATCGGGGTTCTGGTTCAACGGGGGAGGCACGTCCACCGTGATGGTCAGCGTCAATGCCGACGGCACGGTCAGCCTGGTCGAAGGCTCTCCCGATATCGGTGGCACACGTACCTCAATTGCGATGCAGGTCGCGGAGGTGCTGGGCATCCCTGCCGCGCATGTAAAGCCCATGGTGGTGGATACCGATGCCATCGGACAGACAGACGGCACCGGCGGGAGCCGGGTGACGTTCGCCACGGGTTGGGCGGGATACGAGGCTGCCATGGATGCAAAGCGTCAGATGGAAGCCCGGGCGGCCAGATTGTGGGAGATCTCGGAGGACGACGTGGGTTTCGAGGGCGGGGTGTTCAAGTCAAGGTCGGCCCCCGAGAAGTCGATCACATTTACCGAAATGGCAGGCAAGCTGGGCGCCACGGGCGGTCCCGTAGTCGGGCGGGCGGCAGTGGCGGGAAAGGCGGCGGGCCCGGCGTACGCCGTCATGGTGGTGGACGTGGAAGTCGATCCCGAGACCGGCAAGGTGGACATTCTCAGGGCCACCATCGTCCAGGATGCGGGTAAAGCCATACATCCCTCGTACGTGGAAGGGCAGATGCAGGGCGGCGTGGCACAGGGCATCGGATGGGCGTTGAACGAAGAATACTTCTACAACGAAGCGGGCGACCTGGAAAACGCCAGCCTTCTGGACTACCGGATGCCAACGTGCCTGGATCTGCCGATGATCGAGACTGTCATCGTTGAAGTGCCCAATCCGGGCCACCCGTACGGTGTGCGGGGCGTGGGAGAGGTTCCCATCGTTCCTCCACCGGCGGCCGTGGCGAATGCGATCTACGATGCCGTGGGCGTACGTTTGCGCGACCTGCCCATGTCCCCGGGCCGTGTCCTGGATACGCTGATCAGGAACAATGGCGGAGGCAACGGGAAGGGGTGAACCATGCCGGAGGTCTGGATACCGTCCCTTCTGCGTGGTCTCACCGACGGTCAGGAGCAGGTTCAGGTTCCCGGAGAGACCATACGGGAGGTGATTGAGAACCTGGAAGCGCGGTTTCCGGGAATCGAGGAGCGAATCTGCGAAGATGGCCGTATCAAGCCCGGTCTGGCTGTTGCCGTCGACGGTGTTGTCGGCAACGACGGAATGCGTCAGCGGGTCGAAGCAACGAGCGAAGTGCACTTTGTTACCGCCATCAGCGGCGGTCTTTAACTATAGACGGTCAAGCTTCTGTCGGCCAGTGGTTTACGTCTAGCCGCTGGCTGTTTCTTTTTTCCGGCGCAAACGCGTCTGCCGCATTCGGGCAGCGAGTATGGCCCTTCATATCGGCATTATCGGCCTGCCAAATGTGGGCAAGTCGACCCTGTTCAATGCGCTGACCAGGGCCGGCGTCGAAGCGTCGAACTATCCCTTTTGTACCGTCGAGCCGAATGTCGGCGTGGTGGAGGTGCCCGACGAGCGCCTTCAACGGCTGGGTGAACTGCTCCACCCTGAAGCCTGCATACCCTCGTTCGTTCACTTTGTGGATATCGCCGGCCTGGTCCGGGGCGCCAGCCGCGGCGAGGGTCTGGGCAACCGTTTTCTGGCACGGATCCGGGAGGTCGACGCACTGATTCATCTGGTTCGCTGCTATGAGAGCGGAAATGCGCCGCACGTGGACGGCGGGGTGGATCCGGTGCGGGACGTCGAAACCGTCGACACCGAGCTCAAGCTGGCCGATCTCGCATCGGCGGAAGGAATCGCCGGCCGACTCGAGAAAGTCCTGCGTTCGCACCCGCGGGCTCCGGAACGCGTTGCGTACGAAGCGCTTGGATTGGCCATCGCAGGTCTGGAACGGTCTGTGCCCGTCAGGGAACAGGAACTGACGGACGCGCAGTCGAGCACTCTTGCACCGTTCAGTCTTCTAACCGCCAAACCCGTGTTGTACGTGTCGAACGTCTCGGAGACGGATCTACCCGACGGAGGCGCCGCCACGGCCCGGCTGCAGGCCGTCGTCGGCAGTGACAACGTATTGCCTCTTGCGGCCCAGATCGAGGCGGAACTTGGCGAACTGCCGCCGGCCGACCGACGGGTTTTTTTCGCGGACATGGGGTTGGACGAGCCTGGCGTCAGCCGGCTGATTCGTGCGGGCTACGTCCTTCTGGGGCTGATTACCTTCTATACCACCGCAAACGAAAAGCTGCAGGCCTGGGAAATTCGCGAAGGCACACGGGCCGCGGCGGCCGCTGGCAGAATTCACTCGGACATGGAGCGCGGGTTCATCAGGGCGGAGGTTGCCGCCTGGCAGGACGTCCTCGCCGCCGGCGGCATCGCCGGCTTGCGCGAAACAGGCAGCGTGCGCGCGGAAGGCAGGCAATATCTCGTTCAGGACGGCGACGTGATCCGGTTTCTCTTCAACGAATGATCGCACGCTGGCGGCCTGCGTCCCGCGTCACCGGGACGTTGCCGGCCACCGGGCACTCACAGAGATAATGGGGTAACCCGATGAGCAATTGGTCACGTTTGGGAGTTGGAGTGATTGCCGCCGGCCTTTTGATGGGTCACAATCCGGCGGACGCACTCGGTTTGCGAGGCCTTGGCGTCAAGGTCGGCGTGGACCTTACGCGCCAGGAATCCGAGGAATACGTCGGATACGAGTTCGATTCCGCGAGGCTGACCCTGGGCGGGCACGTCGATTTCGGATCCATTTTCATTCCCCGCCTCCATCTCGTTCCGGGCGTGGATCTGGTGATTCAGGACAATCTCAAGATCTACTCGCTCAACGGCGAAGCGCAGTTCATATTCGGCGAGGGGAATATCTACGGATACGTGGGCGGCGGAATCGGGGTACACCTCACGCGGTTCGACATTATAGAAACCGGCGGGCAGGGCAACTCGATCAACGTGACGGTTCCGGACGATACGAAGGTCACCCTGAATATTCCGTTAGGATTCCGAAAACGGGTTGGAACGGGTGTACTCTGGTTCGGCGAACTCAAGATGATCATCGCCGATCAGGAGGAGGACTCCTCGCTGAGGTTCAGTCTGGGCCTGGCCTTCGGCGCGTCGGACTGAGGACCGGCAGTTCGGAACGACTCCGACGACCACGCATATTAGAGGATTGATAGCTGATGCAGCGGGACCCCAGGGCGCCCGTGTGATTGGGGAATCGAGGAGAAGCCATGGCAGAGGACAGGATCGAGCGGATCGGGTATCACATTTCCGAAATTATGAAGGTGCTCAATCTGGACATGAAAGATCCGAACCTGAAGGACACGCCGCGCCGGTTCGCCCGGATGTACCTCGAGATTTTCAAGGGCCTCGACGAAGACAACGAACCCGACGTGAGGATGTTTCCCAACGAGGACGGGTTCGACAATATGGTGGCCATGACGGATATTTCGTTCTATTCGATGTGCGCGCACCATCTGTTGCCCTTCTGGGGCAGGGTTCACGTGGGCTATATTCCAACGACGCAGATCGTGGGGTTGAGCAAATTGGTGCGGATCGTGGAATACTACGCCCGACGGCCCCAGATTCAGGAGCGGATGACCCACCAGATCGTGGAGTTTCTGGAACGGGAACTTGTACCTAAGGGGTCCATCGTGGTAATCGAAGCCCGCCACCTGTGTATGGAAATGCGGGGCGTGGAAAAACCGGGGGCGTGGGCGACGACCTCCGCCGTCCGCGGCGCATTCAAGGACCGCACGACTCGTGAGGAGTTTCTGGAGTTGCTCCAGCGTCAGAGGGAGGGTTGAGGAAGGAGCCGGCCCGATTACCGTCCGGCGGCGCGGGCCGGAGAGCGGTTCATCCCTTCGCGCGATGATCGTACATGTCCGCCGTATGCAGGTCGAATGGCTGGTGCGTCGGGTTCTTTCGGGCGCCGCGGAATGCGGTCTTGCAGCTGTAGCAGATCGTAATCTCCGGCAGACTCAGGTACAGCGCGAGGTCGACAATCGCGGCGGCGGCCAGGCAGGCGTAGAAATAGACCGGGCGGTCCAGTGCCACGAAAACCAGGCCGACCAGGGCAAAAAGAACGGCAATCCCAAGACCGATTTTTCCGTTGAAGTCTCTCTGAACGTAGAAATCGGTCTTTCCGCATCGTGGGCACACGTCAACCAGGTTGTTGTTCAGGATTTCCTTCGAGACATCCAGCGGTAGATTTCGACCGCAGGCCTGACAGGTCGCAGCGGTCCGTGAAGCCTGGATATCGTTGACAGCCTGACATTCGGGACAGCGAAAGCTGATTGTCATGGATTTACACCGGTATCCCGGTCGTATACAGGATATAGCCCGAAACGCATTCGCCGATCAGAACAAAAATCGTAGCGACGTAGAGCAGGCCCGTGGCCGACTGGGTCGAGTGAATCTTGACGGTTTGCCAGACCATAAAACCCACGATAAGCGGTCCGAGAAGCCCGAAGAGCAGACGTACCCATAAAAAAAGGCCGCCAAGACCCCGGAAGGACTGGAGCGTCTCCCGAAGCTGCGTGTCGCCGTACGCCCAGAAGACCCATAACGTGAGTGCGGTCAGCATCACTTTGGCAAGGGTCGCGCCAAGCATCAGTTGCGTGAGGATGCGCAGTGGCCGTATGTGAAGTGCTGGTACCACGAGATACCAGTGGCCCAGGATCATCGCGAAGATGACGCTGCCAAGGAAAAGCGCGGAGATCAGGTAACTGGCAGCGGTCAACGCACCGGCTGCAACGGGAGAACAGGCCTCGCACGAAAAAAATCCGTCCGTAACCAGGCCGGCCGCTCCAACAACACCCGCGGCGGCAAGCAGCGGTTTCTGCGGCTTTTTGCGTTCGGCGACGACAGCCAGCAGGTACCCAAAACCAATCAGGGCGCTGACAGCCAATAGAAGGCGTGGCAACGGAGGAACCCGGGAGGCGTCCGCCGTTGGCGTAAGGAGCGGGAAGGGACCCGCCCACAGCGCCAGGAGGAGAAACACCAGACACGCGAGTGCGCAGAACCTGAAGAAGCGTTTACCGGCCTCAAGTGGAACGGCCAGCATCGATAGCAACCCGCCAACGGCGAGTTGGCTGAAAACGAGGTAGACAAGCGTACTGTACATAGAGTCGCAGAACCGCAGGGGAGACTTTCTGTTCAGGCTTTCGGTGACAGACGGTGTCAAATATATCGGAAAAGCACGGCGTTGGAAATCGAAAAACGGTAGACGGCAGACCGAAGGGTCGATCGGCAGGGTCAGGTACCGGATGACGGTGAATTGGCATCGCATTACCGAATCCGCGCCGTGGCCACACCGGGATTCGCCGGGGGCCGCGGTTTTCAAGGACCACATGTGGCTGTTCGGCGGCTGGCAGATGCTGGGCCCGATGAACTTCCCACGCCTCAACGACGTATGGCGATCTCCTGACGGCAGGACGTGGGAATGCCTCTCGCGGCAGGCGCCATGGCCGGCCCGGAATCTTGCGGGCTGCGTTGTCCTGGGCGATCGCATCTGGTTGATGGGCGGATTCGACGGCGTCCATACACTCGGCGACGTCTGGTGTTCAAACGACGGCCGGCATTGGGATTGCGTGACACAACGCGCCCCGTGGGGTTGCCGAGGCGCTTTCGGCAGCATTGTCTACAACGAGCGGATCTGGGTTCTCGGCGGGCTCAACTGGGAGAGAAGGACGCATTACGGCGACGTCTGGTGCTCGGACGACGGACATCGCTGGGAGCTGATTGCAAAGCGCTCGCCGTGGTCGCCTCGGGCCATGTTTCCCGCTATCGAACACGGAAACAGGATGTGGCTTCTGGGAGGAGGAAACTACCACGACCGGCGGGTCAATTACAACGATGTGTGGTGTACGTCGGACGGTGCGAACTGGAAGCAGTTGGCGGTCGATGCGGGATGGGCGCCGCGCCGGTTCCACGGTTCGTTTGTTTACGCCGGCAGAATGTGGATTGCCGGGGGCGCCATCGAACCGTCCATCAATGTGAACGACGTCTGGTGCTCCGGAGACGGTCTGAATTGGCGGCAATCCCACCGCTGTGCGCCCTGGGGCGTGCGTCACGCGTTTCCCTGTCTGGACTTTCAACGGAGAATCTGGCTGCTCGGCGGGTACAGCGGTTCCATCGCGGGCAGCGTCGTCTACAACGACGTCTGGACCCTCGAGACACCCGAATCGGCAAGTAGGGCCACCGACGGCAATCCTCGCAGATAGACCGGAATCTGCTGGACATCCGCAGATTATAACGTATATTCTACGGTGCCAGGGAAAGTCCGAAGTTGACACCGGGAGATGAGGTCGTAAACGATGTCCAGAGGGGAACTCGAAGCCACGGCACGCGCGCTTGTTCCGGCGGGTAGAGGAATTCTGGCGGCGGACGAGAGTATGGGGACAATCACAAGGCGATTCGCGGACATCGGCCTGGAACCCACGGCCGATTTCCGAAGGGCTTATCGCGAGATGTTGTTCACGACCCCGGGCCTGT
This sequence comes from Gemmatimonadota bacterium, assembly GCA_028874335.1. GTDB lineage: Bacteria > Latescibacterota > UBA2968 > UBA2968 > JAAXHE01. Next base: position 50,262 of record JAPPJY010000043.1, on the reverse strand, counting down.
CGGACTACATCAGCGGCGTCATCCTGTACGAAGAGACGCTGAATACGGCCGCGAACGGCCGCGTTCCTTTTCCACGGTTGCTGGCGGATCGGGGTATGATCCCCGGAATAAAGGCGGATGCGGGGCTGGTCCCCCTGGCCGGATTTCCGGGCGAACAGATAACGGAGGGTCTGGACGGGCTCCGCGCCCGCCTGGACGCATATCGTGAGCGGGGCGCCAGGTTCGCGAAATGGCGCGCCGCCATTGCGATTGGCGACGGGACTCCGACGCGGGGGTGCATCCTTGCCAATTCCCACGCCCTCGCACGTTACGCCGCCGTGTGCCAGGAAGTGGGACTGGTACCCATCGTGGAACCGGAAGTCTTGATGGATGGGGGTCACACCATCGAACGCTGCGAGGAAGTCACAGAATGGGTGTTGCGCAGCGTGTTTACGGAATTGGGAGAACACCGGGTCAATCTGGAAGGCACATTGCTGAAAGCCAGTATGGTTCTGTCCGGCGTCGATTGTCCTGCCCAGGCAGGGGTCGAGGAAGTTGCCGAAGCGACCGTGCGGTGCCTTCGGCGTACGGTTCCCGCTTCGATTCCAGGTGTGGTGTTTCTTTCCGGGGGACAGAGCCCGGAGCATTCCACGCTGCACCTCAACGCCATGAATCGGATTGGCGGAGCCCCCTGGGAGCTCAGCTATTCGTACGGCAGGGCGTTGCAGGACCCCGCCCGCGCCGCCTGGAACGGGCAGGCCGCCAACGTGGCGGCGGCACAGAAAGTATTCCATCACAGGGCAAGCTGCAACAGCGCCGCACGCAATGGCCGATATGTACCGGAGATGGAGGGTATTGCGGCCTGATTATTGACCGGTATCCGCCCACCGATCCCGTTACAGCAGCAGGCGCGCTGTTGCGGGATTTTTTTGACGGCATCAGATCGCGATGAATCTCCTGCATCGAACCTTTCGGCGTATTTGTCGGTCCCGCCGGGCAGTCGATCGTGAATTCCCACCCTTGAAGTTCAGGAAGATGAGGGTTACCGCCGCCGGTGTGGTACTGCTGGGTACGGCGGGCGCACTCTTCGCGTTCCTGGAATACCGGACAAACTGCATTGCGATTTGGTTAGGCGAGGAGTTGGACCGGAACAATGCAAGGCGCGCCACGTCGGGCGCTTTATGGAAGCGGCTGGACACGCGGGCCCAGGTACGGGATTCGTTGAAGACGGTGGAAACACCCGCGGTCGGCGGCCTTACCGATGCCGTGGCTGACGCTCGCTTCGACGTGGACCGCGTGCCGGAGTCCGGTATGCCTTCCTTTATCTCGGTCTGGCGTACGGAACGCTCACGGAACGAGGGGCGGGAAACCCGAGAGTTGCTGAAGAGCGTTCGCGCATTCAATCTGGGGTTGTCCCTCCTGAAGCTGGCAGTCTTGCCGGACGTGCGTTTTCGTGACCGGATACGCAGCCGGGTCGATGCCGTGTACCGGCACGCGGGCGAGACCGAACGTCACGGCGACGCTGACACCGTGAATGTCGCGGATTCCATCCGGGCGGACGTGCGCGAGCGGCTGGAACGGGTCTTCGTTGAACAATTCCGGTCCGATGAACGGAATCGCCTGGTGCAGGAATTCCGGACGGGTCGTGTCAGCCAGATCCTGATTCAGAGCGGGCTCGGCGCCTACCGAGGAGAGCTGGTTTACGTCGATCCTGAACGTGCACCCGTCAGTTTCGACGTGGAATCCCGGGCAATGGACGCACTCTTCGACGGTTCGGGAGGTCGGCCCTGATGCGCGGGATCCTGCTTCGAAACTACTGGACCCGGACCGGTATGTTTCTTGCGGCCGACGCGTTGCTCGTCGCCGGCCTTGGCTTCGCCTGGCTGTTGACGACCCTTCCGCGAATTCCTCCGGACCCCGAGGCGTTGAGCAGCCAGGCGGGTGTGAACATCTTCGCGGATACAGGGGAGTTGCTGTTTACATTCAACCGCCGGGTCAGGCAGGTGAGGCTGGACCAGGTGAGCCCCTGGTTTGTCAACGCGGTCATCGCGACAGAAGACGAGTCGTTTTACCACCACCGGGGCGTAAGCTTGAAAGGCATCGCCGGGGCGTTCGCGGCGAACCTGAGGCATTTCCGGAAAGTCAGAGGCGGAAGCACGATTACCCAGCAGATCGTCAAGAATGTGTTTCTGACACGTGAGAAGACCTATCTTCGGAAGGTGCGGGAGGCGCTGCTGGCCGTGCAACTCGAGGCGATGTTTTCACGGTTGTACGGTGAATCGGCCAAGGACAGGCTGCTGGAAATCTATATCAACGGCAGTTTCTTCGGTACCAACGCGTACGGCGTGGAGGATGCGTCGCGGACGTTTTTCGGAAAGGCCGCCGCGGATCTGAACCTTGCGGAGGCGGCCATGCTGGCCGGGCTGCCCAATTCGCCGGGGGCGTTGAACCCGTTCCGGGACGGCGGCAGGCAGGCCGCGGCTCGTACCGCCCACGTTCTGAGGCGCATGCGCGCGGCTGGTTACATTGAAACAGACGCGTTGAACGACGCTCTCGCCGCCTCGCCGGCCCTGGCGTCTCGACTGCGCGACAGGAATCGGACGCCTTACTTCGTCGAAATCATCAAGGACGAGGTTGTGCGGCAATGGGGACGGTCCGCGCTCAGTTTTGGTGCTTTGAATATCTACACTACATTGGACTTTCACATGCAGAAGGTCGCGGAAAAGTCTGTTGTGAAAGGACTTGCGGATGTTGATGAGCGGATTGGATTCGGCGCGTACGAAAGTGCGGACAAAGAGGCGAGGCGCGAATACCTACAGGCGGCTCTGGTCAGCCTTGAACCAGCGACCGGATACGTCCGCGCGATGGTGGGCGGCCGTGACATCTTCATCAGCTACTTCAACCGGGCAACAGCTGCAAGACGCCAGCCGGGCTCGGGTTTCAAGCCCGTCGTGTATCTGGCGGCGCTCGCGTCGGGAGAGATATCGTCCGTCACGTTGTTTGACGATGAGCCGAGGACCTACACGGTAAACGGGAATCCATGGATGCCCAGGAATTTCAGGGACCGGTATCTGGGTATGACCACGGCCGCCTGGGCTTTTGTGAATTCCGCGAATTCAGCAAGCGTGCAGGTTCTGGATCTCATCGGCCCCGAACGGGTTGTGGAAATGGGCCGACGATTGGGGGTACGGAGTCCACTGGACCCATATCCGAGCATCGCGCTGGGCGCGAATGAGGTTTCACCGCTGGAAATGGCCTCGGTCTATGGTACAATCGCCAACTACGGTGTCCGCGTGGAGCCGACGTTCGTGCGGCGGATCGAAGATTCCGGGGGGCGGGTGGTATACGAACACCGGATACAGCCGGTTCCCGAAATAGACGCTGCGGATGCCTACGTTATGATCCGGTTGCTTCAGAATGTCATCCTGCGAGGTACCGGACGCGGGGTTCGATCCGGGGGATTCGTCCGGCCCGCGGCGGGCAAGACGGGTACGACGAACGACCATACGGACGCCTGGTTTACCGGATTTACTCCGGACCTCGCGACCTGCGTCTGGGTCGGATTCGACCGGAAAACCCGGAGGAAGACGCGAATTACTGGAGGCCGCGACGCCGTACCGATCTGGACGGCTTTTATGGCGCGCGCGACGGCGGGACGCGCGTCGCGTGATTTCTGGAAGCCCGACGACGTCTACGAGGTATCCGTCGACGTGACGACCGGTGTCCCCGCGGATTCTTCAGCCGCTTCGGAGTCGTACCCACACCCGATCCGGGTGGCGCTCAAATCGGGGGAATCGACGAACAGTCAGCGGGCGGTCGCGGAGTTCCGCGCCGCTGCGGCCGACTCGGCCAACTAACGCGTCAAAACACAGAAAGTAACGTATCCAACAGCACCCCCACGGGGAGGATTGCCATGCTTGGAGCAGCTCAGGAATTCATGAACGAACTGAGTGCGGACCAGCGGAGCCGGGTTCTGTACGCGTTCGATCACGAGGAACGTTACAACTGGAACTACGTACCCGTAAAGCGAAACGGCGTGCCCTTCAAAGAGATGTCACCGGCGCAGCGGGAGTCGGCGCACCGTCTCCTGAGAAGCGCCCTCAGCGATTCCGGATATCAGAAGGCATTGGACATCATGGTCCTGGAGGGCATTCTCGGCGAAATCGAATCCCGGTCGGTATCGCGCTTCAGCAGGGACCCGGACGGGTATTTTCTGACGCTTTTCGGAGATCTCGTTACGGGAACAGCCCCGTGGGGTTGGCGGATCGACGGCCACCATCTGTCGTTGACGGTCTCGGTCGGCGCCGAAAGGAAGGTGGCGTCCACGCCGGCTTTCTGGGGCGCGAACCCGGCGCGGGTGCCCTCGGGAGAAAGGACGGGCTGGCGCGTGCTGCGAGACGAAGAGGATCTGGCACGGGGCCTTCTGAATGCATTGCCGGAAGACCTGCAGTCCGCGGCCCGAATCGCCGATGAGGCGCCAAGCGACATCCTCACCCGAAACAGCAAGGTGGCCCGGATCGGCGATCCGGCGGGCGTTCCCGTATCTGAAATGCCGCGGGCGCAGAAGGAAACGGTGACGCGGATTCTGAAACTGTACGCGTCGAACCTTCGAGCGGACCTCGGCGAAGCGCACCTGTCGAGAATCCGCAGGGCCGGGGTGGAACGGTTGCACTTTGCCTGGGCCGGCGGGATTCGCCCGGGGGAGAAACACTACTACCGGATTCACGGGCCCACTCATCTCGTGGAATACGACAATACCCAGAACGACGCGAACCACATTCACTCCGTATTGCGCGATCTGGAGAATGACTTCGGCCTCGATCCATTACGGGACCACTACGCGGATTGCGAACACGACTCATAGGAGCGACACATGCCCATCCCGCCCGAGGCAACCCGGGTTTCGCCCACCCTGTGGGAGATCCCGACTTCATTCAAGAAGGGCATGCGGGTCCCGGCGCGAATTTACGCAACGCGAAAACTGATGGCGGAAATGGACCGAGGCGTCATCGACCAGGTGACCAACGTGGCCACGCTGCCGGGCATCCTGAACTATGCCTTCTGCATGCCGGACGGGCACTGGGGATACGGTTTTCCCATTGGTGGGGTCGCAGCAATGGACGTTGAGCGGGGGGTGATCTCGCCGGGAGGCATCGGCTTCGACGTCAACTGCGGAATGCGTCTGGTGACCACCAATCTGACGTACGACGAGGTCAGGCCCCACCTCAGGAAACTCGTGGACCGTCTGTTCGACCGCGTGCCGGCGGGTGTCGGGAGTACCGGTTTTCTGAAGATCTCGCACGACGAGTTTCGAACGGTCGTGCAGGAAGGTGCGCGTTGGTGCGTTGAGAATCACTTCGGGTGGCGGGAGGATCTCGAGCGGACCGAGGAGAACGGCTGCATTTCGGGCGCGGACGCGGCGAAAATCAGCCGAAAGGCGGTGGAGCGGGGTTTCAACCAGATCGGTACGCTCGGCTCGGGGAACCACTACCTCGAAATCCAGGTTGCAAGACCCGGCCAGGTGTTCGACGAGGCTGCGGCCCGGGCATTCGGCATTACGCTTCCCAACCAGGTTGTTGTGATGTTTCACTGCGGCAGCCGGGGTTTCGGCCACCAGGTGGCGACCGACTATCTGCGGGTTTTTCTCAAGGTGATGCAGAAAAAATACGGTATTTCAATCCGGGACCGCGAACTCGCGTGCGCCCCGTTCCAATCCCCGGAAGGCCAGGACTATTTCGCCGCAATGAAGTGCGCGATCAACATGTCCTTCGCGAACCGGCAGGTGATTCTTCATCGCATCCGGGAGGTGTTCTCCGACGTACTGAAACGCAGCCCCGAGGAGATGGAGATGCGCCAGGTGTACGACGTGGCGCACAACACGGCCAAGCTCGAGCGACACGTGGTCGACGGCCGGCGTCGCACGGTGCTCGTTCACCGCAAAGGCGCGACCCGGGCATTCGGACCGGATATGGACGGCGTCCCCGACGCTTTCAAACCTCACGGTCAGCCGGTGATCATCGGCGGCAGCATGGAGACCGGTTCCTATCTGCTTGCGGGGTCGTCTGACGGAGGCCAGGCGTTTTTTTCCTCGGCTCATGGGAGCGGACGCACGATGAGTCGCACGAAGGCGCGCAAGCAGTTCCACGGCAAGCGGCTTCAGCAGGAAATGGAAGCCCGCGGCATCTACGTCCGGTCCGTTTCCTTTGCGGGACTCGCGGAGGAGGCGGGCGGCGCGTACAAGGATATCGACGAGGTCATCGAAGCGACCAGGGAGGCTGGGCTCAGCCGCCGTGTCGTACGTTTCTCGCCCATCGGCAACGTGAAGGGGTAGCCCTGGCTGCAGACCGCGTTCGTGCGCCTGAGTACGAGCCGGCAGGAAATGCCGGGTCAAATGGATACGGGAAAATGAAGATCTCCATGATCCTGATTGCAGGTTCGTTGGGCAGCGGCAAGACCACGCTGCTGCGCCACCTGGTGGCGCGCGCCGACCGGCGGATCGCGATTCTGATGAACGAATTCGGTGAAATCGCCATCGACAGCAAGGTCGTGGAGGGCGAGCATATTCGTATGACCGAGCTTGCAGGAGGTTGCGTCTGTTGTTCTCTTGCAGGTGAATTCGAGGAAGCGGTCAGGGAAATCGTCGAGACGGTGCGTCCCGAGCTCATCGTGGTTGAAACCACCGGCGTCGCGGAACCGGATGCGGTCATCTTCGACGTGGAGGACAACCTTCAGGGCGTCCGCATGGACAGTGTGGTCGTAATCGCGGACGCGGACCTCATGGTGCGATTTCCCGACCTGGGGTACGTGACCACCACCCAGTTCGAATCCGCGGATTTGATCCTGTTGAACAAAGTGGACCTCGTCACGCCCGGACAGCTTGATGCCGTCGACGCCCAGCTGGAGCGCGTGAATCCCGAGGCGTCCATCGTGCGCACTTTGAAATGCGCGGTGGACATCGGGCTTCTGTTCGGCGTTATCGAGAAGGGTCAGAGGCACTTGCGCACACGGGCAACGCATACCGGTCTTGTGGAAATCGACAGCTTCGATTTCGTTTCCGATATGCCCATGGACCGCGTGAAATTCGAACGTCTCGCGGAGAATCTGCCAAAGTCCGTGTACCGCTCGAAGGGATTCCTGCGATGCGTCGATGCCGCATTTCTCTTCAATTTCGCGGGGGGCAGATGGACGCTGGAACCCTTTGAAGCAGACCGAACGGAACTCGTCTTCATCGGCAGGGGCGCGGCGGAAGCGCGGGTGAGGGTTCTGGTGGCACTCGAAGCCTGTCAGGTGTAGCCACGGAAGGGATGCCGCAGTGTCATATCGGTTTATTGAAGATATCGCGATCGCGGACGTGGCTTTCGAAGCCTGGGGCGAAGACCTCGGCGGGGTACTTCGCGCGGCCGCGGAAGCAACGCTGAACGTCATGGTTTCGGACCTGGATTCCGTGGCGCCGAGAGAACGACGAACCGTGAAGCTCGAGGCCGAAGAACCCGACTTGCTGCTGTTCGATTTTCTACAGGAAGTGATCTTTTTCAAGGATGCGAATCGGCTTCTTCTGCGGCCCGCGAACGTCGTCGTGGAAGCGCATGAAAGCGTCTTCAAGGTGTCGGCGGACCTTGTTGGCGAAGAACTGGATATGAAACGCCACGATCTGATCGTGGACGTGAAGGCCGTCACGCTCCACCGGTTTGTCGTGGAACGCGTCAACGGGCGGTGGCGGGCGTTTGTTGTCCTGGATATCTGAAATGAGAGTCGGCGCCCTCGTGTTGTGTGGTGGTCGAAGCCGAAGAATGGGAACGTCCAAGGCCTGGTTGCGATTCGGCGAAGAATTCCTGCTCCAGCGCGTGGTACGTTCGCTCAAGGGCACGCTCGAACCCGTGTTCGTGGTTTCCGCGCGGGGGCAACGGCTGCCGTTCCTTCCCGACTGCGTTGAAATCATTCGGGATCGGGCGCCCGACAGGGGACCGCTGGAGGCGCTGGCGGCGGGACTCGAAGCGATTTCCCAACAGGCCGATGCGGCATTCGTCTGCGGGTGCGACGCGCCCTTTCTGCGCCCGGAATTCGTGCGTCGCCTGGTGCAGATGGCAAGTGAAGCGGATATTACCGTGCCGCACGCCAACGGCCGTCTGCATCCGCTTGCGGCCGTTTATCGGGTGTCATTACTGCCAGTGATTCAGAAGATGCTGGATGCCGGCGCCCTCCGGCTCACGACGTTGACGGAACGTTGCGACTGCCGCAGCGTGCCCGGTTCCGCATTACGGGATGTAGACCCTGAACTGGAGTCACTGCGAAATATCAACACGCCCGAAGAATACAGAATGGCGCTCTCAACCGCCGGCATCCTCCGCGGGGATTGATCGGCCCGGGGAATCTTGGTATATTGAATCCGGTTGCCCGCGCGTCTGCCGGGTGGTTGGTCGGCGATCGGTTGGGCCGGACGACGATGCGAGCGCGGACTGGCACAGCAAATTACAATATCGTCATCATTTCGGGGAGGGCACTATGCACGAGGACAAGACTCTGGTCACCGAGGATGAAATCCGGGAAGCGCTGAAGGGATTGGAAGGCTGGGAATACGATGGGGAAAACAAGGCGATTCAGCGGGTATGGAAGTTCCAGAAATTCGTTCCGACGATGGCATTCGTGCGCACGATTACCCGGGTCATGGACAGCAACAACCATCACTCGGACCTCAATCTGGACAGCAGGAGCAAGACCCTCACGGTTACGGTGACGACGCACAGCGAAAACGCCGTCACACAGGCCGACCTCGACTTTGCCAATGCTGTGAATTCGGCGGAATAACCGGTGGTTCGGCATCCGGTCCGATGCAATGCGCGGGTGGTTCGCGGACGTATTGCATGACATCTGCAAGGCCGCAGGCCGGACGCGCCGTAACGCGGTACCGCGAAACCCGGTATCCGGAAAACTCCGAGCCGCCGTCCCGGATGGCGATTGGACTTGCATAATCGGGAAAAGTTCGTTATGTTAGATTGATACTCGAAATGTCGTTTTCCGGTCGATAAATCCAGGAAAAGGAGAAATTCAAATGGGTAATCCCGCGATTACCGCTTATCTCAAGCCCCAATGCGGTTGGAGCCGGGGCATTCGGGCGGTGTTGGACAAATACGGGCTCGAATACGTAGACAAGGACATTATCAACGTTCCTGAAAACTACGAAGAAATGGTGCGCAAGAGCGGCCAGCCTCTACAGCCCACGCTGGACTTCGACGGGCAGATTCTTGCCGACATCAGCGGGGAGGAACTGGAAGCCTATCTGGTCAATAGCGGATATCAGCCGGCCGGTCCGGAGCCCGGCGTTCCCACGGACAGGGCCTGCACGGACGAAGAACACGAAGCCATGGCGCGGTCCCAGCAGGCGGTTTTCTTCAACAACAGGCTGGGAAGCTAGCCAAACGGGTTCAGATTCTGACTTCGGAAGAGGCGGCCCCATCGGGACCGCCTCTTTTGCATGGGTGCGCCGAAGGCGAAACAATGGGATTCAAACCGGGACTCGACGGGTGTAGCCAGGCGGGTGCGGAACGGCTGCTCTCCAGGCAGATCGCAGCCTGCGACAGCTGCGAACGGCTGGTCGACTTCAGGGCGACGTTCAAATCCCCGGAAAATCGGCGGGCGCACGTCGACGACTACTGGGCAAAACCGGTGCCGGGATTCGGCGATGCGTCGGGCCCGCTGCTCGTTATCGGTCTTGCGCCGGGCGCCCATGGGGCGAACCGCACCGGCAGACCGTTTACAGGCGACTCCGCCGGTAATGTGCTCTACGGCGCGCTATACCGGCACGGATTCAGCGATCGACCGGAATCCACCCATCCGGACGACGGTCTTGAACTCAAAGGCGTCTACATTACAAACGCCGTAAAGTGCGTCCCCCCCGCGAACAGGCCGAACGGCGGCGAGAAACGCGCCTGCCTTGACTGGCTGCGAATGGAGGCGGAACGGTTGCGGGGTACCCACGTTGTGCTTGCGATGGGGAGAGACGCATTCGAGGCCTACCTGCGACTCCTGAAGGCGGAAGGTATCATCGAGAGGGTGGGGCGCTATCGGTTCATGCACGGAAGGACCTATCGGTTCGACCGCGATTCCAGGATTCTGGTTGCCAGTTACCACTTCAGCCGTTACAATATGAACACGGGAAGACTCACGGAACCGATGGTTGAAGGATTGTTCGAGACGGTGAATCGCCTGCTTGCGGATCCAGACCGGAATCGCGGGATCAGTGTTTTGTCCCGGACGTAGATAGCCTGATTCCAGCCGACGAGTCGCTTGTCCGGCAACCCTTCCACGGGCTGAGGAACCAGGGTGTAATCCCTAAGCCGCTCCCTGAGCTTGTCGAAGGGTCGGCGAAGGGATGTAGATTGGCCCCTTGCGGATCGTGAAACGCGGGCATTTCGACAAGCTCAATGACCGCGTTTCAGCGAGAGAGGCTACTCCGAGAGCTTCCTAAGGTCCGGTTCTTTTCGGCGGTGTCGTGCGATCTTGTTGTCCCGACGTCTCAAGATTCCTCAACGACGCGATGTACGGGAGATTCCGGTAGCGCTGGTCGTAGTCCAGGCCGTATCCGACGACGAATTCGTCGGGGACCGTAAAGCCGACGTAGTCGAGCGGTACGTCAACGACCCGACGGGCGGGCTTGTCGAGAAGGCTGCACACCTTCAGGCTTCGAGGGCGCCTTGTCGCCAGTATGCGCAAGAGGTACTCCAGTGTGAGGCCCGTATCGACGATGTCTTCCACAAGGAGCACGTCGGCGCCGGCGATATCCCGATCCAGATCCTTCAGGATTCTTACGACGCCGGAACTCTTCGTCGACTTGCCGTAACTGGCGACCGAAATGTATTCGATCTCAGCGGGGACGGAGACCTCCCGGGACAGGTCCGCGAGAAAGTAGAGGGCGCCCTTCAGGACCCCCAACAGAATGAGCGGTTGTTCCGCGTCGTCCGCCGCGTGATCTTCACGGGCATTCGGACAGTCAGCAGAGGCGGCGCGGGCCGAGCGGAAGTCCGACGTGATCCTGGCGCCCAGTTGACGGACCCTTTCACTGATTCGTACCGCGGGTATCAGGACCTTTGGCTTGTTGACGGACATGGAAAGACCGGGTAGACGCGGTATTTCAATCGTGTGGAATACGCACTCGAATCTGTGAGCCGCCCCAATGCGGTGCAGACGATTGGGTACCCCATAAGATACCGGCCGACGTTAGATGTGGCAAATAACCATTGTAAACGGGTTGAGCGCGCGATGAATCTGATACCAGGCTGGCGACTGGAACGGTCGAGGGTACGCCGGTCAAGTCCCACATTCCGCGATGCCTACCGTCGACTGGAATCCGAAGCCAGGGCCTTCCTCGACGAAGGATTGCGCCCTCAGGATCACCCGGCGGGATACTACCACAACTATTTTTGCCCGGACCACGCCGTTGAACTCGCGTTTGACGCCGATTCGCCGAACGCGCATCGATGTCCCAAAGACGGTCGGGTATTCTCCGGCGAACCGTACGATTCCGCCTGGCGCTGGTTTGTCAACAACAGACTGTCCGGCATGGCATACCGTCTCGCGCTGATGTGGCAACTGGACGCTGACGCCGCATATCTGGCAAGATGCAGAGAGATTCTGCTGGCTTACGCGGAGCGTTATCCGGGTTATCCGATTGAGCGTGAACTGCCGTATGGCTGGGGCAAGGTGGCGAACCATTCCCTTGACGAGGCGGTGTGGCTGATTCCCATCGCGAGGGCGTACGATCTGGTTCGGGAGTTTCTGAGTGCCCGGGAGCGGACGCTGATCGAAACCGACCTGCTCGCGCTTGCGGCGGAGCATATTCAAGGTCAGAAATTCCACCGCATCCACAATATCGAATGCTGGCACAATGCCGCAATGGCGGCGGTGGGGATCTGCCTGGACGACGCGGGGTTTCAGAAGATGGCCCTGGAGGACAGGTTCGGATTCCACCACCAGTTGCAGGAGGGTGTTCTTGACGACGGGATGTGGTGGGAGGGGTCTTCCAGCTATCACTTCTATACCCTCGCCGCCCTGATTGCCCACGTCCAGGTATCGGAAACCACCGGTGCGCGCCTGCACGACGACGACCGGCTCAGGGCGATGTTCCGTGCACCTGTCTCGCTGGCATATCCCGATTTCAGGCTCCCCGCCACCAACGATTGCTGGTATTTCTCCTCCCTGTTGGCGGACGTCTGTCACGGCGTGCCGCCAGCGGCGTCTTTCTATGAGGTGGCATACGGGTGGTACAACGAGCCCGTCTACGCCGGGATACTCGAACGCAACTATGCCGAAGTGCCTCGAACGGCCGTGGAGTCGCTTCTATACGGAGAAGAATTGCCTGACTCGGGCGGCGAATTCGATACGGAAAGCGCCGTACTGAAGCCGTCGGGTGTCGCCATCTTGAGATCGAGGGATGCGGTCGAAGCACAAAGCTGCGTGCTCTTGAAATACGGCCCGCACGGTGGCGGGCACGGACACCCCGACAAACTTTCGATTTCTTACTACGCGCACGGCTTTCCGGTGGCCACGGACCTGGGCACGCCCGGTTACGGCGTCGACCTGAACGAGACCTGGTATCGGCAGACGCTAAGCCATAACACCGTGACGGTAAACGGCCGCTCCCAGCCTCCGGCGGAAGGGCGCCTGGTGAATCTCGACCTGCAGCGCGCCGACGGTTTCGAAGTGGTCGATGCCAGGGTCGCATGGGAGCGCGACCCGTATGCGGGGGTTGGCATGCGCCGTGTGATTCTCTGGACGGATGCCTACTTCTGGGATCTGTTCCACGTGGTGGCGCCGCAGGAATGCCGGCTGGATTGGGTCTGCAGGTACCAGGCCGACCGTCAAGGGCACAGCGGTCTCTCACGTCGCGGGACGGTTGCACTTTCCGGGGACGGATATGCCCACGTCCGGCAGCCGGTTGAATACATACCCGAGGAAACGGTTTCATTGCAATGGGGTCTGTCGAAGGGTGGGGCAGGGGTATTCCTGCCGGAAGAAACAGGCACACGTGTCGTCCTGGGAAAAGCGCCGCTCCAGCCCGCGTCCGAAACCGGCGATCTGCTCATCCGCAGTCGAACCGCCCGTGAGACAACCTTTGTTGCGCTAATGCATCACTGGGACACGGAGCCCGCCGTCAGCCGCGTCACGGCCGTTGGACCGGATGGAGCGGGCGGGGCTCGCGGATTCCTGGTGCAGGCAGGGACGGAGACGCATCTCTGGGCCGTTTCGGAAGATGTCCCGTATCTCTCCGGCATCGAGGTCGACCGGACGTTTTCTTACCCGCTGCAGTCACCGGCCTGACAGGGGTTATTGCCGTTTGCATTTTTCCATGTGTTCGTTATTTTTTCCTGTCTCCAGCATCCGGTGGGCAGGAATCGCCGTCGGACGTTCGTGAAAAATCACATTAAACCAGAGAGATAACCTGCTGTGGAAGAATTTGTTAAAGGTATAAGCGAAGAGTTCGGAGATGCGCTGAACCGTTCCCGGGCGCTTTACGAAAAGGCCTCGAAGATCTTTCCTGGCGGCGTCACCCACGACTTGAGATACTATGCGCCGTTTCCCATCTACGCAAGTCGTGCCGACGCCGGCCGCAAGTGGGATGTGGACGGCCGGGAATACGTGGACCTCTGGATGGGGCACGGGGCGCTGATGCTTGGTCATTGTTTCCCGGATATGGTCGCCGCCGTATCGGAACAGGTGGCGCGTGGTACTCACTACGGCGCGTGTCACGAGTTGGAAGTGGAATGGGGTGAGTGGGTCGCGAAACTGATCCCCACAGCCGAACGCGTGCGGTTTACAAGTTCCGGCACGGAGGCCACGCTGATGGCGCTGCGGTTGGCGCGGACGTTTAGCGGAAAGCGAAAGGTCCTGAAGTTCCTCGGCCACTTCCATGGGTGGCACGACAACCTCATCGTGGGCGTGCTGCCGCCCTTCGACGAACCCGTGCCCGCCGGCATTCTTCGCGAGGTCGCGGATACCGTTTGCCTGTGTGCGCCGAACCGGATCGATCAGGTTGAAGATGTCTTGAACCGGGACGACGACATTGCCTGTGTAATTGTCGAACCTACGGGCGCCTCTTTCGGAGTTGTACCCCTCCGGCCGGGTTTTCTCGAAGAGCTGCGTCGAGTCACGTTACAGCACGACGTGCTTCTGATCTTTGACGAAGTCATCACCGGCTTTCGATGCTCGCCGGGGGGCGCTCAGGCCCACTACAACGTCAAGCCCGACCTCACGTCGCTGGCGAAGATTCTCGCGGGGGGACTCCCCGGAGGCTGCCTGACGGGTCGGCAGGATATCATGGATCTGCTGGAATTCCGGGGAGAACGGGAGTGGGATACCTGCCGGAAAATGCCCCACCAGGGTACCTTTAACGCGAATCCGGTTTCCGCGGCCGCCGGGATTGCCACGCTCAGGGCGATTGAAGACGGAACACACATCGCGGCCGCAAACCGGAACGCCGACGTCCTCCGCGACCGCCTCAACGCTGTCATTTCAGACCACGGTGTGGAATGGGTCGTCTATGGAGACTTTTCGGGGGTCAAATTCCTTCCCGAGAGTGGACCCATGACAAAGAGCATGCAGGAGATTGCAGGGGGATCGTATGACTACCGCAGGCTGAAGACGCCGGACCCGGTGATTAGAGATGCATTCCGAGCCAGCATGCAGCTGGAGGGTGTCGACCTCAATGGACTGGTTGGCATGACGGCATCCGTGCACACCGAAGACGATCTGGACCACGTTGTACAAGCATTCGACCGCACACTGCACAGATTGATACGCCAGGGCCTGATTGGGCGTAACGGCCCGGATTCGAATGCGCGTTCCTGAGGCGGCCAGTCGCATTCGGGAACAGTTCTCCGATAATTCCGACGGATGCGGCGAAGTTAACCTCAAATCCACAAAAACAGCAACGCGGCGACGCGAAAAAACTCTCCGAAACGGGGCGTTATCGACGTAAAGAAGGACGTTTTTTCCCTTCACGTCCGGTGACCTGGTGTATCCTGGTAATCAGCCGTCTAATCGCCTTTGTTAACTCGCATATATGCGAATTAACGTCCCCGAAAAATGACGAATCAAGGTTAATTCTGAACCGCGCTTACCCGCGTTCTTTCCGTACCTGCAGAAATGGCGGGCGTTTCTTCATGCCAGACCGGATCCGGATTCTGTCCGACGAAATAGCCAATCGTATCGCCGCGGGTGAAGCCGTCGAGCGCCCGGGCTCCGTGGTCAAGGAACTGGTGGAAAACGCCATCGATGCAGGTGCGGACCGAATCATTGCTGAGGTGACCGGCGGCGGCAAAGAGACCATACGGGTCAGCGACAATGGCTGCGGAATGTCGGGTGACGACGCGTTGCTGGCGCTGGAACGGCACGCAACGAGCAAGATCGTCGATCTTTCCGACCTTGGCACGCTGCGTACGCTCGGGTTTCGCGGGGAGGCGCTGCCGAGTATTGCGGCGGTGTCGCGGATGGTCATCGAAACCCGCGATTCGGAGGCGCTGCAGGGCACCCGCGTTCGCGTCGAAAGCGGCCGGGTGCGCGATGTTTCGTCAACAGGCCGGGACCGGGGAACAACCGTTGCCGTTCACGGCCTGTTTTTCAATGTGCCCGCAAGGCGGAAATTTCTGAAGGGTGTCGAGACCGAATTCAAACACGTGTCGGATGCGCTGACGGGCCTGGCATTGGCCTATTCGTCCATTGCGTTTGTACTTACTCACAACGGGCGTGAAATCCTGAACTTCGGCAGGACCGAGCGCCAACACCGCCTGCAGGAGATATTCGGCGTCCGGTTCGGCAGCGACGCCGTTTTTCTGGACGGTGAACGGCACGGCGTTCGGGTTTGGGGGTTTGCCGGCAGGCCGGAACGGGCGCGCAAGTCGGGCGCGCAGCAGGCAACGGTCGTAAACGGCCGCTGGGTACGCGACAGGGGGGTGACGTACGCCGTACACGATGGCTTTGGCGGACTGCTCGTGAAGGGATTCCATCCTGCGTTTGCGCTGCTTCTGGAGCTGGATCCCTCCCGCCTCGACGTCAACGTACATCCCGCCAAACGCGAGGTGCGTTTTTCGGATGAAGCAGCGGTTTACGACGCGGTCGCCGACGTCGTGCGCGCGGGGTTGAGGGCGGAGGACCTGGTACCCGAGGTGGACAGCGGAATTGCCTCACCAGCGATTCCGGTGGGAGATCCCGCGCAGGAATCGCCGGACCCGTCCGATAGCGTCGCGGACGCGCCCGCGGAGAAAAAGGCCTATCTTGTCGATCCCGTTGGGCTGGAAGACGTGCAGATGGCGCTTTCCCTGACCGTCAGGAAGGCGGCCGGAGGGCCTGATGCGCAGTCGGACGGCGCGGTCGATCCGGACCTTTCCGACGAGGAAACGGTTGAACAGGTCCCCGTCTGGCAGGTACACGAAAAATATGTCCTTGCGCACATCAAGAACGGCCTGATTTTTGTCGACCAGCACCTGGCACACCAGCGGATGATTTACGAACAGACGCTGGATTGCTTTGAAGCCAACGCCGGACTTGGCCAGCGACTCCTGTTTCCGGTTACGCTCGATTTCGGCCTGCGCCAGATCCACAGGGTCAGAGAGGCCATGCCGCTTCTGGAAGCCATGGGCTTCGGCATACGGGATTTTGGCGGCAATACCGTGGTTGTGGATGCCATTCCCGTGGAGCTGAAAGTATGGGAAGACGGCCGGCTCCTGGAGGAAGTCGTCGACGAGCTTGGCGAAAGGGAGCGTCAGTCGTCCGTCCCGGTCGGCGGGCAAAAAGCGGTATCTCCGCTCGAGCACCGGTTGGCCGCCGCCTATGCCCGGCATACGGCCATCCGGACGGGAGAGCGGCTCTCCGCGAGGGAGATGCGAGCGTTGATCGATCGGCTGTTCGCCACGCGCGAGCCGTTCGTTTGCCCGCAGGGCAGACCGGTTGTGGTAAAGATGTCTCTGGATGAACTCGATCGACAATTCAACCGATAGAAGGCGCCGTGTGTTGGCTCTGGTGGGCCCGACCGCTTCCGGCAAGACGCGGGTTGGCGTCGCCCTGGCGAGGGCGCTTGGCGGTGAAGTGGTTTCCGCCGACGCGCGGCAGGTCTACCGGTATATGGACATTGGAACTGCCAAACCAACCCCGGAAGAGCGCGCGCGTGCGAAACACCATATGCTCGACGTCGTGGAACCCGATGAGAACTACAGCGCAGGGCACTACGCGGGCGATGCATCCACGGCGATCGAGTCGATTCTGCAGAGGAATCGCGTCCCGATCCTGGTGGGTGGGTCGGGTCTGTATCTGAAGGCGGCGCTCGACGGATTCTCTCCGCTCCCGCGCACGCCGCGGTCGGTCCGGGAACGTCTTCTTGATGAGGCCAGAGAAGATCCGGCGGAAGCCTACCGCAGATTGCGCGAAGTCGACCCTGTGACGGCCGGCCGTCTGCACGCCAACGACACCAAACGTATCGTTCGCGCGCTTGAGGTCTTCGAACTGACCGGGACACCGCTCTCGGTGCTCCACGAGTTGCCCGCTAAGGAGAAACGGGACTGGCGAGTCGAGTGGTTCGGCCTGGGAATGGACCGCGCGTTGCTCTACCGTAGGATCGAAGAACGGGTGGACCGAATGATCGCGGCCGGACTCGTGGATGAGGTCCGGGAATTGAATCGCCTCGGTTATACCCGCGAGCTTAACGCGCTCAATACCTTCGGGTACCGGGAGGTATTCCGCTATCTGGACGGCGAATCGGATCTGGCTGAAACCGCGGCACAGATCAAGGTGGGCACGAGGCGCTACGCCAAACGGCAACTTACCTGGTTTCGCAAGGACAGGCGGGTGAGGTGGATCGATACCGACCCGGAGGATGCGCCGGACGCCATCCTCAAAATTCTTGACACGTGTTAGTGGAGATGGTAAACTTTGACGGGTATGGGGGCGGGAATAGCTCAGCTGGTAGAGCGCAAGCTTCCCAAGCTTGATGTCGCGGGTTCGAGTCCCGTTTCCCGCTCCAATAAAACAGCCTTATCGTACAAACAATGGCCATTTAACCTTCGCGTCTGAATGGCCGTTTTTGTTGGTGGTGGGGAAATGTCCCTGGACGCCATCGCGCTCTTGCGGAATGTCTGGTGCTGTCGGTAGCAAGCATCGATACAAAGTGGCGGAGAAAACCGGACTACGGGATGAATCACTCCCCCCTTGAGGGGGAGTCGCAGAAGCCGAGCCGGTCCCTGAGCCGCTGTCCTGAGCCTGCCGAAGGATTGTCGAAGGGACCGGCGACGGCTGATGCGGTGGGGGGATTGCACTCCTCCGTAATTCCTTTCAAGTGCTAACCTGCGAACTGCCGTTACGCTCAGGAAGCCTATGTGATGGTGGGGCGGACATTCCTGTCTGCCTGCCTCGCTGTTTTTCTGTTTGGAAATGAGAAAGTCGAGGAGCTTACGTCACGCGCGGGCATAAACTGTCATGCTAAGGAAGGCCGTCAAGCCGACGGGTTTATAAAGGGAGCGCACATGTCTACCGAGAACGAAACACTCTCTAAGTTTACCAAACTCCATTCAGTTAGTCTAAAACCAGGGGGCCAACTTTCTGAAAAGCAAGTGCAGGATCAGATCGCCGATGATCCAACAATTCTGGGATTGGCTCGTGAACTTGAGGTTCTCGGTCGAGAGAAGCGGCAGCCGAAAGCCGGGCGCCTCGACTTGCTTCTCGGAGACCCTAATACGTCGAAGCGGTATGTAGTTGAGATTCAGCTTGGTGCGACAGATGAAAGTCATATTATCCGCACGATCGAATATTGGGACTTGGAGCGCAGACGAAATCCGCAGTACAAGCACGCGGCTGTGATCGTGGCGGAGGATATTACGACGCGATTTTACAATGTAATCCAACTGTTTAACGGTGCAATTCCGTTGATCGCCCTCAAGATGACCGCGTACCGTATACGTGACCAATATGCGTTGACCTTCGTTAAGGTACTGGACGAAATCATGCGCGGGTCTGACGATGATGAGCCGATACCCCAACCAGTTGACCGGTCGTTCTGGGAAACGGATCGCGGCACAAAAGAGACGCTCAGATTGACTGACGACCTATTCGCAGTCGTGAAAGAAGTCGAGTCTAGTGCTACACTCAAATACAACAAATACTATATTGGGCTTGAAGTCGGCGGCAACACATTCAATTTCGTCAAGTTTAAACCTCTCAAGGGGTTTGTAAGGATGGAAATTAGGCTTCCTCAGGATCTAGATACCGATCAGAATTTGGATAATGCCGGAGTTGAATATGAACCCCAAGATCAACAGTACATTGTTCGGATTCGTGAAGACATCGATAATCCACAGCGAAAGGCTCTCAAACAGGTACTTGAGCAGGCAAAGGATATGTTCAAGAAACAGTGAGGGAATCCCAGTCCACTGGCGTCCAATCATCGATCCTAATGAATTCTTGAATCTGTACACCGATCACTGGAACGGTATTCCAATGTACGGAAAGCCCAAGAATAAGCGAAGAATCAGTGCCACGAATTGCGCTCGTGTATCTCAAGCAAAACGGGCAATGCGGCCCAGACAAACACAAGCGGCATTTTGTCAAAGAAACGAGACGTTTTCTCTAATGGGCAATCGCGCAATCTATCCAGGGAAATCCGCTAAGGGGAACGAATACGGTTAGCCCTGATGGAACCGTAATGGCTGGAGTCGAGTTATGGCGCCTACGATTTACAGAGAACGTGGATTCAGGTTCTTTTTCTTTTCCCGCGAAGAGCCCCGAATGCATGTTCATGTGATCTGTACGGAAGGTGAGGCCAAGTTCTGGTTAGAACCGGAAATTGCACTCGCACGGAATTATGGACTGAGGCGCAGCCAATTGAAAGAAGCTGAGACGATAATAGAGGAGAACCGGCATGAGTTCCAAACAGCGTGGCATCGGCACTTCGGAAGTTGAGGTTACCGGCATATCCGCACACGGCGTCTGGCTGCTGTCCGGACAGGAGGAGATTTTTCTGTCGTACGAGGATTTTCCGTGGTTCAAAGATGCTTCCGTTGGAAAAATCCTCAATGTAGAGGAGCCGACCCCTGGGCACTTCTATTGGCCGGATCTCGATATCGATCTCGGATTGGAATCCATCCGCCATCCTGAGCGATTCCCGCTCCGAGCAAGGCGTGATCCATAATCGTCCGCGATGTTCTCTAGCATTATCGCGGTGTGTCCAGTTGAAATCTCAGTTTCTTTCAGCTGGAAACCCGACGGAGTTGTCGGGCAATCCCATCGTCGAGTCGGAATCCATGGCGTCCGCCTTATGGACGCTCAGGCGAACTGCCATGGGAATCCGGCAAGAGACAGATGTGTATTTCTATCAGGTGCAAACGTGAACGATTTTCAATCGGTTGAACGCAGTCCCGGGCCGCTGCGACCGGAATCCCGGTTTATGTTCGACAGTCAGCCCTCGTCCTTCACCGTACTGGACTTCTGGGTTTGGGTCGGTTCGGACATTCTGAACAACGCCTTTCGTGGAAAAGTCACCGAATTTATCGTCGGTCAAGCCGTGGGAGCATGGACGGACACACCCGTCCGGGTCGAGTGGGACGCGGTCGACATCAGGACGCCCGAAGGAATTACAATCGAGGTCAAATCAGCGGCTTACATCCAGTCCTGGCGCCAGTCCCAGCCATCCGCGATTTCATTCGGAGTTGCGAAGACAATTCCATGGAATCCTGAGACCGGTGAATACGGAAATATCCGGGTTCGAAGTGCTGACGTATACGTCTTTTCCGTTCTCTCTCATCGTGACTATCGGACGATCAACCCTCTCGAACTGACACAGTGGGAGTTCTACGTCGTGCCCACAAGAACGCTGGACGAGGTGCTCGGTGACCAGAAGACCGTCAGGCTCTCGCGTTTACGGGACCTGGGTGCCGCTCCGGTCGGGTTTCGTCAGCTGCGAACCGCCATACTTGAGGCATACGGCGAACGAGAAAGGAATTGAATACGGGAGTTGGTACGCATCAAAAGGCAACTCGTTTCACAGGCCCCGCCGTTTCGCACCGATACCTTCTGTGTCATTTTTGTGCTTTTTGTGGCCAATTTGACGGTTTCCTCTTTGGGAATTGAGGCGAACACTAAATTAACGCCTGTGTGGAGGAATCTACGTGGAACACGAGATTCCGGATTGGGTGACATATCCGCGTGAAGAGTGGATCGGGATTACCCCCGCAGAAGCCGGACTGGACGTTGAGAAATTCGAACGATTCCTGGCAGGACTGGACGTAAAAGGCGCGTCTTTTGGCGGCGAGGACCACACCGGGGACAAATGGGGGACGGTCCTCACGCGCGGAGGGTACCTGATACACGCCTGGGGCAACCGGCATTACCGGTTTCAGACCGCATCGATGGGCAAGGCATTCATGTGGGTGCTGATCGGTTTTGCCGAGGAAGAAGGGTTGCTGGATCCGGATGCCCCGATCCACACATCCTGGACGGGTGAAGGCGAACTGTCGCATCCACACAAATACCTGAACCGGGGACACCACCGGACGCTGACCTGGCGCCATCTCATCGGTCCGAAGGGGAAGAGCGCGCACCTGGGGGGCTTTCCCATGGAACTGGGAAGCGAGTGGTCGAAGGGACCTGAGGACCGCGCAAGGGCGGCGGCGGACCGATGGTGGCCGGCGTGGGCGACCTGGACCGGGGACCCGTTTTACGACCTCTACTCGCACGCAGAACCCGGGAAGGTTGAGCATTACAGCAGTGCGGGGTTCTGGCGGCTGGGTCAGGCCCTGACCTGCGTCTGGGATCGGGACCTGAAAGAAGTGCTGGACGAGCGGCTGTTCGGAAAGATCGGGATTCCGCCGCAGCGGTGGGGCTGGTACACGGGAAGGACGATGAGTGAAAGCAAGTTCTTCTATCCGGCCATTCCGGATTCGTACACGTATCTCGATCCGCCCTTTGAAATCAACGGTCACGTGGTACGGAGCGGTCCGGGCTGGGTGGTGATGAGCCCATTGGATATCGCCCGTTTCGGGCATCTGCTGGCGACGCGGGGGCAATGGGAGGGCGAGCAGCTGGTCGATCCGGACTGGCTGAGGGGACACAGCGGTGGAAACCGCTGCGGCGTCAGTGGAGAAAGCACGCATTACACGGCGGTGGCGCAGGTCACGACCGATGGCTTCGACCACCCCCATTCAATCGTGACCACGAGCCTGTTGCCGGACGAGTTGTTTGTCGGCCCGGTTCGGGTTTCAGGTCAGCGGTAAGGTGGAACACAATGGACGACGTGCGAATCGGGATCGCCGGTCTGGGCCATCGCGGGCTGCACTGGATCCGTCTGTTGCAGGCGATCCCGGGCTACCGGATTACGGCAATCTACGACTGGATCGAGCCCCTTCAGGAGCGCGCGCTGGAGCACATCGGCTGCCATGGCGATGTAAGCGTGTTTTCAGATTACGAAGACTTCCTGACGTACGACGGGATGGACGCGGTTGGCCTGTGCGTGAGGCGGAAGGAAGTGGGGGAGATGGCGGCGCGTGCGCTGGAGGCGGGGAAGCACGTAAACTCCGAGGTACCCGCGGCGTACACGATGGCGGACTGCTGGCGGATCGTGGCCGACGTGGAGCGGACCGGACTCGTATATAGCCTGGCCGAGCAGACGCGGTTCTGGGGTGTGGTCGAAGGCTGGCGGCAACTGGTCGCAGAGGGACGCCTGGGCAGGATTACCTATGCCGAGGGCCAGTATATTGGGTGGTACGGCACCCACCAGTATTTCCAGGATTTCAAGACGGGAAGACAGTATCCCATCGAGGCGCTGCCCGACCATCCGGAGGCCGAACCCACGGTGCTGCACTCACTTCCCGTGATCGTCGGAGGTATCGGTTCACACGATATGGACGTGGTGCTGACGGTCCTGGACGATCGTGTCGTGGAGGTGGTGGGAATGAGCACGAAGGCGCCCAGCTACGCCTGGCCTGAGATTTCACGCCCGGATATGCAAGTGGCGTTGATGAAGACGGAGAAGGACACGGTGATCCGGATGCTGTGCGGGTTCACGCAACCCAGGCCGCACGGCGACCACCACTGGTGGCAATTCATCGGCACGAAGGGCGGCGTCGAGTGGCGCCGATCGCTCAACGAGAAGCCGAAGATGTGGCTCGCCGATGCCCAGATGAACGACTGGGCGGAGGTGGACTGGCAGTACCAGCGCACAGATGCCCCGCCGGGCGCTCGAGGCAGCGGCCATGGCGATGCAGACTATTACGTTCACACGCATTTCCGGGACGCCGTTCGCGAAGGAAAGCCGCTGCCGCTGGACGTCTACAGGGCGATGGATACAACCGCGCCCGCCATCCGGGCACACGATTCGATCCTCGAAGGCGGCAGGCTCGTGAAGGTCCCTGACTTTCGTCCGGGTCCGGATAGACCCGCAGGGGAGATGCCGAACAGCGTTTCAATTTAACGCGAAAAGAGAAAGGAAGCATTTTGGCGGAACAATTGAAGGGCATCTACGAAAAATATGTCAAACCGTTGCCAACAGCAGACCGCCTTCGCCTGTTGGATATGACGGTTCATGATTTGGCTCTCATCGCCCAACAGGAGCCCAAAAACAGGAGCATTCTGGAATTGCATGGATTAGCCTCAATCCGAAAAAAACAGCAACGCGGCGACGCGATAAAACCCTCCGAAACAGGGCGTTATCGACGTATGGAAAGACGTTTTTTCCCTTCACGGCCAGTGACCTGGTGTATCCTGGTAATCAGCCTTCTAATCGCCTTTATTAAATAGCACATATTCGAATTAACGTCGTCGAAGACTTACGAATCAAGGCTAGGTAAGGAAATCTGGTAAGGAATGGATGCTCAAAAGTACGTTGATCGCCTTCGGGAAGATTGGGATCGTTAACCATGATGACATTGGACGAAGCATTGGCGGGTGTGACGACGGTGGGATTCTACATGTCGCCCGGATAGTTTGTCGTCTATCACAGGCGTGCAATCGTGGAAGTACTCAGCAATGGTGGGATGATACCAGGCGGGACCGAAGAATCCGGGGATGAAGACAGATTATTGTTTATTGTGCATTATTCTTGCTTCGTTCTTTGCGATTCGCTCTCCGAATGAATCCAGGCGTTCGTCGATTTTGTCCAATCGAACTTCAATTCTATCAAACCTCTCATTCATGCGCCGTTCCAAATCGCTTGATATGTAATACGCGAAGCCGAAATTCGACGCCATTAACGTGGCGACGGCTATGAGCATCCTCATGGTTTCGACGTTCCAGAATTTGTTGTTTCCCTCACTCATTTTGCCCTCGAAGAGCAATTCCTGCGCCAATGGTGTTGGTTGACCTTTGCAGATATAAATATAGAAAAAGGACGAATTTGGGGCAAGGGGCATCTGGTAGCCACGGGAGGAAAAAATGTCATGGAACTACAGAGTCATCAGGAAACACCATGCCGACACGGACACGTCAACCTATCATATCCACGAGGTCTATTATGGTGAAGAACGGGAGATAGAACGTTGGACGGAAGATCCAGTGGAACCTCTTGGTGAAACGGCAGCGGAACTGAGAGAGGATATAAGGTATTTTCTCCAGGCGTTCCGCCTCCCGATACTCGAAGAAAAGGCGACAGATGATGGACCAACGCTGGCACCCGACGATTCCGATTTCGGGATCAACGAGGGTCACTATTTTGAACTCCTGGATCGAACGTCGGTCGCTGTCGACTACGTCGATCAATTCGTTGGAAGTCATCCGCTTGTGAGAAAGGAGCGAAGCCTTCGTGAGACCTATGAGAGGGCGGCGGAGGCATTGGCCGAACTCTATCAACAGGTCGGCGGACTGGCGTTTGACAGAGACAGCGTCTGACAGACTCAATCTTGTCAACGCTGTTTACACCAATAAATCGGCAAGATTCCTTAAGGAAGTGACCATGGTGGAAGACACACGAACCAACGTATTGGGTGCGCTCGAAATCGTCCTAAAAGAGATTGCGGTTGAAATTGAAAACGCGAACCGTGATAGCGCGCGGCTGTTCAACGGCGGTGAGTACGAAAAGGCTAAATATGTACTTAAACGGGCGGAAAAATTGAAGAGGCTCCGTGATAGGATCGAGGCGATTGAGAGTGATTGGACGACTCTTTTTCCGGGAGAGAAGATGACCATCAATAGCCGCCCCCTCCCACCGGGGGTGCGGACCCCCGAGGATCAATACTATCTTCCCAACCTGGAAGCCCTGAGGGAGTTGGGTGGGTCGGCCCGAAAATCGGAGGTTCTCGAGCGCGTCCTACAACGAATGAAGCATGTGTTGCGGACTGTTGACTTCGTACCGGTCGATTCTACTCCAAATGTACCGCGCTGGCAAAACACTGCAGCCCGGGCACGAAATACGTTGAAAGAGAGAGGGTTAATGCGCAAGGACAGTCCTCATGGAGTCTGGGAGATTAGTGATTCAGGGATCCAATACCTGAAACGACGCGAAGTTGGCTGATGTTCGTGCTGTTACTTGGAACGCGCAGATCGATTGAACGCTTTTTCATTGTATTGATCGATTCAGTAGGCGGTTTACAGGCAATCACCCTCGCACCACGAGCAAATTGGATTGTCTGGATATTGCAGGGTAGTCAACAGTCACCCAAATTCGATTTGGATGGCTGTTTTATTTTAGACAACATGGAAGGTAAGTCTGGGCTGGCGTTCATCCGATGGAATTGATAGCTGCACGCATCGAGGCCTGACGATGTGCAGAGCGATCACGATCGACCATAAGTACATTGTTATCAACTAAATAATGGCTAATTTGGTTAAAGGCGGCATCACTGGCCGGTTGACAGGTTGGCGATACTTTCCTATATCTGGTATTGCCGAATTTGAAAGGTGTAATGTGGGTGTGATTCGAAATCGCAGAAGGGCTCCCTGATGCCACGTATTTTCGACAATATCGAACAGCGGCTTCTTCCTGCACTCCAGGAGACTATGGAGGTTTCTAACCGCGCTGACTTCTGTGTTGGATACTTCAATCTGCGTGGATGGCGGGCGATCGACGAATATGTCGAAAAATGGCAGGGTGGCGAACGCAACTGCTGCCGCCTGCTGGTAGGGATGCAGCGTCTGCCGCACGAGGAGTTTCGACTTGCGAGGAGTCTCGCAGCTAGACACGGAAATCTCGACAATCAGACAGCACTTCGGCTTAAGAAGCGGCTCGCGGCAGAATTCAGGGATCAATTGGCTACAGGAGTACCCAGCAACGAAGATGAGGCCGGCCTCAAGAGACTGTCAATACAGATCAAGTCCAAAAAGGTCGTCGTCAAGCTCTTCCTCAGACATCCGCTCCATGCAAAGCTCTACATGCTATTCCGCCCGGATCCGATCAATCCAACGGTCGGGTACCTGGGCAGCAGCAATCTCACGCAATCCGGTCTTTCCGGACAGGGCGAACTGAATGTAGACGTTCTGGATCACGACGCTTGCGCGAAACTCGCACAGTGGTTTGAAGATCGTTGGCAAGACCGCTGGTGTATCGATATCTCTGACGAACTCGCTAGGATCATCGATGAGAGTTGGGCGGGGGCGCGGCTGATCCCACCGTACCACATCTACGTAAAGATGGCGTACCACCTGTCGCAGGAGGCACGGGCGGGCCTGACGGAGTTCCGCATTCCGAAAGATTTCGGCAACAAGCTTCTCGATTTCCAGGTGGCCGCCGTGAAGATCGCCGCGCACCACCTGAACAAACGCGGCGGCGTGATCATTGGCGACGTGGTGGGGCTCGGTAAAACACTGATGGCCACGGCGTTAGCGCGCGTGTTTGAAGACGATTATGGGTTGGAAACGCTGATTATATGCCCCAAAAACCTGGTGCCGATGTGGGAGGACTATCGGGATGAGTATCGTTTACGCGCACGCGTTCTATCGGTCAGCCAGGCTATCAATAGACTGCCCGACATGCGACGTTACAGGCTGGTCGTGATCGACGAGAGCCACAATCTTCGGAATCGCGAGGGAAAGCGGTACCGCGCAATTCAGGAATACATTCGTGAGAACGAGAGCAAGTGCATTTTGCTCTCGGCAACGCCATACAACAAGACATACCAGGATCTCTCAAATCAGATCCGGCTATTTGTGTCTGACAATGAGGACCTGGGCATCCGTCCGGATCGCCTGCTACGGGAAATCGGCGAAACCGAGTTTATCCGCCGGCACCAGGCGCCCGTCAGGTCGCTTGCCGCATTCGACCATTCGAAATACGCAGATGACTGGCGCGAACTGATGCGTTTGTATCTTGTCCGCCGGACCCGAAGCTTCATTCAGGAGAATTATGCGGCCTTGGATCCGGAAAACGGCCGAAGATATCTGACGTTTGAAGACGGCACGAAGTCCTATTTCCCTGTGCGCGTTCCACGAACCGTCGGCTTTGATATCGACAGGCAATACGGTCGGCTATTCGACGACAACGTGGTTTCCGCCATTAACGGGTTGGAACTCCCGCGCTACGGTCTGGCGAATTACGTGACAGAGACGGTAGATCCTCCTCCGTCGACAGCCGAGGATCAGATTCTGCAAGACCTGTCGCGCGCTGGCAGGCGCCTCATGGGCTTCTGCCGCACCAATTTGTTCAAGCGTCTTGAAAGCAGCGGTCACTCGTTCCTGCTTTCCGTCGAGCGACACGTTCTCAGGAACTTCATCTATATCCACGCCATCGAAAACGGATTGGATCTACCGATCGGCACGACCGATGCCGGCATTCTGGATCCCCAGTCTTACGACGAAGACGCGGACAGCGCTGCCGGTGACATTTTCGAAGAAGATGAGGACGGTGACGGCAGGGTTCAGGACGAACACTTTCTGCGGACCGAGGAAGAATTCCGGCGGCACGCCGCCAGAGTATACACCATCTACAGCGAACGGTACAGCAGGCGGTTTCGATGGCTCAGCCCGCGTCATTTCGGCGAGTCACTGCTGAAATCTCTCTTATCAGACGCGAGTACGTTGCGTGAGATGCTGGAAGAATTCGGGGAATGGTATCCGTCACAGGACGCGAAACTTGCGGCATTGCGCCAGATCCTGGAAACAAAACATGCCGGTGAGAAGGTTCTGGTCTTCACACAGTTTGCCGACACCGTGCAATACCTGGAACGTCAGTTGAAGGCTGGTGGCGTGGAACGGCTGGCCGGCGTTACCGGCGGTTCGTCGGATCCCACGCGGTTGGCCTGGCGGTTCAGCCCCACGAGCAACGAAAAGAGTGGGGAAATCCCTACCGAGGACGAATTGCGGGTGCTGGTTGCCACCGACGTGCTGAGCGAGGGGCAGAACCTTCAGGATTGCGCCATTGTCGTCAATTACGACCTGCCGTGGGCGATTATCCGGCTGATCCAGAGAGCGGGTCGCGTGGACCGTATCGGGCAGTCGGCGTCGGACATCCTCTGTTATTCCTTTCTTCCTGCAGAGGGGATCGAACGATTGATTCGTCTGCGAACCCGAGTACGGCAGCGCCTTGAAGAGAACGCCGAGGTGGTCGGAACCGACGAAGCTTTTTTTGAGGACGATGACGAACGCGCCGTTGTGGATCTGTATAACGAACAGACCGGAATTCTCGATGGGGATGACGATTCCGAGGTGGATTTGGCCTCCTTCGCTTATCAGGTCTGGAAAAACGCCACGACTGCCGATAGGTCGTTGGAGAAGAAGGTGGAGCAGATGCCGGACGTCGTCCAGACTTCCAAAGCGTGTTCAGAACCACATGCCCGGCAGGAAGGCGTGCTGGTATACATGCGGACAGCACAGGACAACGATGCCCTCTCATGGATGGACCGGGACGGTAGAAACGTAACCGAAAGCCAGTTCGAGATCTTGCGGGCGGCAGAATGTAAGCCGAATACACCCGCGTTGCCCAGACACGAAAACCATCACTACCTTGTGGGAAAGGCCGCGGAACAGATCGCGAGTGAGGAAAGGAACGTAGGCGGTCAGTTGGGGCGGCCATCCGGAGCGCGCTTCCGTACGTACGAAAGACTTAAGAATCACGCAGATCGCGTTGAGGGAACTCTATTCGATACCGACAAACTGCGAAAGGCCATTGACGATATCTACCGATACCCGCTGCGACAGTCGGCGATCGATACTTTAAACCGTCAGTTGCGAAGCGGAATCTCCGATGACGACCTGTCCGGACTCGTCGTCGAAATGCGGGAGGATGAGCGGTTGTGCATCGTCCACGACGAGGATGCGGATCCGCAGGAACCGCGGATCATCTGCTCCATGGGCTTGACGAACTACGAAAATCACGAAAAGATGCAGACCTGATAAACTACGAATGACACGAATAGACGCGAATGGATGACTGGAAAAATCGTCCGTTCGATCGGCTCGACAGGCGACGAAAGTCGCCAAGGGACGTAAATCTGATGAACTACGAATGACACGAATAGACGCGAATGGATGACTGGAAAAATCGTCTGTTCGATCGGCTCGATAGACATCGAAAGTCGCCAATAGACGCAAACCTGATGAACTACGAATGACGCGAATTGACGCGAAATTATACCTGTCCAAAATCGCCTGAACGATGAACATCGTACCCAAATCATCAACCACGTGAACTCAACAAGCGTAAAACTCGGCCTGCCCGTCAAATCATCCAGGGCTGGAATACGAGCGTTTCGCAATCGAACTATAATCCACATCATTCCCAGTTTTTCGTATTTTTGGTAGACCAATGACTCCCTGCCTTATTCGCGGTTATTCGCGTTATTCGTAGTTTTATGCCTTTCAGCCGACTACCCATGATCGTCAAGATCACATCAAACCGCCAAATCGCCCTGCCACCACGGGTGCTGGATGCTCTGGGCGTCGGGCCGGGCGACCAACTCGAAATTGTAGAAGATCCCGATGGTTTCGCCCTGAGAGCCAGACGCATCGACTATTCCCGTCTTGGGACGTTGCGCGACAAGATCCGCCGCGGGCAGGGGACGTTTGATCTTCAGGAACTCCGGGAGCGATCGTATGACTCTTCGCTTCGGGATTGACACGTAAGTACTGGTTCGATTGCTCACCATGTGGTTTTAAGGAGGTCCCCATGATTGTAAGAATCAGCACAGATGGCCAGGTCACCCTGCCAAAGCGGGTTCTGAACATGCTGCGAGTAGGTCCCGGAGACCATCTTGAGATTGAGAAAGGGCCTGGCGGCTTCGTTCTTCGTCCCATGTCGAATGATGAGTCTGGTCTCGATGAGCCGGACGGGACAGGTACGACAGACACGGATATCCCGATGCTGGAACTGGTGACAGTCAGGACTGGAAGGTCGACGTCGTGGAAAAGGGATGAGATCTATGGTGATGATGGCCGCTAATATTCACTTTCTGGACACCAACGTGCTCTTGACCGCCACGGACAAACCGCAAGATCCTCGAGCTATGTGCTCCATGAGCCTGATTAACTACGAAAGTCACGAAAAAACGCAAACCTGATGAACTACGAATGACGCGAATAGACGCGGATAAAATGACCGGTACAATCGTCTACAGAGAGGAAAGCTATCGAATTATAAGGGCCTGCTTTGAAGTGCATAAGGAAAAAGGAGCCGGTTTTCTCGAGGCGGTTTACCAGGAGTGTCTTGCAATAGAATTCGCTTCTTCCGCGATCCCGTACCAGGAGAAAAATGATTTAAGACTTCATTATAAGGGACAGGTGTTGAAGCAGTTCTACCAGCCGGATTTCTTCTGTTTCGACAGAATTATCGTGGAAATCAAGGCAGTGAAACAACTGAAAGATGAACATCGCGCCCAAATCATCAACTACCTGAAATCAACCAGCGTCAAACTCGGCCTGCTCGTCAATTTCGGCCGTCATCCAGGACTGGAATACGAACGTTTCGTAAACGAACAATAGGCCTCATCATTCCCATTTATTCGTATTTTTCGTAGATTAATAATTCTGACCTCTATTCGTGTCATTTCGAGCTATTCGTAGTCTTACGGGTTGCTGCCATTCTCCTGTTTTTCGTATTCTCGTAGTTCTGCCTTTCCGCCCTATTCGCGTCTATTCGCGCTATTCGTAGTTTCATGATTCTCAGCCATACTCGCGTCATTTCGTGTGGGTCGTAGTTTTGCTTTCATCGAACTCCACGCACCCGTAGTTAGAGAAGCGACAATGAAATCAAGACAAGACATCCTAAGTTTTCTTGCCCAGAGCAAACCTATTCTCGAGCGTCGATTCGGCGTCCAGCGGATCGGACTATATGGGTCCTATGCTGCAGGGATGCAACAGGAAGACAGCGATGTCGATCTGGTGGTAGAGCTGAAAGAACCAAGATTCGACGATCTCGCCGGACTTCACATCTATCTGGAGCAAGCCCTCGGATGCAGGGTGGATATCCGGCGGCTGTGTAAGAATCTGCGTACTCGGTTTATTCAACGCATCGAAGAGGAAGCGCTATACGTATGAGAGATCCGGCGGGAGTTGCTGGGAGAATAACGCGATGAACTACGATGATATCATTGAGGAAGTCCGCACAATCCGCGAACAACTGACTGCAAGGCACAATTATGACGTTCGGGCATTGTTTCTTGAAGCAAGGCGACGCCAGCAAGAAAGCGGGCGACGTGTTGTCGAATTAGCGCCCAGGTCCCTGGATTCCGCGAACCGACGTCGGATTTCATGAACGCGTCAGGCCCTCGTCGAGAAAAGGTGTAGGTCACGCGATTTCGAGGGCAGGATGCCCTCGCTCCGGATTTTGGTGAATGATGTTTTTTCGTAGTTTGATGCCTCTGGTCTATTCACTTTATTCGTAGTTTCGTGCCTTTCTGCCTTATTCGCGTCAATTCGTGTTATTCGTAGTCTGCTGCCTTTCAGCCTTTTTCGCATCGCCGAAGGGGGACACAGTGAGACAGGTATTACTTTGTCCCGGAGAAGACGGTTACTGGGTGGCTGAATGTCTCAGCCTGGTCGGTTGTGTCTCTCAAGGAGCGACCAGGAAGGAAGCAATTGCGAATATCTCAGAAGCGATTCAGGGATATATTGCAGCACTCTTGGATGACGGGCTGCCTGTACCACGAGAGCATCCAGAGTGCGAGTCGTAGTCGCACGAGTGGATTGCGCAGAGTTCCGATTACCGAGTTGAGTCAAAGGGGGCTCTCAGTGTCGTTGCAGCAGAATTTTCCATAGCAGTGGATGGAAGTTTGCTGCCGGAATGGGCTTCCGACGGTTCACTCTTTAAGGTTCGCAATCGTGCGCTTTTAGCACTCACGTATTTTATGGTCAATCATGGACATTGGTAATTTGGCAGGGATTCTGGATAGGATTCAGACTCAGATTCGAGACAAAAACGTGCGCTTCACGCACCATGCGCAGCAAGAAATGGTAGAGGAGTATATCTCGACTGGTGATGTTTTGGAAGCTATCGCAGCAGCACAGATATTGGGATACTACGGACAACATCGCAGGGGAGCGTGCTGCCTGTTACATGGTATTACCGAGGCAGGGCGATCCATCCATGTCGTATGCACGACTGATCGACCGCTTCTGATCATCATCA
Source organism: Gemmatimonadota bacterium (assembly GCA_028874335.1). Classification (GTDB taxonomy): domain Bacteria; phylum Latescibacterota; class UBA2968; order UBA2968; genus JAAXHE01. The sequence continues at coordinate 17,765 of JAPPJY010000043.1, read as the reverse complement.
CGGTATATGAACCCAAACTGCCCAAATGGACTACTCCGACCCAGAGGAGACAGTGAAAATGAAATGTAGCTTCGATGGATGCCAGGGACAGTACGAAGCGAGAGAGGTTGCGCACACCGTACGTCGTGACGGCCAGGTGATCGTCATCGACCATGTTCCGGCTGAGGTTTGTTCTTCCTGCGGCGATGTGCTGCTGAATCTCGAGACGGTTCGAAGGATTGAACGCCTGCTGGAGGAGGACCGCCAGCCGGCAACGACAGTGCCGCTCTATGAGTTCGCGTGAGATGTAGTTATTCGTGATCCGTCACCTAAGGTTTTGTCCCAAAGACAGCCCGGATATGAACACTTGAACATCACACGTTTTGATACAAATGCGCCGGAAATGCCGGCGGTGTTGAGGCGAGTTATCGGCGCCGGGGGAGAGGCGCCGGTCGCGCTATTGGGGGATTCGGGGATACTTGATGGACGGTTGATCGGATTTTTCTGTTCGGTCCGATGTCCCGGCGACGTGATTCTGAAGACCTTCGATCTTGCGAGGGCGCTGCGGGATGCCAACGCGACGGTGGTGTGTGGGTTTCAGTCGCCAATGGAACGGGAATTCCTGAACCTGCTGATCCGGGGTTCGGTGCGAGTGGTCGTCTGTCCGGCGCGTGGGCTCGGCAGGATGCGGATCCTCAAGGTATGGAATCCGCCGCTCGATGATTGCCGTCTTATGTTTCTGTCCTTTTTCGACGATCATGTCCGTCGTCCCACGGCAGCGACTGCAGCCGAACGAAATGCACGTGTTGCCGCGTTCTCTGATACCATCTTGATCGCCCACGCGGAAGTAGGAGGGAAGATCGAGGCGCTCTGCCGGAAGGCGACTGGGGCTGGGAAAACGGTGTTCGCGCTGGCTTCAGACGATAATTCGCACCTGTTTGAAATCGGCGCGCGTCCGGTGGATGTGGATGATCCGGAGGTGCTGATCCAGGATTGGTCTGAATCAGAAGCAGGTGAAGTGGGGTAGGGTGTACGATACACGGGCATTTCGACAAGCTCAATGACCACGTTTCGGCAGGTCAGCACTGACCGTCGAAGTCTGTCGGCGCCAGGGCGACCACAAGGGTCGCCCCTACAAATACGTGGATGGGGCATACGAGAAACCAACATCGAAGTCTTGTCCGACAGGATACAATGAAACGCGGAATCTCCGGGGTAAGTGTGACGTTGGCTTAAACGACAGAGGTTCGGATTCATCGCTTTGGCCTGGAAAAGTGAGCATTTGTCCTGATTTTGGTTTCTAATCCTGCTTGATCCTGTTAATCCTGTAAATCCTGATCGGTTTTGGTATTTATCCTGTCTATCCTGTCCATCCATGTAAGTTCGGGTTCTTGTGCATAAAAGAGGCTAAAGCACACAGGACCGGGCGAAGGGAAGCAGATGAAGAAGATCATCCTCGATACGGATATTGGCGACGACATCGATGACGCGCTGGCGCTGACGTTCGCCCTGCTTTGCGGCGAGATCGAGGTTGTTGGTGTGACCACCGTGTTCCGCGACACGGCGCGGCGCGCCGAGCTGGCGTGTTGCGTCCTTGACGCGCTTGGGAGGGGCGACGTTCCCGTCTACGCGGGTCTCGGCAAGCCGCTGTTCGACAATGCATCGAAGGGGCAGGCCGCCATTGAGAAGCATCGACCGCGGCAGATGGCGGCCATCCGGCGGTACCCGGGACCGTCGCGGCCGGCAGAGGGGCGGGCGGTCGACTTCATCGTCGAAACGGTGATGGGAAGCAACGGCGACATCACGCTTGTACCGATAGGCCCGCTGACAAATATCGCGGCCGCGTTGACGGTGGAGCCGCGTCTGACACAGAAGACGACAATCTGCCTGATGGGCGGATGCGTGGGGCAGATGAGGGCGGAGTGGAACATCCTCTGCGACCCCGAAGCGGCGCACGTGGTGTTCGGCGCCGGGGCTCCTATAACCATGGTGGGCCTCGACGTGACTGAAAAATGCCGCCTGGATACCGCGCAGGTGCAGGCGATCGGCAACGCGGGCAAGCCCGTCAACAGGCTTTGCTTCGATCTTGTCCAGCTTTGGCGGGAGGAATCCGGTCGTGAACATCCCACACTTCACGATCCCCTCGCCGTAGCGATCGTGTTCGATCCCACGTTCTGCGAAACCCGATCCAGTGCCATCCACGTTGAAACGCGTTCCGACCGGCTTAACGGCGCGACGGTACCCATCCGATCCGATGAATTCGAGGCCAACGCGGAGGTTTGCGTGGATGTGGATTCCGGGCGTTTCGTGGACTTTTTCGTCAATACGTTTACGACTTAAGCGGCTCAATACTTCCCGGGCGATCGAGACATGGCGAACCCAAATCATCTTGAGATCATCAGGAACAGCGTTCAGGACTGGAATCGCTGGCGGGCGGAGAACCGGGGCCTCACGCCCGACTTGTCCGGCGCTGATTTCAGCTACGAAGATCTCGGCGGCGTGGATTTCAGCGGCATGGACCTGAGCTACGATAACCTGAGTTCCGCCACGCTTGACGGCGCGAACTTCGACTGCACCGTGCTGGACCACACGGACTTGAGCGATTCGTATCTTCCGAATGCCACCTTCCGCCAGGCCAACCTGAATTGCGTCAACCTCTACGGGGCTGTGCTTGCGGGCGCCGATTTTACCGATTGCGATCTGAGCGAAGGCTCTCTCAAGGAAACGGAACTCGAAGATGTTGTTTTCCTCAACACGGACCTTCGCAGTACCACGTTCACGGGTGCGGAGGGACTGACCGCGCAGCAGCTTCTTAATGCGCGATCCCTGCATGACGTCATCGACCTGGATCCGCTCCTCTTGAGCCGGGTCGCCGGCGCGAGACCCCGGCTGCTGGCACCGGCGGAAGAATGAGAGGGGAGGCGGGTGCGCACACGCGATCAATCAAAGGTGTCGTTGTGACGAGTGCCAGTCGCTTTCCTTCGCATCCGACAATGACAGTGGATCCATACATTTCGCTTGACGTTTTCCGCATTTGCTTTAACTTCAAAGTAATGGTAGAAGTTTTTTATGCACTTTCTTCTCTAACAGGTACATATAACGTTATATGAAAAAATCAGCTCAGATAGAGGGATTGCCTCAGGTCGACGAAGCCGTTGCAGGACTTGGCGTTGAAGCCGTGGTCTCCGGAGGGATCGGGGAGGCTGTCGGCATCCGCGCCGGGGACGTCATCGAGGCCATCAACGGCGAGTCCGTTCGCGACCCGATCGACTATCGCTTCCACGTCGCCGAAGAGGCGGTGGAGGTGGTTCTCAGGCGGGGCAAGGACGTCATCGTGGTGGATATCGAAAAGGACACGGACGACGACCTCGGCGTGACCCTGGCGGAGATGCCCATCATCAAATGCAACAATAAGTGTGTATTCTGCTTTCTCCACCAGATGCCCAGGAAGATGCGCAAGACCCTCTACTATCAGGACGATGATTACAGACTCTCCTTCCTGCACGGTGCGTACGTTACACTCACGAATCTGTCCGAAGCGGAGTTTCAGAGAATCGTCGAACAGCGCCTGAGTCCCATGTACATCTCGGTCCACGCCACCGATCCGGATCTCAGGGGGGCGTTGCTGGGACGTTCGGAACCGGTGGACGTTATGGAGCGCATCGATTACCTGGCCAGACACAACATTCAAATGCACGCGCAGGTCGTTCTGTGCCCGGGCGTCAACGACGGACAGCACCTGAAGCGAACGGTGTTCGATCTGGCCCAATGGTACCCTTCCGTAGCGTCCGTGGGCATCGTTCCACTGGGGCTGACACGATACCGTCAGAATCTGCCGCGCCTGGACCCGGTAACTCCTGAAGTCGCCCGAACGTGCCTGGACCACGCTGCGGCGTGGCAGCGCCAGCTTCACCGCAGGTTCGGCGTCAATTTCGTCTATTTCGGTGACGAGTTCTATCTGATGGCGGGCCGCAGACTCCCCGAGGCAGCGCACTACGACGGCTTTCCGCTCGTGGAGAACGGCGTTGGAATGGTACGACGGTTCTCGGATTGCTTTGAGGCGGGCGTGTCGGGCCTGGAATCGTTGAATTGCAGACCGGTTTCAATGACGATGGTGACGAGCGTGCTTGGCGCGGGATTCATCCGGCCGATGGCGGCGCGACTGAACCGGATCCCGTGGATGACAGCGCACGTTGTGGAAGTGAAGAACCGTTTTCTGGGTGAAGGTATTACGGTCTCGGGACTGCTGACCGGACAGGATATGCTGCACGCCCTCGAGACACAGTTGCAGGAGACCGACGTCGTGATCCTGCCGCCAAACTGCGTAAGCCATCACGGTCTGTTTCTCGACGACCTGACCCCTAACGATCTGGAACTGGCCCTGAAACGCCGGGTCCGTATTGGCACCTATGATCTTGCGGAAACGGCGGCGCGGGTCGCCCGTGGGGATACCAGCCCCTCGGGTACGGTCCACGATCCGGCGGCGCCGCATCCGTATATCATGTCGCATCAGGTGGCCTGACGCGGCAGGCTCGGGAGCCTTTCTTATGCCGAAGCGACGCGTCGTAGCGATAGTCGGCCGGCCCAACGTCGGAAAATCCACGCTCTTCAATCGGTTTCTGGGTCACCGTCGGGCCGTCGTGGACGATTTGCCCGGCGTGACCAGGGACCGAAACTATGCGGAAGTTTCCTGGAACCGTCGCATCTTCACGCTGGTGGATACGGGCGGCTATACGCTCAATCCGGACGCGGGCATTGCGCGTTCCGTCGGGGACCAGGTCGAGGTGGCCGTGGCGGAAGCGGACGTGGTCCTGCTGGTGATGGACGCCAAGACCGGTCCGACCGACGATGACTCGGCCATTGCCCGCCTGGTGCGCCTGAACGGGATACCGTGCCTGCCGGTTGTCAACAAAGTGGATTCAGACCGGGACGAGCCGGACGTGGCAGGTTTCTACGGTCTGGCGCTTGGCGAGCCCGTTCCCGTGTCAGCGCTGAGCGGGCGGAAGTCCGGCGATCTTCTGGATGAGGTGGTCTCGCTCATACCGGAGGCCGATTCGCCGATCGAAGAGGATGACGGCCCGCCCAGAATCGCGGTCGTCGGTCGGCCCAACGTCGGCAAGTCCACCTTTATCAATCGGCTCGCCGGCGAAGACCGGATGGTGGTCAGCCCGGTTCCGGGCACGACCCGGGATGCCATCGATCTGCCGATGAAGCGAAACGGACGCGATCTGCTGCTGATCGATACCGCGGGACTTCGCAGGCGTACGAGGGTGAAGGAGCAGGTCGAGTATTACAGCGCGGTACGCACGAGGACAAGTCTGGACCGCTGCGACGTCGCCATCGTTCTTGCGGATGCACATGAAGGGATCACACTTCAGGACGCCAGGATTCTCGGCGACGCGGCCGAATTGGGAAAGGGCGCGCTGCTGGCGATGAACAAATGGGACCTGATTGAGAAGGACGACAAGACGGCGATCGTGCATGAACGGGACATCGTCGGCCGGTTTCCATCGCTAAGGGATTTTCCGGTTTTCTTCGTTTCCGCACTGTCCGGCCAGCGTGCGTGGAAACTGGTTGAAACGGCGCTCGAGATTTACGACAGGCGCCGCCAGCGAATTGCGACCTCCGCCCTGAATCGATTCCTGGAAGAAGTCAACGCCTCCCATCCGCCGCCGACCAGGAGAGGACGGGCGTCAAAGATGTACTATTGCGTTCAACCCGCGGTGGCGCCGCCCACGGTGATCTTCTTTACCACGAGACCGCGAGACGTGCCGGAACACTATCGTCGGTATTTGGAACGGCGGTTGCGGGAGCGATTCGAACTGGAGGGGACGCCGGTTCGGATCGTATTCAAGAAGAAGCGATGAAAACCAAGAAGCTGTCTTAAAATTCCCAGCGGTCTTCGTGCGGCTGCAAAAGCGCCGGTCGGCGTTGGTCAAATCCACCCGTCTTACGAGATCGAGGCTGCGCTTGCTCGCCTCTCATAGCCGGACTTTCCCGCCTTGACCGCCACTTTTTCGCTCGCGCTCGGGAACTCACCGGAAATTTTAAAACAACTTCCAATGAACAAGATCTACTATTCCATCCGGGAAGTGTCTGAAAAAACCGGCATTGAACCTCAGGTACTGCGCTATTGGGAGAAGGAGTTTCCAATGCTCCAGCCCCGTCGCGCCCGTGCCGGGAAGCGGCTCTACCGGGAGCGGGATATCAAGGTCATTCTGGCCATCAGACGCCTGAGGCAGGACGAAAAATACACGGTCAAGGGCGCACGTGAAAGGCTCAGGGAAGATCCCTCTCTGTGGCGAGACCTCCGTGTCGAAGCGGAGACGACGGGGTCCCGGCAACCCTCGGGACCGGAGGAGGTCATGAACGAGATGCGCGGAATGCTTGTTGAACTCAGGCGTCTGGTCGACGGAGGGGCGTGAGAGGGCGCCGGTGGGGAAATTTGTGCTTGCGGTATAACGTGAAATACCATATATTTAGTTTTCTTAACAGCGAGAGTGGGCGGATGCCCGCTCTTTTGAATATAGGGGCCACATTCGAGTATGGACGATCCGGCGCTGCAGGAATCCATCGAAAAGCTGGTCGCACCCTATCTGAAGTACCAGGGTGCGGATCTGGTCGACCTGCAGCTTTCCGGCAGTCCCCGGAACCGAATGCTTCGCATCGACGTGGATCGTCTGGAAGGTATCACCGTGGATGAATGCGCGCGCCTCAGCCGAGGAATCGCTGACGTCCTCGATACACACGATCCAATCAGCCGACGCTACGTACTCGAGGTCTCCTCGCCCGGGCTCGACAGACCCCTGAAGTCGGATCGCGACTACGAACGCGCGGTCGGTCAGACCGTAAGGATAATACTGGAAGGCGGGCGCGTCCTGATCGGTCAGTTGACTCGATTCGATGGGCTCCAACTGGCGCTTGCGGTCGATGGGGAGACCCGGGTCGTTGAGGCCGACGAAATACGAAAAGCCAACCTCCATTTTGAATTTTGAGGAGATGTCCTTTTGAACTACGAAGTCCTGGAGGCGCTGGGCCAGATTGCTCAGGAAAAGAACGTCGACAAGGCGCTGGTGATCGAAACCCTTGAAATCGGACTGCTTTCCGCAACGAAGAGGCGGTTCGGCACCTCGGATAACGTCGAGGTGAATATCGACGCCAATTCCGGCAATATCGAGGTCTTCGCCACCAAGTCCGTCGTCAAGGACGATGAGGTCGAGGACCCGGCCCTGCAGATCGGTCTTACGGCTGCCCGTGAAATTGAGCCGGGCGTCAAAGTCAACACTGAAGTCCGGGAGATGCTCCGGTTCGCCGATTTCGGCCGCAATGCCATCCAATCCACCAAACAGATCCTGATCCAGCGGGTTCGGGAAGCCGAACGCGAGAAGATCTACGAGGACTACCAGACCCGGATCGGCGAAATCATCAGCGGGACCGTCCAGCAGATCAGCCACGGCGATATTCTCATCAACCTGGGGCGTACGGAGGCGGTCATCCCGCTCAAGGAGCAGATTCGCAAAGAACGTTACCGTCAGGGCGACCCGATTCGCGCCTATCTGGTTAACGTCCTCCGCACGTCCAAAGGGCCTCAGGTCGTGCTGTCCCGGACGCATCCGCAATTTCTGGTTAAGCTGTTTCAGTTCGAAGTCCCTGAAATCTATGAAGGCATCATTGAAATCAAGGCTGTCGCTCGTGAGCCGGGAGAACGGGCGAAGATCGCGGTTTACTCAAACGACGCCAGGATCGATCCCGTTGGCGCCTGTGTGGGGATGAAGGGCTCCCGGGTCCAGGCGGTCGTTCGGGAGTTGAGCAATGAACGGATCGACATCGTTCCCTGGAGCGACGACGAGGCCATCTTCCTCTCCCGTTCGCTGAGTCCCGCCACGGTCAATCGCGTGGTGGTCGATCGAAACAAAACAACGATGACGGCAATCGTGGAAGACGATCAGTTGTCGCTAGCCATTGGCAAGTCGGGACAGAACGCCCGTCTGGCCGCGCAACTTACCGGCTGGAAGGTGGACATTATCACCGAGACCCGGTTCCAGGAAATGCAATTGGAGAAGGAGGCGACATTTGTTCCCTTGTCTGAAGTCGCCGGGGTGGGGAAAGTGATGCTGGATCGTCTCGAGGCCGCCGGCATATTGTCCGCCAACGATCTTGTGGACGTATCACTAATCAGATTGCTCGAAGTGCCCGGAATCGGTGAGTCCACCGGAGAAAAGATCCAGAGCGCCGCAGAAGAAATCGTGAACGTAAAGGTTCAGGCCTACCGCGAAGAGCTTGAAGCGCAGCGGGCCGAGGAAGCGGCGCGTCTTGCAGAGGCGGAAGCGGCGCGTCTTGCGGAAGAGGAGGCGGCGCGTATCGCGGAGGAGGAAGCGGCGGCGGCCGAAACCGTTGCTGCTCCGGACGAGGACGGGAATGAGCCGATGGCGGACGAAGAGATGGAGCTTTCGCAAGACGGCGCGGCGGTCCAGCCCACCGCGTCTGAAGACAATCAGGTCGGCGGACCATCGGAAGACGAGGGGAGGTGAGTCGGCCCATGAACAGAAATGCGCCCGCAGCGACGGTCACGGCGGCATCCGACGACACGGATGACAAGAAACGCCGCATCTACGAAGTTGCGCGAGAGTTCAATCTCTCGAGTGTGGCAATGGTGGAAGTCGTCAGGGGGCTGGGGTTCGACGTCAAGAATCACATGGCCGTATGCACCCGGGAAATGTTCGATAGCATCCAGGGCAAGTTTGAAGAAGAGCGTAACGCCTCCCGACAGGAAATCAAGCGCAAGGCCGCACAGAGAAGGCAGCGCCAGGATACCGAAAAGGAAGTCCGGAAAACCCCCGCCAGGACCAGAGCCGGGCGCACGAAAAAGGCTGCATCCAAACCAGCCGAAACCCCGAAGCCGGCGGAGCCGGTCCGGGAGGCTGTCGAGATTCGCGAAATCCGTGACGACCAGGCATCGCGCCGGCGCCGGCGCGATGCGGCGCGGAGAGAGCCAACCGTAGAAGTCATTGGGGAGGCCGGTACCCGCGGTCAGAAAGAGCCGGCGCGGACGCAGGAAAAGCCCGCCCCGGAAAAGAGCGAAGGCCGCCGCCGCCGCCGCAGGCGCGGCAGGCCCGCGCCGGACCAGGTGGAAATCGAAGCCAGCGTGCGCCGGACGATGGCCCAGATGGAGACCGGCACGGCCCGTTCGCGACGTCGTCGTCGCAGAGACGACGCGGACGTCGAGGACGAGGAGGGCGTGGACCGCGTCATCAAGGTCAACGAGTTTACAACGGTCGGTGAACTGTCGGCACTCATGGACATCCCGCTCACCGATGTCATTAAGCAGTGTCTCACCCTGGGCCTGATGGTCACCATCAACCAGCGGCTGGATATGGACACCATCACCCTGGTTGCCGACGAGTTCGGAATTGGGGTTGAAGAACTCCAGGAGTATGCCGAAGACGTGCTCGATCAGGAAGACGAAGACGTGGAAGACGTTCTCGCGCCGCGTCCGCCCGTCGTCACCATTATGGGTCATGTCGACCACGGCAAGACGTCGCTATTGGATTACGTTCGCAATACCAACGTGGTTGCGGGTGAGGCGGGGGGCATTACCCAGCACATCGGCGCCTATCACGTGGAGCTGGACAACGGCCGCATGGTGACGTTCCTCGATACCCCCGGTCACGAGGCGTTTACCGCAATGCGCGCCAGGGGGGCCCAGGTGACTGACGTGGTCGTCCTGATTGTGGCTGCCGACGACAATGTCATGCCGCAGACGGTGGAAGCCATCGACCATGCCCGCGCCGCGGGCGTTCCAATGGTGCTGGCCATCAACAAGATAGACCTTCCCGGCGCGGACGTGGGTCGAATCAAGAGGCAACTGACGGAACACAACGTCGTCCTCGAGGAATACGGGGGCAAGGTTCAATCCTGTGAGATTTCCGCCAAGACCGGCGAGAACATCAACGATCTGCTCGAGTTGCTGGCATTGGAAACCGACCTTCTGGAGTTGAAGGCCAACTCGCTGAAACGCGCCAGAGGCGCCATTGTCGAGGCGCGCCTTGACCGCGGCCGGGGCAACGTGGCTACGGTACTCGTACAGGAAGGCACGCTCAGGGTTGGCGATACCTTCGTCACCGGACTCTACAGCGGCAGGGCGAGGGCGCTTCTGGACGAGCGCGGGCATCGGGTTTCCGAGGCAGGCCCCTCGGTGCCGGTACAGGTGCTTGGCCTGTCCGGACTGCCCCAGGCCGGAGACTCGTTCTACTCCGTGGAAAACGAACGTACCGCCAGGGAAATCAGCCAGAAGAGGCAGCAGCTGCGCCGGGAGCGGGAAGCACACCGGATACGCAGGGTCAGCCTGGTTGACATTCACGATCAGATCAAGGCCGGTCAGGTCCAGGAGTTGCGCCTGATACTCAAGGGAGACGTCGACGGTTCCGTGGAAGCGCTTCACGACTCCCTGATGCAGATCCCAAGCGACGAAGTCCGCATCAACGTGATCCACCGCGGGGTGGGTGCGGTGTCCGAGTCCGACGTTCTGCTCGCTTCCGCCTCGGATGCGATCATCATCGGATTCAATGTGCGGCCGGACGTACGTGCCCGCGAAGTGGTTGCCCAGGAGCGGGTCGACGTCCGCGCCTACAGGGTAATATACGAGGCGGTTGAAGACATCAAGGCCGCGCTTGCCGGATTGCTCACGCCAGATATCGATGAACAGATCGTGGGATCGGCGGAAGTCCGGGAGACGTTCCAGGTGCCGCGGGTCGGCATCATCGCCGGCTGTTACATATCCAACGGCAGAATGACACGCAGCGCGATGGTGCGGGTGCTGCGAGACAATGTCGTGGTCTACGAGGGCCGGATCGGGTCTCTGAGAAGGTTCAAGGACGACGTCAGGGAAGTCCAGTCCGGATTTGAATGCGGCATCGGCCTTGAGAATTTCAACGATACCAAGCTGGGCGATGTGATCGAGGCATTTGAACAGGTTGAAACCGCGCGTACGTTATAAAATATGACCATCGGCCTGTGTCGTCTGGTGCTCTATCTGCCCGAAAGCGGCTCGCTAAAGGGTAAACGCCGTATTCTGGAGAGTCTTCGGCAACGGATCAGGGCGAAATACAACGTATCCGTCTCCGAGGTAGGTCAAAACGAATTGTGGCAGAAGGCTGAGGTTGGCGTGGCGATGGTGGCGAACGAATCGCGTTACGTCAATCGCGTGCTTTCCAAAGTCGTGGACCAGGTGCAACGGGACCATCGCGTGGAACTCGTTGACTATTCTTTGGAACTGATGTGATGTGGCGCTCAGAAAGTGTTGGACGGCAGATACAGCTTGAACTCAGTGACCTGATTCACCGGCACCTCAAAGATCCTCGTCTCGGATACGTTACCGTCACTGGCGTGCAGGTGTCGCGAGATCTGAAATTTGCACGGGTGCACGTCAGTGTGATGGGTGACGGTGAGATTCGCGACACGAGCCTCAAGACGCTCCAGCGGGCGCTGCCGTTCCTCCGCAAGGAACTGGGCCGGCGCATCCGGATGAGAAACGTGCCGGAATTGGAGTTCAGGCTGGACGAGTCTCTGGAACAGGCCAGCAGGATCGACAGGCTGCTCGACGACCTGAAGTCGTAGTGTCCTGTCCCGGTATTGGGTTTCTGAAATCCAGCCAGTGTAAAACGGCAAAGAACAGCCATCAGCTTTCAACTGTCAGCTTGAATCAGGAACGAAAGACTAACGGCAGAAAGCGACCGGCGGAATCACTGCGAATCCATCAGATTGATATCCCTGAGAATCCATTCGCCCGTTCGATGGAGGGCAGGATCAACGTTACTGGCGTGTTGCCGATCGACAAGCCCCCGGAAATGACGTCGCACGACGTGACAGACCGCGTTCGACGACGGCTGAATATTCGGAAAGTAGGGCATACGGGCACCTTGGATCCGCTCGCGACGGGCGTCCTCGTGCTGTGCCTGGGCCGGGCCACCCGGCTCAGTTCCTATCTCGCGGACCACGACAAGACCTATTCCGCCCATATTCGCCTCGGGGTCCGAACCAGCACGCTCGACGCCGAGGGCGAAGTTGTCGCGCGGTCCCCCAGCGTTCCCGGCCGGTTGGAGGACGTCCGCGCCGCGGTGGCTTTATTTATTGGCGAAATCGAACAGATTCCGCCCATGTTCTCGGCCCGAAAGATGGATGGCAGGCGGTTGTACCAGTTGGCACGGGAGGGCACGGAAGTCGCCCGACGACCGTCCCGCGTGCGGATTTTCGGAATCGATATTGAAGAATTCAGGCCTCCCGATCTACACCTGAAGGTCTCCTGTTCAAAGGGTACCTATATCCGCACGCTGGCCGATGATATCGGCGGGCAACTGGGATGTGGCGCGTATCTGGCCGGGCTCAGGCGCACGGCGGCCGGCCCCGTTCGCATCGACGAGTGCGTCGCGCTCAACCGGCTCGATTCCGTTGGATCGGAAGCGGAGTTGCGGCCGTTTCTGATGGATCCCAACCGGTTGTTGCGTGACCTGCCGCGTATCAACCTGGACGCCGTTCAGGCAGGTTGTTTTGTTCATGGAAGTGCCGTCGCGAATGTTGAGGAGGGTACTGCTCTCGAGTCGGACCGGCTCGTGAGGGCGCTCTATCCCGAGGGGGTGTTGCTCGGCATCGGACGCTGGCGGGCCGCCGACCGGATGCTGAAGCCTGTGCGGGTGCTGCGTCAGCCAGAAAGTTGATCCGGATGCAGACACGGACTTTGGTACAGACGCTCGAGTTGGAAAACCCGGTGGTTACGGTCGGCACGTTCGACGGTGTCCACCTGGGGCATCGTGCCGTATTGGAAGCGGTTGTTGCCATGGCAAGGGCGCGTTCGGGCAGCGCCGTCGCCGTCACGTTCGATCCGCACCCGCGGGCCGTGATCCATCCCGAAGACCCGCCGGTCGTCCTTACGTCCATGGACGAGAAGCGCCGGCGGCTTGAAGATGCCGGAATCGACATACTGTCGGTCATCCCGTTTACCAGGCAGGTGCAAATGATGAGTCCCGAGGCATTTGTATCGACCTATCTGGTGAAATACCTGGGCGCGCAGGTCGTGGTGCTGGGCTACGATCACGGATTCGGCAAGGGCCGCAGCGGAGATCCCGATACCATGCGGGCGCTCGGCCATCGGTTCGGCTTCGACGTCTCTATCGTGCCTCCCACGATGGCGGGAGAGGGCCCGGTGAGCAGCAGCCGGCTTCGGGATGTGATTCGGAGCGGTAGAATCGACGAAGCACGTGAAATGCTTGGAGGCGGATATCCGGTTTCGGGTCGAGTTGCGCACGGAGACGGCCGCGGGCGGGCGCTGGGTTATCCGACTGCGAATGTCGTGCCTGACGATGAAATGAAACTGTTGCCGCGCGACGGGGTGTACGTTGCGAAAGCGTTCGTGCCCGAACCGTACGCCGCTGTTGTAAACCTGGGGGTACGGCCCACGTTTAACGGTAAGAACAGATTGTTCGAAGCCCATCTGCTGGATTTCAGCGGAGACCTTTACGGACGCAGGATTTCACTGGAACTGGTGAATCGTCTGCGCGACGAACGCCGGTTTGCCAACTCGGAAGCGCTGATAACGCAAATTCACAAGGACGGGCAGCGTGCCCGTGATGTTTTGGGACAGGAGACGGCCCATCACACGGAGGTGAGGCATTGGGTTTAGCGAAAGAAAAGAAGGGCGAACTGGTGGAAGCCTTCGGTCGAACCGGCGGTGACACCGGATCCGTCGAAGTGCAGATCGCGCTATTGACGGAACGCATCAGCATGTTGACCGAACACGCCCGGCGACACAGGAAAGATCACCATTCCCGCCGCGGGCTGCTCAAACTGGTCGGGCAGCGCCGGCGTTTCCTGAGATATATGCAGCGCCGCGACGTGACAGGATACCGCGCGCTGATCGGTAAGCTTGGAATACGTGGTTGAATTTGCCTGTAGCGTGTTTTGCAAATTGAGTTCTACAGGCCTGATGTAGGTTCATTTTTGCTGAGGAGAAAGGTTGGATGGCAGAAAGAATAGAGTTGGAACTGGAAGGAAGGACACTGTCCATTGAACACGGACGGGTTGCGAAGCAGGCCCACGGGGCCGTCTGGATGCAATATGGCGAAACCGTGGTGCTGGTGGCTGCGGTGGCGGATTCCAGAGCATCCGATATGGATTTTTTCCCTTTGACGGTGGACTATCGCGAGAAATTCTACGCGAGCGGCAGGATACCGGGGAACTTCTTCAAGCGGGAGGGCGCGCCTTCCACAACGGAGAAGCTGAGCGCGAGACTGATCGATCACCAGATCCGGCCGTTGTTCCTGAAACGGGACGTCGAAACGCAGGTTTTGGTAACGATTCTATCGTACGATGAAGAGAATGACCCCGCCGTGCTGGCGATGAACGGCGCATCGGCGGCTGTCTGTGTCTCCGATATCCCGTTCGAGGGACCGATCGGCGCTGTGAAGGTGGGTCGGATAAACGGCGAGTACGTGATCAATCCAACCTATCAACAGTTGGATGAGAGCGACATCAACATCATCGTGTCCGGAAACAAGGAGTCGATTATTTCCGTCGAGGGCGAGTGCCACGAGGCGCCCGACGCCGATGTGCTGGGGGCGCTGCGGGCGGGTCAGGAAGCCATCGCCAAGCTCGTGGAGATGCAGGAGGAACTGGTCGCCCGGTGCGGGAAGCCAAAGCGTGAAGTGGTTGAACCCGAACCCGATGAAGCGCTGGCAGAAGCGGTAAGGTCGCATGCGGCCAGGCGCATCAGAGACGCGAACCGGTTATCCGAAAAAGAAGACAGGGCGAGCGTCATCGCCGGCATCGAAGCGGATGTGCAGACGGCCCTGGAACAGGAGTTTCCGGAGTCCGGCGCTGAAATCGCCGCGGAAATCGGGTCGATCGTCAAGGCGGAGATGCGCCGGATGATTCTGAACGAAGGACGGCGGATCGATGGCAGGGCCCTGGACGAAGTGCGGCCGATTCAGATTGAACTGGGGGTACTGCCGCGGGCACACGGGTCCGCCGTGTTCACGCGAGGTCAGACGCAGGCGTTGTGTGTGGCCACGCTGGGCAGCAAGCTGGATACCCGGATGGTGGACGACCTGGAAGGGATGTCCTACAAGAGTTTCATGCTGGACTACAACTTTCCCTCGTACAGCGTGGGGGAGACCCGCCGCATCGGGGCTCCGGGAAGGCGGGAAATCGGACACGGCGTTCTTGCGGAAAAGGCGTTGGTTCCCGTCATACCCGGCGAAAAGCATTTCCCCTATACAATTCGGGTCGTATCCGAAATCCTGGAATCGAACAGTTCGTCTTCAATGGCCACGGTGTGCGGCGGATCGCTCGCCCTGATGGATGCCGGGGTTCCCGTCAAGACGGCCGTTGCGGGCGCCGGCGTCGGGCTGGTCATGGGTGAGGACAATGCCAATTGGGCATTGCTGACCGACATTCTGGGCGCGGAAGACCATCTTGGCGACATGGACCTGAAAATAGCCGGCACGAACGAAGGGCTGACGTCGATTCAGCTCGACATCAAGGTCAAGGGTATCAGTTTCGAGATAATGCAGGAGGCTTTCGGACGCGCGCGGGGCGCGCTCGACCACATTCTGGATGTGATGAGCGGCGCGATCGCCCGCCCGAAACCCGAACTGTCACCGTACGCGCCGCGAATTCTCTCCCTCTACATCGACCCGGCAAAGATCGGTACGGTTATCGGTCCCGGAGGAAAGACCATTCGCAGCATCGAAGAAACGGGAGCTACCGTGGCGGTGGACGACGACGGACTGATCACGGTCAGCTCGGTCGACGCCCGGGCCGGCGAAGAAGCCATGGAAATGATCAAGGCGCTGGTGGAGGATCCGGAAGTAGGCCGGGTGTATAATGGCACGGTCAAGCGAACCCTGGACTTCGGCGCCTTTATCGAGATTCTGCCGGGGAAAGAGGGGCTTTGCCACATTTCAGAGCTGGATTACCGCCGGGTGAACAAGGTCGAGGACGTGCTGTCCGAAGGGGACAAGCTGGACGTCAAGGTGATTTCGATCGACGACCAGGGCAAGGTTCGACTTAGTCGAAAGGCGACTTTCGAACCGCCGCCCGGATACGTGGAACCGCCGCCGCGCCATTCACGGGGCCCGCGAAGGCCCAATCGGCGCTGACCCGCCTGGCAAGTCAGAGGTCGGCAGAAGGCGATCGGCAACTTCCGGTCGTCTTTTTTGCTTTTGCCAGTCGCGTGACTCCGAGAGGACCCCGATGGCCGTACCCATTTCGATTTCAAGGATCGCAGACTACGACGGGCGTGCCGTTCTTCTCCAAGGCTGGCTGCAAAACAAGCGCTCCAGCGGCAAGTTGCGCTTTCTGCAGTTGAGAGACGGGACGGGCGTGGTGCAGTGCGTTTTGTTCAAGGGAGACGTGTCGCCAGACCTCTTCGAACGATCCGCCGGGCTGACCCAGGAGTCTTCGCTGCGCGTAAGGGGGGTTGTGCGGGAGGACAGGCGCTCGCCGCTTGGCTATGAGATCGGCGTTACGGACATCGAGGTTGTCCAGGAATCGGATCCGTATCCGATAACACCAAAAGCTCACGGTACCGCCTTCCTGATGGACCATCGCCATCTCTGGCTGCGTTCCTCCCGCCAGCACGCCATTTTGCGTGTGCGCAGCGAAGTCATTCGGGCGTGCAGGAATTACTTCGATGAAAGAGAGTTCGTACTCACGGATTCTCCGATATTTACGCCGTCATCCTGCGAGGGAACGACAACGCTTTTCCAGACCGACTACTTCGACGACCAGGCCTATCTGACCCAGAGCGGACAACTGTATCTGGAAGCCAGCGCCATGGCCTTCGGAAAGGTCTACTGCTTCGGGCCGACGTTCAGGGCCGAGAAATCGAAAACCCGGCGGCACCTCACGGAATTCTGGATGGTCGAGCCGGAGGTGGCGTACCTGGATCTGAACGGTGACATGGATCTGGCGGAGGACTTCGTCAGCACCGTGGTACAGCAGGTCCTGACGTGCCGGCGGGAGGAACTGGAATTGCTTCAGCGGGATCTCGAACCGCTCGAACGTGTCAGGAAGCCGTTCCCGAGGATCTCCTATACGGAAGCGGTGGACATCCTGAACCGGAGTGGCGTTTCACACAGGTGGGGCGACGATTTCGGCGGTGACGAGGAAACCGTACTGGCGGAACATTTCGATCGTCCGGTCCTGGTGCACAGGTATCCGGCCTCCTGCAAGGCCTTTTATATGAAGGGAGACCCGGACGACGGCCGGCTGGCGCTCTGCATGGATATGCTGGCGCCGGAGGGATACGGAGAGATCATCGGCGGCGGGCAACGCGAGGACGACCTGGAGGAACTGCGGCGGAAGATTGCCGAACACAGACTCGACGAAACTCCCTTTCAATGGTATTTGGACCTCAGACGCTACGGATCGGTGCCCCATGCCGGCTTCGGCCTGGGCATCGAACGGACCGTAGCGTGGATCTGCGGGTTGCGGCACGTAAGGGAAACCATACCGTTTCCCCGGATGCTGCAACGGCTTTACCCATAACAGCCCGTTGAAAAAGCCCATCCGGGCTGCGGCCGGCCCTTGCGGTCGAAATACTGCGTTGCGCGCCCTCGCCGAATCGCAGGATGGGACTCGGTTGCGCGCCTTGTCTTCGACCACAATGGCAAGTGTTCCGACCCGGAAATAGATTGCCGAAATTCGACCGCCGAGTCGCCCGACTGGCAAGGCGCCTTGAGCGAGGCGACCTGCTCACGGTCACCGAGCGAAGGCAACGCCGCCAGACGGGA
>JAPPJY010000081.1 GCA_028874335.1 Gemmatimonadota bacterium | reverse complement strand
CATCCTCGGAGGGTTTATTCTAATACTTTTAAAATCCGTTTTTGGACAGGTGTGAAGTACAGTCATGAATACCGCCAGGGGGCGCTGGTCGTCCGTTCTGCAATTGTCGCCATCCTCCTGGCGTGCCTGGGAGTCGCCGGGTTGGCCGCATTCGCCGCCGAGCGGCGCACCCGCGAGATCGCGATTCGCAAAGTGCTGGGCGCTTCGGAAGGCCATCTCCTGCTGCGGGTTGCCCGGGAATTCCCGATGCTCGCACTCCTGGCGGGGGCGGCCGCATGTCCGTTTGCCTACCTGTTGGCACGGGACTGGCTGCGGAATTTTGCATACCGGATCGATCTCACGGTATGGCCATTCCTCCTCAGTATGACGGTCACGCTCCTGATCGCCGTCGTAACGGTCGTTCGATTCGCCCGACAGGCGGCCCGTACCAACCCCGTCGACGTCTTGAGCCAGGAATAAGGCATTCTACGCAACTTTCTCACAGTCGCCATCCGGCACATCATTCGCCAACGTTTATATACGCTTGCCAATCTCCTCGGATTGAGCGTTGGTCTGGCGTGCATGCTCCTGACGTGGCTCTACGTCGCCCACGAAACCGGCTTCGACGCGTTTCGCCCCGGGGCCGAACGCACGTATCGGGTATTGCGGCAACTGACCACCCCCTACAAAATGGATTTCCAGATCGAGGCTCACGCTGCCCTCACCCCCGAAATGATCGGATCCATCGCCGAAATCGAATCTGCCAACCGCATCCGTCCGGGCCATCGTTGGGTTCGATATCGACAGTTTGCGCAGCGCCGAGCGTTCTGGTATACCGACCCCAACTATCTCGCATTCTGGGGGATCAGACTAAAGCGCGGCGATCTCCACAAAGCGCTCAATCAACCCGGCGGTGTGGTCATCTCGCAAGAAGCCCTTGCCGAATTCTTCCCGACCGGGGAAGACCCCATGGGCAAGGTACTCGAAGGCCAGTGGGGCGATTACATCGTCACTGGAATTATAGAAGAGCAGCCGCGCAACACGCATTTCAATCCCCACTTTGTGACCGCAACCCTGCCGGCGGGCGTCCGGGATGCCTGGTCCAATTGGGAACTCCGCACGTCATTTCGGTGGGTACAGACCTTTGTCCGTCTGCGCAAGGATGCCGACCCGGAACGAACCGAACAGAAATTGCGAGCGCTGGCGGTACCCGAAGAAAACCCGGAAAACACAACCAGCCATCGCCTTCAATCGCTCTTGCGTACCCGTCTCTATGGTCGTGAAGATTTCCCGGAAGGCATCAGCGGTCCTGGCACCGGAATCGGCGCCGGCGATCTCAAGGCGGTTCGCTCCCTCGCGTCCATCGGCATGCTCGTCTTATTCGTCGCCTGTATCAACTTCGTCAATCTCTCCACCGCGCGCGCGGCCCTTCGGGCTAAGGAAGTGGGTATGCGAAAGGTCGTTGGTGCAGGTCAGCGGCAGTTGGCATTCCAGTTCCTCCTCGAGTCCGTCCTGCTCACCGTTCTCGCACTGCCCCTGTCCCTTATCCTCACGGGCATGACCGGGCCTTACTGGCAACATATCGTGGGACAAACGGATACGCTCGCTGCATTTTTGGAGCCGCACATGGCGGTTGTACTCGTGGCCGCAACGGTTCTGGTCGGTCTGTTCTCGGGCGTCTATCCAGCCTTTCTTCTCAGCCGTGTCTCCCCCATTGCCGCATTGCACAGCCAAACCGCCACGGGGTCCGGCGGATCATCACTGCGCAGGGTTTTCATGATCTTTCAGTTTGCCGTCTCCGTTTTTCTCGTTTACGTCGCGCTCGTCGCCTTTGTCCAGCTCGACTATGTCCTGAAGAAAGATCTGGGGTTCAATGAAGAAAACATCCTGGCGCTACGCATCTTCGACGTCGACGGGTCGCTGAGGAATACTTACAACGAAGTGAAACAGCGCTTTCTCGAACACCCCGATGTACTCGCGGCAACCGCATCCGCCAGCCTTCCGGGCGAAGGCTGGACCAGCAGAAAGGAAATGGTGCTGGATCCTTCGGGCGCTTTTTTCGAGATACGGCAATACGCCATTGACGAAGATCAATTCGACATGATCGGCGTCAATCTCGTTGCGGGGCGCAATTTTTCCGCTGACATCAAGAGTGATTTTGAGAGCGCAACTATTCTGAACGAGACAGCGGTGGAGAAACTCGGAATTGAAAATCCGGTTGGAAAACCGTTCAAACTGCTCGATAATGAGGGCTGGATCATCGGCGTTGTAGAGGACTTTCACATGCGCCGGCTGACCGAAAGACTCCACGCCAATGCCTTCGTAATGCGCCCACGCTCCTTCCGCGTGGTCAACCTGCGACTCGCCGCCGGAAACATCAGCGAAACCATGCAGGGCCTCGAAGAGATCTGGAAGGCCTATATCCCGGTTCGTCCATTCATGTATGCGTTTCTCGATGACCGGCTGGAGGTCAACTACGGTAAATACCTGCGATTCCAACGCATTTTTTCCGTTGGATTCGGCGTCTCGTTTCTCATCGCATCCATCGGCCTGCTTGGTCTTGCCGCCCACACGTGCGAACGCCGCCGAAAAGAGATTGGCATTCGCAAGGTCTTCGGCGCATCCATTGGCAAGATCGCGATCCTGTTGGGCGCCGAATTCACAAAGCTTGTGCTTATCGCCAATCTCATCGCGTGGCCGTTTGCTTATGTCCTCATGCAAGACTGGCTGCAAGATTTCGCTTATCGCGCAAACATGGGTCCTTTCCCCTTTCTCTTCACGGCATTGGGATCTGTATTCGCCACTTTGATGGTTGTCGGATTCCAGTGCTTTAGAGCCTCCAATGCCAATCCCATAGAAGCTCTGCGCCACGAATAAGAACGCGCAGCCGGACTAAAGCAGTATTGAGAATGGAAACGGGATGACCACGAACGGAATTGACGTAGGAGGACGATAATCATGTGGATACCGGACGCGAATGTATCGCGACATCACACGGACATCCTTACGGTGATCAACTATTATCGCATGCTTGCCGGTGGGATGGACGTCGTCCTCTTCCCGCCGGTTCGTCTCACCTATGGCGGCAAATCCGACTGTATGGTCTATCCGAACGTGGGCGTGATCGTGAGGAGAAACGGCCCAAGGCAGATCTGCAGGAAAAACCACGATCACCAGGTCTACGAAGGGCCGCCGAATTTCGTATTGGAGATCGAGTCCAAGCACGGATTCACCGATCCGGGCAAGAAGCGCCAGATCTATGAGGCTTCGGGGGTCCAGGAGGCATTGTTCGTGGAAAACGGCAGACCGGCTACGTGGTACCAGCTTCGCGGCGGGAAGTTCGAGGTCCTCGGGCAGGAGCCGGCCGGCCTCGTCGAGAGCAGGGCGCTTCCCGGGTTCGTACTCGACTTCGGCAAATTCAGGGAACACAGGTGGCTGGAAATGATGGACGATATCAAGAGGAGTGTCGAGACGACGGATGTGAAGAGGGAGCTTGCGCAGGAATACGGAATGTAAGGACGAAAAGGCGAGAATACGAGAATACGAATAGACGAGAATACGAGAATACGAAAAACCAATACACGAGAATACGAGTAAACGAGAAAACCAGAATACGAGCGGTGTATTTCTGCTGTTTCGTAGTTTCGTTCCCTCGTAGTTTCGTTCTTTCGTAGTTTCGTTCCCTCGTAGTTTCGTTCTTTCGTAATCCCGCTCTTTCGTAGTTTCGTTCCCTCGTAGTTTCGTAGGGCCCCGAAAAATGACGGATCAAGGTTAATGGAGGAACAGCGATGAGCGATAATGGATCCTTCAGGGTGGCAGACCTTTGCGAGGCGGCAGCCAGCGGTGACGTCTTGAGGATCAAGCAGATACTTGGCGAACAGCCCGATCTGGTAAACGTACACATGGCGGAAAACAACGAACACCGCGCGATTCATTACGCGGTGATGAACCGGCACATTGATGCAGTCCGCGTTCTCATGGAAGCGGGCGCGGACCACAACTCCGGCATCTATCCCCACCGCGATGCCACCGGCGCGTATACCATGGCCAGGGAACGCGGCCTGGACGAGATCGTCCACGTGATCAGGGAAGAAGACGAAAGGCGCAAGCTGGCTGCCTGCAAGAATATCACGATAACTGACGAGAATGACGCGCTATTCGAGGCCGTCAGGGAGGGTCGAAACGAGGCCGCGCTCGACGTCCTGGATCGGCATCCCGAATTGCTGGATGCCTGTCATCGCAACGGCGGCAGCGTCATTCACGCCGCGGCATCGCACGGTCGTTACCGGCTTGTTCGTGAACTGCTTGATCGCGGCGCCGATATAACCCATCTCACGCCCGAGGGCCAATCGCCCCTCGACGGCGCAGTCCTTAATGTACGCGGGCGAAACAGGCCGCTCAACGAAGGGTGTCTGATCTGCACGGGCATCCTGCTCCAGGCGGGATGCGAGCAATCCATTGAATCGGCCGTGGCCCTGGGGGATTTCGAGTTTGTTCGTGCGTTCGCGAAGGCGCATCCCGAACGCTTGCAGTCCGACGACAGTGAGCACAACGGCCTTCTGACGATCGCGGTCCAGAATGACAATATCGACATGGTGCGTATGCTGCTCGACCTCGGTCTGCACCCGGACGACAGGCATCAGCTGCACCACTTCGAAACCAGGCCGTATTCGTGGGGCGGGCCCCTGTCCGATGCGGCGGGCAATTCCCGCTATGAAATCGCCGAACTCCTGCTCGAGCGGGGCGCGGACCCCAACGCCAGCATCTATGCGAGCGCCAATCCCGTAGGCGCGGCGTACAACAACCGTGACGATCGGATGAAGGGCCTGTTGTTCCGTTACGGAGGCATACTGGATCACGTCACACTTGGACTCGAGGCTGAAACCGCCGCGGGCGCGGTTGCTCTCCACAACGACCCTTCGATCGCGGAAAAGCTGCTCTGGGCGGCCGGATGCGGCGGCGACCCCGATATCGTGGGGATGTGCCTGAGGAAACTCGACTGGGGACCCGACGACGGTCGCTGGTTCGGCCTGCTGGAGCAGCCGCTGCGCCTGTGGCGGACCAACCCTCACCGCAAGTTCCGCGACTTTGACCGCACGGTCTATCCCGAAATCTTCCGGATGATCCTGGACCACGGCGCGAACCCCAATCTCGTCGGGCGTTTCGGGTACCGGCTGGCGCATCACCTGGCGGCCTGCGGGATCGTCTGGGGCGAGCCGATTATGACCGAGCGCGAACGGACTTTTTTCGCCAACATCCTCCTCGACCACGGCGCCGACTTGAACGTCGTCGACGACCTCCTGCAATCCACGCCGCTCGGCTGGGCGGTCAGATGGGGCAAGCACGAACTCGCCCGATTGTATCTGGAACGCGGGGCCGATCCCACGCTGGCCGGCGCCGACTGGGCCACGCCCCTCGCCTGGGCGCAGAAAAATGGAGATGAGACCGCTGCGGACCTCATCTCCAGATACGCTGATTCCTGATTTCGGATTGCGGTATGGGTACAATGTCAACGATTGTTGTCGTGCCTGCGTTATGGTTGTCGGAACGACCCGTCGATGCGTGGTCATTGAGCATGCCGGCATTGAGCTTGTCGAAATGTCGAAATGCCCGCGTCCTGGCCGCCCTCTGGCAGGTTCGTGTTGCATCTCAGCGGTCACGCGCTCCGGGTGACAAATCGCCTACCCGTCCAAATCCACCGTATATCTGACGCAATCCGCCGCGAAGTCCTCCGGCTTTTCCATGTCGTCCCAGCCCATGCGTCGATACTGCTCCGGAAGCGTAACGATCAGTTGACCGGTCCTTCTGTCTTCGTACCACCCGAAGTTGGTATATCTCACGTTTTCGTGCGCATCGTCGGGCCTGTCCTGAATCAGCCGGACCGAGTCCTTCACGATACACGCGTTGCCCGTGTCGAATTCGGCGATCTGCAGCGGATATCGAGGGATCTGCCCATAAACCGGGCCATCCAGGATATTGGCCATCCAGTAGGTCTTGCCGGTTACGGAGGAGTCGTAAAACGCAGTGCATGAGGCGGGTGTCCAGACGTTTGATCCGTCGTCGTACAGCAGCGGTTCCGGCTGCGACCAGTTCATCCCGCCGTCTTCCGAAACGGCGGAGTAGGGGATGGTATAGCTGCCCGTCGCCTCGTTGCCCTGACATCTCATGGTGGCGAACAGCGCGCCCGATTCCAGCGCCGTGATCGATGGTTCGCAGCATCCAATTCTGGATTTCCCGGGCGGTACTTCGATAAAATCTCCGAATTCCCAGTCAAATCCGCTCCCGTCTTCTTTCCAGTGTCCCCTCGCGCAGACCACCCTGAAGCACCAGGGTCTGGTACCGTCCAGTCGTTCGTACTCCGTGAAGGGCGCCAGCACCGACCCGTCTGCCATCCAGATGCAGTGGGTTCCGTTGAGGATTCCGCCGCGAACGCCATACTCGAAGCCCGGGCCCCAGCGGTCCGCGTCGAAACCGTCCCCCCGGGCGACGATCTGGACGGGATCGCTCCACGTCACGCCCTGATCCGCGGATACGCTGTAAAATGCGCGGTAAGCGCCCTGATTGATGTAACCGTAGCATCGCTTGTCTGCCTTTTGCCCCCTGTGAAACCGCACCAGCACGTCGTTCTTCGCATCCAGGCTGAATCCCGCCGGCATCAACTGCTCTTCGGCGATTCCCACGTCGAAGCGTACCCTCCCTCCCAATTCCGCCCACCGTGATCCGTTGTCGTCCGACACCCTCACCCAGTTGCCGTCGTAGCATGCATCCAGCGTTGTGCGTCCGTCGTCGTGATTCACCCATTGGAGGAGCTCGGACGTCACGGTTTCGACCATTCGCTCACCTGTCGCGCCCGTGTACGTCTGCCCGCTGGCGTAGAACGCGTGAAGTCCGTCGCTGGGTATATAGGTGTTTTTGTCAACACCGGCGCCGACTCGCTCGTTGTCTTTCATTCTGGTGGTCTCCTCAATATCCGGCGTGATCTGTCATGTGGCTGTTGTACCGCGCGTCCGAATCATTCCTTGACAGCGTCCAGCGGTATATCGCCGACTTTTCTGATCCACGCCTGAGCCCAGGGCGCGGATTCGATCCCGATGTCGCAGGTGGTATTGGCAAGAAAGACGATGCTTTCAATGCGGCCTTCCCGGAGCCATCGGAGCCCAAGTTCACACTGGTGTTCCATCTGCGGAATGGAGACCGGGCGCCTGTTGTGGAAGTCCCAGAGATAGCACCCCAGGGATACCCGGCCGCCGGGATTGATCGCTTCCAGGCGGTCCAGGTTCCGTTCAAGGTTCTTCAGATCGTCGGAGTTCCAGGTCCAGAGATTAACCACGTCGCAGTGTTCGAGATACGGGGCGACGGGAAGGTCGAACTGCTTGATGTAGAGGACGACCCAGAGGTCCAGCTTTCGGCCGGCAACGTTCAGTCGCGGTCGAATGCCGGCGAGGTCATCCACGCTGAGGGCGCCCCGGCCGTTCTTTCGCATGAAGTCGTCCAGATAGACGCCGGTGATGTTGGGATGGCTCCCGGCGAGGTCCAGCACGCGTTGCAGTTCGTCCCCTTCCACCTGGCCGCCGCTGCCCACGATGGACCAGGTGACCTGTTTGAGCGACGAAAAGGTAACGGCAAACTGATCGTAAGGGTACGCGGGCAGGCCCCGCCACCGGATCATATGCAGGTTGGGGACGTCAAGAAACAGCGCGGCTTCGGCGGGCGTCATCCGCGAGCCCTGCGTGTATCCGGCGGACGTGAGCGAGTCGTTGTCTGATCCGGCCACACAGGTGAAGATCCACAACCGGTCGCGTACGGTTTCCATTCAATGGCCTTTCGCCTGAAAATAACGTCTCAAGGGACGGTACACGCGTGAACAGTTATACGCCTGCCGGATTGCGCTTGTTCGAGGAAGAACCCCATTGTGAGGGAATTCACGATTCTCGACTGAGATCGCCATCGGTTCCGTGTCATTGGGAAGCAACGAGACCGCACGTGAGGCTGGACGCAGACACCAATGGCGAAAGTAAGCGGTATTGCGGGAGCGTGTCAACGGAAAACAAGGGCGGAACAGGAGATCCTTCGTCAGCCTGGCCCCCGCATGTCGGCCCTTTCAGGATGACAGTTTGTGCCGACAAGTCACCGATGCGTTTTGCGGATGTTTCGGCGACTTGGCGTACGTTTTGCAGGAAGAAACCCGCCAGGAGTGAAATGGACAGGTTATCGGGCGAATTCTCGAGCGTGGCCGAAGGCGATATAGAGGGAAGGTCGCCGCGTCAACCGATGTAGTTTGCATATGAGGATAACAGACATGGTCCGTATGCAGAGTCTTCATTCCGTCCCGGGCGAATCGATGGGCGTTGGACGATCCGGCCTGGGCTCGTACGTGTTCCGGTTCCTTCGGCCGGGACATGCCGGAGCGGTCAGTTTGAAGGGTGAAACATTGATCCTGGAACGCTCGTCCGGATCGGTGGTTGTCCCCATCCGGGAAATCGAGACTTCGGAGGTCATACACGGGTGGTTCTGGGGAGGATTGCAAGTACGTTTCGCCTCCGGCAATGCAACGGTATCGGGACTCTCGAAGCCGGACGCGCGGTCATTCGGCGACTTTCTTTTGCGCGCGCGAGTCGATTGGTGGTGTGTCGCCCTGGACACGCACGCCGGAACGATCCAATCCGTTTACGACCGCCTTGCGCAGTTTGCCGACCCGCCGAGGTACGTGTCGCATGCGATCTTTTCCCCAATCGAGCGCGATGCGAAAGACGTGGTCGCCCGGTTCCCCGCTCAGTGGCCGGAACAGTTGTCCGAGGTCGCGGAAATCCGAATGCTGAAAGCGATTCAGGACTTCTCAAATGAATCCAAACGTTGTCGGGCCAGAGCCTGCAACGCCTTCGTGGCCAACGAACTGGTGCGGTCCCGGGAATTCTTCGACAGGGTCGAGGCGAGACCGCTCACGGACGAGCAGCGAAGAGCGGTTGTCGTCGATGAAGACCGCAACCTGGTCGTCGCAGCCGCCGGAAGCGGCAAGACGTCTGTCATCGTTGCCAAGGCGGGCTGGCTCATTCGGAAGGGTTATCGGCGCCCATCGGAACTGCTTCTGCTGGCATTCGCCAAAGACGCCCAGGAAGAAATGAAAGAAAGAGTCCGAAAACGCCTCGGCGTGCAGTTGGGTGACGAACTCACGGTCCGGACCTTCCACAGCCTGGGCATGTCGATCATCGGCGAAGCGGAACGCAGACGCCCGGCCGTGGCCAGGGCCGCGGTAGACGATCAGGCCCTGTTCGACCTGCTGAAGGGCATCGTTCGCGACCTCATCGCCGATCCCGGGTTCTCAGAGGTCATGCTCAAATGGTTCGCGGGGCATTTTGCTCCGTACCGAAGCGAGTTCGAATTCCGGACTCAGGGAGCGTATTGGGCGTATCTCCGGGACAATGAAATCCGGTCCCTTCAAGGAGAGAAGGTCAAGAGTTTCGAAGAATGCGAGATTGCCAACTTCCTTTACCTCAACGGTGTGCCCTATGAGTACGAACGCGACTACGAACACGAAACCGCCACGCCGGACAAGAGACAGTACCAGCCCGATTTCTACCTTCCGGACGCGGGGATATACATTGAACATCTTGCACTCTCGGAATCGAACCAAACCCCTCCCTTTATCGACCGAGGCAAATATCTCAGGTCGCTGGGCTGGAAAAGGCGCCTGCATGCGAAACACGGCACGGTTCTCGTGGAGACCTATAGTCACGAGAAGGTTGCGGGCCGGCTGACCGAGAACCTGGCGGAAAAACTGGCCGACCATGGGGTAACGCTATCTCCGATCCCGTCCGGGGAGACTTTCTCCGTCCTCGAAGAGCAAGGTCGAATCGAACCCTTCACGCGTCTGGTTGCGACGTTCCTCCATCATTACAAGGGCGCGCAACTCTCGGCAGACGACGTGGCACGTCGCGCCGCCGGGGCTGAAAACCGTCCCAGGGCCGAGGCCTTCCTGACCGTTTTCATTCCCGTATATGAGCGTTACCAGGAATCGCTTGCGCGGCGGCGGCAAATCGACTTCCACGACATGATCACGAACGCGACGGAGCACGTGCGGCGTGGGCGTTATCGCAACCGGTTCGGCTACATACTCGTCGATGAGTTTCAGGACATTTCAGCCGGGAGAGCGGGATTGCTGAAGGCACTGCTGGACACATCGAGTACCGCGCAGCTGTTTGCGGTGGGCGACGACTGGCAGGCCATCTTCCGATTTGCCGGTTCGGACATCGCCATCATGAGAGAGTTCACGGCACGCTTCGGCGAGAGCGAACGCGTCAACCTGGAAACGACGTTCAGATGCGCGGACCGTATCGCCAATCTCGCAAGTCGATTTGTGCTGAGCAACCCTGCACAGATCCACAAGCGTGTTTCGTCTATCTTCAATGCAGACGGTCCCTGCGTGCACGTAATGGTCGCCCGGGAAACGAGTCCCGATCCTCTGGCGGAGACGCTGAACGCCGTTGCCGCTGATGCAGCCGGGGACGACGAGCGCGCTACGGTTCTGCTGCTGGGCCGGTACCGGCACAACAGGCCCGGGAATTTGGAGACGTTGTCACGAGCACATTCCAGTCTTCGACTCACTTTCATGACGGTACACGGCTCCAAAGGCCTTGAGGCCGACTATGTGGTGGTGCTCGACCTGTGCTCCGGAAAGTACGGATTCCCCACCGGGATCGACGACGACCCGCTGCTGGATCTCGTTCTGGCCGCCCCGGAAGCATATCCAAATGCCGAGGAGCGCCGCCTGTTCTATGTCGCGGTCACTCGCGCGAGGCGCGGCGTCTATCTCGTTGCCGATAACCAGACCCCTTCGGCCTTCGTCGAGGAGTTGATGAAGGACGGCTATGACGTTGTGGTTCATGGCGAACAACCGGAACGGGATGTACCGTGCCCCAAATGCATCCACGGACGGCTGGAGCAGAGAGGCAGGGCTCAGGACAGGGGGATATTCTACGGTTGCTCGCTCTGGCCGTATTGCGAGTATCGACAGCCGGCGTGTCCCCATTGCAGGGCTGGATTGCAGGCGAAAGTCGATGGGAACTACCGATGCCGGGATTGCCGGAAGGCCGTTGAGGGTTGTCCCGAGTGCTTTGGATGGCTGCTGGAGAAGCGTGGAAAATACGGCAGGTTTATCGGTTGTTCGAATTGGCCGGACTGCAGATTTACGCGGAATGACCCGAAAAAGCGGACTGGACGTTCATCGGTCTTCAAAGGGATCGGACGGAACCGCAAATAGCCTGCGTCACGCCGATGACACTGTTGACATCCGGCGTGGATCGCTGTAACTTTGTGGAGGATCGATATGGACCGGCTTTCGGTATGGAGCGTCACAAATAGAGTTATCTTTGCGGGTCTATCCATCGCTTTTTGTATCGCAGGACTCGTACTATGGTACTACGACGCGCGAAAAATGGAAGGCTTGTTCGATATCGTCACGCGCTCAGGAAATATCGTTCTGTCTTCCGTTTCGGTGTCGTTTATTATCATGGAGATTGTCGATATGGTACTCGGTATATATGAGTCTATCAAGAAGAGGAATTACGAACTGGGATATCAGGCAGGAAGGCAAGCCGCATTGAAACAGCAGAACGGAGAAGATCAGGAAGGCGCTGATTCGAACGCAGCCGAGAGAGCCGAATCACCCACTCCGGGCCCCAATCCGGACGAATGAGTGAATTTCAGCAACAATAAGAAAAGTACCGCCCCTGTTATCTTTGGGCGGTATTTTTTTGTATCCGACGCTCACGTTTCGACGAAAAACGCGACCGGGACCAAGCCCTCTCAGAAGCTGTCTTAAAATTCCCAGCGGTCTTCGCGCGGCTGCAAAAGCGCCGGTCGGCGTTGGTCAAACCCACCCAGGAGTGGCGAGGGGCGCGCAGCCAAGATACATTAGATATGGGCGGATTTTTCGCGCATTTCGCGTTTTTGTCTTTCGCCACACCTGTCCAAAATCGTCTTTTCCAACCACTATCACGACATGATCCACCTGCAACCGGAGCGAGGGCATCCTGCCCTCGAACTTCGCGTCACCGACCCCTATTCCCGTCGAGAGACTGACGCGTCCATTCAATCCGACACCGGTTCACGGAAAACACCGTGTGCGACGAGTTATCCGATGTCGAGGGCAGGATGCCCTCGCTCCCGGGAACGCCAACCGCACCGGTCACAAATCGCTTTCTGTCTTGGACAGCCGTGGCCATAAGACGGAGACCTGCGTTGGCACTTCGAAACGACTTTCAAGAAAACCAGGTACTTACGTATCCAAAATCATCTTTTTCAAACTATCTTGGAGAGCAGTGGTCTTTCGTAGTTTCGTTCATTCGTAGTTTCTAAGCCGCTTCTCAGGCGGTGAAGAAGGCGACGACGGTCCAGCAGACCGCCGCCAGGAATGCCGCGATGGACGCCTGGGGTATCTGCGTCTTGACGTGGTCCATGAGGTCGCAGCCGGTACACATCGAGCTGAGTACGGTGGTGTCGGAGATGGGCGAGCACTGGTCGCCGTATACGCTGCCGTCCATGACCGCAGCGAAGCAGAGGGTCATGAAGAGCTCGGGATGGGAAAGCCCGTGAGCCCCGGCCACCGCCCATGCCAGCGGCATGGCCAGCGGGAAGGCCACGGCGTAGGTGCCCCAGCTCGTCCCCGTGGAGAAGGCGATGACCATGGTCATGATCTGCAGCAGCACAGGCAGCAGGAAGTAGGGAATTGCCTCCCCGAGCTGCTCGACCAGAAAGATGCCGCCCCCCGTCTCCTTGTTTATCCCCCCGATGGTGATGGCGAGCAGGAGAATGACGGACCCGAGCACCACCCCCTTGAGGCCGTCGTGGAATCCCGCGACGAGATCCTTGAGCGACATCCCCTTGGCAAGGGCCATCCCCGCGGCGAGCACCAGGGCCGTTCCGAAGGCCCACTGCACGTTGGGGGAGCCGCTGACGATGAAGGTGCCGACGGCGATGCCGATGAGGGAGATCAGGGGCAGGAAGAACTCCATCACGTGCGGGTTGTACCCCTCGGGAACGTTGCTTCCCTGCAGCTCCTTTGCGCTCAGGGGGTTCGCGCCATCCGCATCGAGCTGTCCGGTCTCGCGGGAGCGTTCCATCGCCGCTTTGAGCCGCTTGCCGAGAAACAGGGGCCTCTCGATGCTGAGGAGAAAAGTGCCGAGCACGGCGAAGATCGCGTAGAAGCAGAACGGCACGCTCTGGAAGAAGAAGGCGATGCGGTCCGTCTCGGTGGCGAGGAAGCCGACCCCGGAGACGAAGAT
>JAPPJY010000092.1 GCA_028874335.1 Gemmatimonadota bacterium | reverse complement strand
ATGGCAGGCCCCGCGCCCAGCGGCGACTTTTGGTTCCTTTTGGTCGCTTCAAAAGGAACACGCCGTAGGCAGGGAATATGGGGAGATGTGGATTTGGTTCTCGCTCTTGCCTTCCGCTCTTAGCTGACAGCTGACAGCTGACAGCTGATAGCTTCGTTTCAAACACATGCCGCTACGTAGCCCATTCCATCCGCAGCTTTCGTTTATGGACCGCGCAATCGCGAAGGTAGAGATTGATCAAGGTCTGGTACGGAATGCCTGCTTCCGTCGCCATATCCTTGAAATAGGAGACCGTGTCCCGATCGAGTCGCATCGTTACAGACTGCTTCAGGTGCTTGATGTAGGGATTCTTACGTCCCTTCATCTCTGAGAAATCATAGTGGTCTCTCACGAGCGTCTCCTCCAGTAGTCAAGTTCTTCGGACTTATTGGCCATTCGAGCGGAGATGATGCGTACAATCGTGTCACTCTTTCGATAACAATGGCAGACAACAAGCACACGCAGTTTGAAGCTCATCCCAAGGAGCAGGAACCGGTCTTCATCTTCTGAATGGTCGGGATCGAAGAATTAACCTTGATTCGTAAGTCTTCGGGGACGTTAATTCATATATGTGCTTGTAAATAAAGGCGATTAAACGGCGGATTACCAGGATACACCAGGTCACTGGACGTGTAGGGAAAAAACGCCAATCTATACGTCGATATTGCCCCGTTTCGGAGGGTTTTATCGCGTCGCCGCGTTGCTGTTTTTTTCGGATTGAGGTTAAACCGCGTTTTCGTCGTAGAAGGCCGTCCGCGCTTCTTCGAACGAGACCCGATGTTTCCTGTAGTTCGCTCGTCCCTTTCGCACATCCCATTCAAACCGGATTCTCTCCATACATACAATGTATGTATTCAGCAACTGTGTGTCAAGTGAATGACGCGGAATCAAACGCGCCAAAGATGCAGATGTAGGGGCGACCCTTGTGGTCGCCCACGTAATGGCGCTGACACCGATGACAGATTTCGCGTGTCCGTACCGCTAACCGGTTTTGGCTGATAGCTGACGGCTGACAGCTGTTTTCTTTAGCTGAAATACTTTGGATTCGTGACTGTCAGAGAGGTATCCCGCAGCGGCAATTCGACCTTCGCGCCACCCTCTCGGTGGGAAACGTGGAAAGCGAGCGCGATCTCCAGCGCCTTGCGGCCGTCCTCACCCGAGCACGTTGGCGTCTTTCCCTCTTCGATGCACGTTACCAGTTCCTCGATCGCTTTTACTACGCCGCTCCCGGCTTCGATATTCTGGGGGATCTTCCGACCCAGAAGGGCGCGTCCCTCATAGACGTCTTCCGCCACGGTCCAGAGTTCGTCCACGTGGTAACCGATCCGGATCCTCCCTTTTGTTCCCACCAGGTCGAACTCAAACCCCACAGGACATCCTTCAACGGCGTTTACGAAGGCGTGCATTCCGTTTTGAAACTGGATGTATCCGCTGCCTCCCGGGTCTTCGCGGGGCTCGCGCGCGCCATCAAGTTGGCCGAATACCCACGCCGCCTCGGAGCCCGACCAGAACCGCATCAGGTCGAACATGTGAGTCGCCTCGTGCACCAGTTCGGGGCCCATATTGCCCGCGATGCTGATCAACTCCCCGATCGTACCCTCGTCAACCAGTTCTTTGACGCGGACCATCAGAGGGTCCCATCTGTTGTGGTAGAGGACTGTCAGAACGGTACCTGCTCTTCCGCATGCGTCAATCATCGAGTCCGCGTCGGGCAGGTTCGTCGCCATCGCCTTCTCGCAAAGTACCGCCTTCACGCCCGCTTCTGCGGCCGCCACCGTCATCTCGGCGTGCAGGTGGGCGTGGGTCGCCACGCTGACAATATCCAGGGCTTCCGCCGCAAGCATCTCCCGATAGTCGGCATAGAGGCTTCGGACGCCCCAGCGGGCGGAAAATTCCGCCAGCTTCACGTCGTGGATATCCGCCGCGGCCACGACGCGGGTCCGTGCTACCTGACCGTAGGCGCCCGCCAGAACGCCGGGCTGCGGGACCCGTCCCGGCTGCCGGCGCTTCTCGTCATCCATCGTACTGGCCATGCGCCCGCAGCCGATGATCCCCACCCGGTACGTCGTCTTGTTCACGGTTTCGCCTGCCTCTTACTTTACAATACCCGGCACTCCAGGTCGGTCGCCATCGCCGCCGCCGGCGTATGGTGATGATCCATCGGCGGGGTCGTCAAATAGTGTACGTAAGAGACACCGGGCTCCCCGGGTGATGGAAATATCGTCCGGAAGCGCCCGTTTTGTTCGACTTCGTAGCGGACGGCGTCCTTCCCGGACCACGCGCCCACGGCGGCGACGTCCACGGTTGCCGCATTGTCCGTGACCACGGCCCAACTCGTGCCCTCGCCGTCTGCGCGTTGACGTGCTCCGAACGCCGACACCAGGGGCCCATCCGGAAGGTAGAAGGTGTTTTCGACGACAACTGTCGCAATTTGCGACACATCGCCCGACACCACCCGATGTTCCGCGCGGAACCAGGAAACTCCCGAGTAAAACGTAAGATACGCGACGAACTCGTATCCGCCGCCGTACGTCCCGTCCACTCTCAGACGGGCCGACCGGGGGCCCCGTGTTTCGATATCGATCCTGACTTCGCCGGACGGAAACAGGATTCTGCCGTCCTTGCGGAGGAGCGCCGGCCCGGGCGCTCCCGGGCCGTGAAACGCCCTGCCGTCGAAAATCACGTTTTCCACGAAGTTGAAACGCCACTTCCGAACCTGGTAAATCACCGGTCCCTGCTGCACCTCGACAGGGTCCTTGCGATCCCGAACCTTGATGGGATTCGGCTGCGGCGGTGGAGGCGGCGTCCCCTCTCCGTATTCGAACGCGAGGACTTCCTCACCTCCGGCGCGGAGGCGCGCCGGAAACGAGACCTCCGCGGTCTTCACGCTGCCGTCTTCCCACGACTCCAGCGGGTCCACCTGCACGGGCCGCGGTTCCCCGCCTTCGTCCACGATGCGCGCCGGGCATTCCTCGGTGAACTCACCGGGCTTGAAGTCCGCCGCAACCGCGCACGGGAAATTCCTTCGGTTAAACCCGTCCCTTTCGGAAACGTGGATCATCTTGCGCATTCAAGTACCTTTCGAAATCGACGCCTCCTTCCGTGTCCCGTCCCGTAAAGGTGGCACGATTCGGCGATATGTTGCCGTGATAGAACTCTATTGCAGACCGAGTTCCACCCACTTTG
Organism: Gemmatimonadota bacterium; assembly: GCA_028874335.1. Classification (GTDB taxonomy): domain Bacteria; phylum Latescibacterota; class UBA2968; order UBA2968; genus JAAXHE01. The sequence goes on along the minus strand of JAPPJY010000092.1, from coordinate 78,775 downwards.
AAGCCATGCGGCGGATACGCGGCCTTTCGCTGTTCAGAAAATCGTCGGTGAAAGCCCGACCCGGCTGGCTGTATTGGAACCGCTCCATGAGATTGATCAGGGTGCGGTGGTTCGTTTTCATCAACTCGACGTGCTCAGGCTCCGTGGCCTCGGGAACGAAATTCACCGCAAGGTGGCGTCGTCCCACTGCGCCGCCGTAGGCCGCGTGCCAGATGTTCATGTTCAGGAACAGGACGTCGCCCGGATTGGACTCCAGAAAGTGGCACGGTACGTCCGTGCCGGGCACGCCCAGCTTTTCAATGGGCCTCAGCGCCTCGTGTAACGGCAGGCGGTGAGATCCGGGGATCACCCGCAGGCAGCCCGTGGCTCTTGTGAGGGTATCCAGATAGAGCGAGACCTTCATCGGCGGAAAGTTCAGCCTGCTGCCGTCGGGATGCCATTCCGTTTCACCCACGTACAGATTGCCCTCGGAGCAGAGCCAGTGAAATCCCGGCCCCAGCAGGCGTTCCACGGTTGAATAGATGCGGTCGTCCTGGGCCAGGTCCGACAGCAGCGGGTTTCGTTCCGCGATTCCGTAGAGCGCCTGCCTCGTCTCGCCTGGAAACGGCCGACCCTCCCGGTCTTTCGCCAACATGCCGTCGAACGTGTCTCCGATGGCGGTCATTTCATCCGCACTGAACGCTTCTCGCAGTGGAAGAAAGCCGAACGTCTGGAAGAATTCGACCTGTTGATCGGTAATCATGTTCGCCCCCTTCGCTGTGTCGAACGCCTGTTCGGCGGTCTCGATTAAGGCTTGCAGGGTGGCGGCTCGCCCTCCCAGGGAGACGACCGCGCGTAGTCCCTATTCCGTCTCGATGTTCCACTTGACCAGACCTACGTCTCGCGGGCCGTAAAGTCCGGGTCCAAAGGCATCGTCGCGCTGGCGATAGCCCGTCCCGTACGCGGTCAGTATTGACCCGTCCGGGAGTACAATTGAGGACGTCGTGTGGGGACTGGCATGCCAGGCGCCGGAGCGCAGTTTGCCATCGGGCGAGGGGGCCCCCTTCCTGTTTCCCGTCCATTCGGCAAGAATGTAGCGTCGGTCCAGGTCCCATGTCCGCCCGTTGTCGCGGCTCACGACCGCCTCGATGCCGAACCGGGGAAATCCTTCATTGGTGTCGGAGTAGCCAAGACGAACCACGTACGTAACTGCAATGGCGCCACACGGAAGAAGGGCCGTGCTGGCGTGGTGGCGCCCCCAGTCGTAGAGTTGCCGGACCTCACTCCACGTATAACCGTCATCTCGTGAGATGGATATCCCGAAACCTTCGTAGTGATCGAACTGCAGCCCCTTGTAGGCGTCCGAAGGATCGGTCCTGCATGTCGCGACGATATCGCCGTTCACCGCTCGAACCGGGCAGACCTCGTTGACGCCTTCAAACTCCGGTACGTGATGTGCGCCGGTCCACGTCCGTCCCCCGTCCGTGCTGAACCTGACGTAGGCCTGGGAGTCCATGGTTACGGAATCGCCCCAATAGCCCGTTTCCATCAGGCGCGTCACCCTGCCCGTCTCTGGATCCCTGTCCACCAGAACCGGGTCCCATGCCATCCACGTCCTCCCGCCCGGCGCCGGCTCCACCGGCACCGTGTCGCCCCACGTCTCTCCAAAATCCGAGCTGAACCATCGCGAAGGCGGATGGCAGGAGTACATCATCACCCTGCCCTCGCCCAGATAGGTCAGCGCGTGGCCGAGCCCGCAGCCGGGATTGCCCTGCGCGTCGGTATGTACGTACCTGGGCGCGCTCCATGTAGCGCCCCTGTCGCCGCTGGACAGAACCATGGCGTAGTGTACCCATGGACTGCCCGGATAATCGCAACTCGCCAGCATCAGCACCCGGTCCATTTCCGGCATATAGACGATATGGGGCACGGCCACCACACGGTTCCAGTTTTCCGTCACGATCTGCGAGCGAGCGGGGAGTTCAGCCGGTTCCCCGTCCGGATTCAGCCGGATAACGCGGTGATCTTTCCACATTCTTTTCGCCTTAAGCTGACAGCTTTGTCTGAGGGTCCTCGAGAGATGCCCTCGTCGCGCCTTTGTTGGTTTTTGTAGGGGCAACCCTTGTGGTTGCCCGCCTTTTCGGTGTTCTCCCCCTCTTCCCGCGGGAGAGGGGGCTGGGGGGAGAGGTCCCACAATCCGTCGACCGGCTACACGTCGACCCAGCTCTTCGCATTGGACGACGCGACCACCGCGTCCAGGATCCGGAGCACGCGAAGACCGTCCGACACCGGAATGGGAGCACGTGCTCCCGAGTTCGCGGCCTCCACGAACGCGGCCAGTTCCCGGTAACACATCTCCTCAAGATTGTCGCCGGGAATGCGCAGGACGGTGGGATGCGCGTATTCAGGGATCACCCGGCTCTCAACCGTCACAACGTCGCCCTTCCAGTCGCCGCGAACCCGCCCGCGGGTCCCGTACACGTCGACGAAGTCGTACCCGACGCCGGATGCCTGGGAGACGGAAAACGTCGCCACGGCGCCTCCCTTGAGCCGCACGGTATAGGCAGACGTCTCGTCCGTCCCTCCCGCGTTCCATCTCACGATTCCCGAAACCGACCCGGCCTCGTCGCCCGTCATCCAGAGTACCTGGTCGGTCAGGTGGGAGCCCAGAAAGAGGAGCTGACCGCCGCCTTCCGCGTATGGCCCACCGAGCCATCCTCCCAATGGACCGCCGCCCTTGCCGGCCGCCACGAAGCTGACGTCTCCGACAACGCCGCGATCCAGCAGGGACTTGATGAACATCCTGCTGAGAGAATAGCGCATGCAATAGCCGACCATGGCCACCACGCCCCGGCGATCCGCGGCATCCACCACCTCGGCGCCTTCCGCCGCATTGAGACCCATGGGCTTCTCGATAAACACGTGCTTCCCGGCGCCGATGGCCGACAGCGCCACTTCCTTGAGGTAGCGGTGCGGGACAGCCACGACCACCGCGTCCACGGCCGCGCTTTCCGTAACGTCCTCCGCGGAATCGTACACGTCATCGATTGCGAGGGCTTCAGCCACCTGTCGGGCCCTGGCTTCATCCACGTCCGCGCACGAAACCAGCCGGGCGGAGTCCGTCCGGGAGAGAGCCGGGGCGAGATTGAGGCGCGTCTGCCCGCCGCAGCCGACCAGCCCGACACGAAGGGGATTCGACATGGGAGTCTCCAAAGAAAAACACAAACCATCAACAACTGCATGGAATAAAACCAGAAATCGCAGTGCGATTTTAGTGGCTACTTAGCCCTCTTTTTTGTTTGGCGCAAACGATGGAGGAGTTCCCCTATTCCAATTACCTGATATTAGGACAGCGAGAAGATTTATCCCTTGCAGGATGAACATATGTATAGTATATTTTCGTAGTTGGAATTCCATTATATCGAGTATACCAAATTCCCCCGTTCAGTCACGAATTTTAGCGGAATCTTCGGATTGTTTATATCACTACCTCCGTCGTCGTGCCACTTCTTCTCCCATTTTGAGAAATAAAACTCCAAGTCTTGCGGAGACAGATGGTAGATGGACTTGATTTCGATGCCTTCATAGACTGCAAAAATCCAATCCACTTGACGGTACTTTTCAATGATCGCTGGATTAAGATGATGATGCGTTGAGAATTGTTTGGTTAAGTGAATATTGACTGATTTCAGCTCGAATTCATTGCCTTCGGCGTCTCTTGCGTCATTCCCTTCCCGACCTGGTATCACCCTTAGCCCGGTTATTAGAAGAACCTGCAACAGTTTGCCACCATTGTCCTGAAAAATATCGTTAATTCCATGTTTTGACGCTAACTCTTGGCATCTTCGTACGTGCGGAAGTAACTCCGCCATAATCTCTTTATCCGGGTGGTGTTGCATCGCTTCAGCCTTTATTGACATTGGAAAACGAGAAGAGAAACGGTGTAATCATGCATCGAAAGATTGAAATACCAAAGATGGAGCGTGACCCGGCATATTGTACTGAAATGGGTGCCGCATTCTGTGGAGATTCACGCGATCTCCTGGAAAAGCTTCCGGATAACAGTGTAAATCTCGTTGTTACCAGTCCGCCATTTGCGCTTCAGCGCAAAAAAGAGTATGGCAACAAGGAACAGCACGAGTACGTCGACTGGTTATCTGAATTTGCGCAAACTGTATTCCGTAAGTTGCGAGACGACGGAAGTTTCGTACTCGATTTAGGCGGCGCATACCGTAAGGGATTGCCAACACGCAGCCTTTATAATTTTCGCATTCCTATTCACTTTTGTGACAATCTGGGATTCCACCTCGCGGAGGACTTTTACTGGTACAACCCGTCCAAACTTCCCAGCCCGATTGAATGGGTAAACAAAAGGAAGATTAGGGCTAAAGACGCTGTCAATACTGTTTGGTGGTTTAGCAAAACTCAATGGCCCAAAGCAGACGTATCAAATGTCTTGACAGAATACAGTGCCCGTATGAAGAAACTCCTTAGAGATCCAGAGGCGTTCTATTCTGCCAAAAAGCGTCCTTCAGGACACGATATAAGTATTGGCTTTGGAAAGAATAACGGCGGAGCAATACCCTCTAATCTGTTGCACATTCCAAACACCGAATCCAACGGACAGTATCTAGGAGGCTGCAAAGCTGTTGGCGTCAAAGGCCATCCTGCGAGGTTCCCCGAAAGATTACCTCGGTTTTTCATTCGATTTTTAACCGAACCTGGAGACCTTGTAGTCGATTTCTTCGCCGGTTCAAATACTGCCGGGGCAGTTGCGGAAAACGAAGGACGGTGTTGGTTAGCTTTTGAAGAAAGGATTGATTATCTGGCCGCCTCTGCGTTCCGATTTCTACCAAAAGGATTGTGTTGCAATACTTTGGAGTCGATCTATGAGAGAATCTGCTCAGGCGATTCCCTTGAACTGACGGACTACACCCAGCAGCACGAGTTATTCGCCAAGACTTAGGTAGGGAGGAAAGCCCCGACAATTCCATACGGAAAATTGCTGGCATTTCTCCGATCGACCATTCGTGCGTTTCTTTGGGCAACACATTTGCGTGTTGCCCCTTTTTCGGTTTTTTACGACCACAATCTGCTATCCTCCACATTGTGTCGTCTCGGTTCTTAACCTCGTATCTCACCTTGATTCAGTCAACCTGCGATGTCAGTGGCTGGAATCGACCCACGGTCAACATATTCTTTGGTATTGGCAAGATCCGGAGCAAAGAAACGAGCTCCCAATGCGCAATCACAGACCCAGCATCGACAGGATCCCGTCCGAAGATCCGAGCAGAAGGCGGCCATCCTCGTGCGGCGACAGAACGTGAATCTTCGCCTCCGTGCGGTAAACGCCGAGAGTCCGTCCTTCTCTGTCCAGTATCCATACGCTCCCGTCTTCACACCCGGCGACGATCTCCGGCGCGCCATCCTGATTCACGTCGGCGGCAAACAGACGCCGCACCGGGGCCTCCAGGTTGCGCCGCCATCGCTCGTCGCCGTTTTCATCGAACAGGTAGAGGTAGTAACAGTCCGAACCAGCCGCCACCTCGGGCTTCCCGTCGCCGTCCAGGTCCACCGCGGAGATCGCGTGCACTTCTTCGCCCACGTCCCGGGTCCAAAGGGGCGCCAGCGTCTGACCTTCGAGCCTCAGCGCGTGAACTCTCGACCGGGTCGTTCCGCACGCGATCAGATTGTCGCCGTTCCCGTACAGGTACACGTCGCACCCGGGCAGCATCGACGGCCACCCGTCCAGCCCGTTTTCCGCGATTGTATTTCCATCCGCGTCCAGCACATAGCAGGTACCTCCGCAGGATATCCTGCCGGGCCCGCCGATCACCTCGGGCAGCCCGTCGCCGTCCACGTCCGCCGTGCAGAACGGGTCGAAGATTCCGTAGATGAAGAAATTCCAGCGCTTGTTGCCGTCCGCGTCGAAACAGTGGAGCTGCCGGTCGGTGACCGCCGCGAGGATATCCGGCCGCCCCGTGCCGCAAAGGTCCGCGGCCTTGACCAGTTCAACGGAGGAATTGCGCGTATACCACGCCCATCCTCCGCGGAAGATCTCGAACCTGTGAGACCATTGCACGACGCCTTCGCCATCCAGATAGTAGAGACACCGGTCATTGGTGCCGGCTGCCACAGGACCGATGTCGTCGCCGTTCCGCCCCGCCGCGCACACGGAAAGCACCGCGTCCCCGGCCTGAAACGTCCAATCGGTCTCTCCTTCCCGAGACAGTGCGACCACGCGCCCGTCCTGCGTACCCAGGATCGTGCCGCTACCCCGCGGCGCCGAGCATCGGACCGCGGATCCGAAGTCGCGCGTCCATAGAGTGCGCATGGAGGGCACCGACTCCTTCCGGATGGCAGATCCACCATCGGGACGCCATTCGGGAAGTTTCCACAGCGCAGTCGGCACACCTTCGGCGGACGTCAGATCCAACTCGACGGTCACCGGCGCGTCGCTCTCGAAAAGCGTTGCGTCTCCGCGCAACCATGTGCCTCCGAGCAGGGCGAACCACCCCTCTCCGATCGCGTACACGTCCGCACTTCCCGAAATCGGGCCAACCGCGAACGAACCATCCTCGCCGCCGGTCCCGATGAGCATTCGCCCCTCCGGTCCTTCGAGCAGGACCGCGGTCTCTCCGACGCGCCGCATCCGAACGTCCATCGGTTTCGCATCGTTTGTCGCGTAGAACAGATTGATGAACGTGTGCCGGTCGCCCGCGGCCATCTCCCGGCTGACGGACTGGCGCAGGATATTGACGAAGTCATCCGAATACGGATAGTCCTTCCACCAGTGCCCGAAGGCCTCCCAGTCCCGCTCCATCGTCACCCGGTCGCCTCCGGCGCCTTCCAGGACGAATCGATCCTCCCGCCCGTTGTCCGGGTCCCTCTGCAGGGTCTCCAGCCGGTCCCCGTCCAGCGTCGGCGTCCCCAGCGACCGCCAGTTGCATTCGAGCGCGAACGTCCCTGCCTCCGTGGCCTCGATCTCATCGATGACCACGAAAAAACGGCCCTTGAGCCAGACCACGTTCCTTGTCCATCGCGCTCCCCATTCCCCATCCATCGAGGTACGGCTCATGCCCGTCCGGTCCAGGTCCGCCACGCCATCCAGACGGCATAGAGCGGGCACTTCCCACGGCTCTCCATTCCGGACCGCCGTCACCCCGTTGTGATGTTTCAGGGTGGGCCCCTCCGTGTAAGAGGCATCCACCAGAAACACCCGGTCATTCGCTGAAAACTCCACGATCGTGTTTCCGTCGTCGTGCCCGTGGTTGCCGTATGAGATCCCGTGGATCATCAGGTACTGATCGTCCCGGTCAAACCCCTCGCGAAAACAGACCGTGTCGAAGGCGTCGTCGCGCGGCAGATTGAGAGGCTTGACTTCCGACGACCGCGCCTTCGGGTCGGTGGCGAAGTCGTAGAAGCCGTTCGCGACCTCGAGCACTTGCACGCCCGCCATTTCCGATGGCGTTTCGGGCTCGAGGCCGTCGCCGGAATATTTATCGAATCCATGGATGAGCGAAACCCGGTCCGAATGTGAGCGAATCAGGAATTCAGCGCGTCCGTCCCGCAGTACGTGTCCCGCCTTCGCCAGATAACTCGCCGGCGGCGGCACCTGGCATCCCCCGGAATCACCGAAGGGCGGCATGGCTCCCCGGTTGTTGCAGTACATCACCGCCTGGTCCAGCGACCGGAGGCAGTTTCCATTCTCAACGTACGTCATGTCCCCGCTGGCCATCGTATAGGTCAGGAGATGGTCCAGCGTCGTCCACTGGTAGGCATTCGCGTCCTCGGTGGGCTTGAACGATGCCGCCTGCCCCATGAACAGGTCCGCGGATGCCTCCTGCCACTCCTTTGCCTCCGGCATCCCGTAATGCGTGGCGAAGTACCGGCCCGCGAACCACGACGACAGGCCCACGAGCGTCTGGTGGTTCTGCCGCAACATCCGGTGGCCCACGCCCTCACGAAAAAATCGGTTATATGCGCCTTCGTTCGAATCCATCAGCCACAGCAGATAACGCGTGATCCGCAGGCGGTCCGCATCTGAGAATACCGGACTCTCCTCGATCAGGTCCCAGATCACCGCCAGCCACCACACGTTGAAATGCGCCATCACGCCGTGCTCCCCCATCTCCAGATGCGCACCCACCGCCTCGCGTAATGCTCCGGCATGGACCTCATATCCCGTCCGATGATACGCGAATCCCTGCCTTCCCGCCTCGGTAACCATCCCGTGCCCCGCCCCGGCCTTGGACGCATGCGGCTGGCTGACCTGCCGGATGTAGTCCTCGCGTCGCTCGTCGAGCCAGCCGTCCGGCGGACGTGAGAGTGAATCGAAGGCAGGACCCAGCTCGACGTCCATCAGCCAACCGAATCTCACACTCGCGCCCGTGCCGACTCGCTCCAGAAACTGCGACGCCGCGCGGTCCAGCCCGGCTTCGTCGCTGGCTCCCAACAGGACCACGTTCCTTCCGTTTCCAAGCAGGTTGTGAAGCGTCCGCAGCGTATGCCCTCCCTCACCTGGATAACAGAGGTCTTCAATGGCCCACCACTGATAATAAAGCCAGCGGATGAATGGGTTGTCGGCCATATTTCCCAGTGCGACCACGTGCGTATCGAGCAGTCCCCTTGAGGTCGCAACATCCTCGGCGCGGACGACCGGCAGACGGGCGCCCGTGGCGGTTTCAATCCGTTCGACGATTCGTACGGCCAACCGTCGGTGGGCCGGGCTGTCCCCAATGACGATCTTCCCTCCGGGTTGGCCGCCGGCCGCGAGTACCGTCTCCAGGTGCATATCCTTCAATTTGTCGATTTTCAGTCCGACCGACCCCTGATCCGAGTCCATATTTCCTCCTGCCCGCGGTCCCACTTACGGGCGGTCATCCACCCGCCACCGGCTGATCTCCCCCTGATCCGTCGCCAATACAACGGCGCCGTCCACTGTCACTATACAGGTCGGCCTCCCGGTCAACATGCCGGAACGGACGACCCTTCCGGAGCCATCCAGGACGGCCAGCGTCCCGTCCTCGCAGCCGGCCACTACCCTGGCGCCGCCCTCGGCTTTCAGCTCCGCCATCGCCGCCGGCGGTGACGGCATCCGCCTCGACCAGAGCTTCTCACATCGGTGATCCAGTGCCAGGATCAACCCGCCCGAAAGCGCCGCGAGGAGCTCCATTCTTCCGTCGCCATCCAGGTCGATCACGTCGAAGTCCCGGACGTTGTTCGCTGGAATACGCTGCCCCGGGCCCAGATGTACGTTGTACAGGGCCCGCCCGTCCTGAGACCAGACCGTTACCCGGTTCCACGTCCCGTTGATCTCGCTGACCACTTCCTTCCTGCCGTCCCCGTCCAGGTCCCCGTAAAAGATGTGCTTCCGGCTCATGCACGCCCACCCGCCGATACTCGTATGTCCGTCCGGCACGTCGTGGAAGGCGCGCTGCTTCGGGTCCAGTTCGCGGTTGTTCACGACAGCCATCGCGTGGGAATCCGTGGGCTGCCGCGCGATCAGAAGATCGATGCTGCCCTCGGGCCCGTCGATCAGGGCGAACCGGGAACCCGGGCCCCAGAAAACCGGGAGCCGTTTCACCAGATTCCCGTCCTCATCCAGTATCTCCAGCGTACAGGCGCTGCCCACGAATGCCTGGCTCCTGCCGTCCAGAAAGACGCCGGAATGGAGTCCGTGAACGCCGGCATGTCCCGGCGCCGTCTTGAACCAGTAGGGTTTCGCGGCCCTGAATACGGCCGGGTCTTCCTCCGAGACGAAGACCCATTTCCGGTCGCCGGAATCCGGATCGAACGCGATGACCTTTTCGTCCTCGCACCCGGCCAGAAGGAGGCCGTGTTCCCGCCACCAGTGGAGGAGACGGATGGGACCGTCGGTCGGCAGGGTCCTGAGCTTTTCTCCGTCCTGCGACAGCACGTGGACGTTCCGGTCTCCGGCGGCACAAATCAGCGTTTGCCCGCCGGAATCCGCCGCGACCATGTCCACCACGCCGCCACCCACAGGGGAAGCGAAAACCGGCAATATGGACGGGACATCCGGCAAGACGGGCGATGGCGCGGCCGCGGATTGCCGTCTGGCATCCCGGCCCTGCTCCAGAAGGCCCGAGAGCCGCGCCGTCACCCTTTCAAGCGTGACCGCATCTGGCGCCGCGCCGGTAATTGAATGTCTTCCCGCGGGGATTCGGATGGTCCCCGAACCCGGTCCATCTCCCCCGTGCTCCGGGACGCTTCCGCCGACGCGCACCCCGTCCGGATCGGAAACGGCCAGCCGGATCTCGGTCTCTGCATCCGCGACCACTTCCAGCACGCCACTGTGAAAGTCCCAGTCGACCTGAACCGGCGCGCTTGTCCGGAACAGCGAGGCGCCCAGCGCAGCCCCGGTCAGGTTGACGCCGTGCAGATGGTCTCCGGCCAGCACCACCAGGTCGCCTTTCAGACCCTCGTATTCCCCCGCGACGGCGACGGCCGGCTCGGGAAGCGCCAATGCGGCAGCGTTCTCGTCCAACCGCGCGCACGTCGTACCGTCTCCCGCCAGCAGCGAAAACCAGCATCTCCCGCTTCCCTTCTCCACCGCCCCCCGCCACAACATGTGGGCCTGGCTTTCCACAACGGCGGTCTCTACCGGATCGGACATACAGATCTGAGCGATATCACGGATGCGCGCGGCGCCGCCATCCGGCAGTGCCGCCCACGCGCCCTTCCCCTGCCACAGGAACTCCACCTCCAGTTCCTCGCTGTCCGCCCGGAACGTCAGACGGTCGACAAACAGCGCGTACCGGCCGACGCGCTGCGCAAGCGCCCTGCGCCAGTTGCAGAACGCCGCCCTCGGTACCTCTGCCGCAACAACGGCGGTACCCCCGACCACGTCCCGGTACTTGAGCGCGGAATCCATCGCCACCACCGGCTCCACCATCCCTTCGGAACGCGTCAACACCTGGTTCAGGTAGCCTTCCAGCAACGTCTCTCCATCCAGTCGGAGCTCCAGTACGACAAAGGTGTGATACGCGTTTCGGGACGCACCGTTCATTCCCTTCACCAGGATGAAATCGCCGCTTGAATCCGCCGCGCTCCGAAAACTGCCGAACAGATACGATTCCTCCAGCGGCAGTCCGCTGTGACGGTCCCCCCACAGCGGCTCGGGGATGGGATGGATGGACCACCGGTTCACAAGATCCGCGGGCAGGCGGGGCTCGATATCGTCTTCCGGCCAGAAAGACTGCCCGAGCCGGAAGATGTCCAGGTCCATCCCGGTCCGGCGCAGGTATTCGCGGTAACGGCCGTCGCCGGTCAGATAGGCGGCCTTGTTGAGAAACCCGATGGACGCGGAATTCAGGGCCCAGTCGGGTTCGCGCCCCGAGGCGAGGATCTCCTGCCCGCGAAGCAGGTTGGCCATGACGCCGTTTTCAATGGGTTTACGGTCGCCCGTAAGCAGCATATAGCTCAGAATAGGGGCCATTCCCGTATTGTACCAGAACAGATTGTCGTGTTCCCCGTCCACCAGGGCGTGGTGATGCAGTGATGCGAAATGCCATCTTGCGGCCTCCATGGATTGCTCCCAGAGCGTGCTGGGGTAGTGGCTGTTGAAGTAACGGCCGAGACAGTACAGCGAAATCGCGGACCACTGCCCATGCCGCGACCCCACGCTGTGCGGGGGATCTCCGAATCCACTCGTGCCGCTACGCACGTTTTCAACGACCCGCCGCCTGGCGCCCTGGTCCTGCGCGTGGCCGAACTGTGCGGCGAACGCGTTGGTCACACGCAGGCGTTCATCGTCCGTAAACACGGGGCTTTCTTCAATCAGATCCCAGTACAGGATCATCATATGCGCGTTGTAGTGGTAGGGTCCGCTCAGCGGCTCGTCCTTGTTTTCGATCCGCTCTCCGTCGATTTCCGTGATCTCCGCCATCGCACGGTCGTCCGGGAAGGCCAGCCGGATGGCTTCCCGCGCGTGAAAGGCGTCTCCGGTCATGTAGTACATCGCCATTCGCTTGCTGATGCTGTTCCACCCGAAATACCCCACCGAACCGTACCCGGCGGACGCCTCCCAGGTCTCGAATTCACGGATGTCATCCGGAACCTGGACCCCCCGCCCCAGTTCGATCTCCATCAGCCAGCCCAGTGAGAGCCCGCCCTCCCCGGCATTCGCGTCCAATACCTTGCCCGCCAGCACGTCGGCAGCCGCTTCCACGCCCTCCGCATCGCTGCCGCCCACAAAGATCACATTGTGCCCGCTGCCGAACGGATTGTGAAGCGAACGGACTTCGTACCCGCCCGGCCCCGGATAGCGCAGGTCCAACAGCGTGTAGTATTGGTTATAGAGCGATTCTATCGTTCGGTTGCCGGACCGGTTGCCCAGCACGATCAGATGCCCGGAGATGGGCACGGCTCCGGCCGCGGACAGGTCATCGTCAACGGGTACGAGTACGCCGGTCTTCGCCTGAATCGCCGCCTGAACGCGACTCGCGGCCCCGTCGTAGCGACCGTCTTCCGGAACCACGATCGTTGCGTTCGGCCGGCCGCTACGGACCAGTTCCGTATCGAGATTCAGATCCTTCAGTTCCGAGTACATTGGTGGAATACGCATCGGATCATTACCTCCGTTACATGTGGGGCTTCTAAGAAGCCGTTTTAAAATTGCCGGTGAGTTCCCGAGCACGAGCGAAAAAGTGGCGGTCAAGGCGGGAAAATCCGCCCATATTTGTCTATACGGGTGGGTTTGACCAACGCCGACCGGCGCTTTTGCAGCCGTGCGAAGACCACAGGGAATTTTAAGACGGCTTCTAAATCAATACGCGTGAACTCCGTGACCCTGACCAGGGAAAAAGATCAAGTCCAGCAGGTAACCCAGGGGAACGGCCAACGCGTATCCGACGATGGTCCCGATAAAGAACGGCACAGTCCGCCGGTAGAGCAGCATGCCGCCGGTTTTGATCACGACAAACTTGCAGACCCATGCGGCAAAGATGCTGAAGGCCGCGTGCCTCGTCATGCCGGTGTAGCCCACCGCCAGGCCGGCCGGGTGCACCGGCCACCAGTTGAACCGGTATCTCAGGAACGCCAGCAGGGCCATCCCCGCGGCGCCGGCCGCAAAGAGGATGAACGACGCCGCGTGAACGGGGTCCGGGCTGCGCATGTGGCTGACGTACCCGTTCACACTCGGTACCGTTCTTCGGAAGAGCGCGATACTGCCGAAATTGTACGCCCCGCCGGAATATCCCCAATAGAGCGTCAGGGCCACGGACGTCGCGATGCTCGTCAGCAGGCCCAGCAGCACAACCCACCCCAGCCGCTTGCGGTGGCGCTCCACCCGTTCGGCCAGCTTCGCAATCTGCGCGAAGGCCGGCATGAACAAACCCATGTGGTCGTTGGCGAAGACATTGGTAAACGCCATGGCCGTCAGCCCCGGCGCCGGAATGGACGCCGCGCCCGCGGTGCCCAGAATCAGCCCCTGGGCGCTCTGCGGTAGGTTGACGTAGAGCAGACCGGTCTGCGCCACGACCCGCGCGAGACCGAGGTAACTAAGGAACAGCAGCGCAGTCAACGCCGTGGCCAGGAGCAGTCCCATACCGGCCATCCGCAACCAGCAGATGACAAAAGCCACCCCCAGAACCAGGCCCCACACCGCCCATCGGTACCTCATCAGCTCCCCGGCGTCCTCCGCGCCGCCCTCTCGACCCAGCGCCCTGCGAACCACGCGCCTGAGGTGCCCCCGGGCCGTCCACAGCGCCAGGCCCACGTAGCACATCATCGCCCCGCCGCCCTGCCACGACACGTCTCCGCCGGAGAATCCCGCGACGCCCAGTCCAATCCGGGCGAACGCCGCGATCTCCATAATGTAGAACAGATGAAACAGCCAGATGCTCAGCAGCAGGTCCAGGCCCGTCATGTACGCGAACCCGATGGTATAGAAATTCAGGCTCACGTGGACCATCGAGTACTGCGTAAAGTACACCCACAACTGCTGGTGAAACAAACGGATCATCGGGAATCCGTGTACGAAGGCCGGTACCAGGTTCCAGATCTTGATCGCCAGTGCGACCGACAATCCCGCGATGAACAGCCGGTTCCGCAACAGCCCGGCCCATTCGCCTCTGCCGGCGGCCCCCTCCGCCATGTCCGCGGCCACCGAGGGAATGGGATAGGCCAGCCTTTCGTGTCCCGACCACTGCCGGTGCAGCACGGCAACCGTACAGAACGAAACCAGCGCCATCCCGCCCAGCAGCGCCGTCCACCAGAAAAGGGGGACAACCCATTCCCCCCATGGAATTCCTTCACCGGGGGGAAGTCCCTCGAAGAGCCATCTCATGGCTCCCTGCGCGTTGGACGGCACCATCCATCCGGGCACGTGGAGCAGGAGGTACTCTCCCCACTGGTTCTCCGGCGTGGCGAGATAATGCGGGATGGCCAGCATGCCGATCCAGGTCGTGGACAGACCGAACGTCGGCACCATACCCCCCGCCAGGCCCGCGCACAGCGCCACCAGGAGTTCAGGGCCGGACATCGCCAATCTGGGAGCGAACCGCCGGAGGACGGGAGTCGCCAGGACGAGGATCAGGAACGGAACGAACACGCCCATGGGGAAATGGGTCCGGTTCAGCCATGATCCCCGGATGATATAGAGAGAGTGCAGGCTCCAGAAATTGTGCAGGGCGGCAATTCCCAGGCCTACGCTCAGGGCGCGCGCCGAAACCCCGCGTATCGCCAACTTCGTGCCGGCTACCTCGGCTTCGCGTTGCCCGGCGGGACTCGCCATACTGTGTTTTCCTCGGCTGGTGCGTTCAGGAAGCCACCTCCCGGACGTGCGACGTCCCCAGTTCCGCCTCGCCCTGCCGCGCATAGTCCGTCTTGGTTTCCGGAGGCATTGTCTTCCATACCAGGAAGAGCTTGCGGAGGTCGTTCAGGAAACCCCTGTTCACGCGTTGCCACGAGTTCACGTCTCCGCTCAGGCGATGGATACGGACCTCGATACGGTATATATCGTGTTCTCCCGTGGGAATCGCAACCATCTGAACGTCCTGGCTGATGCCCAGATCGTATGGCGCCAGCCACATCCGCAGCGCGATCCTGTACCCCGTGCCGGCCGGAAGCGGATCGGACCCGAAACGCACGTCCCGCGAAACGAACCGGCCCAGGGAACCCTCGCCGAACGACTCGAAACTCCGAAAGAGATAGGTGTACATCCCCAGGGCTTCCGATCCCGCCAGGGTAAATGGAAAGTCGAAAGTCCAGTCGTCCCCGTCCGGATTCGGAAACTGCCACCGCCGCGTCACGTCCGGTACGGACATCTGTTCAGCCTTCCTGGCGGGATAGAGGGTGGACAGGAACACCGCCAGCATCACCAACAGCGTGGAAGAAACGGCCGACAGGGAAGAGTAGTTCAACGACAGCCCGCCCAGCGCTCCCCGCTCGTACAGGACCAGCGCCAGCGCCTGGCCGATCAGATAGCCGAAAGCCGCTCCCAGCGTGGCGAACACGGCCGCTTCGGCCAGAAAGAGCGCGGATATGTGGCTTGGCGCCAGGCCCACTGCCGAGTAGACGCCGATTTCGCGGAATCTTTCATATACGGCGCCCATCATCGTATTCAGGACGATGAGCGAGGCGATCACCAGCGGGATGAAGAGATTCGCGATGCCGGAAAGGGAGGTGGTGCCAATGGAGCTGTATACGGTCACCTCGTCGTCGATCCCGACGAACATCGTCAGCGCAACCCGTGACATGAAGTCTTCGATCTGCCGGCGGACGTCCTGGCTGGGATTGCCCTGGGCGTCTTTGAAATCGGTGATCGCGATCGACCTGAGTGTGCCCCCTATTTCGATGACGAATTCGTACGGGAGCAGCGCCGTATTGCTCGCGTCCAGGTGAATGAACGCCTCGATCGGCTCAGCTCCCATCAACCTCGGGTCCTGGCTCAGGTTGCGCCAGTCGCTCGTTCCGGCGGTCTCCATCGTCGTGTCGATGGGCGTCGGGCGTTCGTCATCCATATCCGCGAGCCTGTCCACGGCCCGGGAGTCCAGAATCCCGACGACGGCAAGCTCCACCCCCAACATACGCACCCGCGCCCGGCCGGCTTCCACGTCCGCGCCGGTGATCCCAACGAGGTCCGCCAACTCGCCCGGCAGGATGACCGCGTGCCGTTCCCCCTCCCGGAACCAGCGGCCGGCCGTCAGCAGCCGATCCATCGCCAGCACCCCGGGTTCCTCCGGCGTCACGCCCAGCAACCCGTTCGCGAAGCTCCGCCGGCCGCTTTCGGGTTCCTCAAAGTCGATATACGCCCGCTCGCCTCTCTTTTCGGAAATGTAAAACGCCCGGGGCGCAACCCGGGCGAAACCGCCGAAATGACTCTGGATATACGTCAGCGCGGAGGGCTGCATTCCCCTCCAGTTCCGGTCTCTCACCAGCGCTCCCTCGTAGGGCGGACGGTTGTCCCTTGGCAACTTGTAAAAGCGCAGGTACGTCTGAACCGACGTAAACGAAAGCACTGTGAAGGTCAGCAGGGTCAGCGTGACCGCCGTGAGTCCGCTCCGCAGCGGTCGCTTTCGCAGATTCGAAACGCCCAGTGTAAACGCCACGATCATCGCCGAGATCCGTCCCACGTCCTCCTCGTACACACCCGTTGCGGACTGCTTCATTCGTCGTACCTGTTCCGCGAACCTGGACACCACGATCACCATTGCCACCCCGCCCAGACACAGGATCACAAAGGCGAGGAAGATAATGTAGGGAGAACCGGACAGCTGAAACGCAGGATGCACCCACCGCAGGGCCAGAAACATGGCAATGAGAATCGCGGCGAATCCGACAATTCGTCTGTGGACGTCGGGAAACCCAAAGAACAGCCGCTCGCAGAAGAACGAGAACGGCAGCAGCAGGACGAAATAGAAGATGACGCCGCGGACCGTGTCGTTGGCCGTCTCCTTCACCTCGGGGTAGCCGCGCGCCTCGAGCCCCCAGCCCTCTCTGGCCGATGCAATGAACCGGTCGTACCGCAGGTTTTTCAGGTGGCCTTCGGCTTCGAGCAGAGACGCGCGCGCGCGGTCGTGAAGCCCGGAAAGCCTCTGGTTTTCCACGCCGTACCGAGCCAGTTGCTTCATCCGGACGTCATCTACGATCCACATATCCCGCGCCGCGCGGTATGAGGGCAGGGTAATCGCATTCCCGTCCGGTACGTACCCGGCTCCCATGGACCGGATTACCGTCTCCGCGTTTACCTGCCGCGGCGCAACGGGATCGGACAACAGGTCTTCGGGAGCGTTGATGAGCAAATACTTGATTCCGAAAAGCCCGCTGCTCATCAGGATCTTGATCCGTTCACCGGGCGGCGCGAATGCCACCGACGCCTGAGTGACCTTTCCCTCCTTCCGTCCCTGGTTGGCCACGTAACGAAAGCCATATTCTATCGGTTCGCTATTGTCCCTTCCAAGCACCTTCAAATGGTCGAGCACGGACAGATAGCTGGAATCCACAATCTCGAACAGGCTCAGCGACCGGCACCTGAACAGCACGCCCATCATCTCGTTGTCCCACCACCCGTATCCCTGAACCAGGGGATACTTCCCGTTTTTTCCATCCGACCCGGCGCCATCTATTCCCATATCCGGCGCCGAGACAATCCGTCCCTCGGCATCGAGTTCGTATGCCAGAACGTGATTTGAAAAACGGTTCCTGACAATGTCGAATTCGAACCGGCCTGTCTTTGCGACCACCTTTCTGGAACCGTACAACGCGCCTCCGGAGGCCGGGCCTTCGTAAATCGGGCCTCTCGTGGTCTGCGTGACCATCAGCGTCCGTACGCCTGCCAGGCTGCCCGGGCCCGGTTGCTTGTACGTCACCAGCGCCCCCGGGACCGGCACCCTGGGAATCGCGAAGTCCACGTCCCGATCGAACCAGAGAATCCGCCCGGACAGGCGGTGGCCGCGGTCCATCAGCCGAAGCTGGGTCTCGCGGAAAAAGCCCGGATCGTTACCCGCCCGGATCATCATTGCAGCCACCGACCTCACCTGGTCGGTCAGGCGGCCGAAGGCCATGGCCTCGGGAACATCGAGCGGCGTGTCGGTCCGGACGCGACCGTCGTACAGGGTCACCAGGGTCATCGCCTCCTGCCCGACGAATACGGCTGCCTCGCTCTCCAGGGCCAGCGGGACCGGCATATATGACGTCCAGGGCCGCTTGGCAGGGGCCACCACGTCCACGTAGCGCTCTTCATCCGGAAAGAGCGCGCTGGTGTACTCGCGAAACCGGTGCGAATAGGGCGTGAGCAGGTTCTTCAGGTACTCGTCCGTCCCCTTGCGGGCGTTGTAGAAGGTCCCCATTGCAAATCCGCCAACCTGCCTGCTGCGGCTGGACAAGTCCAGCCCGACGAACAGGCTGAAATCGATTCGCTCGCCTTCGGGGATCCGGTCCCGGAAGTAATCGCTTCGGCGGGAATGTCTGAAGAGGAAATCGTTGATTCCCGTCAGGCCTTCAAAGTGCGCCGACGTCGCCAGAAAGAGAAAGGAGTGCCTGGAACCGTGCCGCTGCAGCGAACGGATCACCTCGAGCAGAGCGGCGGCTCCCGATGCGCTTTCGGCGCCGGGCGCGAGCGCGGGGACCACGGACATCGCGTCATAGTAGGCGCCTACCACAATCAACCTGTCCTTCCACCTGGCGCCCGTTCCTCCCGGAATGCGCTCGTCCGATCCGGGCAGATATCCGAGGACATTGGCCGCCTTCACCGTCTGCCAGTCCATCCGGGCGGTGAGACGCACCCTGATATCTCCGCGCTCAACCTCATTCAGAAGGCGTTGCGCATCCTCCCGGTTCACCCAGAACCGGGGCACGTTCACGGGCACCTCCAGAAACTTGTCCTCCGCCTCACCTCGGGTCACGTTCCCGTCGTCGAAAAACAGAATCGCCTTCGCGCCGAGAGTCATCGCGTTCAGGTAATTCTGTCCGCAGCCGAAGTCCATCAACACGACGCTTCCGTCCACCACCGACCCGTTGAAATCTGAAAATTCGCCCCGCCGTCCGTAGATCAAATGCCCCTCGACGCCTCCGTCCGGGAGCGACGGCGTCCGGACGTCATTTGGCCAGAGGCCGTAAATGGAAATCTCCTCGCCGGTGGCAGTCACCTTCAGAACGCCGCCCCGGTCCACCGGCACGGTCACATCGAAAGTCTCGGCAGTGACCCGCTCCAGACCCAGCGCCTCGAACTGCGATCTGATGTAGTCCCGCGCCTGCCGTTCGCCGTCGTATCCCACCACGCGCGACGGCATCCGGGTCAATGCAGACACGTGAGAACGAACGTCGTCTTCCGCAATCTCATCCACAATTCGCCGTACCGCCCGGTCCGCGGCCGACAGGTCCCCCCGGACCTGTTCCGGCGGCGGAGACTGCCGGATATCCAGCAAATCCCGCATCACGTCGGACACATTCTCGGGGTCGAACACCACCACGAGTGCCAGGACGCCAAGCGTCAACAGAACGAGCAGTGCCCTTTTGATTCCGTCGATCATCGTTCACCCTTAGAAGCTGTGTTAAAATTCCCAGCGGTTTTTGCGCGGCTGCAAAAGCGCCGGTCGGCGTTGGTCAAATCCACCCGTATAGACAAATATGGGCGGATTTACCCGCCTTGACCGCCACTTTTTCGCTCGCGCTCGGGAACTCACCGGGAATTTCAACATAGCTTCTTACGTCAGTCTATTCGATCCACGGGTGGATGCTGTGTCCGGCTCCGGGGAACATGAACATATCGACGAGGAATGCCCCGGTTATCCCCAGGACGTGCCCCACAAGCAGACCCAGGAAGAACGGCTGCGCCTGCCGAAAGAGCGAATTCCCGCCAACGCGAAGGATAACCGTCTTGCACGACCACGCCAGAAAGAGCGTCAGCGCAAAATTCCGTACGAGGTCCGTACCCATGATGGCGAACCCCACCGGGTGGATCGGCCACCAGGGAAACCGGTAGCGGAGGAAGGTGAGGACGACCATAACGGCGGCGCCGATGCCAAAGAACATGATCCGATTCCAATCGACGTCGAACGGCTCCTTGATCTTGCTCACGGTATCCGGAAAATTGTGAACCCCACCGCAGATGAAGCCGTGTCCGAAATTCTCGGCGCCGCGGGTATAGCCCAGATAGAGCGTCCCGATGATCACGACCAGGGTCGTCGCCAGGAAAGACAGGCCCACGGCCCAGAACAAGCGCCTTCCGCGATCCCGGACCTGTTCGCCAACCTTGGCCACGTGCGACATCTGCGAGGTCGAATTCGCGTGGATCGGGTAGGAAAACAGGAGCGTGGTCAGGCTGGACGGCGACACGGCTTTGGCGCCCAGCAGATAGACCGAAAAGCTCTGCGCCGTCATCGGCCCCTGCACATACAGGAGGCCCGATTCGGCAATAATCCGCGCAACGCCGATGTAGAGAATGAACAGCATCGCCACTAACGGGATGGCCATCTGCAGGTCCATGCCCGCACGGTTCAGCCACACGACCGTGAACACGAAACCCACCAGGATGCCGACGACCGCCGTGCGGTACGACAACATCTCGCGCGAATCGTCCACAGAAGCGTCCGACCGCCAGGCCTTCATCACAACGTCTTTCAGGTGGCGCCTGGCCATCCACAGACCGAACAGCACGAAGACGCAGAACGCGCCGAGGCCCTGCCAGCTCGATGCCGCGTCATAGGAACCGTACCTGTCGCCGCGCCCGCCGATGCTGTAGCCCAGCCTGTTGAAGATGCCGAATTCAAGGACGAACACCGCGAAGAAGAACCACACGCTGAACAGAACGTCCAGATTCGCGAAATATGAGAACGCGAACGTAAACGGATCGATATAGCTGAACATCGGAGGCATGTCCCGCCCGAAGAAGGCGTACACCCGCCCCCGAACCGGCATCTCAGGGAAGGCGGGGGAGATCCAGGGCAGCGCGTTCCAGAAAATGAAGACGAACGCGAACCCCGCGCCGAACCAGAACAGTCTTCCGCGGGCGAATTGCGGCCACAAACTGCCGGTTTCGGACCCGGAGGCCATCTCCACGATGGGCTCCAGGACCGGGTACCGCAACCGCTCGTGTTCCACCCATTGTTTCCGGAGGATCACCGAAAGCGAAGCCGCGGCGAAAGCCAGCACGCAGAACAGAAGCACCCACCAGAACATGGGAACGACCCACGCCCCCCATGGAATCGTGCCCTGACCGCCCGGAAGGCCGTTGAACAGAAGCGTAACCGCGCCGTCCACGTCGAGGGGCGCGACCCACGAAGGCAGGTGCGGGTGAAGTAGGGCGCCCCACTGGTTTTCCGGAGTGGCCAGGTAGTACGGAATGGTTATAAAGGCATACAGCGCCGCGATGGGCGCGCCGCCCATCAGCCCCATCGCGAATATCGTCAGGATCTCCGCGAGGCTCAGTCCCGCGGACCGGACGACCCGCTTCAGGAAGGGATTCAGGATGAACAGGACGAGGAGGATCCCAATAAAGAGTGCCGGTGAAAGAAATCCGGCCGTCACGCCGGACGACCGGATCACCCGGCTGGAAAAAATACCCCAGCCCTGTATGAACAGAGCGACGCCGAGCCCGATGGCAACCGCCCGCACAGTTACGCCGCGTCGTTCCAGGCCTGACGCCGCTTCAGTATATGAATCCGGCTGAGCCAGTTGCATGACGTTCTCCCTGTTGATTCGGGCCGAAACGGCGGCGGCCTTCACCCTGACCTGTCGACCCTGCGGCCTGCCGATCCGCCGCTGTCCGCGGGTGGAAAATCACCACGCGCATAATATGGAATTATCGTGAAAGTTCAAGGGAAAAGGGTCTACTTGTCGGATCTCCGGGCCGCGTAACCGGACCCCGCGACGGCACTCCACAACGCGTTATCGAACGGCCTTCAGCCTCGCCGCGCCGGGCATTCGCTCCCGGAATTCGGAATCGAAATCCGATCGCCGGGTTTGAAGTCCAGGACTTCGAACCGGCTCCCCGGCAGCAGCCCTGCAACCGATTCCAGCCGCATCTTCTTGAATGCAAGCAGTTCGACGATCCGCGACGCGAAGCCGCCGTCCTCCGTACGCAGCAGCTTTCCCCTGTATTCGCCCTTGTCCCCGCTGTTGTTGAAACCCCAGGCAAAAGCGAGCGGTACGTTGCAGAACAGAATGTCCGGGGGCTCGACGGAGGCAATCGTCCCTCTCGCAAGCCGGGGATCGCCGTGCTGCAGGAAGAGGCGGGCGTTTTTCCCGTCCTCCGCGGCGACAACCCGATATGCTGAACTGTGAGAATAGGGTGCCTTCGCTTCGCCCGATTCCACCCGGCAGAGGCGTCCCTCCAGCGACATCCCGACCGGGAGACACCGGTCGATCGTCACGGATTCCGCGTCGGCATCCAGCTCCACGATCCGTGCGTCAAAACCTGACCTTAAGAGCCCCGCTTCGGTGTTGCCGTACCGGAGGCGCGTCCCTTCCACAAGGTGAAGCGCCACCTCTCCATCCCGTTCGCGAACGACGCCGAACCGTCCGTCGAGGGCGATCGGTACCCCATCGCCATCCCGGACTTCCATCCGACCGCGCCTCGAAAACAGATGCGTGTCCCTCCGGCCGTCCGCCAGTTCGACCCGCACGGCGGCGTTACCTGTTTCTTCCTCGCGCGCAAGCACCCTAACGCCCGTCACGTTGCTCGAACCGGAAAACGCTTCAAATACACTGACGAAAAGGCTCTTCAGATCTTTGCCTTCCCTCCGGACGATCAGTCGATGGATCTGCTGCATGCCTCGCAGATCAGGACCTTTCGCCGCTACCAGCGTCGCCGACGGATCGGCGGGAAACCAGACACCAAACCGGGTGTCCCGCGCGTCTCCGAACCGCCAATGAGCGTACGCGTCCCGATCCAGCGGGGCGGTTTTGACGTCGTGGATGAACGCGTACCCGTTCCCCGGGGGCGGCAGCCATCCGTAGGGCAACGGGCTTCCGTCCGGTGCGGCCACGCCCTGAATGCGATCGTTCGGGCCGATCCGTTCCCCCCAGCTTTTGCCAGGCGCGTTCGCCTCTTCGGAACCGTCCGCGGTCCCCAGCGCCGCCAGTGTCCAGACCCCGGGGCGCGCCTCCGGCGACACGCCCTCCAGCGAATAAGACCCGGAGTCCGCTTCGAAAAACCTGGGCCCGTTCATCGCGTAGTCGTGAATCCGGCCTCCGGCCACAATAAAAAGGTCAAGCGTGTAGGACGTGTCCTTGTCGATATCGCAGAAGATCAGCGCGCGGCGGTACTCGGTTGCGCCCTGGTGGATCCGCGACAATGGCGCGGAATATTCCGCGACCTTGACATCGCCCAGGTCCTCGAAGGCGACCAGGTCCGCGCTCGGCACGAATTCGTAGCCCTGAGACGTGGGAATGTCCTCGTCCACGGTCACCATCGCGTGGGAGATCGCCCGCATGCCCCATCCCTTGTGCACGTGTGAGCCGGCCAGTGCGTATCCCACGTCTTCGATGACTGTCCTGCCCTTATCGTACAGGAAAACCGCCAGTTGGTCGTCCTGCGAAAGCAGATTCGCGCCCCCGCGCACAATCAGCGCGCGGGACCGGTCGCCTGTCCCGCTTCGCAGGACCACCACGCCCTTGTGTCCTGCGAACGAAGAGGCGGATTGTGGCTCGGCCCGATCTTCTCCGGCAGGTCCGGGTTCCGAATTGAACAGCGCCCACGCGCCGTTGCGGACGTTTTCCGCAGCGCCATCCGACAGATCCAGCATCAGTTCCCTCGCCCTCAACCTTGTCTGCGCGTCGTCGCTCCTGACGTAGAGTCGCTCCAGCAGAGACCAGTGCGTGGGCATCACCTGCCGTTCCGACGGCGGTCGATAACCGGGGAGCGCGTTCGTATTTCCATAGGAGGGGATGCGCCCGCACGCCCGGGTCAGCTCCGGGTAATCCAGGCACAAACGGACGAGGCGGGGGTGATCGAAGGCGTTTTTCATCCCCACCAGCGCATCGGCCTCAGGGAAATCTTCAACTGAGGGGTACTTGCCGGGAGCGTAGTGGTACAGCAATTCCGCCACGTCCTGCATCAGCGTACCGGAGAAATACGCGTACATTTCGGAGTTCTCGTAGTACCCCCCGTCCCTGCCGACCACATTATCCAGAAAGGCCCGGGAAGCGCTGCCCGCCCAGGTGATGAAATCGGGTCTGTCCGTCGCCAGTCCGATGGACAGCAGCGCCCGGAAACCGTCCAGTTCGTGATTCTGAAAGTGCGTTAGATTTCCTCCGCGCAAATTGTACCCGCCGCCTTCCGTCATCACGTAATCTTCCAGCATGCCCTCGGCGATATTCTCACGGATGCTGATGCGCCCGTCCCCCCATGTGGGCGAAACTGCGTCCATTGCGGGTAGCCCGGAAATCAGGTCGTACGCCTGCATGTCCACGAAGCGCTGCCGGTTGACGTGGCACGTCTCGGCGTGCATGCGGCCCATCTCCCGCTCCTGGCCCTCGGGAATGTCCAATGGACCGATTGTCGTGGGCGCCAGTGTGGCCAACGCATCGTAAATCAACAACGCCTTTTCGCCGAACCGGGTTTCGCCGGTGATCGCATACGCAAGGGCAAGATTCAGCAGCGCGTTGTCCGTGGGGCCGCCCGACCCGTACGAATAGGTGCTGAGCATACTGACGATAAAACTGTTCCACACGGGCACCGGCGCGAACCATTTCCCCTCGTGGTAAAAGCCGTGTCCTTCGTCGCGAAACGGAGATCCCTTCCGGTTCTCTGGATACGCTCGCCCGCATGCCTCGCAAAAGGCCATCCCGGGCTGTGACACGTCGCACCGCCAGGCCGCCTTGCAGCAGGGGCTCCCGTTCCGCCCGCTGCAGAAAATCGACCCCCGGGCAGGTACCAGGGCGTGTATCTCCTCGTCGGACACCCGGACCCACTTCTCCGCGATCGCGCTGATCCGCGCCCACTCGTTCGAGGCCCACGCCTGCGTACGGATGTTTTCCCTCGCACGGCGAATCGCATCGACCGTGTACCAGATGGACCGTCCCGGCCGCGGAACCGGCGCCTCCTTCGCTATAGACAACATAGGCTCTCTCCCCCGCGATTTACCGCGTACTGACCTGATTTTCCGTGTCAGAAAAAGGCTGCGACTTAATACGCCCGTCAATCCAATCCTGCTGCGTTGCCTGTGCTGCTTGCATTGAACTTGTCAAAACGGCCTGTAGACGCAAGCCTATAGAGCAGGACTATCGAAACGTGGTCATTGAGCTTGTCGAAATGCCCGTGTTGCGCTGCCCTTCACCGACCCTTCGACAAGCTCAGGGAGCGGTTCAGGGCTCACGCCCCGGATCCCGAGTACTCGTCTTGAGTCTGTCAGAGGATACAAACCATGCGATTGGGCGGCCCAATTTCGTGAATCTATTCCCCCGACGTCACGAGGGTCACTTACGCTTCGTGAATGGGTATTGCCTTGCCGGTCTTGGCCGCCTCTCTTGCCGCAAGCGCGATTCTCATGGCCAGTTTGCCGTCTTCGCCCGTTGTCAGCGGCGTCTTTCCCTGTCGTACGCACCCGATGAAATGCTCGACTTCGGCCAGCAACGTTCCCTGGATGCCCCGTTCCCCCATCGGCCAGGTTACTGAATCGGCCACCTGATAACCGGCATCCGTAAACACCTTCAGGGGCTGGGACATGAAGTCCACGTGAAGCACCCCGCGGTCTCCCAGAATCTCGATATTCCGGTCCACGCCATGCGGATAGGTCCCCGGGTATGCGAAGGTCTCGTAGAGCGTCGCGATGGACCCGTTGGGAAACCTGAACGTCATCACCGCACAATCCGTGAAGTTTTGGTCTTTCAGGATGAGCTGCCCCATCTCGGCGTACACGCGCTCGGGAGGCCCGCCCATCAGCCAACAGACCAGGTCGATATTGTGCGGCCCGGCGTAGTTCAGCACCCCGCCGGTCTCATCGTCGTTCACCCATTTCCGGCCTCTCAGCACGGATAGCGGATGGCACCTCCTGGCGAGCATCATCCTGGGCGTGCCGATCTCGCCGGCGTCGATCCGCCTCTTGGCATCCATGCACGGGTGGCTGTACCGCTCGGTGAACCCGACCATCAGAATCACGCCGTTCTCCCGTGCTTTTCGGATCATCAGGTCGGCCTCTTCAGGAGACCGGCACATCGGCTTCTCACACAGCACGTGTCTTTTCGCCCGGGCGGCCAGGACCGTGTGCTCGCAGTGAAATTCATCCGGCGTCGCGACGATGACAGCCTGGATATCCGGATCCCGCAGCATCGCGGGGTAATCGGTGGTCCATCTCGCAACCCCGCAGGATTCCGCCGCCGACCGGGCCGACTCCTCGCTCCGCGTGCAGAACATCCGCACCTCGGCGCCCGCGCAGGACCGGATGGCCAGGGCGAAATTCCGCCCCGCCTTCCCGCCGCCGATGATTCCGATCCCTATGTCATCGCATTGCATGTCAACTTCCTGCATATCACTGCTCCGCCGGTGCGACGACCTTTACGAGCGCGCTCTCCAGGCCCCGCAAAACCAGATCCACTTCCTTCCGTACCGAGGTGGACGGCCGCGGGCCTCGACCCGGGCCGGGCGGGACCCCCGGACCTTCGGGCGGTGCGAAGGGCGTATCGAACGTCAGCAAGGCTTCCAACACCACGTTGTCATCCTCGCTATTGACGTCGTTAAAGGCTTCCTCGAGCGTCTGCTCTACAGGGAAACGGCCGAATCCGGGTCCGCCACCCGCCCCCAGTTCCGCGGCCGAACCCAGGACAAGACTGTAGACTCCCGGCGGAAACGATTCGGGAACGCCGAGCCTCAGATCGATCTCACGATCGATCCGGCGCCCCACCCTCAACGACGCGGTAACGTCCAGCGTGTCCCCGAGGCTGGCCAGCGTGTCCGCGTTCACTTCGACGATCCTGGTGTAACGGGACTCTGCGATCAACTCAACGTCAACTCTGGCTTCCGTCACCTGCAAGGCGTAGTCGTCCCTCTCCGTCAGCAGGGCCAGCGAGAAGGACAGATCGGAGGTCGCATTTCTGATCAGGGAAAGGAGCCGGCCTTCCGGTGAGGCGTACAGACGGGTTCGCGCGAGCGTGGAATCGGTGCCGTCAAAGGCAATTTCCGCCGTAACGCGGATGCTGTGGTCCGGATCGTTCTCAACCCTTCCCAGAAGCGGTCTGAAGAAAGCGCCGGCGACCAGATCGATAGACATATCCGGGCTCACGCCAACCGTGGGCATCGTATGCAGGAGCTCCTCTTCTGCGCCCGATGGAAACGAATACACGCTTCTGATCGGCACAAGCTCGGGCCCTTCGCCCAGTATTCCCCGGACCGCGGGAATGCGGTCTTCGGTGAGGGTGCCGCGTACGGTCGGGTTCAATGTTGCGAATTTGTACGGCGCCTGCAGATTTGAGATTTCTCCCAGCACCACCGCCTCGATGATGGGCAGCGAAACAGGGCCGGCGTCGTCCATGGAATGTCCGAATCCATAGACCCGGTCGCCGTCCACGAAGGAGATCGTCCCGATAGCGCCGGCAGTCAATTCACCCAGCAGTAAGCCTACCGCCAGCGGCCGGCCCGGCGCGAAACTGGTCTGGCGCTGCGTGGTCAGACCGGCGGCGACCGCGTTGCTGAGCGGAGACGAACGCCCTTCCGGGATCAACTGGATCCGATTGAGTCCGGTACTCAGCAGTGGGACGTCCAAGGGCGCAATGCTGTTATCGCCCCACGTGGCCGCGCGTTTGGCCAGTGGAACCGTTCCCCGTTCTCCGATGACCCATTCCATGGGTGTGGCGAAAAAGTAGTAGGGCGGGTTGTCCTGCGCGATGAAGCCGTAAGCGATCGCGCCCCAGGCGCCCTGCGCCGAAAAAATCGGGGAACCGCTCATCCCCTTGGCGATACCGCCCAGGGCCACCAGGATGGAATCAGAGGCCTCCACCATATAGACCGGCATGGGCGGCAGAAAATCGTCGACCACCTGGATGAACGTCATCTCCAGGTCAACGAGTCGGCCTTTGTCGAATTCAGTCCGCATGAAGACTCGCTCGCCCACGGGCGCCGAACGGACCGATTCGATCGGCACGATTCTGGAAAGATCCCAGGGAAGGAGCATCCCGTAGGAAAAGTCCTTCCCGAAGTTCTGCGAAAAGGCCACGAAGTCCGAAAACCCGATTTCCCCGTCGCCGTTCAGATCGAACCGGGCTTCGTACCCGTCATCACCTTCACTTCGTCCGAATTTTGACGCAAACTGCGTAAAATCGCTGAAGCCAACCGTCCCGTCGCCGTCGAAGTCCGGAAGAAATCCGGAGTCCTGGACATCGGAATTATCGGTGTTCTCTTGTAATGTCGTTCGATCGGCATGCGCGTCTGAACCCGCTGCGACGAATGCAACAGGTATCAGCATCGCGGAAATTAAAATAAAAGCGACTTTCTCTCTTGATGTCATAAAGCGATCCTCACCCCGGCTGGTTAGCGTCAATGCGGATAAGTCAAGCTGTGTCGTAGACTTGCTATCGATATTTTAACCCGTTCGCGGCTCGAAAGGGCCTGTCTTGAATCGCCGCCGGAAATGGTGTCAGTGGGTCATTTCAGCTCCTTTTCTGTTTTCGTGACAGACAGCTGTCCTCATGACATTCTCAGCAGGACGATACGGTTTGTATTGGTTCCCTTCTTGAGGTTGTCCACGCCCCAGCAGTTTGAGGTCTTGGTGAAGACCTGGTCGTTCACCAGGACCATGAGCGGCTCCAGCCCCGCCTGTGCCGCCGCGGGGACAACGAGCGATTCCAGGAGAATTTTCCCGCCTCGTACTTCCCCGACCTCGAAAGCGACAAAGCCATCGCGTTTGAGAACTCTCCTGAGTTCAAGGAATACGCTCGTCATGGCTGCCTGCCACTCCTGCGGCCTCGTGAAGTGCCATACCTGCACGGATTCTGCGGCTATACCGTTGAACCAGCACCGCAGCCAGTTGTCCGTCTGGTAGTCCACGACGTCCAGGAACGGCGGTGAGGTGACGACGAGGTTGACGGAGTCGCTCTCAATACCGGGTGTGTTGTCCGATGACCCGGTGATGAACAATGCGTTTCCGGAAGTTTCACGCAGCCTCTCAGCGTCTTTCTGACCCAGTCTGCCGAGAAGCGACCTGGTTTTTCTTCGTATCGATTCCCGTACGTCCCGTTCGGGCGGTGTCTGCTTTCGAATCCGGTTAATGCCCCGCTGTCGCGCCACCGTAACGGCCTGGTTTGGGGGCAACGTGTAAACCGAAAAGAAGCCGGGTGAATGACCCGTCAGCCGGTTGGTCGCCACCATCCTGATCCACCGGTCGACCGCATCCAGGCTGCCATTGTCATGCTTCGCGATCAGGTAATTCCGCAGGTTCGTAATCTGCCGCAGCGTGTTCGGATGATAGAACGTAAGCAGGTCGTCCCAGGTATCGCATCTGCTTTCGAGAGGCAGTTC
Source organism: Gemmatimonadota bacterium (assembly GCA_028874335.1). GTDB lineage: Bacteria > Latescibacterota > UBA2968 > UBA2968 > JAAXHE01. The sequence continues at coordinate 49,383 of JAPPJY010000092.1, read as the reverse complement.
CCTCAGTCGTCCCGAAACAGCCGAAAGCGACGGAGGGTCGAGCCGCGGCGCTACGAGAATCTCGCTCAGCGGATTGACGTCCGTCCCAATGGGGGTACGCCCCAGCAATGCCGCCTCGATGGCGGTCGTCCCGCGACCCAGGAAGGGATCGTAGACCGCGTCGCCGGGTCGCGTCAGCCGCTCGATAAAAAACCGCGGCAACTGGGGCTTGAAACACGCGCGGTACGAGATTTCGTGAAGCGAGTGGGCGGCCCTTTGTCGCGAAGTCCAGAACTCATTCACATAGACAGGGATATCGAAGTCGGGATCCGGGAATTCCAGGATTGCGGTTTCTTTATCAAAGCCGTCGAAGCCCTCCACATCACCGAGGAATTCCTCATAGGATAACGGCCCGGTTGACGTGTCAGGTCGGTCGAACAGCTCTATCTGTAGTGCCGTCACTCAACTCCTCCGGTACTATCCACGATTCAAAAAATCAGATGACCCCTCGCGGCAAATGCCTATTGAGGATCATCTCCGCCGCCGCCACGGGCGCCCACAAGGGTCACCCCTGCATGGCGACGAGGAGTCGGTCTGCGCTGAAGGTGCTTGATTCTATACCGCGAACCGGCATTCTGCGGCATGATCGAATTACCGACTATTCCCCTTCCGACACCTTTCGGCGGCGGCGGCGGGCCAGTTCCCGCATGTCCGTGACCGTATCGGATTCATCCACGATCTCTCTGCCCAGGATCTCTTCAAGCACGTCTTCCAGCGTCAGGACTCCGGCCAGTCCGCCGTATTCGTCGATGACCGCAAAGAGATGTTGCCGCATTTCGAGGAACATCTGCAGAACGCGGTCCAGCGCCACTGTCTCCGCAACGAAGTGAACCGGACGCATCAATTCAGATATGGGTCTCTGCCCGTGACCCTCCGCCAGCGCGTTCAGCACGTCGCGGCGCATCACGACGCCAATGACGTCCTCGAAGCCCTCCTCATAGACGGGAACCCTGCTGTGCTGCCAGGTACCGGCTTCCTTCTGCGCCTGCTCCACGGTCAGACCCGCGCTCAGCGCGAATACGACCGTCCGCGGGGTCATCACATCCTTCGCGGTCTTGCGTTTGAGCGAGAGAATATTCTGCATCACGCGGGCTTCATGCGGCTCGATCGCGCCGGCTTCCCTCCCCATCCGCGCCATTGAGGAGATTTCTTCTTCGGAAACCTCGTCGGACGTCCGACCCTTCGAGAACGCCCGGGTCACAAGCCGGCATGTCTCGACAAACGGGTACATTGCCAGGACAAGAAATCGAAGAGGTATCGCGATCAGACCGGCCAGGGACCGGCTGTATACGACGCCGACGGTCTTGGGAATGACCTCCGACAGGAGCAGGACCGAGAGTGTAATGAATATCGTAAAATAGTGTTCCCATTCCGCGCCGTACACCTTTATGAACGCCGCGCCTGCCAGGAACGCGCCGCCCGTATTCGCGATTGTATTCAGCGAGAGGATGGCCGAGATGGGCCGGTCGACGTTGCGCATCCGCAGGTCCTTCAGGATACGGCCGGAGACTGTTCCCTTTTGCGCAAGGCTTTCGACGTAACTGACGGGAACGGCGTAGAGAACGGCTTCAGCGAGAGAGCACGTTGCGGAAACGAAAATAACGGCACATACAAATATAACGAGTTCGACCACGTCTCACCTCCTGCACCTGAAATTAGAATCGTGAGCGTATTCAAAAAAACCGGCTACCGCATTTCGGACACCGGGACCCAGGGGTCGAGGGTCCGTCGGACCCGGAATCAATTCCCGTTGGTTCGCCCGCCAAATTGGGCCGCCAGGATCACGAAGTCCCGGAACCCGATTTCGCCGTCGCCGTTCAGGTCGAACCTGACGTCCCAGCCCGTCGTTCCCGCGCGGGACCCGAACGCATGTGCAAGCGCCAGGAAGTCGCTGAAACCCACTGTACCGTTCCCGTCGAAGTCGGCGCTCAATACAACAGGCGTCTCGTCGAACGCCGGCAGCCAGACGCCGTTCGACAGGACGAATTCACCCTCACCGTCCGGGAAGTCGCGCAACCGGCCGGACCCGTCGCGGTACCGGAGCATGTCCAGCACCCTGGCCCTGCGTCCCCCGGCTCCATCACGGGTGATCACCACGGCGCGCCCGTCGGTCTCGAGCCCGTCAACCGCGACCACCTCGCCCGTTCTATTGAACCCCACTCGGATGCTGTCCGGAAACGTCAACAACAGGACGCCGGGCCGGATCTCCAGCACCGGGCGCACCGCGTAGGGGTCGATACCCAGCGCGGCCACGATTGGCGTGGTTCTCAACGGCGCGGTGGTCAACTGCAGCCGGCCGATCCTGGGATGATAGTCGGGCCGCAGAATATTGTTCCAGACAGGTTCATAGCGGTCGATATGCGATGCCATGTCTTGCGGAGTCAGAACATCGATCTGAAGCGATGCGCCACCGAAAGTCACTGAAAACCGCCCGTTGCCCCCCGACACCACCGCGTCCTCATCGAGATGCAGCAGCCACGTGAACCGGCGAGGCCGGTCCGCCTCCAGATGATCGACAATCAGGACGCGCTGGTTGTCCAGCATCAACATCTGGCGCGTGAACCGCTCCAGTCCCAGCTCCCGAGGGTACGCCGTTGCCGCCTCACCGCGTACATAAGGGAACTTCGTGGAGGCGTACCCGATGTGCGCCCAGCCGGGATACCAGCGCGGCCACCGCTCACCGTCGCCGTACTGCCCCTGCCCGTCTACCAGTACCGTGTTGTGGTTTGCGGTTTCCTTGTTCAGCGTATAGCCGGGATCGATCACCAGTTCCTTTCCGCTGCCGTAAAGCACAAAGCTGTTCTGCGCGGGGTGGTTGTGTCCTACGCCGCCGATCCAGGGATACGCCTCGATCAGCCGCGCCAGGGTGTGCCCCCCCAACGGACGCGCCCCCAGCGCGAACATCGTTGCATCCGTGCGCCACGACGTTCGCGCGAAGTACATCTCAACGTCGGGGAAATAGGCCCGTTTCGGCATCAGTTCGTCCAGCGTCCCCGCCGCGGCGTCAATTCCCTCGGCCAGCGCTTTCAATGTCCACCAGTGTGTACTCCGCTTCCCCTCGTGAACCAACTCGGCGACACGAAACAGCCGGGCGTCGCCGTTGCGACCTGCCAGCCAGAGCAGCCTCTCCAGCGTGGGTACAACCCCCGGTCGAAATGTATCTTCGATTGCCGCGCCCGAACGCAGATCGGGATATACGTAATGCATCGGGAAATAGCCGGTCTTCCTCAGCCAGGTGTCCGCATAGGCGATGGTCTGCCCGGTTGTGTGTTCGTACAGGTCGATCCATCGAAACAGCGAACCCATGGAGAAGTTCCAGTAGGCAGGTCCTTCGTGAAACCCCCCGTCCTCGGCGAAGGTCTTCAGCGTCCCCTGGAGGCGGTCCCAGCTCCAGGCCATCCATACCTCGGCCTCCGGTACCTCGCCGTAGAGTGCGGCGCCGGCCACGCCGATGGCGTAATTGTCGAACCAGTAGTGGTTCTGCTGGACCGTGCGAGCCCAATACATCCTCTCCAAAAAGGACGCCTCGAACATGAGCCTGGCCTGATACGCCAGCTTCTCCCGGATGATCCGCCGGTCATCCTCCGTAAACCAGTTGTAGAGCCAGTCGTACGCGACGGCGGTCCCGTGGATCATGTAGGCCGCGTCAAGATCCAGATCGGGTGTCGCATGGGACCAGCCGTCCGGAAGCCACTTATCGTATGTGCATATCGTGAGAACGTGGCGCCGGATGGCCTCGAAGCGTTCGGCCGCATCGGGGGTATTGGCGAGCAGGCAGGAGATCGCCTGATTTTCCATGCGCCAGGCCCACCCCGCGCGCTTCGGCGGACCCGTACGGGGAGGCGGCGTTCCCCGCAACATCCCCTGCGGTCGATAAAGCCGCTGTCCGCCCTCGCTGCGCTGGGCGTCGCGCAGACGTTGGATGTCCCACCGCGTCAAGAACAGTCGCGGGCGCTCCCCGGCCAGAGGAGGACGGATAACCGACATGCGATCGAATTGTACCGACAGATGCGTCAGCTTCAACCGCGCAACGCTCACCCCAGGCCGTTCCCGCAGCACGAGACGAATAGACGTCCTTCCCGGCACGTCCAGCCGAAAGCCCCGATGCACCTCACTGTAGACGTCCTTGGGCAACACGATCGCTTGCGGTTGCCGCTCTCCGTTCACCTCCAGCCAGAATGAATCGGTAGAGGTTGTCGGGGCCAGGCAGAGGACGCTCAGCCGGTAGATCCCCGGCATCAGATCCCGATCCAGCGTCAGCGCGAAATCCGTCCCCAGGGTGCGAACCACTGTCCCCGGCTCGCGACGGACGAGATCGAATCTCCCCGAAGCGACCTGGTTGAGCGCTTCACCCGCCGCCGAAAAGAGCACGTCTTCCCTAATCAGATCGCTTCTGGAAGGATCGCCAGGCAGGGCGGCGGCGGGGGTTTCCATCCAAAATGCCAGGAACAGGACCAAAGAGGAATATCGCAGCATGTCTCCGGCTCCCTATAAACCCCCGCAAATCCAGAGCCGACCGTCCCCATTCTCCGGTCGTCCATCGCTGTAACGAAGTAAGGGCCGCGACGATCGAGCCGTCCTCAAACGCCCAGGAGCGACAGTGTCCCGTCCGAACTTCCGATCAGCAGGCGGCCTTCTCCGTGCGCCGCAAGGATGTGAATCTCAGACTCTGCATGGTGAAGGCCGAGGGTCCGTCCGTCCCCGTCCAGCACCCACACAGACCCGTCCTCACACCCGGCGGCGATCTTCGCGTCACCCTCGAGTTCAACCACCATCACCTGTTGAACGGGCGCGGCCAGGTTTCGCCGCCATCGTTCGTTCCCGTGTTCGTCCAGATGATACAGATAGAAACAGTCCGATCCGACCAGGACCTCCGGCCTGCCGTCTCCACAAAGGTCAGCGGCGCAGACCGCGTTCACTTCCTCACCCACTCGCTTTTTCCAGAGCGTCTCCAGTCGATTGTCGTCCAGTTCCAGGCCGAACACGTGCGACCGGTTCGTCCCGCACACGATGAGGTGCTCTTCCTCCTGCATCCACACGTCGCACGCGGGCATCATCGACGCCCACCCGTCCAGCCCGTTGCTTGCGACTTCACCGCCGTCGGCATCCAGCACGTAACAGGTGCCCCCGCAGGTAATCCGGCCCGGACCGCCGATCACCTCCTGCCTCCCGTCCCCGTCAATATCCGCGACGCGCAATGGCGCGAATATCCCGTAGATCATAAAACTCCACCGCTCGTTTCCGCTCGCGTCGAAACAGTGGAGCTGCCGGTCCGAGACCGCCGCCAGGATGTCCGTCCGGCCGTCACCGCGCAGGTCGGCCGCCGTCACGAACTCCACCGCGGAGTTTCGCGCGTACCGGTCCCATGTGCCTCTGAATATCTCAAACGCGCGTGACCACCGTACCTCTCCGCCTTCCTCCAGCAGATAGAGACGCCGGTCGTCGGCGCCCGCAATCACGCAGCGCCGGCCGTCGATTTCGACCGGACACACCGAAAGCACACTCCCTTCCGCACGGAACGACCAGGCCGGCTTTCCGTCGGGGTCCAGGGCCACAACACGTCCGTCCTCCGTGCCAAGGACCACCCCGTCCCCGTTCGTAGCGGTGCAGCGCACCCCGGAACCGTCGTCGTACGTCCAGACCCGGCGCAGACCGGGTGCGGACGCCGCGTGTGCGGGCGCCCGAAAGTCCGCCACGTACGCCGGGAGGCATGCAATCCCATCCATCGAAAAAACACCTGCCCCTGGCTTGCGCGATTTCACCTCCTGCCGACCCGCCGCAACCTTGATGCGCTCTCCGCACAGCGTGATCTCAGAGGGCCGCGATGCCACGACCACGCCTTCGCCGACATCCAGATCGAACTCGATTGAAACAGGGTGTTCGCTTTCAAAAATCGCGCCTTCCGAACGCAGCGATGTCCCGTTACATAGCGCAAACCACCCATCGCCCGCCGCACAGATTCCGGCGCGACCGGAAATCGACCCGACTTCGAACGCGCCTGTCCTACCCCCGGTCCCAACCAGCATACGTCCTCGCGACCCTTCGACCGCAACCGCCGATTCCCCGATACGGCGCATCCGGTCATCCACGGGCTTCCGCGGGTTGGAGGCATAGAACAGGTTGATAAACGTATGCCGGTCTCCCGCCGCCATCTCCCGGTTGGCCGACTCGCGCAGAATATTCACATAGTCATCCGCGTAGGGATATGCGTCCCACCAGTGGCCGAAATTCTCCCAGTCCCGCTCCAGCGACATCCTGCCTCCGCCGACGCTCTGGAGAACAAACCTGTCTTCGCGCCCTGTCTCGGGGTCCCGTTGAACCACATCGAGAGTGCCGTCGTTCAATACCGGCGTCCCCAATGAGCGCCAGTGACACTGCAGCGCGAACGCACCAGCCCTTGTCGCTTCGACCTCGTCCACCACAACGAAAAACCGGCCCCTTCGCCACACGACGTTCCGGACCCACAGAGCGCCCCAATCGCCATCCACGGACGTCCGGCTGATGCCTACGCGTTCCAGGTCCGCTGCACCCTCCAGCCGACACAGGGCGGGTACGTCCCACGCCTCCCCATCCCGCACCGCCGTCACGCCGTTGTGATGCTTAAGCGTCGGACCCTCCGTATACGAAGCATCCACAAGGAAAACCCGGTCGTTGGCCGAGAACTCCGGGATGGTATTCCCGTCTTCGTGGCTGTGGTTTCCGTAATAGATTCCGTGCAGCATCAGGAACTGGTCGTCCCGGCCGAACCCCTCCCGGAAACAGACCGTATCGAACGCCTCTTCTCTCGGCAGGTTCAGCAGCTTCACTTCGCGCGGTCTCGCCTTCGGGTCTTCGGCGAGATCGTAGAAACCGCCGGCGACCTCCAGCACCTGCACCCCGGCCATCCCTTCGGGGAGCTCGGGAGGCAATCCGTCGAAGAAATACTTCTCGAAACTCATCACGAGCAACGGGTCCCTCACCGCCTCGTACCGCTCGCCTGGCGGCTGGGGCCGAAAATAGTCCGAGGGCCGCTCGAACCGTTTGCCCAACAGAAACACCGCACGCCCGTCCTGAAGTACATGACCCGCCTTGGCCAGGAAATTCGTGGGGTATCCGTCCATCGGCGCGCCCGTATCACCAAACGCGGGAAGGGCTCCCCGGTTGTTGCAATACAGCACCGCCTGGTCCAGGGACCGTCTGCAGTTTCCATTGTCGATATAGGTGGTATCTCCGCTGGCAAGCGTATAGGTCAATATATGGTCCAGCGTCATCCACTGATAGGCATTCGCATCCTCGACCGGTTTGAACGACGTCGCCTGACCCTTGAACACGTCGGCAGACGCGGCCATCCACTCCTTTCCCTCCTCGATACCGTAGTGGGTCGAAAAGTATCTTCCCCCGAACCACGCCGCCAGCGCCACCAGCGTCTGGTGGTTCTGCCGGACCATCCGGTGCCCGACGCCTTCGCGGAAGAACCGGGTATACGCACCCTCCTCCGAATCCATGATCCACAGAAGGTATTGCGTGATCTTCAGCCGGTCCTCGTCCGAGAACACGGGACTTTCCTCGATCAGGTCCCATACCGCTGCCAGCCACCAGACGTGGAAGTGCGCCATCACGCCGTACTCGCCCATCATCAGATGGGCCTTCGCGATTTCCAGAACAGCCGACGCATACGCCTCGTGCCCGGTCCGGTGATACATCAACCCGTACGCCCCGGCCTCCGAAATCAGCTGGAAGCCGGCGCCCGCCTCGGAAGCGTGAGGCGCCGTCGCCCGAGCGATGAAGTCCTCCCGCCGCTGCCGCAGCCATCCCTCCGGCGGTCGGGTAAAAGCGTCGAACTCGGGACCCAGCCGGATTTCCATCAGCCACGCCACGCTGAACGTTGTTTTGTCCTCTACAAGCCGCACAAAACGCGAAACCACCCGCTCCAGCCCGTCCTCGTCGCTGGCCCCGAGCAGCACCACGTTGTTCCTGTTCCCCAGAGGATTATGCAGCGTCCGCAGCGCGTACCCGCCCCGTCCGGGATAGCAGCGGTCTTCCACCGCCCACCACTGGTAATAAAGCCACCGGATAAAGGCGTTGTCGGCCATATTCCCCAGCGTCACCACGTGCCCCGCCAGCAGCGCCCCGGCAGCCGCGTCCGCTGCCCGGACCACCTCCAGCCGCGCCCCGGTTGCCGCCTCGACCCGCTCGACGACTCTGGCTGCCTGCCGTGCGTGCGTCCCATCCTCGCCGATGACGACCTTCGCCTCCGGCTCGCCGTTGACAACCAGCGCCGTCTCCGGGCACATGTCCTTCAACACATCCACTTTCAGGCCCGTCGGTCCCTTATTCACGTTCATCTCCTCGTTGCGACGCCCTCATCCCCAAGTTCATACTCCCGGCTTTGAACGACCAGCAACGCAAGCCCGCCAGAGCTGCGGCTGCCGTATGCCACGCCGTCCCGACCGCCGACAAGCGCGAGATCGTCCCCGATCCGGGCCACTTCCGTTTTGCCCGACCACTCGGTCTGTACTTCCGGCCGCTCCAGCGATGCGTGTCCGGGACACAGCACGACCCCAAGGTTGCGCCTGTCGACCAGGCCGGAGGTGGTAAAACGCAGGTGGTATTGCTGGCCCCACTGCGAATCGTCCCTGCCGGTCCGCATCGGCGGTGGGTCCCATCCCTCGCTCAGGGAGAAGAACGCGTTGTTGTGGTACATGAAATGCCCTTCGAGGGAACTCCCTTCACGTTCCAGCAGGAAGGTCCTGCTCTCTTCGTCAACCGAAAAACGGTTCCAGGAGTGGATATTCCACTGCAGCGCCGAATCAATGCCCGGAGCCGCGACAAATTCGTCGATCATCACGAAACAGCTCTGCGCCTTCAGGAAGAAAACGTGCCGCCGGCACCGTTCCGCGCGGTCGCTGTAACTGGCGTCCGCGTTGCCTGCGAAATAGACGATCCGCTCGTCCTCGTACGCATTTTCGATCTTCCCGAGCGAATCGTGCGACCGCATGATCTGGGAGGCATCCGAAAGCGTGACGCAGTTGTGCGACTTGGTGTGCCACACCCAGTGCGTGTGATGATCCGAACCGTACCCGATGTAGTAGCCGCTGGGCATCGCCATCACCTTGCCGCCTGCGTGCAGAATGAAATCGTTGTTGTTCGCGTGGGAATGGCTGATGGCGCCGAGCGGAGAAGAACGGAAGATCAGCGCCACGTCCCGTGCGGCTTCGTTCAGGTCCGTCCGGACCGCGGCCCATCCTGCGACCGGGAACACGCGAAATATCGATTCTGTCGCGCCGGTCTCCGGATGCGCTTTTTCGGGTTGCGCCAGGAAGAGTTGCGACATCACGCCCGAGCTTCGGCGCTCCTCCGGTGCCTGCATCTGCTCTGCCTCGGCGCGGAAGGCTTCCACGTATTCCGCGAACTCGTCGGTATCCGTCTCGCGCCCGATCAGATCCACCAGGTCCGCGTTGGACCTCCAGGAGCCTGCCCACCGCTCGGTATGGTCGCCGAATCCCATCCACTCCGCGTAGGGGGGCAGACAGTATTGGCGCCAACGGGCGTGGTTCTTCCAGAAGGGTCTCCGGTACAGGTCCACGCCGACACCCCGCTTCATCGCCGAGGCGAACATGGTCATGATCGTGACATATGCCAGACCATAAGAGGGTCCTTCCGCCCATGCCCCGTCGTCGCCAGACCAGATCGGCCAGATGCCGCACAGCACCGGCCTGAGCCACTCCAGCCACGACTGCGCTTCGGGAATGTAATCGTGGAACACAAGCGCGATGTGCGCCAGGAACACGATCTCGCGGCCGGCATGCGAGTCGAACCGCGTCACCCCGTACGACCCCCTGTTGTGCATATAGTCGAACGTAATCCGTCCCCGCTGCCGGAACTGCGCCACAACGGCATCGCGTTCCTCGTCCGTAAAACGGTCCCACACCCAGTCGCACGCGTTCGAGCCGTTCCAGATGACGGACATGTGGGCCTCGTCGTTGTGGGCAAGGTGACTCGATCCCTCAGGGCCCCAGCGCGATATGGACGCCATCCGTTGGCAGGCGGCGCGGGCGAACCGGTCCTCCCCGCCCACCAGATACGCCAGCGCCAGGGTCTCCGCGCCCTTGACGAATCGCCGTGACTCCCACATGATCGGCGCCCATGTCTCATGATATTCCTGATAGTTCTTGCTGCGGTCAGGGAGAAAGGGCGGCTCTTCGATCTCGTGCGGTTCGGCCAACACGGCTTGGGCGCTGCTTCGCAAACCCTCCCACGCCTGTGATGCATCGCTGACGGAGGCGGCCCGAAGTGCCGGCACCTCCTCCGGCGACACATAGATCCGCGGGTGTTCGGACGGAAACCGCTTCAGCCACTCGCTCGCCGGGGGCACCTCCACAACTGTGGCCTCAGGCCGGATCTCAAACGAGAATTCCTCCGACGTCGCACCATGGTCCGCAGACCACCGCCAGAAATACTCCCCGGGCTCAAACGCCCGTTCAGGCAGGTACACCGGTTCCTGCAGGTCGCCTCTGTCCAGGCAGATGTTCTCAAAACCCGGGTCACGCGCCACCAGCAGGCGATAGCGCGAGGCGGAATCCATCGGAAGCCAGGCGAAGACAGGGGGGTTGGTTTGCGGACGGACCCCGTCCCTGGGCTGTCTCGGATCCTTGTGCGGATGCGGATGTCTGTGTTCCTTCATGGCATGACCTCACGATTGTGTCAGTGATGCTGTTTAGAGAACCATGTACTATGTGCCCGCCTCAGGCCCGTGCAAGCGATGCAACCCGCTCCGGGTTGCCGCTTTCGATGCTCCGACACGCCTGGATCATCATCAGCGTGGCCATCAGCCCGTCCACGTGGTCCGCGGCCATGGGCGCGCCGGTCCTCAGCGCCTCGACAAACAGCCGGTTCTCCTCGACGAATCCACCTTCTTCGCCGCGGTAGACCGCCGGCTCCTTCCCGGTCTCCGTATACGTCAGCGTGCAGAACCGGTCCGTAAGCAGCGCGGATCGGTTTTCCGAAAAAATCTCCATGAAGAGCTTGCTTGTCATCGCCGGCTGATTGGCATCTCCCTGGATCCAGCAGCCTGCCGCGCCGTTTTCAAACCTGAACGTGGCGGTCAGATTGTCCAGTCTGCCGTTTGGCTGATAGTAGTTCCCGCCCGCCGCGTAGACTTCCTGCGGATCCGAACCGGCCACGTACCTGAGGAGATCGCACGAGTGGCATCCCTGGCTATACACGTTGCCTCCCCCCAGGACGGGATCGTTGGCCCAGGTATCCCCCCATCGGTTGTCCATCATCTGCATCACCACCATCAACGGATCGGGGATCAGTTCGCGGGCTTTCTGTACCATCGGATAGTACCGCATCTTGAAGGCCGTAAAGAGCTGAATCCCCTCCCGCTCGACCGCGTCCCCGATCCTCCGGCAGTCTTCAACGGTCAGCGCGAGGGGTTTTTCCACGAGAATATGCTTCCCCGCTTCGGCCGCCCGGATACAGTAATCCGCATGGGTGTCGTGGTGTGTACAGATATAGACGGTGTCCAGCGATGCATCGCCAAGGACCCGGCCGGCATCGTCGGTGGCATAGTCCCCTCCGTAGCGAGTACATAAGGCGCGCGCCTTTTCTTCGACGACGTCGCAGAACGCCGCCATGCGTATGCCGTCCAGCCCGGAAACCGCTTCGCTATGCACGCCGCCGATCGCGCCGCATCCAATCAGCCCCGCGCGAATTTCAGACATTCTCAGTTTCCTCCCTGCTATACATCCATGAGCTTCCACAGATTACAGCAGATACACGCAGGGCGCAGCGTACTGCGCCCTGGTTGCATTTCTCCTCTCGAGGACGGCGCTGAATGTGCCGCGCCGGCCCCCGAATCAGATTCCGTAACGAAACTGAATCTCTCGCGTGTCGCTCTTTCCGCTGACCCGGTCCTTGATCTTCACCTCCAGAACCTGTACGCCCGGCTTGGCCTTGTCCAGATCGATTTCGAAATACTGTTGTTCGGTGGCTTCCGTTCCCGCGTGATCGTAAGAGACCGATATCTGCGTCTTTCTGCGCTTGAAAAGCGAAGCAACGGCGCCCACAACCCCCTCCGATCGCCCCACGACCGTCCGGACCACGTATTTCACCTCGTAGTCGGTCTGTCCGAAACGGTTTTTTTCCAGATTGTAGATCTCGTAATAGGCGTACACCTTCTGCGCCTTCCTGTAGTTCCTGGTGGGCATCGGCACGACCCGGATGTCGCCCTTCCGGAATTTCCCCGCCGAATCCGCGTCGCCGATTTCAGAAGCCAGCAGGATATCGCTGATCCTGAGCGCTTCGACATTGTAGTCGGGAACCTCGACAGCCTGCTTGTAGAGTCCCGTATGCCCGGAAGCCAGGTCCTTGATCTGGACCTGGAGCTCATATTTGCCCGGCGGCACCCCTGTCTTGAGCATTTCCGGCAGGAATGCGCCTCTGACCCGATGGAAGTCCGCCCGTCCTTCGTAGTAGAACTCGCGGGTATCGCGGTAGATTGTCGTATGTGCCGCATCGGCCAGCGCCATCGCGCACTGAACGAGGACCTGCGCCGAATCGGCCTGCTCGGCAATTTCGACCTGTTCTGGCGGAATACCGTAGTAGACTTCGACGTTGGTCTTGCCGTCGTCTCCCTGGAAGTTGGCCAGGTCGTAATAGAAATTGAGGGCGGGTCCCTGGATGCCCGGTCGATAATAGTCAGGGGTCTCGTGCGAGGCGTTCTGGTATATGATCTCGGGTGCGTATCTGACCAGGCGGGTGATGTTGACGATCTGGTTATTGAGACCGGTCACAGGGGGAATAGGGGCAAAATTGAACTGACCGCTCTTGTTTTCATCGGTAAACACGATCTCGATACCCCCCTGGATCTGCGTATAAATCCAGGTTTCCCAGGGAACGGTGGCCATGTCGGTGTGGATGGTTACTGGGATGTAGTCGCCGAACTTGATCCGCGCGAACTGATTTCCGAATTCTTCGAACCGCGCCCCGTCCTGGTCATCGTAATCGCTCCGCGTGAGCGGCGCGGTCAGCGGTGTTCCTTCCAGGTCGCGCTCCTGGAATTCCTCTTCATCCGCGGCATCCGTGTTGGATGTAAATCCATCTTCGAGAAAACTGGCATCGCGCTGATCGGCGTAACTGAAACCGTGGAGATTGTCCTGTGTACGCTGTGTAATCGGATGGCGAAACGCCCTTATCGGAAACACCGGTCCGGTAAACGTCATAAAGGAAGCTTCGGCGCCGTAGAGACTGGCCGCCATGCGCATGCGGACGGCATCCACGTCGGGGGTAACGGATAGATCGCGCTGATAGGACCGTGAACGGTAGTCCGGCTTGCCGTATCGGATATAGACTTCCCCCCGCTTGTCCCAGGGCGATACCTTATCGGCAAAAAAGGCGCGGGCATACCAGACCCGCCGGTAATGCTCGATGATGCGCTCATTGACGCGGGTCATCATATCGGGATCTCGCCGCAGCCAGAACCGCTCCAGGTAGGCCTGAAGCGCCGTCGAGTCCGTCAGCGCCTCGATCTCCCGGAGTTCCTCTGTAGAAGCCACGTTCGCGACGTCTTCGTAAAACTCGCGTTCATGCGGCTCGATGGTTCCCAGGAAACGTTGAAAATAGTCCAGCGCCTCATTGTACTTTTCCTCGTGGATGAGGCCCTGGGCAGCGACGGCAAGCAAGCGGGTCTCTTCGTCGAGGGCTTCCACGTACGGGACGATATGACGAGTGATTCTGTCGTAGGATTCCGCCTGTATACATGCCAGTCCGAAGTAATAGAGGCCGTCGGGGTCGTCAGGCTCCAACGACAGGTACGTGTCGAAATATTCGAGCGCCTTCTCGTGGTCCTCCTTGAATCGTTCGTGCGCCTCCCCGAGGGCCCGGTAGGCGTCGGCCTGTTCGGGATCGAGTTCGATGGCCTTTTTTGCCGCCCCGGTGGACCTCCTGAAGTTATGGAGGGCGCTGATCCCCTTGGCTGGCATTTCGGCGTACGCGAGTGCAAGGCCGGCGTACGCCGAGGCATTTTCTTCATCCAGGTCGATCGCCGCCTCAAACGACTCTTGAGCCGCCCTGAAGTCCTCAACCTTGAGATGCGCCCGCCCCAGGCCGGTCAGTATTTGCACATCTCCGGGGAAGGCCTCTGCAAGCCGGGTGAAGGTGTCCAGCGCCTCACCGAATTTGCGGCTATCCATCTGCCGTTCGCCAACGGCGAGTATGGAATCCCTCATCGATAGCGCATCGGCCGGTGTGGGTACGCTAAATCCCATCATCAGAACAACAAAGCAGAATTGCTGAAGGTGGACAGGCTGAAATCGATGTCCGGTATCCATGATGCGCCCCCTTTGTCTCAATCCGCCGCCGAGTTGTTCCTCAGCGGCATTCCGGCAACAATTCCCCGTCCCTCCCGAACGGTTACCGTCTGCCCGGCTGCAACGTCGTTGATTCGTTCTATCCGACCGGACGGCCAGGCCACCTCAACTGAATCTGCCGCCCCGGCGCCTGCCAGCCCGAATGTCAATACCTGCTCACTCTGGGAACAATAACTGGATCCCGCCCTGACGGAACGCGTCTGCGCGACTCCCCCGGACCGCACCCGAACCTTCGCACCGATCCCGTCCCGGTTGGACCAGGTCGCCTCACCATCCGCCTTGCGCGACCTGTCGTCTGTTGACGGGCCGCCTCCAATCAGTTTTACCCTCAGGCAACGGTTCCGGTTCCCTCCTTCGTTGCGATATAGCGCGGGGCGGCCATTGTTTGTGGCAACCAGCACGTCCAGGTCGCCGTCACCGTCATAGTCCGCGTACGCGGCGCCGCGCCCAACCAGGGGATCGGCCAGATCGCCGCATCCAGCGCCGACCTCCATGAAGCTGCCGCCGCTCTCGTTCCGGTAGAGTAACGGTCGCTGGGCGTGGCTGAGGTGGGGTTTGGTCTGATTAATCCGGCTGTCCACGTGTCCGTTTGCCGCGAAGAGGTCCTGGCGGCCGTCCAGATCGTAGTCGAAGAAGAAGACCCCGAACGTGACGAACGGCGCACTCGGGCGCCCGACGCCGGATGGCAGGGTCCGGTCCGTGAAGTAAGCCCCGTCCTGGTTTTGAAACAGGGAGATCATCTCGTAGGCGAAGTTCCCGATGGCCACGTCCTCCAGGCCGGCATTGCGGACGTCTCCCGCGTCGACACCCATGCCCGACTTCGCCTCCCCGGCGGCGCTGTACGCAATGCCCGACAGAAGGCCATCCTCCGTAAACGTGCCGTCACCGTTGTTGCGGTAGAGAAAGTCCGGCATGGTGTCATTCGACATCAGGATGTCCGGCCATCCGTCCCCGTTGTAATCCAGCGCGACCGCCGACATGCCCTTACCGGGCCTTCGGCCGATTCCGGATTCAGCTGTGACGTCCACAAACCGACTGCCGTCGTTGCGGTAAAGCCGCGAGTACTCGGGGTCGTACAGCTGCGGCGCGTATGACCTCGCGTTCGAACGCGCAGACAGCCAATCGTCCCGTTCCGCGGTCCACTGCAGGTAGTTTCCCACGAACAGGTCGAGGTCCCCGTCCCGGTCGTAGTCCAGCCAGACCGCGCAAACGCTCCACGTGGAGTCACCCACCCCCATCTCTGCCGTAACGTCCTCGAACCGTCCGTTTCCCTGGTTCCGGTACAGCCGGTTGGCGCCGAGACAGGCCACGTACAGGTCGCTGTCCCCGTCATTGTCATAGTCGGCAGCCGCACTTCCCATCCCGTACAGGGGCTGCTTGAGCCCGGCCAGGGCCGTCACATCCGAAAAGTGCCCGTGTCCATCGTTGCGATAAAGCGCCATCGTGGATGGCGGATCCGATGCGCCTTCGTGCAGCGTGGAGGCATTGATCAAGAGAATGTCCGCATCCCCGTCGCCGTCATAGTCCCAGAACGCGCACCCGGACCCCATCGTTTCCGGCATGTACTCCCTGCCCCACCCGCCGTTATCGTGGATGAATCCAATCCCGGCGGCCGCGGTCACGTTCCTGAACTTCACGCCCTGCGCGGGGCATTTCCCAACAGTACTCGTCAGGAACACGAAAACTGTACATATCATAGCGGGACGCATCACTGTTCCTGGTGACTCTCCAGTCGATCAAGTCTCACCCTGGCGTCCGCCACCCACTTCCGCTGTGACGGGTCGTTTAGGGCAAGTTTCAGATAGGCCCGCCAGTGGACGATAGCGCGCTCCGCGTTACCCTCCCGTTCGTGAATAACGCCCAGATTGTAATGCCCGTCTGCGAAATCGGGCGCCAGCCGAATCGCGCGGGTGTAAGCCTGAATCGCTGTTTTGTTGTCGCCGAGATTGAAATGGGCATTTGCCAGACCCGCGTGCCGCATAGCGTGCTGGTAACCGGCCACGGACCGTGTGTGCGCCCCCTGATGCGCGTCGACAATCGATACGACTGAATCGGGCGGCGCGCTGTCCGGTTTCAGCCGGATGGCTTCTTTGAACGAGATCACCGCCTCCTCGTACCTGCCCTGCCGGGAATATGCATTGCCCAGATTGTAATGCGCTTCGGCGAGGGCCGGATCGAGCCGGATGGCCTCCAGTTGCCGGGAAACGGCCCCGTCGATATCTCCCCGGAGCATACGGACAAGGCCCAGGTTCGCCTGCGCCTCGGCATAGTCCGACATCAGCCCAACGGCCTCCGCATATGCCGCTCCCGCCTCCTCGACCTTTCCCCTGTCCAGAAACTGGGTGCCCTTCGCAACCTGCTGCGCGGCGGCCTGGCAGCGGGCAACCACCCCGAGGAACAGCGCTTTCATGGAATCTTTGGAAAAGGGTGACCCCGCCCCGGCTGCCCGCCGGTATGCCGCCAGCGCGTCCCCGTACCTTCGCTGCCGTGCGTCCATCAGGCCCAGCAGGTAGTGAGCCGCCGCGAATTCAGGAGCGTCCGCCAGCGCCTCGCGCAGCCGGCCGACCGCGAAAGCGACCGCCGGACGGGTCAGGTTCCATTTCCCCTCGCTCTGGCCTCTGCTGTCAGCCACATGTCTGGCGGCTTCGGCAAATGGCGGATATGCGCCTTGAGTCGCCCCCATCCCGAATCCCGCCGTCGTCACCGATGTCAAGCCGGTCGCGTCGATCAACCTGGCGGCTACGCTGTCCTCCAGAGCGAACCCCGCATCGCTCGCCACCAGGGGCTGCGCGGACGAAACGCAGACCGCAAGCAATCCCTGCCGCAGCGCGCGGCCCACCAACCCGTCGCTCAGGCTATTGGCGTACGTCCCGTGCACAGCGAAATCCGATGAAATTGCCCTTCTGGTCGGGATAGAATCTGAACCGGGCGGATGTTTTCAGGTAATGGGGCAGGTGGTGCCAGGAACTGCCTCTGACAACGCGAAACGTCCCGGCCTCAGGGCCGGATGGATCTTCCCGTGGACTTCGACCATAGTACGTGTCGTCGTACCAGTCGTTGCACCACTCCCACGCGTTGCCCGCCATGTCCAGCAACCCGTAGGGGCTCGCGCCCCTGGGTCTGGAACCCACCGGGAGGGTATGGCAGAACTCGCCCGGCACCGGCCCGGCGGAAGGATTCGCCCAGTTGGTGCGGCCACACGTGCCGCCCAGGTCCATGATTGCGTGGTCCGCGCCGGGCGCCAGTTCACCCCACGGGTAGGTCCGTCCGTCTGTTCCGCGCGCCGCCTTTTCCCACTGCGCCTCCGTGGGCAGTCGTCCGCCCCGCCACCTGCAGTAGGAATCCGCTTCCGTCCACGTCACCCCCACAACCGGCTGGCGGTCTTGCGAAAATAGCGGATTTCGGGTCTCAGCCGGCAATGAAGCCCCCGTCGCGCGCGCGTACCCACGGAACTGAGCGTTGGTCACCTCGTATTTGTCAATGTAGAACGCACTGAGATACACGACGTGCGCGGGGCCTTCGGGGTCGAATCCCTGATTCGTACCCATCAGGAAGTCGCCTGCGTTAACAACCAGCATCGTGTCCACGGTACCCGCCGGCGTGTGATCCAGGAAGACCCCCTCCGGGAGTTCTTCCAGAAGGGACTCTCCACTGCATCCGGCGCACAAGAGGAGGCCATACCAGGCGCCATGCCACCGCTTGCGCCGGCGCATGCTCAGTTTACGTCCCTTGCGCAGCGGACGCCCCATCCGTCCGTGGCTCCCGCAGGATCGGACCAGCTGCGATAGGTGATGCTGAGCTTGTTCGGATCCTGTCCCGCGGCGGTCCGCCAGGAGCCGCCCCGAAGTACGCGGAATTTACCCTGCTCCGGTCCCATGGGGCCGATGGTTACCGCCACTTTGTAATACTCGGCGTCGTAGTAGTCCGCGCACCACTCCCACACGTTTCCCACCAGGTCCATGGCTCCGTAAAAACTGACACCCTCCGGGTAGTTCCCCACCGGCGCCAGGGTATTGTCGTACCCGTCGTCGCCGTCCCTGTAATTCGCCCGGGAACCGTTCAGCCCCTTGTTCCATGGGTAGGGCTCCCTCGCCTCGTCTCCGCGCGCGGTCTTCTCCCACTCCGCTTCGGTCGGCAATCTGGCCTCGCGCCAGGCACAGTAGGCGGCCGCGTCGAACCAGTTGATCCCCACGGCCGGGAAATCCGGCCTGTTTTCCGCCCGGTCCGGCCAGTCACCGATACCGTTCGTGGATCCATGGCTGGCCGGGGTATACCTTTCGCGGTTGCCGCCGTCCGGCGCGGCCCAGAACTGGAAATACTGCGCATTGGTCACTTCATACCTGTCAATATAGAACGCGCTCAGGTAAACCTGTCGCGCGGGCTGCTGGTCCGCCGGTCCTCTTTCCATACCCATGGTGAAGTGACCCGCCGGGACCCGAACCATCTCGACGCCGCGGAAAATCCTCAACAGACCCACTGGTAGGGGCCGATCCTTGTTCGGGTCGAATTCCTCGACGGCACTGGTGGGCGGTTCGTCCGCTCCGCCGCAGGCAGCGGCCATCCACCATACCAGACCTACATACATAAAGGAAACGGCACGCATGAGAACCCCGCGCCGAGGACCCCTCCCCCGGCTTCGTTCTCCCAATGCTGGATTCTCTCCCTTAGCAGCCCGTTGAAAAAGCCCATCCGGGCTACGGCCGGCCCTTGCGGTCGAAATACTGCGTTGCGCGCCCTCGCCGAATCGAGGGATGGGACTCGGTCGCGCGCCTTGTCTTCGACCACAATGGCTCGGCCTCGCCTGCAGAGCGACTTTATCAACGGACTGTTAGCGATCCGTGCACCGATAACAAAACGGCGGCCAATGCCCCTTCCCGCCGACCCGGCCGGAGACACATTGCGCCGCCGTTAGCGCTTTTTAAGTCGAGCGGCCCCAATAAGAAGCTGTTTTAAATTACCGGCGAGTTCCCGAGCGCGAGCGAAAAAGTGGCGGTCAAGGCGGGCAAACCCGCCCATATTTGTCTATACGGACGGGTTTGACCAACGCCGACCGGCGCTTTTGCAGCCGTGCGAAGACCGCTGGGAATTTTAAGACAGCTTCTAAGGGCCACCCCGGCAAACGAAACTAAAATGCGCCGCCAATGCTGAACCGAATCGGTGCATCCAGCAACTCGCCGACGTTGGTATAGGCGACGTCAACCAGCACCGTCCGGTCGCCAAAGTTACCTTTGAATCCCGCGCCGAAGCTGTAAGTCTCCAGGTCGTGGTTGAACTTGTATCCGGCGCGTAGCGCAACCGCGTTGGAAAGCCAGAGCTCACTGCCGATCTGCCAGCGCTGTTCGTAGTCCACCTGATAAGAACTGGCGAAGGAGACGGTCAGGTAATTCGGCTCGTCCATCTGGCCGAAGAGCTCCATGGCCACGCCGATATCGAAATTCATCGGCATCAGGAATTTCTGGTCTTCCGCCAGCACCTTGGTATCCGGCCCGAAATTCCGCATGGCCAAGGCGATTCGTGAACTCCGGAAACCCGTGTAGAAGTGGGTGCCTGCGTCCAGAACGAGGGAGGTCATGTCGTCGACGTGCAGGGTCTCGGAGATATACACCACCCGGACGCCCAGGCCCAGCTTGTCGGTTGCGTGAAACGCATAGGCCAGGCCGACGGACGTTCCGCCGCCCTTAATCATCTCCCCCGTGCCCTCGGGGTTGAAAATGGTCCGTACCGGCATATCGCCCACGTCGTAATTCAGCACGCTGGCGCCCAGAACGCCCCAGCCGGTCCTGTAGGCAAAGGCACCGCTGTAGAATCCGGTGTCGACCAACCACCGGGTGTGGGATAGCTGGTACCCGAATCGCTTCAGGTGAACCAGACCGGCGGGGTTTGAAAAAATCGCGTTAATGTCGTTCGAAACGGCCGTAAACGCGTCTCCCATGGCCGCGGCGCGCGGGGACTGGGTCACTTTCATCCACGGAAACGACGCCAGTCCCAATTTCCGGAAATCCTCGGACTTCAGGATTTCGGGTACGTCCCGCGCTTCCGCGGGCGAGTTCCCGAATGCGCCGGCCGCGAGAACGGTCATCAGTGTCATGCAAAGTATCCGCTTCATAAGCTTATCGCTCCTTCCCGGGATTGCCTCACGCCGGCTATCGGATGACCATGAACTTTCCAATCCGCTTTTTCCCCATACTTTCGGAAACGAGAGATTCCACCACGAAGAAGTAGACGCCCGCGGAAATTGACCCGGTGCCCAGCGACATCGCCAGCTGGTCCCACTGGGCTTCGCCCAGCCAGACGTCCGGATCGTTGGGCGCATCCGTGCGGTCGTCGTGCAGGATCTTTCCGACCATGTCGCCCGCGCTGTTGAACACGTAGATCCAGGCCTTGCTCGGGACGTTCACGAACCGGATCTGCGGTTTGCCCGGATACTGCAGATTGGCATCGCCAACCCGGAACGGATTGGGTACCACGAAGACCTCCCGGCCCAACGCCTCGGTCTCGCCAACCGCGGGCTGCTTCGGACTGAAGAACGGCGGCTTGCGCTGCGACCTGGCCCACTGGCCGCCTTCGAGGCCGGCCTTCACCTGCGCCTGCACGAGGGCGGGGAGGGTGGCCATGGTGCCCACGCGTCCCATCCAGTCTTCATGGCCGTTGGCGAACGGCCTTACCGAATACCAGTAGTTGAATCCGGCTACCGACTCAACGTCCGTAAACGTATGCGTCCCGGCCGGGACCTCACCGACCCTTGTCCAGGGCCCGTCGGGGTTCCATTCGGACCTGTAGATGCGGTAACCCGCCACGTCCTGCGCCTCCGCGCCGATATAGTCCGGGTTCATCGCGCCGTCGGCCGAGTTCCAGGTGAGCAGGTTCTGCGCGTCCGGGCTGTTCGTCACCGCCACGTACACGTCCGGCGGCGAATCGGGGACGTCGTATTCATTATCATAAGCCCACTTCGCGCGCTTGAAGAACTCGACCATCCATTCCTCGCCCTTCTTCAGGCCGTCGAAGTCGTACAGATGCGACCTCGTCCAGGTGTAGAGGTCGCTCTCTCCGGCGCCCGATCCGCCCACCCAGGCCACCACCAGCTTGGCCTTGTCGCCGGGTCCAAGCGAATACGGCCCGAAGGTCTGGGCGCTGTAAAACACGCCGATCTCACCGGGATTCGCCTGAAAGCCGGCATCCGCGATCATATTGAACATGGTCTCCCGGTCGTGCGCGCCAGGCCGCGGGTCTTCGGACACGGTGGTGCTTTCGATCCGCCAGAAGCGCACGGCGTGGGGCTGGTCGCCCTGGGGCTGGACATACTTGCCGGCGTCCCTGGTATTGAATCCCCAATCCCCGCCGTCCTCATACGCCAGAGGACCGAAGCCCATATACTGATAGGAGGTGAATTCGCCGTCCTTGCGCCCCGTATCGCAGGAGGGCGAAATAATCAGCTTGTTGACGGGATCGCCGGTATCGTCCCAGGGAAACTCCGGACTGTCGCCGTCCCAGTCAACGATCATCTTCAGCCCTTTGGCCGGGCCGGAATAACCGGCATTCTCGGTATAGACGATCCAGTCGTCAAGACCGCCCACGTTGTACCAGTGCCAACTGTCCGACCGGTTGTAGTGAGACAGTCCCGAATCAGAGATCATCCAGGCGCCGATGATGGGAACGAAAACGTCGTCCAGCCTTACCGCAGGCAGGTCCCTCTCGCCGTCTCCGTCGCTGTCGCCCGTGTTTTCGAATTCGATCTCGGTAATAATGAAGTCATCCCACGCCGGATAGCTCCAGGCCATCGTGCGCCGCGTAAAGGTAACGCCGGCAAGCGTTGTCCACTTGGTCACGATGATCTCTTCGGGCCACTCGTCGGAACGGGATGACGGCGCGGCCGGAGGCCCAGGTGTCGCGTATTCCCCCCACGACCAGTTGCTGATCCTCACGGGGGACCTGTTCAGCGGCGCATTCTCCAGAAGCTGCGCGAGGTTCTCGCTCCACGTTGGCGCGTAATACCACGGTGCGCCTTTGCGCCAGTCATGGCCCGGATTCTCGGCGGAGGAGGGCTGCGTCCTGATCTCCCCTCCCAGGTACTGCAGTTCCTCATCCATGGAGGGGTCGCCCACCATGGGCACAATCTCGTCGAGCATGTCCGACCGCGGGCCGGTCAGAACCACGTAGAACCCGTTCTTGGAGAAATTGTCGTAGGCTCTCGAGCCCTGGAAACTGGATGGAAGGCGCAAGGCCAGGCCGATGCCCTCCCCGTGCGACGTGGCTTCGATCCGCCCTTCGCTGTTGCAGTCGACGCGGAAGAAGGGCAACTGGCTCGCCCAGCCCTGGCCCGTGATGATGTCCCCGCCCACCGTGGCCGGGTACACCATGCTGGAGGCCCGCGAGAGCGCCGCGCCGATGGAGCCCCCCTGCGTGCCCAGAGTGGTCACGGACGTGTACAGCATCCCGCGTTCCAGGGCGGCCCTGCCGGCGGATCCCGGGTGATTCGCCTGGCCCCAGACCTGTCCGGACCAGCATATCGCCAGGACTGCTGCGAACGCCCATCCACCGCA
Organism: Gemmatimonadota bacterium; assembly: GCA_028874335.1. Classification (GTDB taxonomy): domain Bacteria; phylum Latescibacterota; class UBA2968; order UBA2968; genus JAAXHE01. The sequence continues at coordinate 26,453 of JAPPJY010000092.1, read as the reverse complement.
CCCTTTCAGGACGGTGTTCATACGGTTCGAACGCATCATATCCTCCTTAGCGTTTATAGATCGTCAATGAAAGAATCGCGTGGCGGGGGGAACCCGGGTAACCCTCCGGGTTCCCCGCCCATTCGAAGACTCAATTCCGGAATGGATCAGAACTGAATTCTCAGACCCATTTCCGTGCGCCGGGGATGGTTGTAGAAGCTCCGGTCGGCCGTATCCCCGTACAGGAGGAAGTGAGAGTTGTCCGGACGGGCCGTCAGCAGGCCCCAGTTGGTCCAGTCGGTCGTATTGTATGAACTGTCGTCCTTCTGATTGAACAGGTTCCGCACCTCCAGGAAGAGGCTGACGTCGCCGCGCCCCTGACCGAACGGAAAGCGCTTCTCAACGGCGAAGTCGGTCCAGGTGCGGATGGGACGCAGCCGCCGTTCACGACCGGAATTCGGCGGCGTGTACCAGAACGAACCCGTGTTCTGCATGCGCCAGAGCAGGTTGACCCGCCAGTTGGCAAGGAACTTGCTCCCGAACACCTTGAAATCGGGACCGTAGTCCCCGGGCGTGAGGTAGAGGAACTGCACGCTGCCCTGGTTGCGGATGTTGCCGCCGTCGGCGTTCAGGCCGGTCTGATAACCCCTGGCCCAGACGTGGATGTGGTCCAGTTCGAAGTCGTCCAGACCGATGAGCCCGTACTCCCGGGCTGTCATCCGGGTCTGTTCGTATCCTCTGCCTCCGGGATTGCCGTCCCGCCTGGCGTTGTTCCGGATATATCTGTTGGCGGTAGCCCCGATCTCCCGGATCTGTTCCACCGTGAGAGGAACAGGCACCTCAACGCCGTTCTCCACCCTGTATTCGTACCAGTACCGCCCGCTGGCGATGTAGAGGGAGTCCGGATACAGGAAGTTGAACCAGGCGTCGAAGTTGCCCCATCCGGCCTGGGCCCATGTCATATTGTACGCAAGGTTGATGGCGAAGTTGTGGCTGAGCGGCTTCCGAAGGGAGAATTCCAGACCCCGCTGCTCTTCGAAACCGTTGTTGTGCAGCACCCTGGCGTAGGGATGCACGAAGCCCGGCCTGTGCGGGGCAAAGAAGCGGACGTCGGAATGGTAATGGTACTGGTCCTTCGCGCTCTTGTAATACAGCGCGATCGCGCCGGTATAGTCCTGCACGAAGTTCCAGTCGGCCCCCACCTCCATGGAAACGGTCTTTTCGGGTCGGATTTCAGTGGTGCCCTGCCCGCTGCGAATGGGATATGATGGGCGCATGGCGTTGTAGCGCTCACCCGGGTCGATCGCGCCGTTCCCGTTCCAGTCCTGGTCGGGACCCGAGGTCCTCCAGTCCCCGTTGAACAGATAATAGATATCCGGATAGGCCAGGAACAGACCCGCGAAATAGTGCATGGACGACCGCGCCGTGATCGGATGCGACACCCCCACCCGCGGGCTCAGGTTCTTGAACACCACCGGTTCGCGGTGTGGCGCATTCTGGAACCGCAGAGGCGAGTTGTACATGGGCGAGAACGCGTATGCGCCCGAAGCCGGAAAATTGGACACCGGATCGAACAGGTCCAGGCGCAATCCGGCATTGATGACCATGCCTTCGAACTCCATCTTGTCCTGCGCGTAGATGGCAAGGTGCTGTGGCTTGACAGGTTCTCCGATCACGCCCTGCGCGCCGGCGAACTCCAGCCGCCTGGCCTGCGCGCTCTCTCCCGTGTAGCGGGTAAGATACATACTGTACTTGATGAACTCGAAACCGGCCTTCACGAAATGACCCTTCGTGATCTGGCTGGCCAGGTCCAACTTGACCTGGTACCGCTTCCGGTCCGCAACCTGGTAGTGCCGGACCTCCCGGTCCACGGCGAACCATCCGTCCGCATCCGTACGCACGTCCGACGTCCTCGACGCGATTTCGCTGGTGTCGTCGACGGTTGAATAGCGGGAAATCCGCAGGTCGTAGAACGTCCGGGGCGAGAGAGAATGGGTGATGGCCAGGTATTGCATATTGTGGGTCGTACTCATCTTGCCCGCCGCGCTCCAGTCGACCGGCAGAAATATGTTCTTGCCCAAGCCGCGGATGACGCCGCTGGTGGTGCCCGCGTTCCGCTCGTTCCGCCATGAGTCACGTTCGGTTCCGATAAACTTCTTGTTGTACTCGAACAGACCGCCGACCTTCATCTTAACGTTTTCGGACGCGCGGACGGTGACGCTGTATGATCCCTGGTAGTTGTTCAAAGAAGGAACAAACCGCCCGATGTCGTCATAGTAGCCCCGCTCCGTACCCGAGGGATAGATGGGCGCTTTCCGTGCGGTCTTGCCCGAAACGATGAACGAAGCACTCTTCGAAAGCGGCCCCGAGACATTCCCCTCCACCTCGTGGCCGGTGATTTCATCGTAGTCAGAGCGCTGGTGGACGAGTCGACCCGTGTCCGGGTCCCGCTCGTTCTGCCACTCGCCCTCGCCCCATTTCATTTTGTCGAGATGCGACGGGCTTTCGTAGGCGTTTGCGCCCCAGTGCTTCTGCCCCGGGGGGGTCCGCCGGTATTCCCCCCATCCGTGGAAGTTCTGGCTGCCGTCTTTAGTAATAATGCTGATGACGCCGGCCTGAGCGTTGCCGTATTCGGCGTTCATCCCGCCCGTAACCACGGAAATCTCCTGGACGGTCGACCGGTTGATGGACTTCCAGTTGTGGGAACCGGCGCCGTCGCTGTTCACGATTTTCACGCCGTCCACGTAATAGGCCACGTCTCCGCCCGTGCGGCTTCGCCATTCACCGGGCCGGTTGCTTCCCCGCATGCGGTCGGAACCGTCGAGGTGCACGCCGGGCTGCAGCGTGATCATCTCACTGGTGGTGCGCACGATGGGAAGCTGCTCGATCTCATCGGCGCCTACGATGTACTTGCTGAAGGTCTTGTCGACCTCCACCGGAGGGCGTTCCGCCTTGACCACCATCTCTCCGAGCTCAAGCGTGGCCTCCTGCAGCTTAAAATCGACCTCCGTGGTCACGTCGGCCTGTACCCGCACGTCCGTCAGCGACTCGGTCTGATATCCGATCAGGGACGCCTTGAGCGTATACAGCCCCGGATCGGCGCGGAGGATGACGTAGAACCCCTCCGCATCGGCCGTGGACCCGATATTCAGGCCCTCGACGACCACGTTGGCGCCGGGAAGAGGTTCTCCATGATTGTCAAGAACCTTTCCAACGATCTTTCCGGTCGTGCCGGCCCAGACGCTACCGCTTAACGCCAGTGCGGTGCAGACGGAAAGAACTCCGATAAACAAAACACACTTCTTCATTGCGAACCTCCGTTGATATGGTTTAACAGATTCTCTTTCGCCATTCGTGCCCGATTCGGATTACGGCTCCTCCTTTCCCGGCCACGCACAGCGAGCTACTTTCTTCCCGATTCGTAAAATTTGACGGCGACCTCCAGATCCAGCATCTGCAGCAGCGGCATCACGCCCTTGATGCCCCAGGCCTCCCGCGGACCGAGCGTCCCCACCAGGAAATTGTGCTGAGCCCGGAAATCCAGTGAAATGTTGTTGGTCATGAACCTCTCGACGCCGAACCCGAAATGGGCCCCCAGCGCCCACCGACTCTCCACTACCGGTTCGAGAACCACACTTGGATCCAGTCTGTTCTGATCGGAGCCCGCGACTGGGATCCCTTTCTGCCCGGGATAGATCAGGCCGCTCACTCGATTGCTGTAGCTGTGAAAACCGCCGCCGGCGACCACGTAGGGTGACGTCGCCTGGTTATTGAAAAGCCGCGATTTGTCACCGAGCCGGAAAACCACGTTGCACAGCACACTGTTGATCCGCATACTGGCATCCGAGCGGGGGCTTGCATAATCCTTCGAGTCTTCGTTCCAGGTGAACGTCTGACTCTCGATCTTACCGTCTTTGTAATGCAAACGGTGATATTCGAACTCGAGCGCGTTGTTGGCATTCCGGTTGTAAACCACGCTGCCGCCCCAACGCACTGCCTGGGTGTACCAGTTGTTCCGAAGCCCCATAACGGGCAGGTTGTAGCCCAACAGCAACCGCCCGCCGATCCGGTCGAAATCCCGCGCGCCGGAATCCGGGGCGAGAAGCGCCACCAGAAGCCCGGCAACAGCCGTAAACCTCCATGTGCCCATAGACTGCCCTCCTTGTGATGGATCGGGCCGCGCGATCGCCGCCAACGTTCTCGCGAAACCCGGTCCGTTTGCAGTACCTTGGCCAGACAGCCCGTTGATGAAGTCCATCCGGGCTCCGGCCAGCACTTGTGGCCGAATTACTGCGTTGCGCTCCCTCGCCGAATCCCGGTAGATTCGACTCGGTCGCACGCCTTGTCTTCGGTCACAATGGCTCGGCCTCGCTTGCAGAGCAACTTCACCAACGGACTGTTACCCTGTCACCGATACCCCCGGCAACGTACCCGCAGTGATTTCATTTGCCCGTTCGTTCGGCGACATCCGGAACGGGCGCCCGCAAATCCCAGGGGGCCGATAATTACAGATACGGCAATACGGTGCCCCTCCCACAGAGAAAGCCCTCGCGATGCCGTTTCGATACCCGCATAAACGACGCGGATACGCTACTAAAACATATTATATGACATGATAAACCCGGTCGGCATATCTTGTCAAGAGAAAAAAACGGTGATTTTTTTCAATTCGCCACACCGGCCGTACTAACCGGCGCGGCGGGGTCGTGCGCGTACAGCGCGGGCGCCCACAAGGGACGCCCCTACAACCTCAACGCGGCCGTGAGATCCGGTACCGCGAATTGGCAATTCGTGGTACGCGCAGAGGTGTCGCAAAATGCGTCAGGACTGTCGCATTTAGCGACAATGGGAAGGCCGATTTACGCTTCTTGGCCAATCGCGCCGCCATCCGCTCCCCGGTCAAAGGGGCTTGCAATCCCTCCCGGTATGGTTTAGACTTGGGATGAGGGGTTATGTGAAGCCGGGCCATTCGATTTCATCCCTGAGACGGAAACGGATTCCTCCGATGGTCGATCCCGCGGCGCCGCGGTTGATTCTGAATGACAGCGAACTGGATGAACTGCGCAATCGCAGCGCTTCGTCGCACGCCCGGTTCTTCCGGGCAATGGTCGAAGCCCTGAACAGCCGGTTGCCTGTCGATCCGCCCGAAACGCTCTGGGACCTGGAGGAGCCCGCGTACAGCGATCTCCTCGAGATCTGTTTTTCTCTGGTGGCGAGCTGCGGCATCGCCTGGCACGTTACCGGCGACGGGCGGTGGAGCGGACTGGCCGAACGCTGGCTGGCGCGATGGGTCGAGGTGGACAGCGCGGGCGACGAACAGGTCAAAGCGTCCTACCTGGTGGCCTTTCACGTGATGGCGCTGGCCTATGGGGTGGACCTGTTCGCACGTGTACTCCCGGAGCCGCTGATTCGCCGCGCGGTCGAGGTATTGCGGGTCGAGACCGGCCGGATGGTCCGGTACATGCATACCGGCGAGGCAGGCTGGAGCCGGCGATACCACTACCACGACTGCTGGGTACCGGTCTTCGGCGCCGGCGTCGGCTGTCTGGCCCTGTTGCCGTACGCGCCGGAAGCCGGGTCTTGGTTGACCACAGTTGAGAGAGAAGTCAAGTGGATCGTCTCCATTCAAGGTGAGGACGGGGCCTGGAACGAGGGCGTGGCCCCGCTGAATTACGCGCTGGGGCCGATGCTGTTCTACCTGGAGGGCAGGAAAAGGGTCTTCGGGGAGAATGCGTTTGACATTCCATGGCTGAAGGCGTTGTCCCGCTGGCGCGCCTACCACCTTCTTCCGGACGGAAGCTACGTATTTCTGGACGATTCGACGCCGAGCGGCCGGTATCACGGGGAGACCGGCGGGGTCGTGGCATTTCAGCTGTACAAACTCGCATCCGAGTTCAACGACGGCCTGGCGCAATGGCAGGCGGAACGGGAATCCGCCCGCTCGTTTCTGAAGGACTATCACGACTACGGCTGGAGCTTTTTGTGGTACAACCCCTGCGTTGAAGCGACACCTCCGGACGGATTGCCGGCCGCCGCCGCTTTCCCGTCGATGGGGCAGTTCTTCTCCCGCACGGGATTTGACGATGGCGCATCTATACTCAGTTTCGAATGTACCGTTCCCGGCGGGCCCCTTGCGCAGTCCCGGCTGGGCGCGGGACTTCCGATACAAACAATAATGCAGAATAAACACGCACACTATGGAGACCGTGCGGCTTTTACGTACTTTGTAAACGGTCACTATTTCTTCCGCCCGTCCGGATATTTCCGGTTTGACACCGCGTTCAAGAATACGCTCACCTTCGACGGCCGGGGACAGTCGGTCGAACCCGGCACCGGCGGCGAGGTGACGGGCGTTTATTGCGGCGAAAACGACGTGTATTCGGCCGCCCGGTGCGAGGCGGCGGGCGCGTACCGGGAAGTGGCGGGCCTGTCCGCTTTCGAGCGGACCGTATTGCACGCGAGGCACAGCCACGACGTATTCATGCTGGACCGCGTCCGGTTCTCCGGCCACGAGTCGCGCTCCGTGGAAGCCCACTTTCACGTCGGCCATGAGGTCCATACCCGGATCGACGCGGACGGATCGCTCCGGCTGGAGTCGCCATCCGGACAGGCCTGCCGCATCTATCACGCTGCTTCGCAGGCGGCGGGGTTCGAACGGGTTCCGCAACCGGTCGACCCCTATTGGAAAGAATACCTGTCCGGCTACGACATCCCGCCGGAAGACCTGGAGGCGATGGATCAGGCGGACCTTCGCTTCCGGTTCGAGATGGCCGGCGAGACGTCGCTCGACGTCCTGTGGGCGATTCTGCCTTTCGGTGCGGACTGCGTTGCGGGACAACAGGCCGGAGGTTCGATGATCTCCTTCTGGTACGCAGTCCCGGGCGGAGCGCCGCAGCTGGTTCTGGCGCCTCCTGTGGAGGAAGCCCCCGGTCCGATCCGCGGACCGTTGCTTCCGCATCGTCCTGATAGCATCTGTATCCTGGGCGGCCCACCAGAAGGCGCGATCAGGTTCGTACTTGAGCACCATGACAGCGAGAGATGGGGGACGGTGCTCGGCGAGGGCCCGGCATATGCGCTCACCGAGGCCGGAACGACCATAATCAAGCGCGACTGAACTCAGCGCGGTGGTTGACCCCCGACAAATGCGTCACGGAGGCAGGGACCGTGAGAATCGAAGCAATCTGGGAAAAGAAGCAGGAATACATTCCGGTGGTGATGGTCAGGGAAGACCTCACGGACCTCCCCGTATATCCGCTTCCAGAGGGGTACCGCCTCCGCTACTACCGGGCCGGGGAAGACCACCTCTGGGCCGAAATCGAGGTCGCTGTGGCGTCGTTCGATTCGATGGACGGGGCGCTGGCCGGCTTCGAACGCGAGTTCGGCCACGGCCGGGACCGGATGGAGGAACGGTGCCTGTATCTGGAAGCCCCGGACGGCCGGGTGATCGGCACGAGCACGGCGTGGTACAACGACGCGTTCAACGGAAGGGACTACGGCCGCATCCACTGGATCGCCATCCGGCCGGAGTATCAGGGCCGGGGACTCGCCAGGCCGCTTCTGGCGGCATCGCTTCGGCGGATCGCGGACTTCCACGAGCGCGCGTACCTGACCACCCAGACCACCAGCGCGCGCGCGATCAACCTGTACCTGGACTTCGACTTCGTCCCGTTCGAGACGTACAGTCGATGTAAAGAGGGCTGGACTTGGCTCGCCTCCGTCCTGGACCATCCGTCTCTCGCCGGGTACCGCGGCTGACTGATAGAAGGACGCGGCGGCGACCGGCTCAACTATTGGAACAGGCATCGCTCATTTAAAGGGAGACTCCCCGGATGGCAAAGAAATCCTGGTCCCCGGAAGGAAAGACCGTCGTCAGGAAAAACGACATCATCGAAGGCCTTCGGAACCTGGGGGTGAATCCCGGCGACGCGGTGTTTTTCCACAATTCCCTGAGCAGTATGGGTTACGTGGAGGGCGGCGCGGAAACCGTGATCGACGCGTTTCTCGAGGCGGTAGGGCCCCGGGGCACGATCGCGGTACATACGTGTCATTTCAATGGGTGGCACTGCGAGTATGCGCTGAACAGCGGAAGTCCTGCATTCGACGTGCGACGCTCGCCCTCGAGGATGGGCCGCATCACGGAAGTCTTCCGGCATCATCCGGATGCCGTGCGATGCCTGGATTCCAGCAATCCGATGTGTGCGATCGGACGCCATGCGGAGTACCTCGCGGAAGGCGCGGTCCGTTGTTTCACCCCGTGCGGACGGGATACGGCCTGGGGAAAGCTGGGCGAGATCGACGCGCATTACATGTTCCTGGGAACGGGATGGACCAGCTGCACGATGATGCACGCCTGCGAGGAATACGGGCACGCGCCCTACGCGCTGATGGACGAGCCCTCCCGGCTGGAGGTGGCGGACGAACAGGGCCGGATCCACGTCCACGTTCAGAAGGTGCATACGCCGAACGTGCCCAGGGACTATAGTCTGATGGAGCCCGTGATGCAGAGGCTGGATCTCGTGAAGTACGGCAGGATCGGCGACGCGAAAGTCACGATCATGAACGCAAGGGAACTGATTGACGCCGGCACCCGCTGCATCGTGGAAGATCCCGATTTCCTGCTGAGGGACCGCAGTTTCCTGGAGCACTGCAGGGACCATCAAAGAGGGCTTATTCCGCCCGGATACCAGGGCATATCGGACGTGTAGAATAAAACAGCCGACGGAGGCAGGCATGCAGATTCTGCCGGATATCTACCTCGCCGACGGGTTCGCCTACGCACAGCACCCGAATTTCTACGTGCTGCATAACGATGCCGGCACGATCATGGTCGATTCGGGATCGGTCCCCGGCGACCTGGACCGGGCCGAAGCACAGCTGGCCTTATGGGGGATCTCACTGGAAAGCGTGAATTATCTCTTGCTGACCCACAGCCACTACGACCATATCGGCAACGCGGCCGCGATCCGGGAACGAGGCGCCTTCGTGATCGCAGGACCCGGCGACGCGGAAGGGATCGAGAAATCGGACGCGCGCACGATTCCGTACGCCGCCGGATTTCGTCTGCCGGCCTGCAAGGTGGACCGCGTGGTGGAAGACGGCGACACGATCGACGCCTGCGGATTCCGGTTCGAGATCATCCACGCGCCGGGCCACACCAACGGGTGTGTCATCTACCGGTTCGAACACGCCGGAAAGACCATCTGGCTGGCCGGCGACGTGTTGTTCTGCGGAAATACCTACTACCAGCCGGAGCTGGGCTGGCAGGGGGGCGAAGAGTTCGACAAACCCACGTATGTACGGACCCTGAAGAGGCTGTCCACGCTGCACGTGGACTGTATCCTGTCAGGGCATCATATACCGTACCTGCGCGAGGGCTACAGACTGGTGGGGCGCGCATACGCGAAAGCGCTGATCGAATGGCGATAGGTACAGGGCCGCAAAAAGGCAACTACCACAAAAGGCACAAAAACTCAAAACAGCTCGCCTGTCCAAAATCGTCACTTCCAAATAATCCGGGACAGCAGTGATGTTGACTCAACGCGAAATCGAAGACGGGTTGATGGCGCTCGGTTTGAAGACCGGCGCGATTGTGGTCGTCCATTCGTCCCTGAGCAGCCTGGGACCCGTATCGGGCGGCGCGAACGCGGTGATCGACGCGCTTATCGAAGTCGTGGGGCCGGGCGGAACCCTGATGATGCCCACCCATCCGGCCCGCGACGGACGCACGTTCGATCCGGACACGATCCCTTCCGATATGGGCGTCATCAGCGAGACGTTCCGGTTGCGGCCGGGCGTGCTGCGCAGCCGGCATCCGTATCATCCGGTGGCGGGGTACGGCGCGAGGGCGGAGGAGATCCTGTCCGATCACGAAGAAAGCGCTGTGCCGGACGGCCCGGAGACGCCCTATGGCCGCCTGATCACCCTCGGCGGAAAGGTGCTGCACATCGGATGCGACCTGGATACGATGACGCTGCTGCACACGGTGGAGGCGGAACTGGACCTTCCCTATCTCCGTGAGCTGGAAATGAAGTACGTCGACAAGAATGACGAGGTCCGCGCGATGACGATTCGCCGGTGTCCGGGCGGGCATCGCGGGGGCGTGTTGAAGTTCGACCGGCTGTTCAGGGCGGGGGGCGCCATGGCGGTGGATTCGATCGGGCCGGCGGTCTGCCGCCTGATCGACGCTCCCCGGGCCGCGGCCATCATGCGGCGTGAGATGTCGCGCGACCCCGGCTTTGCGCTGGACGAGAATCCGAATTGCGCGGACTGCGTGGGATATAGCGCGAAGATCGCGAAATCCTCCTCCGGCCGTCCGGCGGCCCGGCGCGATGAGTCAGCCCCGCCCGCAGAATCGCTCACGTCCATGCTGAAAGATGAGGATTTCACCCTGAGCGTGCCGCTGTGGGCGGTGGATGCCGATACCGGAAAAGCGCTGGATCTGGTCGGGACGGCGGGGATTTCATCGGTAGAAGTGCATACGAATCACCTGGTCAATGTGGATGATCTTTGCGGTCGCCTGGGGGATCGGGGCCTCGAGGTCGTGGTATCGCGCGCGCCGTTCGCTTCTGCTGAGACGCTGGCTGAGGCGTGTACAATTGCAGCCGGTCTCGATGCAGAGTACCTTCATGTGCGGCTGCCCGACGGATTGGAGCCGGCGGACCTGAACGATTCGCTTGAACGGCTCGCCCGGGTCGCCGATGACAATGGGATGGACGTACTTGTGGGGAATCCCGCGGGCGTGAACCCGTCGGATATCGCCGGAGGGTTGAAAGAGATTCGGTCGGCCAGACTGAACATGGCATACGATCCGGCCGCCGTCGCAGCGTCGGGCGAAAGCCCGTTCTACATGGGACTCTACAAGGGGCCGATCCGGCGGTCTGTCAGGCACGTCGACTTCAGGGACGTCGTATCGTCGAGCGGTAGACCGGCGATTCCCGGCAAAGGCAACGCGGAACTCGTCGAGATTCTTTCCAATCTCCGGTGCCGGAGTTTCGACGGGACCTTCTGCCTCTGGCCGCTGCCCGGCGAATCGGGACTTCAGGATGCCGTAAACGGACTTCGTCATATATTGATGCGAATATAGAGTCGCGTCCCGGAAAGACGTCACCATTCATCCGCCGATTCAACCTGTCTCTCAGCGTTCGCGTCGTCTGCCAAAACGTGGTCATTGAGCATGCGTGCATTGAGCTTGTCGAAATGTCGAAATGCCCGTGTTTGGTTACTCGTCCGGTGTTGTTCACTGCCCTTCGCCGACCCTTCGACACACTTCGACAGGCTCAGGGCAAGTGCTCAGGGAGCGGCTCAATGCTCAGGTGACGGTTCATGAGCGTTGCCATGAACTCGTCAAAGGGATGCACGCCCGGCGACGCGACGGCCGATTGCGGACAACCGAATTCCCGGGCAGAACACCTGCGGTCCGATGGCTGCCTGCGAAACAAGGACAGATGCATGATCCGCAATAAGTGTACTGTAAACTTCCTGCAACCGGAATAGGAAGGATGACCGAAAAAGAACGCTCGGCCGAAATCGTCGTGGAGAAGGACGTCCCCGTGCCGATGTCCGACGGCGTGGTGCTGCGCGCAAATGTGTTCAGGCCGGCGGGATCCGGGCGGTATCCGGGATTGTTGATGCGAACTCCTTATGGAAAGCCGAGCGGAGGATTCCAACGGGTCGTGCGGTCCGGATACGCCGTGGTCACCCAGGATTCACGGGGCCGCTATGCTTCGGGTGGGACGTATATCCCGTATACGGTTGAGGGCGGCACGCCGGATGCGCGCGACGGTTACGAGAGCGTCGAGTGGCTGGCGCGACAGCGGTACTGCAACGGGAAGGTCGGCACGTTCGGCGGGTCCTACAACGCCTGGATGCAGTGGATGCTGGCAAAGCTGCGGCCGCCGCACCTGGTCGCGATGTGCGCCTGGTCGATTCCCCTGGAGAATACGGAGGTGGACTGGTGGGGGTCCTTTCGACCGGCGCGCCGCGTCAAGTGGTGGATGGGGAGCATGGCGCCCGATATACGGCGGAGGGAGGGCGCTCCGGGTCCCCACCACAGGGACGACGCGGTGGAAATCTGGGAAGACGTTGAGCGTATGCGGTGGCTCTATTTCATGCCGTGGCTGGACCTGCCGCGCTACCTGCCCGAGGGACTCGCCGGGTACGTCGAGGACTGGTTGCGGCACCCGAACCGCCGGTGCTGGAAATTCGACGACGTGCACCGCGAAGTCGAGGTTCCGAACCTGGATTTCAGCGGCTGGTACGACCATTGCGGGGGCACGATGTCCCACATCGGGCTGATGCAGAAGCACGGACGGACGGAAAACGCAAGAACGCAGACCCGGCTCGTGATCGGACCGTGGAACCACAACAACCTGGGCAGCCGGAGACAGGGGCCTTTCGACTTCGGGCCGGCGGCCAAATTCAACCTGCAGGAAGCAATGATCCGCTGGTTCGACCGCTGGCTGAAAGGCGATGACAACGGGGTGGACCGGGAGCCGGCTGTGCGGTACTTCGTGATGGGGTCCGGCGCCTGGAAATCCGCGTCGACCTGGCCGCCAGAGGGAACGACGCGGGCGGTCTACTATATGGACAGCGACGGCGACGCGCACCTGCCCGCGGGGTCCGGCCGTCTGCTGGACGCCCCCGCCCCCGGCGAAAGCCCTGACTCGTACGTTTACGATCCTAATGACCCGGTTCCCACGCTCTGGTCAACCGCGCTGTATACGGAGCCGTCGGACCGGAGGCGGCTCGACTATCGCCCGGATATCCTGATTTTCCGCACGCCGCCCGTGGAAACCGACGTGGAGACCGTGGGCTTTCCCGAGGTCGTTCTCTTCGCGGCGACTTCGGCGGCGGATACCGATTTTTTCGCCCGGCTCGTGGATGAAGATCCCGGCGGACCGGCGATGGACGTCGCATACGGAATGGTCCGCGCACGCCACCGTCATTCGCTGGACGAGGAGAATTTCATCACGCCGGAAGCGGTGACCGAGTACCGCATCCGCATGACGCCCACCGCCTGCCGGTTTCTCGCGGGACACCGGATACGCCTTGAAATCACCAGCAGTGATTTTCCGAACCACGACAGGAACCACAACACGGGCGGGAACGACCTGGCGGAGACGAAACTCGTGGCGGCGATTCAGGAGGTCCATCACTCCAGCCAGTATCCTTCACGGCTGATCCTGCCGGTTCTTCCATGAAGGCGCGACAGGATACACGGAGAAATGGAAAGAGGCTGCGCAATATTCCAATGACGCCCGGATTCAACTGGCGCCTCTGCCATACCGACGTCGAGTCGACAGGCGGCGACGTGCCCTGCGCCAGAGAGGCGCCGGGCGCGCTGCTGTCCTACAGGGGACGCATTTATATGTTCGGCGGAGGTACCCTCAGGTACGGCGCCTCCTCAGGTCAGGGCAACAAGTCCACGCTGGGCGCATTGAACGACCTTTGGGTGTACGATCCGTCGGTTGAGGAATGGAACCTGCTGGAAGCAAACGACGGCGCTGCCGGATTCGACGTGTCTGCAGAAAGGCCGTGCGCCCGCATGCTGCCCGCGTGGGTTGAAATAGACGACCGGTTCTATCTGTTCGGCGGATTGTCGATCCTGAGCGCGGGCTGGAAGTTCACCCTGTTGAACGACCTCTGGATGTACGACCCTTCGGAAGCGCGGTGGACGCTGCTGGAGCCGGATGACGGCGTATTTCTCGAGCACCCCGATTATGCCGGTCGGGGCCGGCCGGCGACGATAGGCGGATTCGGAACGGCCGTTATCGGGAGCAGGATCTATCTCTTCGGCGGATGGGGCCACCGGGCGCCGCTTCCCCCGACGGTTGAAACCGCGGTGCTCAGCAGGCAACTCTGGACCTACGATACCCGGACCGGTTCCTGGGAACGGATCGAACCGGCGGAGGGCGCGGCCGTCCCACCGAAACGGTACGTCATGTCGATGACGGCCTGGGAGGAACGGATCTATGTCTGGGCGGGGCGGGACACGCAGGACCGGGATCCGCAATTCTATAACGATCTCTGGTGCTTCGATCCGGCCACGCGCGGATGGACCTGCCTCGCGGAAAACGACTTCGGGGCGGTGAACCGGCCTTCCGCCAGGTACGGCCAGGGTTCGGCAAGGATCGGGGACCAGTGGTATGTTTTCGGCGGGTTCGGTCCGCAAGGGACCTTCATGCCGGAAGAAGTGAACGGGCCGCAACTGAACGATCTGTGGCGCCTGAATCTGAGTACCGGAGCGTGGACCTGCCTGCAGGCGCACGACGGTTCGAAGGACTATTCGGATTCCGCGGCGTATCCGGGCGTCCGGCGCGTGCCGGGCATGGCGGCTCTGGATGACTCAGTGTACCTGTTCGGCGGGCTGGACCTTGCCAGCGGTCCGAACGACGACGGGCCCGTGACGGGCTTCAATGACCTCTGGGTCGGGCGCGAATCATAGCCTCACGAACCGAATATCGTGTAATGACGGGAGATGGACGATGAAGCTGATGATTATGACGGACCTGGAAGGCGTCGCCGGCATTCTGAATTTCGAGGACTGGTGTACGCCGGGCGCGATGTATTACGATAAGGCGAAACGGCTGCTGACGCTGGAGGTCAACGCCGCGGTGGACGGGTTCAGCGAAGGCGGCGCGGAGGAGATCCTGGTGGTCGACGGACACGGACACGGCGCGATGGATCCCGAACTTCTGGACGAACGCGCGCAACTGATGCGGGGCCACGCTGCCCCGATCTGGCCCTGGAGTCTGGACGGGTCTTATCAGGGGTTGGCATACGTGGGGCAGCACGCGAAGGCCGGGACGCCCTGGTCGCATCTGACGCACACGGGGAGTTTCGCTTGCGTGGACTATGCAATCAACGGAACCTCCATTGGAGAATACGGGCAACTGGTCCTGTGTGCGATGGAGCTCGGGGTTCCGGCGATTTTCGCGGCGGGCGAGGAAGCGTTCGCGGCTGAGGCCGAGGCGCTGACCCCCGGCGTGGTGACCGTGGGCGTGAAACGCGGGCTGCTTCCCGACGGGCTGGAACACCTGGACGCCGACGCCTACGGCCGCGCAAAGTTGAGCGCGGTCAACCTCGCGCCGGCCCGGTCCCGCGCGCTCATCCGCGAGGGCGCCAGGGAGGCGATCGAGAAGCTGAAAGGAAATCCTTCGTCTTTCCGATATCCGGAAATGACCCCGCCGTACGTTCGCACCGCGAGCTACCGCAAACGCGGCGATTCGCCGGGTTTCAGCACCCGCGACGAGCACCCGGACAGCATCATCGCATTGATGAACATGCCGCAGACACGGGTGGCGTAGCCCGGCCGGCGTCCGGTTGTATTCGCGGGAACCCGGATAACCGGGAGCATTCGAATGATTGACATCACGTACGAATTCGACGCGCCGGGCCCGCAGCCGAACGGCATGCAGGCCACACAAGACGGAATCTGGTTTCTGGACCAGAAATCGAACCAGGCGGCCCTGGTTTCATTCACTGGCGAAACCCTGAAAACGCTGGATACGGCGTCGGACAGGGGGAGCGGGATTACGGCTGCGGATTCGGAACTCTGGCTGGCCTCCACGTATGACAGTAAAATTCTGCGCGTGGATCGTGAAACGGGTGTGACCCTCGAACGGTTCGACACGCCCGGCGCCGTGGCAACGGGCGCCCACGGCCTGGAGATTCGCGATGGATGCCTCTGGATGGCGGTGCCACCCTCTGCAACGATATACCAGGTTAAACTGGAGAACAGCTTCAATGTGGTACATAAGATCCCCGCGCCAGGGGACCGTCCTCACGGTATTGCCTGGGAGGGTCGGGACCTCTGGTGCGTCGAGACCGATCACCGCGCGATCTACCGCTTGAATACCGCGGATGGATCGATTCTGGAAAAAGTCGATATTCCGACGGAGTACCCCGAGCCGCACGGGATGACGATGTGGGACGGGGCGTTCTGGTACTGCGACGCCGGGTCACGGGCGGTATGCCGCGTGACGAGGCAATAAGGTAGCCAATTTCGCTGTAGAACCCGCGGGCGCCGGCGGGCGGGGACCGTCTTCTATCCGCGAAGAGATCGACTGTTATGGGCGAGAACGACAAAGAGGCGCCGCGCATCTTTGCACTGTCCGACGTCCACGTGGACTCCGCGCTTAATCGGGCCTGGATGAATTCGCTCTCCGAGTCCGACTTCCAGCGGGACGTATTGATTCTTGCGGGGGACGTCAGCGACCGAGTCGACCGGTTGGAGAGGACGTTGTCGGATTTGGGACGCAGGTTCGCAAGCGTGTTTTTTGTCCCGGGCAACCATGAATTGTGGGTACGCAGAGCGGGGCCGCCCCGCGGTTCTCTGGGCAAGTTCGAACAGGTGCTTGACATCTGCGACCGTCTCGAAGTAAGGACGCGGCCCGGCAGGGTCGGAAACGGGGAGGGCGTGTGGATCGTCCCGCTCTTTTCGTGGTATCTGAAACCGGAGGAGGGACCGGACAGCTTATATACCCCCAAAGCGGGCGAAGACGAGACGCTGTCTATGTGGAGCGATGACCACTTCGTCAGGTGGCCGCAGACCGCGAGGCCGGCAGCGGAGTTTTTCCTTGGCGTGAATGAGAGGAACATTTCGCGGAAATACAGGGCGCCGATCATCTCGTTCAGCCACTTCCTGCCGAGAAGGGAACTGATATTCGGCATACCCGCGCCGCTGCGGTGGGGAAAATCACCCGGAGATCCCCATCCGGCGTTCAACTTCAGCCGCGTGGCGGGATGCCGGGGCCTGGATGCGCAGATTCGCCGGCTTGGATCGACCATTCATATTTACGGCCATCAACATCGCAACCGGTTTCGCGAAATTGACGGCGTGACGTATGTTTCTCATTGTCTGGGATACCCGCGGGAAAGGGAGAACGGGCATATTCGAGGGCTTGACAGGGGCCCTCGCCTGATCTGGGATGCCGGCGGCCCGGAGAAAAGTCGAGGAGAGAGCGGAGAGTAGTGAGAAAAGAGAGGGAGAATTGGGGGGCTCTCACTCCTCTTTCCTCTCTCCTGGCTTTGGAGGCGTTAGCGTATGAAGCGGCTATATGTGATGCGACACGCGAAGTCAAGCTGGAGCGATCCGGCGCTTGGCGATTTCGAGCGCCCATTGAACAAGCGCGGCAAGCGAGACGCGCCGTTTATGGGCAAGCGTTTGAAAGAAAGCGGCGCGAAGCCCGACATGATTGTCACCAGTCCCGCGAGACGCGCGGTCAAGACGGCCCGCGCGATCGCGAAGGCATTGGGATTTCCGGCCAGGAAGATCGTCGAGGAAATGGCGGTCTACGAAGCCAGCCTGTACGACTTGCTTGCCGTCGTGCGGAAGATCCCGGACTCCTGCGGCGAAGTAATCGTGGTGGGCCACAATCCAGGCTTCTCGGACCTGGCCGGCTACCTTGCTTCGGATTCTACCGTATATATGCCGACCTGCGCCGTCTTTTGCGTGGATCTGGATGTCGATTCCTGGGTGCGTGTAACGGCCGGACACGGAAGGATGGTGTCGTACGACTATCCCAAAAAACACGTATAGATTGAAATGATCGACCTGAGGATCGAAAACGGAATTGCGTGGCTGACGTTGAACCGGCCCGAGGTGCTGAATGCGATGGATCTTGACAGCGTGCGCGCGTACGGTGGCCACCTTGAAGGGATCCGCGGTCGTGAAGACGTGCGGGTTGTGGTAACCGCCGGCGCGGGCCGGGCGTTTTGCGCCGGGAGCGATCTGAAAGAACTGGCGCCGTTGACTGCGGCGGGGGCCGCGGAGGCGGAGCGGGTGCATGCCGATGCCTTCGCGCTGCTCGATGACATCCCGCAGCCTACCGTTGCGATGCTGCACGGCCACGTCCTGGGCGGCGGTGTGGGGCTCGCGTTGTATCACGACTTCCGGATCGCATCGGAATCGGCAAGCCTGGGGATGCCGGAGGTGGAGCTGGGATGGACGCCGCCCTGGGGGCTGGGCCGTCTGGTCGACGTGGTTGGCGGCGCGGCCGCTCGATGGATCGCGATGGGCTGCGAAACGGTGTCCGGCGAGGAGGCCATGGGTCTGGGCCTGGTACACGAATGCGTCGCCGATGACGCGTTGAGCGACCGGGTCCGGTCATTCGCGGCGCGTCTTGCATCGTTTCCTCCTGCGGCATTGAGAGAGACCAAGAAGCTGCTGAACCGGATCTCCTCCGCTCGCGACGCCAGGTGGGACGCCGCCGCTTCCGATGCGTTCGAAGCCTGTTTCGGAACGGACGACGCACGCGCGAACCTGAAGGCGTTCATTGCGCGGAAGAGAGGCCAATGATCGACGTTTCGGAGGACCGGACGCTCTACCGCGACTTCGCGGGTCTGGCCGGGAAACAGCCGGACCGTGAGTGGATGGTGTACGAACGTGGAGACGGGCAGGTGTTCCGGTGGACGTTCGCCGCGTTTCTGAAGAGCGTCCATCAGGCGGCCAATCTCTTGCGGGAACTGGGAATCCGCCCGGGTGACGTCTTCAATCTGCACCTTTCCAACCATCCGGCCTACGCACAGCTGATCCTTGCCGCATCGTACCTCGGGGCCGTGGTGATGCCCACGAATCCGGGCTCGACGACGGATGAACTGGCATATCTGGTCGCGCATTCGGAAAGCAAGGCGATTTTTACGGAAGCAACGCGCCTGGAGGTGACCGACGGGGTTGCGGCGGATTCGGAAATCCGTACGGTGTTATGCGATACGGGAGAAACGTTGCCGGGCGGATACCCGGTCTATGAAGAATGGACGTCCGGGCAGAACGCCGAACCGCCGAACGGGCATGGCGGGGCGGATCGCGTGGTGCAACTCCTGTATACGTCCGGTACCACCTCGCGGCCCAAGGGCGTGATGCTGACCAATGCCTGTTTCGTCTATGGCGCGGAAGTGTTCGCCGCGGGATCGGGGCTGCGGCGGGAGGACCGGCACCTGGTGGTGCTTCCCCTGTTTCACGCCGGCGCGCAATGCCACGCGCTGTGGCCGTGTCTTGTAACCGGCGCAAGTGTGGCCGTGATGTCCCGTTTCAGCGCAAGCCGGTTCTTCGAGCAGGCCATTGAACACGGTTGCACCATGGCCGCCATGTTCGGGGCACTTCTGCGGATGCTGCTGAACCAGCCTGAGCGAAAGACCGACGCTGCGCACGGGATCCGCAACGTCACCTTCGCCCAGAATCTGACCTCGGCCCAGTACGCGACCTGGCATCGGAGGTTCGGAGCGTCTCTGCAGCAATTATGGGGAATGACCGAAACCTGCGGGCTTCCCGTGATGAGTCCGTTGACGGGCGAACGCAACCTCGCGGCAATGGGAAAGCCCGTGCGCGGTTATGAAGTAAGGGTGGTTGACGAACTGGATCGGGAGGTCATTGCCGGCGAGCCGGGTCAAGTGATCGTAAAGGGGATCCCCGGAAGGACGATCATGCTGGGATATCTGAAGAATCCGGGTGCAACGGCCGAAACCCTGCGAAGCCATCCGGACGGGACCTGGCTGTATACCGGGGATACAGTACGGGCGGATGGAGACGGATTTCTGTATTTCATGGACCGTGGCAAGGACTTGATCAGGCGGGCCGGAGAAAATATCTCCAGTATCGAAGTGGAGGGCGTCATTCAGGAGTGCGAAGGCGTCGTGGATGTCTGTGTTGTGGGCCTGCCCGATGAGATTCGGGATGAACGGGTCGTCGCGGCGGTCGTGCCCGAACCCGGCGCGGATTTGTGCGAGGAAGGGTTGCGGACCTACTGCGCCGGACGGCTCGCGGCGTTCAAGGTCCCGGACAGGATCGTATTCGTGGACGCGTTGCCCAGAACGTCGGTCGGCAAGATCCGGAAGCAGGTCGTACGGGACCGGCTGGCAACCGCGTCGTGACGTCATGATTTCTATGCGGAATCAACCGCGGGGACGCGAGCGTTTATTCAGTTCACACCGGGGGATATCTTTATGCAGCAGACCATCACACAGGACCAGTGGAGCGAGTACCACCGGGACGGTTTCGTCAAAATCGGGAGTCAGTGCAGCAGCGGGGAACTGGAGGGGCTGCAGCGGCGGATCGACGAGATCATGCTGGGCCGGGCGCCGCTGGATTACAACCGGCTGACGATGCAGCTGGATTCGAACACCGACCGGTATGACCTGGTGAAGGGCGGCGGTATCGGCCATCAGGGCGCGAGTCTGGGTTATCGGAAGATCCAGGGACTGGAGTACGATGCACTGTTTCTGGAGTATATGAAGAAGCCGGTTTTCAGGGAGATCTGCGCGTATGTCTATGGCGCTCACGCCTCAATCGCCTGTTTCCGGGCCATGTTCATGAACAAACCGGCGCAGCAGGGTTCCGACCTGCCGTGGCACCAGGACGGCGGGAGTTCGTGGTACGTGGACCGGGACCCGCTGGTCACGGTCTGGACGGCGCTGGACCCGGCCACGACTGAGAACGGATGCGTTCAGGTGGTGCCGGGTTCCCATCAACTGGGGATTCTGAGCGAGCAGGGACTACCATTACGGACGAACAGGAACGGGCGTTCTGTCCCGAAGACAGGATCGTGGACCTGACGATGGAACCGGGCGAGGTCGTGATTCTGCACAACTGGCTGCTGCACCGGTCGGGGGTGAACCGGATGGATATACCCAGGCGGGCGTTCAGCGCGTGTTATATCGACGCGCGAACCCGTTCCAGTCGAAAGTCGTCATTCTCAATGATCTTTGGCGATGGCGCATTGATGCCCGACCAGGTCGCGGCATAGCCAGAGGAGCGTTTCGATGATATTCGATTCCCACGCGTATTGCTTCGAACCGGGGGACGATCCGGCCGGGTTCGAAGACAGCGCGTCGCACCTGAAATGGGTACAGGAGGCCCAGGGCCTGCACCATCAGCCGGCCTGGCGCGTGCGGGACCGGGCGCCGGCGACTTCGGACGGGTTGATCCCCACGGATTACGAGTCCTGGAGCGATCTGCCGGACGCGAACTTCCGGGTGGACGGTCGGAAGGGGCGGGTGGTCTGGACGATCGACGGGGAGGATTATACGAAACAGTTCTATCCGCCGAATTTGAGGGACCTGGAATTCACGCCGCACAGCCTGATCGCGGAGATGGATTACGCGGACGTGGACATGGCGCTCATCCACACCAACCCGATGCTGACCCGCAACAGCGAATTCCTCGCCGCGTGCGTGCGCCAGTACCCGGACCAGCTCCGGTCCATGGCGCCCGTGGACGAGTGGCGCATCCGGACCGAGACCGATGGGGTGATCGAGGAACTCCGGACGGCCATTCAGGACCATGGGCTCCACGCGATCAAATTCAACGCCCGGCCTGCCTATTTCGGCACCACCGAACCGTGGGACGCGGCGTCCTGCCGGCCGTTCTGGGATGCGGCGACCTCGCTGGGCGTGCCGGTTTTCTTTACGCTTGGGTCCGGACCGGGCGACGTGACGCGCCGGATGACGCCGGACGGCGCCCGTCAGGGCTACCTGGACGAGCAGAAGGTCCTGGTCCGCTGGATGGAACGGTATCCCGATACGGTTGTGAATCTGACGCACGGTTTCCCATGGCGCGCATTCGTCTCGGACGATGAATTCCGGCCGATGCCGCGGGAAATCTGGCTGCCGTTCGAGAACCCGAATTGCAATCTCGAGGTCTGCTTCCCGGTCCGCATCGGAGACTGGTTCGACTTTCCGTACCGGGAGGTGTGGCCGGTGCTGGAGGCCATGGTCGCCAATGTGGGCGCGGAACACCTGAACTGGGGTACGGATATGCCGTTCCAGAACCGGTTCTGTACGTACAGGCAGTCGCGGAGGTGGATTGAAAAATACTGCGCGTTCTTGAACGCGGACGACTTGAGGATGATCATGGGGGGGACCACGGCGAGGATTCTGGGCGTGGAACTCGATTCTTAAGGAAGGAACGTATGGAGGAGACTGTTGCCCAAGCGGGGATGGACTGGGATCTGACGAGCTATTTCCCGGCGTTCAACGGACCGGAGATGGTGAGATTCAAGGATGCCCTGGAGACGGATACACGGGTTCTTCTGGAAACGGCCAGTGCCCTGGAGGCGTTGGACGACGGAAATGTCGAAACCTGGGAGGATATCTTCCTCCGCAGCGAGGACCTGTTCACGCGGCTGCGTCACGTGGCCTCCTACGTGGGATGCCTGACGGCCGCCGACGCGCGAAACGAGGCATATCTGAAGGAAGAGGCCGCGTTGACGCTGCAATACGCAGAGGCCACCAAGCTTCAGACGGAACTGCTGAGGGGATTGAAGACGGCGTCCGACGGCAGCTTCGAGGCGCTCGCCGGCCGGGAGTCGCTTTCGAATGCCGGCTATCTCCTGGGACGGATGCGCCGCGAGGCCAGGTATACCATGGATTCGGCGCGAGAGGCGCTCGCGGCAGACCTGAGGGTGGACGGCATCTCGGCGTGGGGGCGGCTCTACGATACCGTGTCCGGGAAGCTGGAATTCGATATGCGGTTCCCCGACGGCCGGGATGAGAAGGTGCCCATTTCCCAGCGGCGGTCGTTGATGGAAAACCCGGACCGGCGGGTCCGGCGGGCCGCGTTCGAGGGGGGCAACGCCGCGTGGGAAAGCGTGGAAGACGTCGCGGCGGCCGCGTTGAATGCGATATCCGGTACGCGGCTTACGATGAATCGCTACCGCGAGGTCCCGCATTTTCTGGAAGTGGCCCTGTTCCAGTCCGCGATCTCGCGGAAGACACTGGATGCGATGTTCGACGCGATTTTTTCCGAAATCGAGGTGGGGCGCCGGATCCAGCGTTTCAGGGCGACGGCGATGGGTCTGGAGAACGTGGCCTGGTTCGACCTTGGCGCCCCGCTGCCCTTTCCCGACGTGTCGCCCATGGATTGGGATGAGGGAAAATCCCTGGTTCAGGGCGCGTTCGCCACGGCTTATCCGGCCCTGGGAAGCTTTACGCAGGATATGTACGACAGACAGTGGATCGACTACGAACCGCGCGCGGGAAAGCGTCCCGGCGGTTTTTGCACGGGATCGCCGATGATCTCGGAATCGCGGATCTTCATGACGTACAACCGCACCATGGGCGATGCGTTGACGCTCGCGCACGAGGCGGGCCACGCGTTTCACAGCCACGTGATGCGCGATCTGCGGCCGTTTGCGAGGCATTACCCGATGACGCTGGCGGAGTCCGCATCCACGTTCGCCGAGATGATCCTGGCCGACGGGGTTCTTTCGAACCCGGACGTGGACGACCTGCAGAAAGCCGTGGTCCTGGATTCGGAGGTGGGCCACGGCGGTACCTATCTCCTGGACATTCCGGTCCGGTTCGAGTTTGAAAAGGCGCTCTACGAGGAACGCGGCAACGGTGAGTTGAGCGTTTCTCAGTTGAAGGCGCTGATGACGGAGAAGCAGCGCGAAGTACTCGGCGACGTGCTCCAAGAGGGGGAAGAGGACCCGTGGTTCTGGGCATCCAAGCTGCATTTCTACATTACGGGCGTCACGTTTTACAATTATCCGTATACGTTCGGCTATCTGTTGAGCCGGGGGCTCTATGCCATGTTCAGGAAGGAGGGCCCGGAATTCCTGCCCCGTTACGAAAGCTTTCTGCGGTTGACGGGCAGCGACACTGCGGAGAACGTGGCCAGGCGAAGTCTCGGCAGCGACCTGGAACAGCCCGACTTCTGGGTGCAGGCGATCCGCAGCCTGGAGGAGCCGCTGGCGCAGCTGGAGGCGCTGTCGCCCCGCGTACTGGCCACTCGCGATGACGGTCCGCCCCGCGGCGCCGGTGGATAATCGTCTCCTTCGTTCCGTCGCGGCAGATCGCAAGGACCCGACGATCACGAAAATCACAGAGAGGAAGAGGAAATGGGCGAAAGCATCCGATGGGGTATCCTGAGCACGGGGGCCATTGCACGATCGTTCGTGAAGGGTCTGGAGGCGGTTCCCGACGCGGAACCGGTCGCAGTGGGTTCGCGGACGCAGCAGGCTGCGGATGCGTTCGGAGACGAATTCGGTATTTCCAGGCGGCACCCCAGCTACGAGTCGCTTGCGAACGATCCGGACGTGGACGTCATCTACGTCGCAACGCCGCATTCTCTCCACAGAGATAACAGTATCCTTTGTCTGCGAGCGGGCAAACCGGTACTGTGCGAGAAGCCGTTCGCGATCAATCGTCCTGAAGCCGCCGATATCGTCGCGGTTGCATGGGATGAGGGCCTCTTTCTGATGGAGGCCATGTGGACGCGCTTCCTGCCGATCATGTACCAGGTCAGGCAATGGCTCCGCGACGGCGCCATCGGCGACGTCCGCATGGTTTCGGCCGACTTCGGGTTCGGATCCCGTCCCGGCACGACGAAGTCGCGTCTCTATGACCCGGCCCTGGGCGGCGGGGCTTTGATGGACGTGGGCATCTATTCGCTTTCTTTCGCGTCTATGGTTTACAGGCGCAAGCCGTCCCGGGTGATGAGTATGGGACACATCGGAGAACTGGAGGTGGACGAACAGGCCGGGATGATGCTCGGATACGACGCGGGAGCAATGGCCATGCTGTTCACGTCCATTCAGTGCGGCACGTCTCACTGGGCGCACATTATGGGTACCAAAGGGATCATCCGCATTCATCCGCCGTACTGGCGCGGAACGACCGCGACTTTGGTGCGAGACGGCAAGGAGACGCTGGTCGAGCGCGAGTACGACGGGAACGGGTACAACTGCCAGGCGGAAGCGGTCGGCCGCTACCTGCGCGAGGGGAAACTGGAAAGCGAAGAGATCCCGCTCGATGAGACCGTAGAGATTATGGGGACGATGGATACGATCCGCGAACAGATTGGGCTGAAATTCCCGATGGAATGAACCCGGGAAAGGACGGGCGCCCTAAAACAATCAGACATCGGCCAATCGATATCGCCGATTCGTATCGATGTCCGAGGGCCGGGCGCCCACAAGGGACGCCCCTACAATACCGGACATTCACGAATCGAACCCTCTGTGTTCCACGACAACGTTGAATTCGTAGGGGCAAGCCGCGTGGGTGCCCTCGTCGCGCTGCGGATAAAGGGACTTGGCATCGGCGGACCGTATCGATGTCCGAGGGCCGGGCGCCCACAAGGGACGCCCCTACATAACCAGGCATCCTCGAATGGGACCCTCTGTTTTACGCGACGACGTTGTATTCGTAGGGGCAACCGTTGTGGTTGCCCTCGTCGAGGGGCGGATAACCGGACTTGTCATCGGCGGACCGTTTCGATGTCCGATGGCTGGGCGCCCACAAGTGTCGCCCCTACATAACCAGGCATCCGCGAATCGAACCCTCCGCGTTTTGCGTCGTTGTTGAATTCGTAGGGGCGTCCCTTGTGGGCGCCCGCCTTTATCTCATCGCTTTTTCAACGCTGCGATATATACTAAATATAATATATCCGGTATACCGTAATTAATATGGATCCCCAATGAAATACGGCCGTATCGAAGGAATCGACAAACCGGTCTCGCGCCTGGTTCAGGGCACGTTAATGGTATCGACGGACGATCTCGAAGCGAGCATCGATTTTCTCGACGGGATTCGAGCGCTGGGCTGCAACAGTTTCGATACCGCGCCGGTATACGGTAACGGCAAAGCGGAGCGGGCGCTGGGCGCATGGATGGACCGGCGAGGCAACCGAAGCGATGTATTCATCCTCAGCAAGGGCGGCCATCCGAACGCGGACCGCGGCCGCAGGGTGACCGTGTTCGACGTCGCCTCCGACCTGTTCGACTCTCTGGCCCGGCTCAGGACGGATTATATCGACCTCTACCTGCTTCACCGGGACGATCCCGCGGTGCCGGTCGGGCCCCTCGTCGAGGCCCTCAACGAGCATATGTCCGAAGGACGCATCCGAGCCTTCGGAGGGTCCAACTGGACGGTGAATCGCATCCAGGAAGCGAATTCATACGCGGAAAGCCGCGGGCTGACGCCTTTCGCAGCAAGCAGCCCGAATTTCAGCCTGGCCGTGCGCGTAAAGGAGATCTGGGAGGGCTGTCTGAGCATTTCGGGTCCGCGAGGCGCCGGGGAAAGAGCGTGGTACCGGGAGTCGCAGATGCCCGTGTTTTCCTGGTCCAGCCTGGCGCAGGGATTTTTCTCCGGTCTTCTGACGCGCGAAAACATCGCCGGGATGGCGAAGGAAACGACGCAAGGCTGCGCGCAGGTCTATGGATACGAGGAGAACTTTACACGGCTGGAACGCGCGACCGAACTCGCCGGCGAGCGCGGAAAGACCGTGGCGCAGATCGCGCTGGCGTATCTCTTCAACCAGCCCCTGAACGTCTTTACGGTGTCGGGCTGCAGGTCGGTCGAGGAAAGCCTCCTGAACCGGGAGGCGATGGAAGTCGGGCTGACACGGGATGAACTCGATTGGCTGGATCTGCGCCGCGAAAGCCGGTGACGCATAACCTGCAACCGGAAACCGGTCTGATCGTCTAACCTGATTAATTCATGAATCGCAACGAATTGGATTTTCAATAAGCGGAAAC